>NZ_CAXTTT010000072.1:4131-39964 GCF_964247315.1 uncultured Nostoc sp.
GTAATTCGTAATTCGTAATTCGTAATTCGTAATTCGTAATTCGTAATTCGTAATTTTTGATTCGTAATTCGTAATATTTGGGCTTTTCACCACACCAAATTGTCAAATTTGTGGCTTTTAGCTGTTGGGATTTAGACCTCAAAAAATTAAATTACGAATTACGAATTATCAACTACGAATTATTTTTTCAGTGTCTGGTAAACTAGAATTTGGGTAGGGTTAAGTTTGACGCTGCTAACACCATTTCGGGCAAATACATAGTCTTTGTTTTGCCATAAGGGAACGTAAGGTACATCAGTAGTAACTTGCGTTTGAATTTCTGTAAAAATTTTCTGACGTGCTTCGGGGTTTTGTTCTTTGCGTTGCCCATCAATCAGTTTATTTATGGCTTCACTATAGTAAAACGAACCCTGAGTTTGACTGCCTCCATCTTCGCATCCTTTAGCAACTGAACCTTTGTCACAAGACAAAAATGGTTGGACGTAATTATCTGGATCTAAAAAGTCTGGATACCAATCAAGTAAAGCTGCCGGATACAAACCCTTGGCAATGTCTTTAAAGAAGGCAGGCCCTTCAGCTTGGGCAACTTCAAATTGCAGTATTCCATCCATTTTGACATCCACAAGGGATTTGAGTGTCTGTGCTGCCAAACTACGAGTAGGTGAACTAGAAGGATACCAAACTTGCACTGTTGCAGGATTTTCTTTGGAGAAGCCAGCAGTAGCTAATAATTTTTTAGCTTGATCGAAGTTAGCATCGCCATATTTATCTTTGAATAATGGCACAGAAACTTTAAATGTTGTGGGAATCATGCTATAGAGCGGATCTGCTTGACCAAGTAATACTCGCTCATTTAAAAGTGGACGGTCAATTATGGAGGCGATCGCTTGTCTTACCTCTAATTTATCTAAAGGCTTTTGATTCCGGTTTAATACTAGATAACTTACTACACTACCTTCAGCTGCGATCGCTTGCCAATCTCCTTTTTTGCCACCCTCTTCCAAACTCCGATTTTGATCTGGCTGTAGCGACAAATAAGCTACATCCACTGCACCTGTACGAAAAGCATTAAATAAATTAACTGGACTAGTTTGAATTTGGAGATTAACACCCTTGTTAGCTGGTTTTTCTCCCCAATATTTATCAAATACATCAAATCTGATCGAATCAGTACCATACTGTCCTAATTTGTAAGGGCCAGTTCCCACAAAAATATTCGGCTTGAATCTACCAGCGCCGACTTCATAAGCTTTTGGTGAAACGGCACACACTCCAGGAAATGCCAACAGTGAGGGAAAAGCTGCAAAGGACTTTTTCAGCTTGATTGTCAACTCATACTCGCTTGTAGGTTTTATCGAATCTACTATATCAGCTAGTAAGAATGAGGGTTTTCCTTTATTTTCAATAAAGCGCTGGATGGTAAAAGCCATTGCTTGAGCGTTGAAGGGAGTCCCATCGTGAAAAACTACTCCCTGACGTAAGGGGATGGTATAAGTTAAACCGTCTTGACTGACTTTAGGTAATGCTGTAGCTAGTTGGGGTTTAATTTCGGTGCTTCCTGATTCGTAGTTGTAGAGGCGATCGCTCATATTAAACACCAAACCTAAAGATGCTAACTCATAAGCATCAGCCGGATCGAGGGTTCTTGGCTTGGCTGTTGTACCGATAGTAATCCGATCATCACCTGTAGGGATATTTACAGAACCGGATGGTGGCGTAGTTGACTGTGGACGAGGAGTACAACTAACAACCAAAAATAAACATAAATAGAACAAAGATAGAAATTGTGTAATCCGACCCCACCGTTTCACGAACAAGGAAAACCAGGTCATAGCAATAATATATTTCATATCAGCGGTCAGCAATCTTACTACATTTGTGACTCTTGTGCTGAATCTTCACAATTTATAGTAGTTCTTGTTTCGATGCAACGCGGGCTTTGGTTGGCAAAGCCGAAAGCTAAGTAGTTAGACGTAAAAAGTATAACTGGTACAGCTAAATGAGAGAGAATTCGACTTGACATTATGACTCCGTAGCCGTCTAAATCAAAAAATTGTGGCAGATACTCAACTTCATGATTAAGTTTCTTGCGACTGTGCAATGTCTACTACGGGCTACGCCTAAGCACTATTTTGTTACAAAAAATCATTGAGAAAATACATAATATTAAATTGAAAAATTTAATATTTGTTAAGTACTGAAAAGTTTTTATTTAATTAAAATTTTCAACATTGGCTAAAATTGTCGTAAATTCCTAGTTAATAAGAAAATTAGGTCTTGTTAAGCTTTAACTTTAGCCCAAGTAGTGTACGTTGAAATTTTACCTGTTGCTGCTTGGGCACAGACACCGATGATAAAGCGTTTTATCGTCAAGATCGGCTGTATTCTCAAAAAGAAGAGTGTTTGAACATCAGCGACTAAAGCGATCGCGATATCGTTAACAGCAGATTGAAAGTCTAATAGTGAGACTAAGACCGTGAAGTATTTCTTTCTCTCTGAGGGATGGGCAGTTGCAAGAGTCTGGGCATCTGATGGACTCTGGCAAATAACCGCATGGCGACGCCAACCAGATATTCAGCGAATGAATATTTGTTTAGTCGAAGAAAACGAATTGCTCTGGCTTTATCGAGTTGAAGAAGCCGTTTTAACCGTGGAAGTCAAGCCAACAATACCAGTAATTGCCAGTCAGACCATCGGTCAAGTAGTACTCAAGCGTCTGATGAGCGCCGAACAAGTAATCGAACGCCTGAGTACAGCAGAAGCGAAGTGTCAACTGCAAAATATTCAGTTGGTGGTTCAGTAAAGATTGGGCATGGGGCATGGAGAAGAGACAAGGTAGACGAAGAAGAGGGGGGAGACAAGGGAGAGACTTGTTCAAGAATTCCCCCTTGTTCCCTCTGCTCCCCTTCTCCTCACTCCTCGTAAAGAAAAGATAAGCAAATTTAATCCTCGACGCGTATTGGTAGCGAAAAAACTTGGATATGCTACGCGATCGCATCAATTTACACGCTTGCAAACAATTCCATCAATAGTTACACTTTTTAAAACATTCTCATTTTTGCTTGGCGATGGCTAGCCTATATAGGTAAACCTCCTGAAGCGAGTAAGCATTGCCAAAGCACCCACGCTGTCTGATTTATCAAGACTAAGCTGTGGTAATACTCTGGCTCTGGCAATAACAAAAAACAAAAGAGAGTTTTCTGAGTGGCGATTTTCGTCTCTTAGAATCTCAGTAAGAAAATTGCTTTGTAAACTAACTCATCGAGGAGGAGCGTAGTCGATGGGACTACCCTGGTACCGAGTACATACAGTCGTTCTGAATGATCCAGGGCGACTGATTTCTGTACACTTAATGCACACAGCCTTAGTAGCAGGCTGGGCTGGTTCGATGGCACTCTACGAACTGGCTGTTTTTGATCCTAGCGATCCAGTTCTCAATCCGATGTGGCGTCAAGGAATGTATGTCTTGCCGTTCATGTCACGTCTGGGCGTCACTCAATCTTGGGGTGGTTGGAACGTTACTGGTGGGCCATCAACCGATCCTGGCTTCTGGTCATTTGAAGGCGTTGCTGCCGCTCATATTGTTCTTTCCGGTCTGCTATTTCTAGCCGCCGTATGGCACTGGGTTTACTGGGATTTGGAACTTTTTAGAGATCCCCGCACTGGTGAACCCGCTCTCGACTTGCCAAAAATGTTTGGCATTCACCTGTTCTTATCTGGTCTACTTTGTTTTGGATTTGGTGCTTTTCATGTCACCGGACTATTTGGGCCGGGGATATGGGTTTCTGACGCTTATGGTGTAACTGGTGCGGCCCAGGCAGTAGCACCAGAATGGGGGCCAGATGGTTTTAACCCCTATAACCCTGGTGGCATTGCGGCTCACCACATTGCCGCTGGTGTTGTTGGTATTATTGCAGGCTTATTCCACCTGACAGTTAGACCCCCCGAACGGCTCTACAAAGCCCTACGGATGGGGAACATTGAAACAGTACTTTCTAGCAGTATTGCAGCAGTCTTCTTTGCTGCTTTCGTCGTTGCTGGTACTATGTGGTACGGTAACGCCGCCACTCCCATCGAATTGTTTGGCCCCACCCGCTATCAATGGGATCAGAACTACTTCCGTCAAGAAATTCAGCGCCGCGTCCAAACAAACGTAGCCCAAGGTACAACCCTTGAGCAAGCTTGGTCGCAGATTCCTGAAAAATTGGCTTTCTATGATTATGTCGGTAATAGCCCCGCTAAAGGTGGTCTATTCCGTACAGGGCCGATGGTGAAAGGTGACGGCATTGCCCAGTCTTGGCAAGGTCACGCCGTATTCAAAGATTCTGAAGGACGGGAATTGACCGTGCGTCGTCTCCCCAACTTCTTTGAAACCTTCCCAGTGATTTTGACTGATGCAGATGGAATTGTCCGCGCTGACATTCCCTTCCGTCGGGCAGAATCTAAATATAGCTTCGAGCAATCTGGTGTCACCGTTAGTTTCTACGGTGGCAATCTGAATGGTAAGACCTTTACAGAACCAGCTGATGTGAAGAAGTACGCCCGTAAGGCTCAAGGCGGTGAAATATTTGAATTTGACCGGGAAACCTTGAACTCTGATGGTGTTTTCCGCACCAGTCCTAGAGGTTGGTTTACCTTTGGACACGCCGTATTTGCTCTGCTGTTCTTCTTTGGTCATCTCTGGCATGGCGCTCGGACAATCTACCGAGACGTATTTGCTGGTGTTGATGCGGATCTTGAAGAGCAAGTTGAGTGGGGTCTGTTCCAGAAAGTGGGTGACAAGTCAACCCGCCGGAAGGAAGCCCTTTAATTTCAGTGCTGAGTGCTGAGTTCTGAGTTAAACCTCTGACTCAGCACTCAGGTCACTCAGCATTAAAAACTTTAACTACTGGCTAGATAAAGAGGAAATCGTAATATGGAAAGCGTTGCGTACATCTTGATTTTTACTCTGTGTATAGGTACTCTCTTCTTTGCGATCGCATTTCGCGAACCCCCTCGCTTTGAGAAACCAAAAGATAAGTAGATCCTATTCCCAGACTTTTAAGCGGATTTAATCTTAATATCCGTTGCTACTAAGTATGGTGGCAACGGATATTATTATGTTTGCCCTTTATCCTTTATGTTATTTCTCACTACTAACCAATGACCAATGACTAATGACTAATGACTAATGACAAATCATTTTTATATTGTGATATAATTTCCAATCTTGGGAGTAGATATGTGTTAATGCTAGCTTTTCTGCGCTAGGATAAAAAAGGATGTTTTGTGTAAGCTGCCATAGAACTGCCTACACAACACATCGCGCTTGTCACACCACCTTTACGGAGACTAGAACCAGGAACAAATCAGCATGGTCAATCAGAATTTAACCGCTACAGAAATTGGATTCACTCACGAAGATTTCGCTGCTCTACTTGACAAATACGATTATCATTTTAGCCCTGGCGATGTTGTGCCAGGAACAGTTTTCAGTATAGAGCCGCGCGGCGCTCTGATTGACATTGGTGCTAAAACCGCAGCATATATACCCATACAAGAAATGTCTATTAACCGGGTGGATAGCCCGGAAGAAGTATTACAGTCAAACGAAACGCGCGAATTTTTCATCCTTACCGATGAAAACGAAGATGGTCAATTAACCCTTTCCATTCGCCGTATTGAATATATGCGGGCTTGGGAACGCGTGCGACAGTTGCAAGCAGAAGATGCTACTGTACGTTCTGGCGTGTTTGCAACCAATCGCGGTGGAGCATTGGTACGGATTGAGGGATTACGTGGTTTTATCCCAGGTTCTCACATCAGTACCCGCAAACCTAAAGAAGAATTAGTCGGCGAGGATCTGCCGTTAAAATTCCTAGAGGTGGACGAAGAACGTAATCGCCTCGTTCTATCTCACCGTCGGGCGCTGGTTGAGCGCAAGATGAACCGCCTAGAAGTCGGCGAAGTAGTAATTGGTACTGTTCGTGGCATCAAACCCTACGGTGCTTTTATCGACATTGGCGGCGTCAGTGGTCTACTGCATATTTCTGAGATTTCTCACGAACATATTGATACACCTCATAGCGTGTTCAATGTCAATGATGAAGTAAAAGTTATGATCATTGACTTGGATGCAGAAAGGGGTCGAATTTCCCTATCTACTAAGCAGCTAGAACCCGAACCCGGTGACATGATTAAAAACCGGGATTTGGTTTACGATAAGGCGGAAGAAATGGCTGCTAAGTATCGCGAACAGCTATTAGCCAAGCAGCAAGGTGCTACTGCTGCGGCTTCACCTGCGGAAGTTCTTGCAGACGAAGATATTCCACCAGCAACAGAACTTGATGAAGATATTCCATCAGCAACAGAACTTGATGAAGATATTCCATCAGCAGCAGAGCTTGATGAAGGTATTCCAGTAGTTGCGGCAATTGAAACAGAGATTCCAGCAGCAACGGAAATTGAAGAGGAAATTCCAGCAGCTATTGAAGAGTAATAGATTTTTTATGGTTTTACTTATCTTTAAGTAAGAGTATTAAATCATTTTATAAAGAGGGAAAAACCCTCTTTTTTTATGTAGAAAATCGGTGATAGTGAAAAGTTGGGAGTAATTAAAAGTTAAATATTATGGCAACCATTAAATGTAGAAATATCACTTTTGATAATATCCAGGCAATTTTATTTGACAAAAACGGTACTCTAGAAGATTCAGAAACATATTTGCGATCGCTAGCACAAAAGGCAACGAGGTTAATAGATGCTCAAATTCCGGGAACTGGGGAACCTCTATTAATGGCATTTGGTATCAATGGCAATCTTCTAGATCCCGCAGGTTTAATATCAGTAGCAAGCCGTCGTGAAACAGAAGTTGCGGCTGCGGCGTATATTGCTGAAACTGGAAGAGGATGGTCTGAGTGCTTAAAAATAGCTCGTCAAGCTTTGGATGAAGCGGAAAAATACATTGGACAAACTCCTTCACCACTGTTTGTAGGTAGCCTAGAAATTTTGAAATACCTGCGGGAGAGTGGTCTAAAACTTGGTATCCTCTCAGCTGCGACAACTGAAGAAGTACGTAATTTTGTAGCCAATCACCAGTTAAGCGATTATATCCAGTTAGAAATGGGCGTAGATGAAGGGCCAAGTAAACCAGATCCAGTGCTATTTTTGCAAGCTTGCCAAGCTTTGGGAGTTGAACCGAACGCTACATTAATGGTGGGTGATTCAATTGGTGATATGCAAATGGCGCGTAATGCTAAAGCCGCAGGTTGTATTGGGATCACTTGGGTAAATAAGTCAGATCATGTCCGAGGTGCGGATGTGGTGATTAATCAACTTGATGAAATCCAAATTGTAGAGGATTAATTTAATATGAGTTCGGTTTTATTTTTCGTCTTTCTTCTCTTCTAAATTGGTTATCTTTGTATTTTGCATAAGGATATGGTCTTCAGGATTATGCTTTTCTTCTTTCTTCTCTTGTACAACTTGAGTGGCATATATTTCCACATCTCGCTGAATAATATCTTCTACATGACTTGCAAATAGATTAAATGCCTGTTGATGACTTGGATAAATACGATAAGGGCCTGTCAACTGCGAGAATTGCCACCCTTGGGTTTTCAAAGATTCAACTGTTCGGCGATAGTGTCGCCAGCGTTCTCCATAGTGAAAAAACTCTTCAATGGCAGCACTAATAGCAACTATTTGGCTCAAACCAAAAGTTGACCACATAATGATAGCCCTATTGTTAGGTTTGAAATTGGTGTTAATATTTAGACTTACTAATGCCGGGAGAACTACACCACCAATAATAGTTGTTATCCGTAAAAAATAATGGCGATCGCGCGATAAATTTGCCTTACCTTCCATCCAGAGTACTTGATCTAACCAGCGCGATCGCAAAAAATGTTTTTGCACATCACCTAAATTAATACCTGCAAATAACTTGTTAAAATCTTCTTTTAAAAAATCATGATAACTATCTTTTTTTGCCATTTTTTACTCCTAATTAGAAAGTAACCCCTTAATTACTTTGCCTAAATTCTTAACTCCTTTCTCTATGTCGATTAAGTCGATGTATTGTAATGTACCAGATTTAGCTAGCTTTTTGGCTCGTTCATCAGTAGCCTTTCCACGCAAAGCATCTACAAGTATATCTGCGGTTCTACCACTACCAGCAATCACAAGAACTACCCTGCCGCTATTAACGCTAGAAAAGGCATCCTTAAAGGTAATTTCACCACCGTTCAAGAGTACTGTCATCGAAGGTGCATCATTAGCCAACATAGTGGCAACATAGGATATCCAAGGAGACTCGTCGCCCCAATTCTTCCCAGGAACTAGTACAAAATGAGTATGGTTTGGCTCTAACGGTGTTAAATCAGCAGCAATTTCCGAATGATTAGGTAAAGGCACTTTGCCTTCAGGTGTCACACCAACTAAAGCGAACTTAGCACCTATTTGGGTACGAGCTGTACCCATCATTCGCATAATTCCTGCATCCGTACCCCCATCCACGACATAAGCCCCTAAAGTTTCGGCGATGGGGGCTAAAACTTCCACAAACAACTGTTGAATACGAAGAAAGTCAGCTTCACTGATGTTACTTGCACCCCCCACCACTACTAAAACAGGACGCGAATCGCACAGCCCTATTGTCTCAAGAGCATCAGGCAATTCTTCTGGCTGCTCAACTTGAGTAGCTAATGCTGTTTGCCCATTATCAAAGGTAAGTTTTAAACAACTTTTCATTTTTTCAAAAGACTGACTGCTTAGGTTTTCTGGCGTAGAGCTTTGCAGTCATGTTTTGCAAGGCGTTGTATTCCTTTATTACCTTGACGGAAATAAATTTTCTGATGCTTTTGTATGGGTTTATCATTAATTAATGTTTCACTATATTTTTGCTTAAATGTAAATAGCGATGCCTACGGCAGACTAAGCCTACGCTCCAGCTTTTTGTCATTATTTTTTTTCGGGAAGATTATTGATCTACAAAGTAATAGCTTCATGTTTGTTGACATCTTAAATTATGATTTTACAGTTTATTTATGGACTATCGCACCAATTTTTCAGTTAATCTCAATGCTGAAACTTTAGCTATAAGTTCCTGCTATCTCACTTTTTACTGTCACAGGTTCTGACTTTATATCCTCTATCTTATTAAACTCTCCAGCCTGCCAGCTATCTGTTATATCCTTGATAAAACTAGCAATAGGAATCGCAATTAATAAACCCAGTACTCCTCCTAACTTTGCACCCAGCAATAAAGAAATCACCACCCACACAGGATTTAAGCCAGTCAAATTACTGAGAATTCGAGGTGCAATAATATTAGAATTAACTTGGTCGATCGCAACAGCTACACCTAAGACTTCCACTCCTAACCAAAAATTTTGCAGCGCTACCAGCAAACTTACTATGGCAATACCGACTCCCGTACCAAAGGGGAAGAGTGAAAATAAGCCAATACCGATGCCAAAAAGTAAAGCTAGGGGAACTTGCAGGGCTAAAAACACTAGTGTAATTGTCACCCCTAACACCGCTCCCAATGTTGCTTGACCGATGAAGTAATTGTGGAAATCCTCTTGCAGCAATTCCCGTACTCTTGACCCAATATTAGGGGGGAACCAGTGAAAAATTCCGTCCCAAAGACGTTCACCATTCAATATTAGGTAGATAGTCAACACTACTGCCAGCAACACATTGAGGACACTCCCAATGGTATCGACAGCAAAACTAAGAATTCTACCAGTGAAGGACTGAAGTTGGTTAGATAATTGTTCCAGAACTTGGGTAAATAAACCACTTAAATTAATCGGAAGTTGCTGTTGACTTAACGCCCAATCCTGAAAAGCTTGCAGCTGCTGAGTACCTGAATCAATCCAACTGGGCAAAATATTAGCCAGTTCAACCAGCTGTTGAATAATCAGGGGAACCAAGGTGATGCCCAAAGCTACTAAAACCACCAGAGTCAAAAGTAACACTCCCCCGATCGCTAAGTTGGGTTTCACCCCTTGTTCTTGGAGAAACTGGATTGGATAGTTCAAGACAAAAGCTAGCAGGATGGCGGCGGTAATAATGCTAACTAAGGGTTGAAAATACTGTATAACCTGGAGCAATAGCCAGCCGTTAAGAATGGCAATGGGAAAGGCCAATCCTATGGTTAACCATCGCGGCAGTTTGTTTGCTGATTGCATTAGTGATGACCCCATAAGAGTTCGTTCTAACTTTATTTTGGTTTCTAGGGATGTGAAGAATAAAGAATAAGGGGGGATAAGATCGTAACTATGCTCAATGCCCAAATTATGTTGGATTTTTCTCAATAAAATCCAACATAATTTTCTGATGCATTGCCCCTAAAGGTCGCACTTCACCAGCATTTTGTGAATAACAGTTACCTTGGCGAATCTCTTTTAGCGTAAATAACGCCATATCCCAGCCCTCATTCAGAACCAGTTGATTTAATTCCACCAAGAGTGGTGCATGAAAGACATGACGGACAACTCTTGCGTTGGGATAACAGCCAAATTGAACAAAGGGTGGTAGATCATAGCCGATTTCTTCTAAAATTTCTCGTTTTACCGCTACATCTGGCGTTTCACCAGGTTCGATATGACCGCCAAACAGCGCCCAGTAACCAGGGTAGAGAATACCAGGGATATTGTCACGCAGTTGCATGAGAAACTTGTTTTTCTGGTAGAGAATTGCGATCGCAACGTGCACCTGTTGATTGTTCATATCTTCATTTTTAATTGCTGATTATTCTTCTTCTAAATAAACTTCTCCCAATTCTTTGCCAGCTAAGGGAATACTTCGGTAGCGAACTTTACCCTTAATTACAACTTCTGAACCTTCACCCAGATTTTTTTGATTGGTGACAACCCAAATTTTGCCCGTTGAGTCCTTAATTTTATAAGCCCACTGTTTGATCAGGGGAGCTTGCTTTTCTACCTGCCCTTGGATGTAAACTATAGCCTGATTGTCTTGTTTTGGTTTAATTTCTCCAATTGGAGTGACATTTGTCCCAATTTTCAAAGCCCCACGCAAGCCAGGTGATGTCAAGTTACCACAACTACAAAGTCCTGCTATCAGAAAAAAAGTCAACCCCAAACGGTAAGGAAAAATACTGTGCCCGTAGAAAAATGAAAGAGATAAATTTCTAATTTGTCGCATAAAAGCCACTGATTTATTTATTTTGGGCATTTGACACAAGAGGTAGAGGTGCAAAGGCGAAAGACTTACTGCAACTTACTTCTCCCCTGCTCCCCTGCCCTTCTGCTCCTCCACTCTCCCAATTTTTTATTCTTCAGATGATGCCGTTGATCTGAGAAAATAAACATTATGGATTTACTGTGAGAAAAACGCTACGACATCAAACAGCAACATAATAATAGTCGAAAGTCAAGACTCAAGAGTGAATATTTTCATTTTGGACTTTGGACAACAAGCGAACATAGCTGGGAATTTTCATGGAAACAAAAACTGCCAAACTCCTAGATGGGAAAACTTTAGCTGCAAAAATTCTGCAAGAACTTTCTGTTGCGATTACACAATTACAACCAAAAATTGGACGACCCCCTGGTTTAGCAGTGTTGATGGTTGGTGATAACCCAGCGTCAGCCGCTTATGTACGCAATAAAGAAAAAGCCTGCGCAAAAGTTGGGATCGCTTCTTTTGGTAAGCATTTTCCTGCCCAAACTACCCTTGGGGAGTTGGAAGAGGTAATTGCTGCACTTAACCAGGATCAAAGAGTGGATGGCATTCTTGTACAGTTGCCCTTACCTAACCACCTGGATGCTGTAACTCTGCTACATCAAATCGATCCCGATAAAGATGCTGATGGACTGCACCCAGTTAATTTAGGGCGACTAGTACGGGGAGAAAGCGGTTTACGTAGCTGCACCCCGGCTGGTGTGATGCGGCTTTTACAAGAATATAAGATTCCTTTGCAGGGAAAACAGGCAGTAGTAGTGGGGCGCAGTATTTTGGTGGGTAAACCGATGGCGCTAATGCTATTAGAAGCTGATGCTACAGTCACGATCGCTCACTCGCGATCGCATGACCTGAAAACTATCACCCAAAATGCTGATATTCTAATTGCAGCAGTAGGTCATCCCGGACTGATCTCTGCTGAGATGGTGAAACCGGGCGCTGTTGTGGTAGATGTGGGGATGAATCGCGTCACCGATGCTAATGGCAAAAGTCGCTTAATTGGCGATGTCCATTTTGAACCAACCGCTGATGTAGCAGGATTTATCACCCCAGTTCCTGGTGGTGTTGGCCCGATGACTGTTGCCATATTGTTGGAAAATACATTTACTAGCTATTCCAGAGCGGCAAAAGAAGAAAGAGAGTGAAGAGTTAAAAGTTATTCTTAATAACTCTTAACTCCTAAATTTTGTAAAGACGCGATTAATCGCCTCTCTGCTGCTAACTTTTCATTTTTTTCAGCGCCACAGCACCTTAAAATTGTGACGTATAAGGCAAAAATCGCAAAATGTCAGGAATTAAAGAATGGTAGCAACTGATAACGTGCAAAAGACACCACCAGAGGAAGCCACATTTAACTTAGCAGCCTATCTAAAAGAGCGACAAAAGCTTTGTGATAATGCTTTGGATCAGTCTATTCCGGTCATTTATCCAGAAAAGATTTATGAGGCGATGCGCTACTCGTTATTAGCTGGAGGTAAGCGTATACGTCCTATTCTTTGCCTTGCCACCTGTGAAATGATGGGTGGAACCATTGAGATGGCCATGCCAACAGCTTGTGCTGTGGAAATGATCCACACAATGTCGTTGATTCATGACGACCTCCCAGCGATGGATAATGACGATTATCGTCGTGGCAAGCTGACGAATCATAAAGTCTATGGCGAAGATGTAGCGATTTTGGCTGGGGATGGCTTGCTGGCTCTTGCTTTTGAGTCTGTTGCCATTCAAACCCCCCAAAGCGTTAAGAGAGAGGTAGTCTTGCAGGTTATTGCTCGTCTTGGTCGAGCATTGGGGGCAGGTGGTTTGGTCGGCGGTCAAATTGTAGATTTAGAGTCGGAAGGTAAATCTGATATTTCCTTAGAAACCCTAAATTTCATTCATAAACACAAAACAGCCGCCCTTTTGGAAGCTTGCGTAGTTTGTGGCGGGCTGATAACTAATGCATCATCTGAAGATGTGCAGCGGCTAACCCGTTATGCTCAAAATATTGGGCTAGCATTCCAAATCATCGATGATATTCTGGATATCACTTCTACCCAAGAGCAATTAGGTAAAACAGCTGGCAAAGACCAAAAAGCCCAGAAAGTTACCTATCCCAGCCTTTGGGGACTTGAGGAATCGCGCTCAAAAGCCCAAGAGCTAGTTAAAGCAGCTTGTGTAGAATTAGAACCATTTGGAGACAGAGCCAAACCACTCCAAGCGCTTGCTCATTTTATTACCAGCCGTAATAACTAATAACGCTTTGCGTAATTCGTAATTCGTAATGCGTAATTCCTATACCGCAAGCGTTTCATTGATTGAGAATGGGTAGTTTATTTACACCATACTGTACTACTACTGCCCAGCGAAATTAAAAATTCACTGATTCAAAATTATAAAAGCTGATCAAATAAGCTTTTAAATTATTTTGAATCGTTGGTCTTTTTCCAACGTGATAGATTAATTTGGGAATTTTGGGTTGAATCTAAATGTTTCCTCAACCAACAACTGCTGCTAATATTTACTAACCTAACCAAAATACCATGCAGGACATAGGCAACATTTTAGACAACCGGGTGCTGCTGGTTGCTCTGGTAGCTTGTTTAATTGCTCAAGCATTAAAGCTTGTGGTTGAGATCGTCAAAAATCGTAAACTGAATGTGCGTGTTTTGGTGACAACCGGAGGTATGCCCAGTGCCCATTCGGCTCTGGTTACGGCTCTAGCCGCTGGTGTAGGGCAAACACTGGGTTGGGCATCTCCTGATTTTGCCGTTGCGATCGTTTTTGCCATCATTGTCATGTATGATGCAGCCGGAGTTCGTCAAGCAGCTGGTAAACAAGCTCGTATTCTCAATCAAATGATTGATGAATTATTTCATGAAAAACCAGATTTTAGCCAAGACCGTCTCAAAGAATTACTCGGACATACACCAGTTCAGGTAATCGCTGGGTCGGCTTTGGGTATAACCATTTATTGGTTAGCTAGGTCTGCTTATTGAACTAGGGCAATAAATCTTTGTTTGAGCGGCTATTGATAATTAGTAACTGGTAATTTGTCAATCAAATTTGAATTTTGGATTTTAGATTTACGCCGTGAATAAATTCAGGGGATTAAGGGTGAAAGGATTTATTCCAAATAACTTGTTTCTCACAGAGCGAATATAAATAAATATATTCGCTTAAAACCTTTTTAAATTTTGAATTTAAAATCCAAAATTTAAAATCTAGAATTCCGTTAATTGACAAATTACCAATCTGGTAGGTAGCATCAGGATGCCAGTGAACTTAATATCACTAAAACCCCACAGTCGAGCGCAGCAGAATCACTTTACGACTATCTACTAGGCTAGCAACGAAACCGCCATTGTTTAGTTTTTGCAATGTATTATAAGCTTCACTTTGGTTAGTGGTATAAACTGCTAGCAAGTAAGGGCGTTGTCCATACGAAACAAAACCGACGTTACCTCCGACCACTTGCTGCACACTATTTACTAGTTCTGGACGGTTGTAATAATCTACGAGTACTGCATAACCTTCGCCTAATGCTTGAGGATTATAACTGACTGTCTGCTGAGGTGGTTTTGGCTGTGACTGTTGCTGTACATCTGCCGTTGTTGTTGGTCGAGTGGTAATGATGGCAGACAAGCCAACAATGTTGCTGACATATCTTGCCCAACGATTGGCATCGTCAATTTTATTAAAGCCCCCGACTCGTGTCACGGTTTCGTTGAGATATTTACAGGTGATAGTTTTAAGTTCAGGTGGTAAGGTGCTACGTAACTGCTTTTGATTATTTGCTGTGGGACTGACTACTAATAAAAGATACTCACCCGCATTTGGTGGTTGACAAGAGGGAATGGTTTTTTGAGCAAGTACAGTACTCATGCCACCAATCAACCCTGCGATCGCTAATCCTAAAACACTTGGTAAAGTCTGAAATCTATGCACAAAAGTTAGATTATGTAAATTAAGGTGTCTTAGAAGATTTTATAAAAAAATATTTTGTTCCCCCAAAATAATATAGCACTAGTCTATACGTAGTAATTGATTGACAATCGCCATTTTGGGAAACTTTTGCGACTAGGGAATGGGGAAAAAGCAGAGGATGGGAGGAGCAAGGGGAAAATTCCTCTCGCACCTTGCCCTATGCCTCTTTTCCAGTGCCCAATGCTCAAATTAAGATACAGTAGCTAACGATGCTAAAGCATCTGGTATTGCCTCAGAAGGAGCCTGGAATTCTCCAGTGATGACGTACTCTAAACGCAGTTTTAACCAAGTAATAAATTGAGGATTTGTAGAAATAATTGCTACTGCTGGTTGGGGACACTTTGCCTTTAGCTGTTTAAACTGTGGTGTTTCCAAAAAAGCTGGTTGCTCAACCAACCAAAAATCTATTTGTTTTTCTTGTTCGTGGTAGTTTCGGGTGCGTTCTTTGAGAACTTCTTGTATTGGTTCTTCTTGGAGAAGAAAGCGTTGACTTGCCAAAACGTAATGGTATGTTTGCATTTTCATCCTTTGGTTGCTATGTGAATAGTTTCAGGGCACAGTGACTCTGTACCCTTACAAGCTAACTTTTTTGAGATTTCTTGAACCAAGAACTGAACGGACAAGCACTTTTCTGGTTTTCAGATTTTATCTGTTTGCCACCAGATGTTAGCTTTTCCAAGAACAAATTATTGTCAAAATAGTGTTCTAAGGAAATAAGTTTCAAGTCATCGCTAACTTTTGCAATGCTCATGCCGATAATTTCTAGCGTCTCTCCAGTAGGTGCATGGTCTTTGTATTCTCCGTTAAAATGTCCCCAATGCCGCCATTTAAATGTTACATTCGGTGGCCCTGAGAAAACTTCCACCACTTCCCAAGGAAATCCTTGGGGAAATGTTGTGTGGAAGACTTTTGCGGATGATTCAAAGGTTTCTTCTGAAGCCTTGTAATGCTCTGAATCAGCCATAAATAAATTGTAAGTACCTTGGGCTGATACATCTGCTGCTGTGTACTCTACTCCACCATTGGTACTGACGCGAAACTGTTCATTAACAATAGATAACCACTGTTGCGGGTTAGCTTTGAATGATACCTCCATCTCAAAGGTTCGCACCAAGTTTTGTACGATCGCTTCTAGTGTACCTTCAAGGTGATTGTAAATACTTTCTTTGGCGAGATTTTCATTTGAACGGGAATAATCAGGCGGTGTCTGATAGCGCCACTCGACATCAGTGCTTTCTGCTATCACCTTATCTCTATCTTGTACCCAAAGCGGCAGGTCATTAGATTGTGTTGCGCTCATAGAAGTTTTTGCTGAAGATTTGATCCCAATTTCTAGATTTCGCAGTGACAACCCCTCTGTTATGAGGTTACAGGTTATAGTTTCGTTCTCTTTTCCCTATCCCCCTATCCCCTGTCCCCTTTTATAGCTTGTTTCATTTCCCGGACTGCTCTTTCCATACCTACTAATGCTGCCCGGCTAATGATGGTATGACCAATGTTCAGTTCTTCCATGCCTGGAAGCGCAGCCACCGGATAGACGTTCCAGTAGGTGAGTCCGTGACCAGCATTGACTCGCAATCCAGCTTGAATCGCTTGCTCACAACCTTTAGCTAATATGGCTAATTCTTGCTGGCGATTTGTTTCATCCTTAGCCTCAGCATATTGTCCGGTGTGCAATTCAATAAACTGCGCCTGTACCTTGACAGATGCTTCAATTTGTGCTGGTTCGGAATCGATAAATAAACTAACTGGAATGCTAGCGCTTTGCAATTTATCGACTATTTCACCTATTCTAACAATTTGCCCGACAATATTTAGTCCGCCTTCTGTTGTGACTTCTTCGCGCTTTTCAGGGACTAAGGTAACGTAATCTGGTTTGATATCGAGAGCGATCGCTAGCATTTCATCTGTAGCAGCCATTTCTAAATTCAGATGCGATCGCACCGTTTGCCGCAACAGTAGTACATCCCGATCTTGGATATGCCGCCGATCTTCGCGCAGATGCACCGTAATTCCATCTGCACCCGCTAATTCTGCCAGTACCGCCGCTGCTACCGGATCTGGTTCCACCGTCCGCCGCGCTTGCCGGATGGTGGCGATGTGGTCAATGTTAACACCAAGTGTAGGCACCCCAAATTTCTCCCAAATCCACATTCCTTAGAACTTGATTTTACCGGAAATAGCGGTAGTTTTGCTGAAGAAGCTTAAGACAGATTACACACGTAAAATGCAATGTCTACGACGGGCTGTGACCTCTTGCGGACGCTATCTACGAGACGCTCTTGCTAGCTTGCTTCTCTGTAAGAGTACGCGGACTCGCCACCGCTACGCTAACGCTATCAGTGTCGCCCAAAAGAAAACTGAGTTAGCAAAAGCTGATTTTTGGGCAAACTACTTTAAATAAATGGCTGATTTAACAAGAGTTGATGAAGTATGAATACAGCAGTTGAGCCGATGGACAAGTTTTTTAACTATCAAATTAGCGAACAACTTTATGTAGGCTCTAGAACCTTAGTTTACCGTGCTATTCGAGAGGCGGATCGACTTCCGGTTGTCATCAAACTGCTCCAGCAAGAGTATCCTACCTTCAATGAACTGCTGCTGTTTCGTAATCAGTACACTATTGCTAAAAATCTTGATCTACCCGGTATTGTTCGTCCCTACAGCCTGGAACCTTACCGCAACAGCTATGCTTTGGTGATGGAGGATTTTGGTAGTATTTCCCTCAGAGATTGGCTCAACAAAAAAATGGGAAGCAACCAATATACTTTGACAGAGTTCTTGGAAATTGCGATCGCTCTGAGTAATATTCTTGACGGACTCTATCGCCATCGAGTTATCCACAAAGATATCAAGCCTGCCAACATCCTCATCAACCCGGAAACTAAGCAAGTCAAGTTGATTGACTTTAGTATTGCCTCTCTTTTACCTAGAGAAACCCAGGAAATTTACAGTCCCAATATCTTAGAAGGTACTCTCGCTTACCTTTCCCCGGAACAAACCGGACGGATGAATCGCGGAATTGACTATCGTAGTGATTACTATTCTCTTGGCGTTACCTTCTATGAATTGCTGGCTGGACACTTACCCTTTGAGTCTAGGGATTTGATGGAGTTGGTTCACAGTCATATTGCCAAGCAACCAGAAAAATTAGGCGACAGCAGGGAAGAAGAAATTCCCGAAGTTCTTTGTGACATTGTGATGAAATTGATGGCGAAAAATGCTGAAGACCGCTATCAGAGTGCATTAGGGCTGAAATTTGATTTAGAAAAATGTTTGTCTCAATTGCAAGAAATAGGCTCAATTAAATCTTTTAAATTAGGTGAGCGGGATATTTGCGATCGCTTTATCATCCCAGAAAAGCTCTACGGTCGCCAAAGTGAAGTTCAAAGCTTATTGGATGCTTTTGAAAGAGTCAGCCAGGGAAGCACTGAAATTATGTTGATAGCAGGCTTCTCTGGGATTGGCAAAACTGCTGTGGTGAACGAAGTCCACAAGCCAATTGTGCGACAACGGGGTTATTTCATTAAAGGTAAATTTGACCAATTCCAGCGCAATATCCCTTTCTCTGCCTTTGTGCAAGCTTTTCGAGACTTAATCGGACAACTGCTGAGTGAAACTGACACCCAATTTGAGCAGTGGAAGTCCAAAATTCTCTCTGCTTTGGGTGAGAACGGACAAGTGATGATTGAGGTGATTCCAGAACTCGAAAGAATTATTGGTAAACAGCCTGCTGCGCCGGAACTCTCTGGGAGTGCGGCACAAAATCGCTTCAATTTGCTGTTTTTGAAATTCACTCAAGTCTTCGCTGCACTAAAACATCCATTAGTAATTTTTATTGACGATCTGCAATGGGCAGATTCTGCTTCTTTAAAGTTAACGCACTTATTAATGAACGAAGTTGACATCGGTTATCTACTATTAATTGGTGCTTATCGAGATAACGAAGTTAACCCAATACATCCCCTGATGCTAACTTTAGAAGAGATTCAGAAGTTAGGGGCTACAGTAAATACAATAACCTTAGCTCCCCTCGATCAAATATCTGTTAATCATTTGGTTGCAGATACATTGAGTTGCACACTAGCATTAGCTGCACCGTTAACAGAGTTGGTATTGAGCAAAACCAAAGGAAATCCTTTTTTCAGCACCCAGTTTTTGAAAGCGCTACATCAAGATCGACTAATTACATTTAACCCCCCTCAGTCCCACCTTACCAAGGGTAGAAGTCAAGGAGGGTGGGAATGCGATATTGCTCAGGTGCGAGCGATCGCTCTTACCGATGATGTAGTAAAGTTTATGGCAATTCAGCTTGAAAAGTTGTCAATAGAAACTCAAAAAGTTTTGAAATTAGCCGCTTGTGTAGGAAACTCTTTTGATTTAGCCACATTAGCAATCGTCTATGAACAGTCTGAGGCAACAACGGCAGATGAATTATGGAAAGCACTCCAACAAGGATTTATCATTCCTACCAGTGATGTTTACAAGTTTTATCAACAGCATTCATTGGTAAATAGCCAGAATGACTATGGACAAATAACCATCAGCTACAAATTTCTTCACGATCGCATTCAGCAAGCTGCCTATTCACTAATTCCTGATAACCAAAAGCAAGTTACTCACCTGCGTATTGGGCGTTTGCTGCAACAAGCCACGACTGCAAATGAACGCGATCAGAAAATTTTTGCGATCGTCAATCACCTCAATCAAGGGGTTGCTTTGATTAATGATGAGCAGGAGCAACAGGAACTCACGCAGTTAAACTTGGCGGCTGGGCATAAAGCCAAGGGTGCAACAGCTTACGCAGCAGCTTTAGACTATTTCAACACAGGTATTGCCATGCTAACGAGTAATTGCTGGCATAGCCAATACAATCTCGCCCTCATCTTGTATGAAGGAGCAGCAGAATCAGCTTACCTCTGTACCGATTTTGAACAGATGGAACAGTTAGCTGAGATAGTACTGAATCATGCCCAATCCTGGCTGGATCGAGTAAATATCTACAGTATTAAAATCCAGGCTTGCATGGCACAACATCAGCAGCTAGAAGCCTTGCAATTAGCACGAAAAATTCTCAAGCATCTGGGAGTACATTTGCCGGAACGACCCACCCCAGCAGACATCGAACAAGCACTGAGGCACACCCAAACCTTGCTCAATGGCAGGTCAATCGAATCTTTACTGGAATTACCTCAAATGACCGCACCAGAGAAAAAAGCGGCAATGGTTATTTTATCCAGCATTATTTCTGCTGCCTATCAAGCTGCCCCTGAGCTTTTGCCTTTGGTGATATTTGCCGAGTTCGATTTATCAGTAGAATACGGCAATGCTCCCGAATCGACTCATGGCTATGTAATGTATGGGTTGACCTTGGTTGCCATATTGGGAGATATTGACGCAGGCTATCGGTTTGGGCAATTGGGGGTGAATCTCCTGCAACGCATCCATGCCCCCAAGTTAACTGCTAAAACCATTTTTGCCTTTAACTGCTTCCTCAGACATTGGCAAGAACCCGCAAAATACACCCTGGAAGGATATTTGCAAGCCTACTCCACTGGGCTAGAAACCGGTGACATTGAGTATGTCGCTCTCAGCCTGATGTGTTATTGCTACACAGCTTACTGGAGTGGTCAGGAACTATCTGCCTTAAGACAAACGATAGAAGCTCATCGCCAGGTCATTCAGCAATTGCGCCAGGATAGTTGTCTCTACACACAAAGTATTTATCATCAGATTGTAGTCAATCTGTTGGAGGTTGTGCCTGAACCTGAGCGGTTGCTTGGTGAATACTGCTATGAGGATGAAATAATTCAGCTTTCCCTTAAAACGAATCACGGAGCAGGACTATATCAAGTTTATTTCGAGAAACTGTTCCTCTGCTACCTGTTCCAAAACTATGAACAAGCTCTACAAAACGCCAAACTGGCAGAACCGTATTTGGGTGCAGTCACAGGACTAGTGCTGCTTCCTCTGTTTTACTTCTACGATGCACTAGTTCGATTAGCGGTTTATCCAGATGCCAGTGAGACAGACCAAATCAGTATTATAGAGCGGGTGACAGTCCATCAAGAAAAACTCAGCATCTGGGCGGCTCATGCACCTGGTAATCAAGCTCACCGCCATGCTTTAGTTGTTGCAGAAAAATGTCGAGTCTTGGGGGCGAAAGCCGAGGCAATTGAGTATTACGATCGCGCCATTGCGAAAGCTAAAGAAAACGAATATCTCAATGAAGAAGCTCTCGCCAATGAACTTGCAGCCAAGTTTTATTTAGAATGGGGCAAAGAACGCATTGCTCAAGAGTATTTGATTAATGCTTACTATTGCTACACACGCTGGGGTGCTAAAGCCAAAGTCGATGATTTAGAACAACGCTATCCACAACTGCTAGCTCCTATCTTACAACAGAGGCGTTCACGAAGTGACTCTGAAAGAGTATCGCTACTTACACCCAATGAGACGATCGCAAAGATTGACAGCATTACTACCTTCCACCCAAGCATTAATAAATCAGTAACATCTAGCAGCAATACATCAGTAATACTAGATTTGGCAACAGTTTTAAAAGCCTCTCAGACTCTATCGAGTGAAATTGAACTAGATAAATTACTTACGAAGCTGCTGCAAGTAGTGATTGAAAATGCTGGAGCAGATAAGTGTGCGTTACTACTGCTCAAAGAAGGTAGATTGGTAGTTGAGGCGACTGCTCAAGTTGGGCAGCAATCAACGGTGTTACAGTCCATTTTTGTGGAAGATAGCGCAGACGTTCCCCATAGCCTAATTTACGCCGTCAAACGCAGCCTACAACCTACCGTTATTCTTGATATAACATTGCATCCGGTGCTGATAGCCGATCCTTATATTATTCGTCAGCAACCCAAAAGCTTGCTGTGTACGCCAATTTTGTATCAAGGGAAACTGTTAGGGATTTTGTATTTAGAAAACAATCTGATGACTGGAGCGTTTACTAGCGATCGCGTCGAAATTCTCAATTTATTATGTACTCAAGCTGCAATCTCCCTGGAAAACGCCAGACTTTATCAGCAAGCACAAAATACTCTAGAAAACCTGGGACAGACGGAACAATTCTTGCGGTTAATTATCGAGAATATTCCCCAGTCTGTTTTCTGGAAAGACTGCAATAGTGTTTATTTAGGATGTAACCATAACTTTACTCAAACTTGGGGTCTAGGAGTGCCAGAAAATGTTATTGGTAAAACAGACTACGAACTTCCCTGGACTAGGGAGCAATCAGATTTTTTTGTAGCACGCGATCGCCGCATCATGGAGTCTGGGGAACCGGAACTCAACATTATCGAAACTGTGCAGCAAGTAGATGGAAAACAAAAGTGGTCGAATACAAATAAAATTCCCTTAAAAGATAGAGAAAAAAAGGTTTTTGGTATCCTTAATACCTCTGAAGATATCACAGAACGCCAGCAAGCACAACAATTGCTGCAACAACAAAAACAACAATTAGAACAAGCATTACAAGAACTCCAAACGATGCAATTGCAATTAGTGCAAGGCGAAAAAATGTCTGCCATTGGTAATTTGGTAGCAGGTGTTGCCCATGAAATCAACAATCCTGTTGGCTTCATTGCTGGCAACTTACAACCAGCCAAAGATTATGTCAAAGATTTGCTTGGTCTAATTAATCTTTATCAAGAAAAGTTTCCTAATCCCGGCTCAGATATTCAAGATGAAATTGATGCCATCGACCTTAATTATTTACGGGAAGATTTACCTAAATTGCTGGACTCGATGAAATTGGGTGTTCACCGTATTCGCAGTATTAGTACTAGTTTGCGAACCTTCTCCAGAGCAGATAAGGATTATAAAGTTCCCTTTGATATTCACGAAGGCATTGATAGCACTATTCTGATTCTCAGACACCGTTTAAAAGCTAATGAAAACCGTCCAGCAATTGAGGTGGTGAAGAATTATGGCAAACTGCCCCTAGTGGAATGCTTTGCAGGACAACTTAATCAGGTGTTTATGAACTTGTTAGCAAATGCCATTGATGCGCTTGAACAATACAATACAGAACGTAGTTTGGAAGCGATTCTTACCAACCCCAATCGCATCACCATTCAAACTCTTATAGCAAACTCAAATCAGGATGTTTTGATTAAGATTGCTGATAACGGGGTGGGAATGTCACCAGAGGTTAAACAAAAAGTATTTGACCATTTATATACCACCAAGCCTGTTGGAAAAGGCACTGGATTAGGATTAGCGATCGCTCGTCAAATTGTGGTAGAAGCACATGGCGGTTCGCTCTCTTGTACTTCCGAACTTGGAAAAGGCACAGAGTTTGTCATTCAAATCTCGACTCATTCAACAACAATAACGAGTGCTGAGTGCTGAGTGCTGAGTAATTTCTACTTTACTCAGCACTTTTCATTTTCGCTATTTAAATTTTAGTTGGGAATAAAGTGACAATAATACTTAAATTATGCAAAAGCTGGTTAAAACTCAACCCTCTACAGTATGCCATAACCAACCAAAATTACTATTCATTCAAATGGCGATCGCAAAACTTTCTATTATTATCAATTGTGGTAATTCTGTCCATTAGCATTAGCGCTACAGCTATCATTAGTTACAATATTTTTAAAGGATTATCGCACTAATTCATATTTCTATTCTGCAATGCCAAAAAGCAAGTTTCACAATGTGTCAATGTTTAAACCCGCATCTGTCGCAGTGCATTAAACGCCTTACCTCGCCAGTTTACTGGTAACAACGATAATCCTAAACCAGTCCAAGCTTTAGTAGTCGAAAAAGACTGTCCCGCTAAAACTAGTTCTCTGCCTTTTTGCGTTTCACCCTTTTCAATTAAACGCAACCCTAATAATAGTTGCGTTTCAGTTAAACGATTTTTCCTAACTTTCTCTAATTTCTTAGACTCAAAGTTATAACTTTCCAAATACTGAATTTTATCAAATAAATAAGGAATAGCTCGATTAATACCTTGCTGCTCTGCATGGTAGCGATATTCCATCAATAATTCTGGTAAGTAATAGCCCTTTTTTCCAGCTAAAGCCAGACGCACAAATAAATCATTATCCTCACAATTTTGCAGATTTGGCTGCATATATCCTAATTCTTGCAGTGTTTTACGGCGAAATAATGTCGCCCCCACTTGAAAGCTTTGCTGAATAAATACAACTTCCAACAAATTATTTACAACACCTACTGGTAAATTCTTTCTACCCCAGCGATGAGAATTTTCTTGAGTTTTTGTTTCATCCCGCACATTGTTAATATCAATTATCCAATGGTCTGTGCCAACAAAATCAATGCTATAGTCTTGAGCAAGAATAGCTGCTGTACTTGCGAGAAAATCAGGTGTTAACCGGTCGTCATCATCAAATTTAATAAAATATTCACCACTGGCAGCATCAAAGCCAGAACGCATATTATTACTTTTACCAATATTTTGCTGATGACGGATATATTTAATCCGGTTATCTGTGTACTGTGACATCAACTCAGGCGTACCATCGCTAGAACCGTCATCACAAATAATTAGCTCAAAGTCTTGCTCAGACTGATTGAGTACACTGTCAATTGCGAAAGGCAGTAAATTAACTCGATTAAACGTGGGAATGGAAACACTAACTTTAGGCATTTTTGCAAAATGAGAGTGGAGATTGCTCACAAACTAAACGCATAATGAGCAAGGCTGGGCAAAAGCTAAGTGTAAGAAATAGTTTGATTAATTTTATTCCAAAGTTTTTTGATAAATCGATTGCTTCTAGCCGCTATAGTGGGTGGCTTTAATTGCTTCGGTTTTTGCTCTGGTTGCTTCAGAAAGCGATAGTGTAAAAATTCATTTTTGTAACGAATATCAACATCTTCGCCTTTACATAAGCGGGCAAATCCAATAGCAGAATAGCCCATATAGTGAAGGCGATGAATTGGTTTTAATCCCTGTTGGTTATAAAGAACATTATCAATGTTCACAAATGGATTTGCATTAGCACAGTTGCCAGTTCTATCTTCACCATCGGGACTGAGGGTAAAATTAAATAGTGGTCGAGCAATTCTGAAAGTCATGTAACTAAATAAATCTGCGTCACACCACCAAGCAATTTCGTTAATCCATTCGACTTCCTTATCTTCTATCAATCGCTTTTTGAGTATTTTTAATTCTTCAACGTCTAAAATACCCTTTTTTGAACCAAAAAAACTAGAACAGTGGATTTCTCGTCTGATTTCAGATTCAGGCAAAGACATTTTTTGTTCTAACTTCGGCAAGTCGAAAGCTGCAACTGAAGTTTGTTTTGTGTGTTCCCAGTCATCAAACACAAAGTCGTATTGGTCTAGTTTTTCTAAAACCTTATCCAGCTTATTCATTGCCAAACTATCAGCATCATAAAATACAAATCTTTCAAACTCACCATCAAAAGCAGACATTTTTCTGATTAAATTATTTTTTTTATTCCATTCGATAGAAGGTTTATTTTTTCGGCTATCTCTTGGATAAGCGTTCCAAACTTGAATGGCAAAATCCTCCCATTTTTTGAGCGAGTTTTTATCGTCAAACAGGGTGACATTAGGTCGAGAACGTATCTCCTGCTTAACTCGTTTTAAGCGGTCATCATAGGGAATAATACAAATCGGAATATCTGGACTAACATTCACCTCAATGCTGTTTAGCAAAGCTACTAGTTGGTCAAATACCACGTCATTAGCAAGTGTGTAAATCCCAAAATTATCCATTGTAATAAATTTTTTTTATTTTTGATTTACTGAGTAAAGCCAATTCTCTGTGAAGCTGCACATCATTTTCACCGCTCCTAACCTTGCCGAACTCGCAGGAAGTGCCGCAGGTGGTGGGGTTATTTCTACACATCTTTATACAGAATTGGTCTAAGGCAAATAATACGATCGCTATTTTTTGACCTATTATTCTCAAATTTTTGAGTCATTGCTTATACAAAAAGGTACTTATTTCCAGTTGCAGATGTGACTTTAATAATTGACATTTCCCATTCCCTATTCCCCATTGTCTCTAGAGCTTGCTTTAGAGAGTTGTTTATGATAGTTTGCTAACTAGTCTTAAGTACAGTAACTCTATCAAACTACCGTACTTCCTTGAACATTATCGTTGATATAGCCGAAGGAGTGCAGATTTAAGAGTACTTAAGTACTTTAGCAAATATATGATAAGTGGAAAAGCCAATCTAGCCGATTGAGAAGTAGATACCTGATATAAACCTGAATTTTTCATTCATCCAGAGAATTTTTGCTCGACGAAGCGCCTGCTGCGATCGCACTCAACAAAATCGCCAACTTAGTTTCCTGAACTTGGCAGCGAGGATAGCACCCTACAATGAATATACGTATGCAAACTATTTACAATCGTAAAGTCAAAGGCGGAGGCTAAACGTTGGCACAATTCCAAGCAGAACCTCTGGCTTTATCAGGCTCTCAAAAAAATTGGGTCTTACTCGGTGTCGGACTTGGGGTATTCATGTCTACCCTGGATGTGGGTATCATTAATGTTGCTTTGCCCACATTGGTGCAAGCCTTTGGCACTAGTTTTCCTACCACTCAATGGGCTGTATTGAGTTACCAGTTGGTTAGTTCCGGTTTAGTTTTGGGAGCAACGCGCTTGGGGGATATGTGGGGCAAGAAGTCCTTATACCAGGGGGGACTTGTTCTGTTTACTTTCAGTTCGCTGTTGTGTGGCTTTGCACCTAGTATCGAGTGGTTGATCGCCTTTCGGGCACTTCAAGGACTAGGGGCTGTGTTCATTTCTGGGCTTGGTTTGGCAATTATCACAGAAGTTTTTCCCTCTTCCGAACGAGGTCGGGCTGTTGGCATCATCGGTAGTGTAGTGTCACTGGGAATTGCTTTTGGCCCCTCTGCTGGCGGATTGCTTTTAAGCTGGTCAGGCTGGCATAGTATATTCTTCATCAATGTACCGCTGGGGATCGTAGCTAGTTTCTTAATAGCTCGCGTGGTGCCACCTTCTGCACGCATTCAGGGCAAACAGAAATTTGACTTTTTGGGAGCCATATTGGCTTTATTGACTCTGGGTAGTTTTGGTTTAGGTATGACGCTAGGGCAAAGCCAGGGCTTTGGCAGTACCAATGCATTGGTATTATTAGCGATCGCCTCCGTAAGTTTCATTACTTTTTTGGTAGTTGAAGCGATTCTAAAGCAGCCACTACTAGAGCTAAAACTGTTTCGCAATCTTCAGTTGAGTATGGGTTTGCTAAGTGGCTGGTTAGCATTCATTGTTATTGGCGGTTCGCTACTCATCGTCCCTTTCTTTCTAGAGAGCGTCAAGCATTATCCGACAGTAAAAGTAGGACTGTTACTAGCCGTATCACCTGTACTGAGTGGGTTAATTGCCCCATTAGCTGGAATACTTTCAGACCGCTTTGGCGCTCGACTAATCAGTTCAATTGGGCTGGGGTTGATGATTGGCGGCTGTCTGGGGATTAGCACCTTTGATGCTCAAATTACTGAGCTAGGCTATGTATCGCGCTATTTTATTTACGGCATTGGTCTGGGTTTATTCCAATCGCCCAATAACAGCACTGTTATGGGATCAGTACCGAGGGAACGGCTAGGAATTGCTTCTGGGCTTTTGTCTTTGTCACGTACATCAGGGAACACTGTAGGAGTTTCTCTAATTGGGGCAGTATTTGGAGCCTTAATCGCTAGTATGTCTGCGGGTGCAGATGTCTCTGTTGCCCCTCCTGATGCGATCGTTGCAGGGTTCCAAGGAACTTTTCGCTTTGCAGCCCTAATACTGTGTGGGGCGGCTGTTGCATCTGTTTTGAGGATCGGTAAGAGGCTGGGAGCAGGGGAGCAGAGCAGCAGGGGAGCAGGGAAAGAATAATTAATGCTCAATGCCCTTCAGGAGTGCTGAGTGCTGAGTCCTGAGTGGGGAATCTCACTTATTTACTCGCTTGCCGAGGAACTCGAAACGGGCTAAACGCCCCGCTGACGCTAACGGAACTGTTTTGCCCAATGCCCAATTATCAATTACTAAGGAGTTAAATAAATGACAGGTAAATTAAAAGGGAAAGTAGCAATTATCACTGGCGCTTCTGCGGGAATTGGAGAAGCAACTGCGATCGCCTTAGCAGCAGAAGGAGCAACAGTAGTACTCGCTGCTAGACGGGGCGATCGCATTCAGGCGTTAGCAGAACGCATCGAAGCTAGTGGTGGCAAGGCATTGCCTATTGTCACTGATGTGACTGATGAAACCCAGGTAAATAACTTGGTGGCAAAGGCAAATGCAGAATTGGGAAGAGTCGATATCCTCGTTAACAATGCCGGGATTGCCTTACTCGGCACTATTGAAGCTGGAAATAGCTCAGACTGGCGGCGATCGTTTGACCTCAACGTATTAGGACTTTTATATGCTACTCATGCGGTTTTACCTCTCTTGAAGGCGCAAAAATCGGGGCATATAGTCAATATTTCCTCAGTAGCAGGCCGGACAGCGCGGGCGGGCATCGGTGTTTACAATGCTACCAAATGGGGTGTTAATGCCCTCTCGGAAGCATTGCGTCAAGAAGTCCATAAAGACAACATCCGCGTCACGATAATCGAACCTGGTTTGGTGGATACGGAAATTGACAACCAAATTACCGATCCCGTTGCCAAACAACGGATTCAAGAACGACGCAATTCAATTCAACCCCTGCAAAGTGAAGATATTGCAGCTGCGATCGTTTACGCTCTTACGCAGCCGCCGCGCGTTAATGTCAACGAAATCCTCATCCGACCAACGGGACAAGAACATTAAAATAATTCGTAATTCGTAGTTCGTAATTCAAGCATTAAGCGTAGGTTGGGTTGAACAACGCGAGACCCAACACCCAGGTGAATATTGGGTCTCATCCTTAGACCCAACCTAAAAAATTTATTGCACAATTTTAGGGATTGATCGAGGGATCGCCATTTTGATTTTTCGTATGTTGGACGCTCAGGCTATGACCTAGAAATTTACTACTAGAAATTTACTAAATTTTAGAAAGAATCGCTTGGGCGGCGGCTTCGTCGGTAATCAATCCTGTAATTAACTTGCCATGCAGAGCAGCCAAAATCGCCTCTGCCTTTCTCACACCGCCTGCTACACCAATAATCAGTCGATGAGCCGGTTGTTCGAGAGCTACACTGGCAACCCGACTGTTTGTCCCTTGTTGTAGTAATACTCCGCGATCGCTGTAAGCCCAACCTGCAATTTCTCCTACTGCTCCCAGTTCAATCAATTCAGCTACCTCATCGTCATTGATGAAGCCGTCTTGATGTAACGGAGCATTCCAGGCAATGTGACTAATTCCGACAAAGGTTGCTTTGGCTTGCTCTGCAAGAGTTTTGACGGCGATAAACGATCGCTGAGTCTGCAAGAGTTCTCGTTCTTCAATGCTAGTGGCGACAACCGGAGTCGGCACTGGGTAAGCTTGGGAACCGACGCGATCGGATAAATGCATGACCACTTCGTGGCGACCTGCACGCCCCGAGTGGGACATATTGCCAATAATTGACACAATCTTATGCTGGGGTTGGTTCATTGAGGGTATCTGCTCTACCATTGTTCGCAATGTGCGACCTGATGACAACGCCAGTATGGTTGGGGTTTTAGCCATCAGGTAAGCCTCTAGGTGAGTGGCAGCACATACACTTATTCCGTATAATGTATCACCACTACCTGCGTCAGTTGGTACTACTTCACAAAGTGACAGAGCAAAGCGATCGCGTAACGACTCAGCCAGAGCAATGCATTCACTTAGGGGATGATCGAGTCGAAATTTAATCAATTTTTCACTGACTGCCAGTGCCACTAAGCGTTGTGCAGCTTGCCGGGACACATTGAGCTTGGCGGCAATTTCTTCTTGGGTATTGCCGGCGATGTAATAGAGCCAAGCAGCATGAGCAGCCAGGTCTAATTTGCGATCGCGCCGCTCCAAAAACGGTTGTTCCATCTACTACCTGCAAAAACTATGTATCTGTCAAAGTATGATTCCATTTTTTAGATAATCTGCCCAAGGATATAATCTTTGCTCAATTATTTTTAAATTTCTATTATCCCCCAGTAACCTCCAAGTTAAAGCCAGTAATGTAGCTTGCCTCTTCGCTCATCAAAAATGCAACCCCATTCGCCACTTCTGACAAACTTCCTAAACGCCGCATTGGCACAGAATTGATCATCTGTTGCTCAACTACCTTGGGATCGGCATCAAAGTATTGCGATCGCACTGCTGCTTGCAATTCGGTTTGCCGCGTCCACATAAAACCAGGGCCGATCAGCGCAGGCGAGAGCGCATTCACGCGAATGCCGTAGGGAGCCAAGTCTTTTGCTGCCGTTTGAGTAATACCAATGACAGCAAACTTAGAAGCGGCGTAAGCCAACATATTTGGCGGCCCAACCACGCCTGCATAACTCGCCATGTTGACGATCGCACCTCCACCCGCATCGCGTAGTTGCTGTGCAGCCGCCTTAAGAATGTGGAAAACGCCGACAACGTTAATGTTGATCACCTTTTGAAAGTCGTCTTCAGGATATTCGTCAGTCTTGGCAAACACTCCTTGATAACCTGCATTATTAAATACATAGTCAATTCGCCCAAGCTGCTTTACAGCGCCAGTAAAAGCTTTGGCAACATCATCACTAGATGTAACATCACAACGAAACGTGGCAATTGGAACGTTGTAACCTTTTAGTTCCCTAGCCACATCTGCCATCTTCGGTTCATTCAAATCTAGCAGGACTATTCCTGCGCCATTAGCAGCAAAACGGTGTGCAGTTGCTTTGCCAATATCTCCTGCACCACCAGTAATTAGGATCGTCTTACCTGCAAACTGATAAGTTGCTTTTGCCGTCATAGATTTAACCTCTTATTGAAGAATTGTTGCAAATGGTCGTGATGGAAATCAGATTGGTATGATTTATATTATTGAGCTTTTGCCCAAAACTAGAGCATAAAATCAAAAATTTATTTCGTTCGGTTTTTTACTTTAAAGGACTTATGCGATGCGTATTCGCCGCTTCGCTAAAGTGCTGGCTGCATTTCTCACTGGAGTGATGCTGGTGCATCTGCTATATGCTTGTTCTACCCCGCTCCCAAGCCGCAGATAAAACTAGACTAACGCGATTAGGCAAAGAAACCTTTCTCTACATCAAAATTGCGGGTGGCGAAACCATAGTTATGCAAACAGACGGAGATAATCCAGCCAAAATGCACGATTACGTTCCTATTTACATTAACGGTGAGCTTTGCCATCTGTTCGATCGCGACGGTGAAGCCATTCCCAAAGTTCATCGTCACCACTTAACCCAGAATGAATCCCATGAACAGCAATATCAGCACAGACTCAGCAATCAAGCTGAATGAAGCATCTCTGTCTCGTTTAGGAAATAACGTTCGCATACCTAATTACGATCGCCATCAAATTACTAACGGCATTGTCCATATCGGTGTTGGTGGGTTCCATCGCGCACATCAGGCATTATATCTGGATAATTACTTTCATCAAAATCCCGATAGTGAATGGGGAATCTGCGGGGTTGGACTACTGGAATTCGACAAACGAATGCGGGATGCACTGAATTCACAAGATTGTTTATATACCTTAGTTGAAAGATCCCCAGAAGGCGATCGCGCTCGTGTTATTGGAGCAATTACAAAATATTTGTTTGCCCCAGATAACCGCCAAGCAGTAATTGACACCTTAGCAGATCCTAAATGCCGCATCGTTACCCTCACCATTACCGAAGGAGGCTATTACTATATTGAAGGTAGCGGTGAATTTGATGCGAATCACCAGACTATCCAGTACGATTTGCAGCATCCCGATCAGCCAATTGGAGTATATGGCTTTTTGACAGCAGCCCTCGATCGCCGCCGTCAACAAGGAATAGCACCGTTTACCGTGTTGTCCTGCGACAATCTCCAAGGTAACGGTAACATTGTCCGCAAAATGTTAACTGCATTTGCCGAAATGCAGAACCCGGAATTGGGAAGTTGGGTTGCCGAACAGGTAGCCTTTCCTAACTGCATGGTCGATCGCATTACCCCCGCTACAACCCCAGCAGATATCAAAATGGTGGCGGAACAGTTTAATATCGATGATGCTTTTCCAGTTGTTGCCGAACCGTTTCTTCAGTGGGTAGTCGAAGACAATTTCAGCGCAGGTAGACCTGATTGGAAATCCGTTGGCGTGCAGATGACCAGCGATGTTCATCCCTATGAAATGATGAAAATCCGGCTACTCAACGCCAGTCACCTGTTAATTGGCTATTTCGGCTCCTTGACAGGTTACACCTACGTTCATGAGGTGATGGCTGATCCATTAATTCGGCAAGCCGTCGATAATTTGATGGCAGAAGTCACGCCGACACTGCAATCTGTGCCGGGAATTGATTTAGACGATTATAAAAAGACCTTAATTGAACGCTTTGCCAATCCTAAGATTCGCGACCAACTGCCGCGTCTTTGCCTCAATAGCTCCGCCAAAATGCCAAAATTTGTTTTAGGCTCAGTTCGTGACGCGCTACGCAAACGTGCGGCGATTGATTACATGAGCTTAACGGTTGCTACTTGGTTCCGTTACCTGAATGGACTTGATGACCAAGGTAACGCCATTCCCATTGATGACCCAATAGCAGGTACTTTAACTCAACTAGCTCATTCTAGTGGTTCCGATGCCAAACCATTGCTCAACCTGACTGAGATTTTTGGCGATTTATCGCAGTCGCCTTTTGCCGATGCAGTTGCGAACCATTTACGCAGATTGTATGAGTTTGGAGCCAAAGAAACATTAGTCCGATTCTTAGAGAAAACTTAACCAGATGAAAACCGCGACCTTTCAAGGTGGCTCAAAATATTGGTGAAAAAATCCTTTTCTAACCTTGTGTTACAGAGAGAAAAAACTGGATTTTTAGAGTCACCTTGTAAGGGTCTAGACAGTGGTAGAATTACATCTTGTATTATTTTTGGAAAAGTTCATAAAAATTTCAACTAATGTTAATAAAAAAGAAGAGAAGAAAGTGGCTATTTATTCTACTTGCTATCAGTGTTACCTTTTGTTTACTGATTCTCTATGCTTTTATCATTGAGCCAAATCGTTTCGTCGTCACACGTCATCAACTAAATCAACAATTCGCTTCTAACAATAATAGTTTTAAAATTGTTCAAATTAGCGACCTCCATCTCAAACAATTTAACAATCGGGCACAACATATTGCCGAACAAGTTAATAAACTTAACCCAAATGTTGTACTATTTACTGGAGATTCGGTTGATAAAGTCGAACAGCTTGATGGATTTGATCGCTTTTTGTCGCTCCTTGACAACCAAACACCTAAGTATGCAATTATGGGTAATTGGGAATACTGGGCAGGTGTTGATTTAAAACGTTTGACAAAAATCTATGCCACTTATAATTGCCGCTTATTAGTTAATGAAAGCATTTTACATAACTACGGCGAGCGCTCTATATTAATCACGGGATTAGATGATTTAGTCAGCAAACCCGATTTAATCAAATCACTCCAAAGTCTTCGCCCTCAACAAAACCATTTATTACTTGCCCACTCACCAGCATATCGAGATTCATTTTCAAGTGATGAGTTAGCAAAGATAACACAATACAAACCACAATATATGTTATCAGGACATACTCATGGCGGACAATTATCATTATTTGGCTTTGCTCCTTTACGTCCGCCTGGTAGCGGACGTTATGTCAGTGGTTGGTATCGAGATGGTGTGATTGCCATGTACGTATCACGTGGACTAGGAGTTTCGGTTTTACCAGTGAGAATGGGTGTAGTCCCAGAGATTAGCTATTTTGAGTGGTTTCTGAACTAGGCTTGATTTTTTAGCGACATAGCATTATGTCAACACCTTCTACTGGACTGGCGTAGTTATAAAAATATAGAAATCAGAGTCTGGTCTTAAATATATGCAAACTGCTGTAAGATTGCCGATTTAAAATTAAGAATTTGGAGGGACAATTGACCGATATCGTAGTTGGTTTAGACTTGGGTACAGGAGGAGTACGGGCGATCGCAGTTGACCTACAAGGGCAAATTATCGCTCAAGCAACCAGAAGCTATCCCCTATTAACTCCACAACCCGGTTGGACGGAACAGAACTCATCGGATTGGGTGGAAGCGAGTTTCGATGCTCTCTTCGATGTTACTCAACAGCTAGACGGATACCAAGCGATTGCCCTCGGTTTGTCTGGACAAATGCATGGTATGGTTGCTCTCGACGCGGAGGGCAAAGCGATTAGACCGGCAATTTTGTGGAATGACCAGCGCACAGGTAAAGCTGTTGTTGAGATTGAAGCCGCTATTCCTCGTCAGGAGTTAATCCAACGCACTGGAAATCCGGCAATTACTGGCTTTCAACTGCCGAAGCTTCTATGGTTGCGGACTGAAGAACCACAAGCATACACTCGGTTGTGGCAGATTCTTTTGCCCAAAGATTATCTGGGATATGTGCTAACTGGCGAACCATTTACAGAACCATCAGATGCTTCTGGTGTCGGCTGTTTGAACTTAGCAAATCGGCAATGGGATACAGATATTCTCCATGCTCTTGATATCAATCCAGCATTGCTCCCCCCAGTCATCGAATCTACGGCGATCGCTGGACGGCTAAAATCAGAAATAGCCACCCGCGTGGGACTACCTGTGGGATTACCTGTAATCGCAGGTGGAGGTGACAATGCCGCAGCAGCCATCGGTTTGGGCATCTCATCAAGCAACCTGAGCCGGGGTAGCTTGAGTATTGGCACATCGGGAGTTATTTTTGCACCGTGTAATCGCCCAATTCCCGATCCCGAAGGTCGGGTGCATTTGTTCTGTCATGTCGATGGTGGCTATCATCTGCTGGGAGTGACGCTGGCGGCTGGTGGTTCTCTGCGTTGGTATCGAGATACATTTGCGCCGCATATATCATACACTGATTTGATGGATATGGCAGAGCGATCGCAGCCCGGTGCGCGTGGTGTTCTATTTCTACCCCACCTCGCAGGGGAACGCAGTCCTCACCTCGATCCAGATACTCGCGGTGCTTTGGTGAATCTGTCATTAGCTCATACCCAGGCAGATATCACTCGTGCTGTTTTGGAGGGGGTTGCATTTAGCTTGCGTTCAGCGTTGGAAGTCATCAGTGCGATCGCTCCCATCGAGCAACTCTTAGCAACGGGTGGAGGCGCACGTTCTCACATCTGGTTACAAATTTTGGCAGATGTTTTGCAAACAAAACTCATTGCTTCCACCGAAGAAGGAGCCGCTTACGGAGCAGCTATTTTAGCAATGGTGGGGATTGGTGTTTACCCCAATTTAAAAACTGCACTCAATATTTTACCGCAGAATAATAATATCGTACAGCCGCAGGTAAATACTTTGTATGAAGCAGGGTTTAATCGCTACAAGCTACTTTACGATACCTTGAGAGCTGTTCGTTGAGAATTAAATTATCTTTCAATTACCCTGAACTAGAAGTTGCTTTAAAGAGCTATCTAGACCATCCTGTAATTATTGCAGTTTCTTTCTGGAACTTAATCGCCAATCCTCGCTCGAAAAAGACATGGTGTTCTATTATGAAGATAATTGGAGAGAGCAAGTTATATCAAGTCTGGGTAATTAGTTATGATTCCCACAATCATTGCACCCCACCCCCAGCCCCTC
>NZ_CAXTTT010000073.1:0-38785 GCF_964247315.1 uncultured Nostoc sp.
GTCCGCTTGTGGAACTTGCAAGGTCAACAGTTAACACAGCCATTTCGAGGTCATCAAGACAAAGTTAACAGTGTCAGTTTTAGTCCGGATGGTAAGCAAATAGCCAGTGCCGGAGATGATGGTATTGTCCGCTTGTGGGACTTGCAAGGTCAACCAAATCATCAGCCATTTCAAGGTCATCTAGGCCCTGTTTATGACACAGCGTTCAGTCCAGATGGTAAGCAAATAGCCAGCGCCGGAGATGATGGTACTGTCCGCTTATGGGACTTACAAGGTCAACAAAATCATCAGCCATTGCAGGTATCTGGCATCAAACTAAAAGCCGTGGCGTTTAGCCCCGATGGCAAAATGATTGTCGGTAGTGGGGAGAAAGGTAGAGTGCAGTTGTGGAATTTACAAGGTGAAAAGTTTGCAACTTGGATAGGGTATCGAGGCTCTCAAATCGAGAGCGTTAGTTTTAGCCCCGATGGAAACTTACTGGCTACCGTAGGTGATAATGGTATCGCTCAACTGTGGCACATTGAATCATTCGATGAGCTGATACAAAAGGCTTGCGATCGCCTTGGTGACTATTTGCAGAATAACCCTAATGTGGAGAGCGATCGCCATCTCTGTAATCAATAAATAAAAAAGGTAGGAAATCCTACCTTTTACCCAAAAAAAGCATTTTGTAACCAAATACCAATTTCAATATCACACAAGCTTTTGACGTATCTATTGCAAACCTATGACGAGTGTATGACGTTTAATTTGTAGTTGATTTCGCAATTACTCCCAGTTGCAATCCAGGCGGATAGCTACCTTCTTCCTTGATGCGCTTAATTTCCGCATCGCTTATCTGCAAATTTAACTTTTGTACTAACGATCGCACAATATCTCCCCGATCAATTACACCAGCTACGGCACCAGCGGGAGAAAGTACGGTAATTCTAGGTAACTGCTCATTTTCTAGCTTGTTAATTACCTCAGCGATCGATGTTGATTCGGCAACGGTAGGTATTTCTGTCAGCGGATGCACTATCCTGTGTAAGGTTTCGGTTTCCCATTCACTCCTTTGGGTTAAACGGAAATCATCAATGGAAACTAGACCCCGGTAACGTCCATCAGAAGCAGCAAAATAAACCTGTGAGGGAGCGGTTTCCAACAGGTATAAATCAGCAAAGGAACGCAATGTCTGATCGGCATCAATTACACGAAAGTCACGGGTCATCGCATCCGCCGCCATCACCTTGATTAGACTTTCTTGCAATGTAGTCATATTGTCATAGGTGTTAGCGTTGCGGACAGCAAACCAACCTAACAGTGCAATCCACAAACCAACTACTAACTCTCTGGTAACAAAATCTACAACAAATCCGAAAACGATCGCACCATAACCCAATATTTGTCCCGCTCTTGCAGCCAAGTGTACGGCTTGAAAACGATTACCCGTGATTTGCCATAGTGCTGCTTTTAACACTTGCCCCCCATCTAGAGGTAAGCCAGGAATCAGGTTAAATAGAGCCACCACTAAGTTAATTCGCGCTAAATCTCCGACCATGACACTGAGGGGATTAGTATCAGGGATCGCAAAAGCTCCCAGACGGAGCAGGAAAAATAGTATGATACTCACCAAAGGGCCAGCGATCGCTACTTGAAAGGCTTTGAAAGGAGTTTTAGATTCTTCTTCAATGGCAGCAATCCCGCCAAACATAAATAGGGTAATTGAATTAACTCTAATGCCTTGCGATCGCGCTACCAAACTATGACCCAACTCATGCAATAGCACCGAACCAAATAGCAGCAATGCCATAACGATTCCAGCACTCCAAGCTATGACATTCCCCCATTCCTGATAAGCTACCCCAAAATTCAGGGTTGCCAACCCTAAAATCACAAACCATAACGGGTCTAAAAACAGGGGAATTCCAAATAATGACCCAATTCTCCAATTTGTTTGCATTACATTGCCCTAAAACTAGATATTGCTAGTACTTTTTATACCAAAGCACTACGCATATTCGTATACACATTTATATTGAGCATCAATTCGGTAGTAACAAATAACGAAATGCTCTTATTTCTAGAATAGACAATTAATGCCTGTGAGCAAAACTCTAGAATTAGGAATTAGGTATGGGGCAAAATAGTTCTGAGTTCCGAGGGCTGAGTAGGGAATCTCGCTTCTTTACTCAGCACTCAGCACTCAGCACTATTGAGGGGCATTGGGCATGGGTCATAAGTTATTTCTTTCCTACTTCCCCTGCCCAAAATCATTTTTAGGAGTTTTGTGTTGATAGCGGGGTTACAAGTAACACCTCTGTCATCACCAAACTACAGACGACCGATGTAAGTTAGTCCTAAAACGATGCCAACGCCAATAATATGACCAAAAGCCATCGCAGCAACGAATGTTGGAATACTAATCGGTAGGATAGGGAACTTGGGGCCAACTAGGGGTTTTTCAATTCTAGTACTTAGTAAAACTATTACCAAGCTACTGATACTGATGATGATTCCTACTGTGGGATTCCACGCGGGTGTTGCGGGAACAGATGCAGCAGCGGCTGCTAGTAAAATAGAGGAAGTCAAGCTTTTGTCTCCTAAATGGAAAAGTTAATGTAGACCTACAAGATTATAAAATTACAAGGCCCAAAAATTTTTTAGATAGTTTAGACTTTTCTGATGATTAGTTTAAATTTGTTAAATATTCATGCGCGTTAAGATTTGCGGCATCACCCAACCACAGCAGTCTATAGCGATCGCCTCTCTAGGCGCAACGGCACTAGGATTTATTTGTGTGCCAAACTCACCTCGTTACGTGACTACATCCCAAATTCGGGCAGCAGTGGCAGAACTCCCGGCAAATATTGACACAATTGGGGTTTTTGCCAATCTTAGTATCGCTGAAATCAGTCAGATAGTTGCTGATGCTGGGTTGACTGGTGTGCAATTACACGGAGATGAATCCCCAACTTTCTGCTACCAAGTACGTCAAGCTTTACCCAATGTCGAAATTATTAAAGCACTGAGAATTCGTAGTCTTGAGCATCTTGACACAGCGGCTGATTACACAAAATATGTAGATACTTTGCTACTTGACGCTTTTCATCCGCAACAACTGGGTGGTACAGGCAAAACTTTAGATTGGACGATGCTAGAACAATTTAGCCCTAGTTGTCCTTGGTTTTTAGCAGGAGGATTAACAGCCGATAATATTGTGCAAGCCCTAAATCAGGTTAATCCTAGCGGCGTTGATTTATCTAGTGGTGTGGAACGGACACCAGGAGATAAGGATTTAGATAAAGTAGCACTTTTATTTCACAGTCTAAAGAACATTGGTAAAGTTACTTAGAAGTTAGGAGTAATGAGTTTGAACTATACTCCTAACTACTAACTCAGCACTCAGCACTCAGCACTTAAAAAAATGGTGGTTGGTGGCGAATTAAGTTAAAAAATTCTTCGCGGGTTTTGTGCTCCTCTTGGAACACACCAACCATTGCGCTAGTGACAGTCCAGGAACCTGGTTTCTGAACGCCACGCATTACCATGCACATGTGGCTAGCTTCCATCACGACAGCAACGCCTTGAGGTTCTAGAATGGTCTGGATTGCTTCGGCAATTTGGCGGGTTAGTCTCTCTTGTACTTGTAAGCGACGGGAATACATCTCAACAATCCTGGCCAGCTTACTCAGTCCGACAACTTTTTGGTTAGGGATATAAGCAACGTGCGCTCTACCCATAAATGGCAGCATGTGGTGTTCGCACAAACTAAAGAAATCAATATCTCTAACAAGTACCATCTCGCTATGCCCTTCATCAAAGATGGCATCGTTAACGAGTTCTTCAAGAGATTGGTTGTAGCCACTGGTAAGAAAGCGCATTGCTTCGGCTACTCGTTTGGGTGTTTTCAAAAGTCCTTCGCGTTCGGGATCTTCGCCAACTCCCAATATTAGTGTCCGCACGGCGTCCTTCATTTCCTCCATCTGTTCCTCTTTTGGCGGGAACACATCCGGTTGTCGCCCGTTATTGGTATTGCGATCGGGTCTAGGAGTTATAGCTTCTGCCAAGTCGGGAATCAGAGGCGATTGAGAGCAATTGGAACCGTTGGAACTATCAATAGTCATGATTCAGTCTTGGTTATGGTTTAGTCATTAGTCATTAGTCATTGGTCATTGGTGATTGGTCATTTGTAAAAGACAAAGGACAAAACGAAGGACGAATGACTAATTAGAGTGCGCCAGCGCTGGGCATCAGGGTCAATTCATCAATCACTGCCTGTTGTGGTAACAGAACTGTATGGAGAATTGACTGAGCCACAATTTCCGGGGTTAACATTTTGGAACGGTCTAAGTTAACATGGACTGTTTCTGTATCCCAAAGTTCGGTATTGACTGCGCCAGGACAGATAGCTGTGACACGAATGCCGTGAGTGCGTTCTTCTTGTGCCAGGGTTTGAGAGAGGGCTATCAAACCAGCTTTGCTGACGTTGTATGCTCCCCAACCGGGAAAGGGTTGCTTGGCGGCAATTGAGGCGACGTTGATAATTGTGCCTGTGCCTCGATCGCGCATTGAAGGTAAAATCCCCACAATGCACTGAAACACGCCAGTCAGATTCAAGTCAATTACCTGCTGCCAGCCCTCTAGGGGAGTTTCGCTCAAAGTACCTGTATAGGCAATGCCAGCATTGTTTACCAGAATGTTTATATCACCAAAGTCAAGAGCGATCGCTTGGATCTTTTCTTTAACTTCCAAGATCAGCGCTAAATCTACAGCGTAAGCTTTCGCTTCCACCCCAGTATGCTCTACGGCTTCTCTTACCGCCTCCAACTTCTCCAAAGAACGGCTGACTAAGGCGACATCTATTCCCGCTTTCGCAAAGGCTAAAGCCGTTGCTTTCCCAATTCCACTACTTGCCCCAGTAATCAGGGCACGTCGTTTTTGCTCAACATTCATGGTGTCTCCCAATTTTTTGGCAGTTCCCAAAGCCTATTACCATCCCATTATTCACACTTGTCGGTTTGGATAGATTAAAGGAATCTAAAAATTTGATGATTTTCATGAAGCAAATGCTATGATGCAGCACAACAGTCCCCATATTGTGGGAGCAGTAAGTACAACAAATTGTTGCCTGGAAAACCACGCCGTACATTCAAATTAGATCAAATTAGATTATTTACATAATACAAAACCCACTCAATCAAATTGAGTAGATTTGCCAAATATGCAAATGCCTATGGCCAGATTGTTAAAAATCTTTAAGCACATAGGCGATTATAGCATTGCTGCTTTACTAATAAATCATTATGCAGTGCCGTTAGTGGGCAACTTCTGTAAAAACACCAATTTTGCGGAATTTTTCATAGCGCAGTTGACGGCGTTCTGGAGCGGTTAAACGATTGAGTTCGTCCAAATTTTCTAGCAGCACTTGCTTGAGAGTGGTCGCGGCTTTTAAGGGGTCGGAATGAGCGCCACCAGTAGGTTCAGGCAGTATTTGGTCGATAATTCCCAACTTTTTCAAGTCGTGGGAAATAATTTTCAGCGCCACGGCGGCTTGGGGAGCCTTACCAGCATCTTTCCACAAAATAGCAGCGCAGGCTTCGGGAGTGGCGACGGTATAAACGGAGTGTTCAAACATGAGTAGGCGATCGCCTACGCCAATACCAAGGGCGCCACCGGAACCGCCTTCACCGATAACTGTGCAGATAATTGGCACATCTAAGCAAAACATTTCCCGCAAGTTGTAAGCGATCGCTTCTCCTTGACCTTGGTGTTCTGCTTCTACCCCAGACCAGGCTCCTGGCGTGTCAATAAAAGTTAGTATCGGCATACTAAACTTGTTGGCATGTTCCATTAAGCGCATAGCTTTGCGATAGCCGCCAGGGTAAGGCATTCCAAAGTTACGGGCAATATTGTCTTTAGTATCGCGTCCTTTTTGATGACCCAACATCACCACAGGTTGCCCACTCAGACGACCAACACCACCAACTAAAGCCGGATCGTCACCACCACAGCGATCGCCATGCAATTCCATCCATTCATCACTAATTGCCTGAATGTAATCGAGAGTACTGGGGCGACGTGGATGACGAGCGACTTGTAATCGCTGGGACGGGGATAGACTAGTGAAAATTTCCTCACGTAGTTGCATAGCGCGTGCTTCTAGTTGACGAATTTGACCAGAAACATCGACGCCATTTTCTTCTGCAAGTTGCCGAATTTGATCGATTCGGGTTGCAAGTTCTGCTAGGGGCTTTTCAAAATCTAACAGTAGCGGTTTACGCTCGGTAGTTGCCATCGTAGGGGTTATGAATTACGAGTTATAAGTTATCTATCCTTTATCCTTTGTCTTTTGTCAGTTGTCCTTTGTCCTTTGTCCTTTGCAAATAACAAATGACCAATGACCAATGACAAATGACCAATGACCAATGACTAAACCAGCAGCGGTCTAAATCCATGTTTCACTGATACCTTACCAATCTGCTCCATTTTGTCTACGGTAATCTGATTCCGTCCCCACGAAAAGTTCGTGTATAACTTCTCAAATTCCAGCAGCATTGATTCGGCAAAACAAGCAAACAACTGGCGGGCTGGCACGTCCATATTGACGATTTTCATAATTTTCCAGTCAATATCCAGGGAATGCTCTACAATTCCACCATTTAACACATATATACCAGGATGCTGAACTTTTGTTGCTAAGTTTTTAGGATAGCCACCATCAATCAACAAACAGGGTTGTTTCAAAGTGGTAGGGTCAATTTCCACGCCTTTGGGCATACTAGCAACCCAAACTACAATGTCAGCTTCAGGCAGTGCTTCTGTCAAACCCATGATTTTTCCTCGCCCCAGTTCGCCTTGCAGTTCTTTGAGGCGTTCTTGATCGCGGGCGATCAACAAAAGTTCTTTGACATCTGTTTTCGCGTCTAGCCAGCGGGTAACAGCACTACCAATATCCCCAGTTGCCCCACATATAGCAACAGTCGCTTTTGACAGATCGATTCCCAGTTGTTTTGAGGCTTCTTCCACCTGCTTACAAATAATGTAGGCAGTATGCGTGTTTCCTGTGGTAAAGCGTTCAAACTCTAGTTTAATATTGCGGACTTGGCTAAACTGGTCTAACTTAAAGTTTTCAAAAATAATTGAGGAAAATCCACCTAAAGCTGTAATGTTAATGCCATGCTTTTGTGCATGGGCCATAGCGTTGAGGATTTTACGAGTTGCGGCTTTGATCCGACGGCTAGCCAGCATCTCTGGCAAAAAGCAAGATTCTACATACCGGCCTTCAATTTTTTGCCCAGTTACACTGGTGACAATAATCGTATCCACAATTTGCGGTGGGGCGCTGCACCAAAAGTCTAGCCCTTGATCGGCATATTCTGGGTATCCCAATTCTTGAGCCACCGCTTGAGCGTGTTCTAAACTAGTCAGATGTCCAATTAGACCAAACATGTAGTGATTATTAGGCTTATGCTGTCTTGAGGCGTGGAATAAATAAGTGGTTTAGCAGTCCTGAGTCCTAAGTCCTGAGTTCTGAAGTTCTGAATTGAAATTTGAACTACTCAGCACTCAGCACTCGTTACTCAGTACTCTTTTAAGCGGCGATGAGTCCGTAGGCTGACAAGCGCATGATATCGCGAGTCGTGAAACCTATGTTACTTAATGCTTCACCGTATTGAATCATAAAGTCTTCTACCAAAGCATCTTTTTCCATTGCCATTGTGTGGGCATCACCTTCTACTTTGTTGAGCATTTTCCAGACGATAGGTAGGTTCTGGCGATTTGCAAGTTCAAGTTCAGCTTTGGATTCTGTGAAGTGTTCTTTCAACCAAACTTCTCCAAAGTTGAGGTGGCTATATTCATCTTTTACTACTCCCTCCGTGATTTTGCGGGCAAAAGCGTCGGCAACGGGGATGTAAATGTTATATGCTGCGATCGCAAAACATTCGATAATCAAAGACTGAATTAACAGACAAGTGACGACCTTGCCTTCCGCCGCTGCTGTTTGGAAATTCTGGTGTAGTCCAGAGAAAAATTCCTTGGCAAATTGCAAATCTGGGGTAACATCCAAATTGCGCCCACAAGCTTCAAATCCTTTCTTGTGTCGGCTTTCCATCTTGGAGAGGCGAATCAATTCATCATGAGATTCTGGCAGCAGTTCGGCTAATGTGATGTAATTTTCATGGGCTTCTTGTTCCCCTTCAATCACGATCGCATTAATCCGGCTATAAGCATCTTTGTATGTTTCGCTCTTGAAATCTAATTCTTTAAATTGGTCTGCAAGCTGCTGCATGGTTATATTTACTCCTGTAAACTTGAATTATTTGACACCAAGATTGATTTTCCCTATGAACTGAGGGTAACAATTACTGTGGTTTAATTTAACTTAACAAGTAGACTATGTTTATAGATTAATTGTTGCTGGGGGCAATGCTCTAGTACTAGCGAGATAAATGCTTTGCAGCTAAAGTTATGTCTAAATCAAACCCGAATCTGAAATCTGGCGATTTTTTGAGCCTAGTAATCTTACTGCTAGGGGCATTTATCGTTTTACTACCATTGTTTGTGGTCTTTGTCACCTCCTTTGCACCGACGGCCGCCAGCCTAGAAAATTTGTCCAAAAATAACTGGTCTTTAGCAAATTACCGCGTTGCGTGGCAACAAGGAAAATTTTTGCTGGCGTTTGCTAATTCTACCTTGGTAGCGATCGCTGTGACGGCGTTTCAGATTGTCACTTCTGCTTTGGCTGGTTACGCCCTAGCACGGTTGAAGTTTCGGGGGCGTCAAGCACTGCTATTAGTGGTTTTAGCAACTTTAGTGATTCCCTTTCAGTTATTGGTGATTCCCATTTTTTTGGTATTGAAGTGGGGACACCTGATAAATACATACTGGGCGCTCATTTTACCCACTGCGGTTAGCGGATTTGGGATTTTCTTATTACGTCAGTATTTCCAGACAATTCCCGTAGAGTTAGAGGAAGCCGCAGCGATAGATGGGGCGAACCGACTGCAAATTTTGTGGCGGGTGATGTTACCTTTAGCCCGTCCGGCCTTGTTAACGCTGTTTTTGTTCACCTTCATCGGTGAGTGGAATGATTTATTTAAACCTCTGGTATTTACGACACGACCAGAATTAAGAACGGTGCAACTAGCGTTGGCTGAGTTTCAGGAGCAATTTACGAATAATTGGCCCTTAATGATGGCAGCAGTGACAATAGCGACACTTCCAGTGATAGTATTATTTCTCATCGGTCAGCGTCAATTTCTTCAGGGTATTGCGGCGACGGGGATTAAGAATTAGAGGGGAAACAGGTGGGAAATGGAAGCCCGATTTTAGTTACTAGACGAGATGCCCACTCTACAATAAATAATTTGAATTGGTAGTATCTCAAAATAAGCTGCAAAAGAAATACCGCAGGAAAACATGAACTTTTATGACACTCGGCGTAATCATTGCTAACTAAACTGAAGCAATAATTATACACATCCCGTCAGGAACGAAAACACTCATGAGTTCTCAACAAGTCATAGACCCTCAAATATTACAGCAGTTACAAGAAGAGATTCAGCAGAAAATGAATGAAAGCCTAGAAAATGCTGACCTACACTCAGTGCTTGAAAAGTACGGCTTATTAGAATATAGAGTCTTGAGAATTCATTGGCAGTGTAATCTCGACCCCAATCAACTCAAATCTGATAATGCAGTTGATGAACAGCAACCCAATGCATTATTAGCAGAAACTTCAACAGCTTCAATACCAGAAATTGTGTTAGTCAAAAAAGCATTGTGTATCCCTTGCCCATCAACTGGCAACCCAAGGGGCTGTTACTGCTAAATAATTTAATCTTCGGACTGCAAAGAGTTTATTCTAGTGAATGTAAAAATACTAAACTTTGCTTTTATGTAGTAGTTAGGCTACCAATATTACATCAGCGTACTAACATCACTAATTAGCAAAAAGCAGTATTTTAATAAACTCTTATTTTTTGAGCGCAAGTTTTTCATGTCTCAAAATCGAAGCAGTTGCCAGTGGAAATTAGGAATAGTGAGTACTTTAGTAATTGCTGGAGTGCTCACTTTTGCTGAGAATTTTGCCTTAGCTCAAATTCAAACAGATGCCACGCTCGGATCTGAAAGTTCAATCATTACACCAAAGGTAATTAATGGTCAGCCTATAGACCAGATTGATGGTGGAGCAGTTCGTGGTACAAACTTGTTCCATAGCTTTGAAAAATTTTCTGTCTCTGCGGGAAGGACAGCCCATTTTAACAATCCAATCGATATTCAGAACATCATCAGTCGGGTGACAGGTAATTCTGTTTCTAATATAGATGGCATTCTCAAAGCTAACGGCACAGCCAATGTATTTCTGATTAATCCTAACGGCATTGTTTTTGGGCCCAATGCTTCTTTAAATATTGACGGTTCATTTGTGGCGAGTACGGCGAGTAGTTTGAACTTTGCTGATGGTACAAAGTTTAGTGCTACATCTGGTCAAACTGCACCTCTATTGACACTAAGTATTCCCATTGGCTTACAATTCGGAACAACTGCTCGACCTATCCGCAATCAATCCCAAGCAAGTCCAAATAATGCAATTAATACCTTCGGACAAGGTGTTGGTCTACAAGTGCAGCAAGGCAAAACCTTAGCACTGATAGGCGGTGATATAACGTTAGAGGGCGGAAATTTAACGGCAAGTGGGGGAAGAATTGAGTTAGGAAGTGTTGCTGGCAATAGTTTGGTTGGTCTAAGTTCAACGAATCAAGGTTGGGCATTAGGATATGAAGGTGTTCAAAATTTTCAGAACATCGAACTAACCCAGCAAAGTGAGATTCCATCTAATGTAGATACCAGTGGCAAAGGTGGTGGTAATATCCACCTGCAAGGACAGCGTGTACTGGTAACTGACGGTTCACTAATTTCGGCTTATACTCTGGGAGCGCAACCAGGAGGAAATTTAACAGTGAACGCTTCCGAGTCTGTAGAACTTGGACTAAATGCGTTCTTGTCTACTGGAACTTTCGACACTGGAAACTCTGGAAATATAAATATCACTACCAGAAAGTTGATTGTCAAAGATGGAGCGCAAGTCTTAATGTTCAATGTTGGTTCGGGATTAGCGGGGCAATTGACCATCAACGCCTCAGATTCCGTAGAACTAATCGCAGGCATCCCCATTTCTCCTTTGCCAGATGGTAGTGATTTAATCTCCAGTGGATTATTTAGTGCAACATTTGGCGCTCAAAATGCTGGCAGCATAATAATTAATACTGGAAAGTTACGTATCAAGGGAGGGGCAGCAATATCAACAAGTTCTGAGGGTATACTTAGGCTTATTTTTAATCAATTTATACCAGCTACCGGAAATGGAGGAGATTTAACAGTGAACGCCTCTGAGTCCGTAGAATTAATCGGAACCTCAGCAAATGGTTCTAGGCTAAGTAGCTTGTTTGCTGGCACTCAAGGGCCTGGAAATGGCGGCAACTTGACCGTAACTACAGGGCGATTGGTTATCAAAGATGGGGCGGCAATAAATGTGAGTAGTGAAGCTCGAAAAAATGTTAACTATCAAGAGGGTGTACCCAATTTAGGTCTAGCAGGCGAACTCAGTGTCAGCGCTCGTTCCATCCTGCTGGATAAAGGAAAACTCACATCTAATAGTGAGTCAGGTAAGGGCGGTGACATTGCGGTACAGGTGCAGGACTTATTACTGATGCGTCGCAACAGTCTAATCTCTACTAATGCCGGAGGTGATAAAACTGGCGGTAATATCACCATCAATGCACCTAATGGCTTTCTTGTCGCCACTCCTTTCGGAAATAGCGATATTACTGCCAACGCTAACTTTGGTTCTGGTGGTAAAATCGCGATCGCCGCTAAGAATACTTTTGGGTTTGTGTCACGCACTCGTGCAGAGGTGGAGAAGCTCGATCCAAAAAATATAAACCCGAATAACCTGCCAACAAGTGACATCACTGCATTTTCTCAGCAAAACCCTTCATTAAGTGGCACGCTACAAATCAACTCACCAGATGCTGACCCCAGTAAAGGATTAGTGGAACTACCCGTAAATTTGGTTGATGCTTCGCAGCAAGTTGCTGCTAGTTGTAGTTCTAGTGGAAAAATAGGAAGAAGTTCGTTTATTACTACTGGGCGTGGAGGAATACAAGCCGATCCCACAGAGCCATTGATAGCTGATGATGCAGTGCTAGCAGATTGGATCGCCCTCCCTCCAGAGAGTCAGAATCGTGCTGAGGGTATTCAGAAAAGAGCCGTTGTTCAGGCGCAGGGATACACAGAAGAAAAATCACAGAAGGTTAATTCTGTCAATGAGCCTACTCAAATTGTAGAAGCCCAAGGGTGGATTCTAGATGCTAATGGGAACGTGGTTCTGGTTGCTCAAGTACCCACTGCATCGCCTCATAACTCCTCACTCGTCGCTACATCTTGTGCTGCTAATTAAAATTTGATGATTCTCGTAACTTTTGTTGGTGCGTTGGCGTAGACTGCACTTCTCATGAACTTTACTTATAGTTAATAGCCAATAGTTATTTTTCCCCTAGCTAGTATAGGCATACAAAAGTACTCTAGTGAGACTCAAGGGCACTACAGGAGAAATCAAAATAATCAAATAATTAGAAAATTAGAAAAAATTGCCAGATTTCCAAATTGGTTGTTTGTTTATGTAATATTCTTTACAAGCCGATCGCGAATTGTTTGGAGTTGGTCTTGAGTTTTAATTGGCTCTCGTGGTGCTGGCAATTCAGTATTCGGCCAGTTAGGTAAATCATTGCAGGGACATAACAGCGCCGGCATCCCGACGTTTCGTGCGGCTATTGGCATATTGCATCGGCTGCAAGGCAGCATATTCCATGCTGGTGTCAACAATTCAGCAATGGTTTCGTATGTACCCTCAAGGTAACAATCACCCGATTCCGGTGAAATAATTTTTTGCCAGCACTCTTCAAATTCTTCACTATAGCGATCGCCATTTAGCACCGATTGGGGCAAAAAGCTTGCCTCACCGTTGCCCGTAATCACTTTCTTACCCAACTGAAACCAGTAGGCAAGGTATCCTTTAACTTCTTGTTTGGTTGCCATATTACAATTCTAGATTTTAGATTTTAAATTTGGGATTAATTTGAATCAACAGTTAAGAATCTTGACTCCTGAATGTTCCAGCATCACCTCTATTTGGCAATGGCGAACCAAGGATACTGAGATTGAGAACATGGCCACCAGTCACTAAATAAACAGTTTCGCTAAGTGTTGCTAGCTGGCGTACTAAAGAACCCAGGCGATCGCGGAAGATCCTTCCCAGAGGATAAGCTGGTATCACACCCCAACCGACCTCTTCTGCTACAAACAGCATGTCAGCAGCAACCAGTTCCACCGTCTCCAAAAATTCTGCAAGGGCATTTTCCCAGCTAGATTCATCCTGTTCTAGGAGATTAGCAACCCAAGTCCCTAAAGAATCAACTAAGAGGCAAGTATAAGGTTTGGCATCAGCGAGGGTAGCAGACAGTTCCACTGGTACAGATAGAGTTACCCAGTCTTGGGGACGACGTTTTTGGTGTTCTAAAATGCGTTGGTGCCACTCTTGATCATCTGGGTTATCGGTGGCTGTTGCTACATAAACAACTGCTTTTCCTGACTGCATAGCTAAAGTTTCCGCCCATTCACTTTTACCAGATCGTGCTGGCCCTGTTACTAAGATGATTTTACCCAAAGTTTTTTACTGAGTATTTTAACAAGAGAGGCAGGAGGTACAAGGAATATTCCCGTCACCTCTTGCGGTTATTATCGCAAGTGAGCTTGCGGTTTAAATCCTCCACCAAAATCTACAATTTCGTGGCTTGGAATTTAAATGGGATTGAGAGCAACAGATAAATTCCAACTTCCAATCTTTTGGCTCCTGCCTCCTCCACATACCCACGGTTACAATTTATTACCACAATTTTTTACTTCATCGGTAAGATTTTTGGTTTCAAATAACTTTTAAGGGATAAAATTAGCACCAGCATCATTGATGCTACAACTGGCAAAAGCCAAAAATCCCAACAACCCCATTCTCAATTATTCAATACCACTGGGGAAAGCAAACTTTAGGATATCTTTATGAACCCAGGCTTAAAACGCATTGAAGCAACTTTACACGATTTAGGGAATCGCGGCACTGCCTCTACTGCCGAAACAGGTGATTCGACGACAAAACGGCCTTTCTCTTTTAGAATCAGCGTCGGAGCCAACGAACCCACAGAAAGTACACAAATTCCATCCTCTCAGGATGAGAAATTCGTTGAATTGGGCAAAGAGACTGAGAGTGATTATTCTTCTGAACAAAATTTCTTTCCTCACCATGACTCTGTGCAGACTTTTCAAGCAGAAGAGAATGGTAGCAAAACACCCAGCCTACCCAAGTTGAAAACTCCGAGCTTTAGTAGCCATCGCCACGGAGCGAATCCAGCATTGGCGACGAATCTATTGCAAGAAATTCAGGAAACTGTCGCCGATTGGCAAACAGAATTGCAAAATATTTTGAAGCAAATTCAGGATATTTACTTAGAAGGGCCAATTGTCAATGGCTGGTTAGAATCCAATCCCACCGAACCAGAATCGGGAGGAACCGCGACACTACGCCATGCAGAAGTTGACCGCCTGATGAACTACGTAGAAGAAATTTGTGCTACTGGTGGAAAAGTATCTTATCAATCATCTATTACTGGCTATCGCCTCTGTGGTGTAGACGATACTGGTAAAGTTTGGTCGCGCCCATGTCCACCGGATCAGGTTCCCAATGTTAGTATGGCGATCGCTCGCTACCAAAAGTTACGTCAACTGTTAGGGCGCAAGCAATCTTTGGAAACCCGCCTTAGTCAACTGGCCCAAACTCTTGTAGTTTTACACAGTCATATTCAACAAACGTAAAGTTTTAAAGATTATTTCCGAAGAAACTCGGTTGGTAGGTCGGTAACTTTTGGTTTAGATTAACTCTCAGCAGTTATGCCTTGGATTTAAGATTTTAATCTAAAATCGTTCGACTGAGCGTAGCCGTACCCCTCCGTGGAAGCAAGCTACGTGTAGCGTTCCGTTGGCGCAGCCTCTCGTTCGCGTTAGCGTCTCTGAAAGAGAAGAGAAGGAAAGTCCCAAATCTCAAATCCAAAATTAAATCTATGCCAGACATCCAAATCTCTGCCATTATTTGTACTCACAATCGAGATACCTATTTAGGGGCTGCAATTGATAGTCTTTTAGCGCAGGATTTTGCTGCTGACTTTGAAATTGTGATAGTTGATAATGGCTCTAGCGATCGCACTCGTGAGGTTGTAGAACAAAGAACCCACAATCCGCGCCTGAAGTATGTTTTTGAACCCACCATTGGTTTATCTGTCGCCCGTAACACGGGTGCAAAGGTAGCCAGTGGTGATATTCTTGCTTATCTAGATGATGATGCCGTTGCCAGTAAGAGCTGGCTACAAGTTTTATATTCTGCCTATTACAATAATTCTAAGCTAGCGATCGCAGGTGGCAAAGTCACTCTCCTGTGGCCTCCAGGAATTCAACAACCACGGTGGCTATCTCTGGGGCTAGCTGCAAATCTGGGTGCATACGACTTAGGTGACAGTAACATCTACATTGAGCAACCTGGCTCAACACCCAGAGGCTTAAATTACTCTATCCGCCGCAGTTTCCTAGAAGAAATCGGCGGTTTCGATCCTCATCTCGGTCGAGTCGGGAAAAATTTATTATCTAACGAAGAACTGCAAATGACCGAATTCGCCCTACAGCGTGGTTGGCAAGTCGCTTATCTTCCCCAAGCACTCGTCGCTCACAATGTAGCCCCAGAGCGCCTCCAACGCTCCTGGTTTTTAAACCGGGGCTGGTGGCAGGGTATCAGTGAATGCTATCGAGAACAACTCGCTGGTAAAGCTGGGATCGCTCAATTGCAGCGAGGTAGCGAACGGTTTGTGCGAGGCTTGTATAAAGCATTACAATATTTCTCCGATCCAGCTGAACGATTTGACAAACTGGTGTATGCTTACGGTCAGATTGGTTACTTAAATGCTGCTATTCAGGGTCTTTTATTTACATCAAATAAGAAATAACCAGTAACATAATTTCTACTCAATATGTCATCTAAAATACCAGTTTCAGTACTAATTCCGGCAAAAAACGAACAAGCCAATTTGCCTGCTTGCCTTACTAGCCTTAGTAGAGCAGATGAAATATTCATAGTAGATTCTCAAAGTACCGACAACAGCATTGAGATTGCTAAAAGTTACGGTGTAAATGTCGTACAATTCAACTTCAATGGACGCTGGCCCAAAAAGAAAAATTGGTCTTTAGACAATTTACCTTTTCGTAATGAATGGGTGCTAATTGTAGATTGTGATGAGCGCATCACCCCCGAACTTTGGGAAGAAATTGACCAAGCAATTCAAAATGATGAATATACAGGTTATTATCTCAACCGCCGCGTATTTTTCTTAGGAAAATGGATTCGTTATGGCGGTAAATATCCTGATTGGAATCTACGTTTATTTCAACATAAAAAAGGTCGCTACGAAAATTTAAATACAGAAGATATTCCTAATACTGGTGATAACGAAGTTCACGAACACGTAATTTTGCAGGGAAAAGTTGGGTATCTCAAAAATGATATGCTCCACGAAGACTTCCGCGACCTTTACCACTGGTTAGAACGGCACAACCGCTATTCTAACTGGGAAGCCAGGGTTTATTTGAATCTTCTTACAGGTAAAGATGATAGCGGTACTATCGGCGCTAATCTATTTGGTGATGCCGTACAACGCAAACGATTTTTGAAAAAAGTGTGGGTACGCCTACCATTTAAACCCATTCTGCGATTTGTTTTGTTTTATATAATTCAACGCGGTTTTTTAGATGGCAAAGCAGGATATATCTATGCACGTTTGCTGAGTCAATATGAATATCAAATTGGCGTTAAACTTTACGAATTACGCAACTGTGGCGGTCACTTAAATACTGCAACTATCCCGAAGGAGGGAGCAGGGGAGCAGGGGAGCAGAGAAGCAGAAGCAAAGCTATTGACCATTGATTCTTGATAATGACTAATGACCAACCTTTCGTAGATTTACGCAAATATGACCAATCTTGGTTTGACCGGGGGCGTCCAAGTTGGTATGTTTTGTTATGGTGGTTTGTACAAGCGATCGCCTTTCCTCTAACTCCTCAACCGTTAAATATTCTACGTTGTGCTTTGCTACGATTATTTGGTGCTCATATCGGCAAAGGTGTATTAATTCGACCGACAGCCCGCTTTACCTACCCCTGGAAAGTCACCATTGGTAACTACAGTTGGATTGGAGATAACGTAGTTTTATATAGCCTCGATCAGATCCACATCGGTGAACATTGCGTAGTTTCCCAAAAAAGTTATCTGTGTACTGGTACTCACGATCTCCAAGATCCTGCCTTTGGGTTGAAAACAGCGAGTATCACCATCGATAATGGTGCATGGGTAGCGGCAGATTGTTTTGTTGGGCCAGGAGTGCAAATCGGGGCTAATGCTGTGATTGGCGCTCGTAGTAGTGTTTTTACTAATATGCCTTCTGGGCAGGTTTGTTGGGGAAGTCCTTGTCGTCCCAAAACGGCTCGGCTAAAACTCGATCCCTCCACAATGCCGTGATTTTATATATAAACATAGTAAGGGCGTACAGCTAGGTGTGTGCCCTTAACTTTTCCACATATTTATTTGTTTTTAGGAAGAGAATAAAAGTGCAATTGTTTGGAACAAAACCCAACATTTCCGGGGCATCGTTGAGTTGCGCTTTTCTTAACCCAACCGTTTTGAAATATAGGCATTCTGTGGAAATAGTTTACTTTTAATTAAATCTTTTTAATTTCAAGTCAAAAATTTTGTTAGTGGATTAGCCTCCAATCATGAAATGATTAAAAATTTTGGTAATAGTGTCAAAACCCTTTTATCCAAGCCTTACTCCTCAAGCGACTTGTTAATAAATTTACAGATGGTGATTAGCACAAAATAGAATTTGTCATTAGTGAATAACCAATGCCCAAGCAAAATGGTAAGTAGCAGTGGTAATATATTTTCATGGCTGCTCTGATCCTTGCTATTGATGAATAAACTATTGGATGAAACGCTGTCAATCAAAATTGCTGAACAGATAAACAGCAAAGCTAGCACTCCATTTGATAATGCTTATAAAGCAGCATTATCTACTGAGGGAGCAAGGTATATTCAGGGATTTTTAGCTTTTGCTGGGAAGCCATACAGACCTATTGAATACAGTTGGATTGAGCTAGACGATGCCTCCGATATCCGCATTATTGATCCCACATTACCTCACCTGAACAAAAATCCCCAAGAAATATGGTATTTTGCAGCACATAGTCTGACTGTAAAAAAACTGAAAGCCATCATTGAAGAATCAAAAGAAGATTATCCAGAAGACGATCCATTGCCAATCTATGGCGATCCACCTTATGAATATTACGGTGATGTAATGTTAGGTGGTCAAGACTATCTGGCAGCATATCAAGCCGCAGAGGCTAAGTGCAGAGAAATCAACGAACTAAACCCTGAAAGTAACTAATAAAAATGCAAGACTTAAAGCCTCTACCCGCTTCGGGTAGAGGTTTGGAGAGGGGTTTTAAGAATAAGTCACACATCGCGCTAATTACGAATTACGTTACTAACACTTTGCTACAATTTCGATTATTGATGAAATATTCTACAGGGTCAAAGATTTATAAGTAATTCTTTTTGCTTTTTACCTTCTCTGTGATCTAGTCTGTAACCATTCAATCAGGGGTCTTAGGGTTCCTGGCAATGCTGACTCGCTGACAGTCACTGTATGCTGCTTACCGTTATCTTCTACTGTTAACTTATACTGAAAGCGATCGCTCTGGGGAGTTGGCGAAGTAATTAGTTCCGGTAGCCTAAATAAATCAGCTGCTTCCACCAGTCGGGGAAGTATGCTGGCTTCATTTGGCGGGAGAGTGTCTGTATCAATGGTGGTTTTCTTGGTAATCCCAGCAAAGCCGCCCGTGCGTTCAAACGATATCCGCATTTTTTTGCTCTTTGTTGTGCTACTTAGTTAGGAGAAAATACAAAGACTGGGAGATAAAAACTTTTATCTCCCAGTTTAGCAATCACAAACAACACATCTAAAAAGGTTAGAAGTTGAGAATCAAAAAATTCCCCACTCCTAACTCTAAATAACTCCTACCTTTTGCCAAGCATTTCGCACAGCTTTTTGCTCATTACTGTCATTACCATACAGTTCTCCAGCAACTTGAATGGTGACACTGGCAGCTTTTTTAAAATCTGCTTTGGCACGTAGGCGATCGCGTAAAGCTATATACCAGATTTTACCAGCTTTTTCCCAGGCATAGCCACCAATCTCAACAGCCGCTAGATAAAAGGCATAGTTAGGGATTCCTGAGTTGATATGTACCCCAGCATTATCTTCAGTACCTGTATATTTATCTTTGATATGGGCTGGTTGAGGATCTTTACCCATTACAGGGTCATCATATGCTGTTCCAGGTGTTTTCATGGAGCGGAGGGCAACTCCTTTGACAGTCGATACCAAAAGACCCTCACCAATGAGCCAATCTGCCTCTTGTGCAGTCTGATTTTTAGTCTTTTGTTTCACCAAGGAACCAAAGACATCAGAAAATGACTCATTCAGTGCCCCAGGTTCGCCATAATACTGTAAACCTGCTTCGTACTGGGTTATACCGTGAGTTAACTCATGCCCAATCACATCAATTGATTTTGTGAAGCGTTGAAATAGTTCTCCGTCGCCATCACCATAAACCATTTGGTCGCCGTTCCAAAAGGCATTGTCATATTTGACACCATAATGCACAGTGGAGTCTAAACGTAGTCCTTTATCATCAATGGAATTGCGATCAAACATCTCATTAAACAAGTCATAAGTAGCACCAGCAGCATCATAGGCTTCATTCACTGCTATATCGGTGCTAGGAGGATCGCCCTCAGCACGCACCAGTGTACCAGGAAGTTGCTGCCCATATTTAGCATCGTAGATGGTGCGGCGTTTCTCACCAGGAGAAGGCGCAAACGAGATATTACCTACAACGTTTCTTCGTCCTAAAAATTGTGCCGAAATATTTAATGTATGAAATGCCCAAGTACGCTGCTGGGGATTGCCATTCACCACAACATTTTTAAGTATGTGGGGCGGTACTATACAACAAATCGGGCATCTAGAGTATGGTGATTGCTCATGCTTGAAACCGGCTGATTTCTTTTTATTTCGAGCCATCCAAGATATTCTCCTTTTGAAACTAAGTGATGGCAAACAGTGGCTTTAACTCCACTGGAGAAAAGAGCAGAAAAACGAATCAAAATCGCGTGTTCCTGGTTTCTTTTCTGAAGAAAATTTTCTACTCTGTATTTTTGGATAGGTCTATAGAAAATTGATCGTACCCTCATGGATACTTATGATGTGGAAATATTGTATAAAAACACAAAGCCAGCTTAATTACTGCAAATTTCAACCAAAACTCTTGTGTGAGTTAGCAAGACCTCCTTTACAGACCTAATGCGTTTATATATTAGTTCCGATCGAGAGAAATAATATTATTTATTGCTGTTTTGTTACTATCAAGCTGTTAATGCAATAAATGCCTATTGGAGACAGGCTAATCTCAAATCTAGGCATCCAAAACCGAGAATTTTCACAAACAGCCACCAAACACTGCTAGACCATAATATTTCCAAGGTACTACAACTGTCTTAAATCTAGCTTTGCTTAACATTTGTAAATGAGTCTCTAAGCTAGCTGGTTTTGATTAGAGTAACCTTGAGTAATGCTATTGGCACGTTTAGCGCGGATCTCTGTCAAATTAATTCCCTGTTCAACTGCCCATTCCTCTCGTGCCACCTTGTAAACTTCTGCTAAGGCTGGTGATTCTGTTAAAGTAGGGTCTACATTCCAAAAACAGCCGTCTTGAGCGAGGCTAGCAGCAATTCGCTCAAATAACTTCAATTTCATCTCATCTTGGAGATGGTGAATTGCCAAAAATGAGACACAAGCATCAAATTCGCCACCAATATCTAACTTCTCTAGATTATTTGCCCAGTCGCCAAAATCTGCTTGTATACCAGTCCAGCGTTGTTGATATCCAACTGCTGTGATTTTATCTTGGGCAAATTGCAACATTCGAGGTGAGTAATCTAGGGCAATTACTTGGGCATCTGCAAAGCGGTTGAGTATCTTAAGACTAAGTTCGCCTGTACCACAGCCTAATTCTAAAATACGCCGACTTGTGCAAGGTAAACAACGGGTAATTACCTCCAACATCTCATCGTATCGCGGTAACAGTTGGCGAATACCAGTGTCAAAATCCGCAGTTTTGGCGAATACCTCTCCAGGAAATAGCTGTTGCATGGGGATTGGAACTTACAAGTACACTAATCAATATTAATCATCCATGATTACTGAGGCGATCAGAAGCCCATCGCATAAATCGCACATACATGTCATAAAGCACAATTTGATTTTGTACTGTCCCACGCTTAATGTACGTTCCCTTAATGCGTTTATCTACTTCTGGATAGGCGCGATTTGCATTATTATTATTAAAGTTTTCTTGTTTTGCATTATAAGGTGGATTACCCATAATTACGGAGACATAAGTTTCATTTATTGCTTTATTTTTTCGGTATTCTCAACACTCATAGCAAACAAATCTAATTGCTTTCCTTCAAAAGATGTATGCTCAATAGTATCAACAAAACAGAGATTTTTAAACTCTTGATATTCACCCATCTTTTGCTTATAGGTGTATTCAATATTCAAGTTAGCAAGATAATAAGGTAGGATTGCTACTTCATTACAATGAATCTCATGTTTGTATTTATATTCCAGACTATTTTTAGGCAAATAATCAATTAATTCAGTAATAAAAGTGCCCGTTCCCGTAGCTGGGTCTAAAATATCTACATCTTTATCTGCAAGCAGCTTACCAAAATGTTTATGGGTTAAATAATCTACACTTTCAATTATGAAGCGCACAATTTCATTCGGCGCTATATAAATACACTCACAATTTTAATGGTCTTTCGGATTATGCCTGTCACGCAACCCGTTTTGTGAAGCGATCACTCTTACCTCTATGATGAAATAAGCTAATTTGCATTTAAATTGCAATAAAGTAACTAAGCTAAACTGATTAGTTCAGCAATCAGCTGTCTTTTCACTAACCTCCATGTTCCGTCACTTGCAAACTTGACATCAAATGCACTAAGCTAGCTCTAGCGCAAGGGGCTTCGCGCTGACTGTCTTTGGTTAGGCAAAAAATGGATTTTAGTCAGACTTTAATTGCCAAAAGTGATGCCATTCTCGATCAATGGGTAGAAGCGGTTTACCAGGATGAACAAATTGAAGCTACTAATGAACTTACTTTCAAAGCTGTAAAGGATAGCTTACCCCGCGTTTTGAAAGCATTAGCAACAGTACTTTCAGAATCTGAAACGAGCGATTTGCAGACAGTAGTAGATGCAAGTTTAGAACACGGTACACTTCGCGCCCAACAGGGATTTGAACCAGAGGAAATTGCGCGAGAGTATCGTTTACTCCGGTTTGTGATTTTTTCCTTTTTAGAAGAAGATTTATTACAAGGATCTGCACAAGAGGTGCTAAGGGCTGTTCGCCTGATTGATACAGTAATTGATGAAGCGATCGCCCGTTGCTTTAACAGTTATACTCAAGGACGATTACAAGAGCTTAAACAACTCCAAAGTCAGTTGCGATTAACTAACCAAGAGCTAACTCGTTTGGTTAGTGCTAGTAAAGAAAGCCTCTCTCATTTGGCTCATGAGCTGAAGACGCCTCTTACTTCAATTATCGGTTATGCAGACTTATTTCTGCGCCAGCAGCGTCAACAATCAGAACTCAAAGACACCTATACAAATCTTGAAAGTATTGAGCGAGTTCTCAAAAGTGGTAGACTTCTTGTCCGGTTAATTAACGATACTCTGGAAATTTCGCGTTACGATGCTGGACAGATGAAATTGCAGCCGACTTTAACCGATGTCCGTAGTTTAATCAACTCTATTTTAGAGATGATTGAGCCACTAGCGCGTGCGAAAGAATTATCCTTGATTGTTGACTGCGATCGCGCCCCAAGTCAAGTTAACACAGATCCTCTTCGGCTTCAGCAAATTCTGACAAATCTGCTGAGTAATGCAATTCGCTACACAGAATCTGGTTCAATTCGTCTAGAGTGCTGGACGATATGTCAACAGCAGTGGGCTATCTCCGTTATTGATAGTGGTATTGGTATTTCTTCAGATGCTCAAGCACAAATTTTCAATCCCTATTTTCGGGAAGTAAATGCTCCAAAAGTTCAAAGTTCTGATGGTACAGGATTAGGTTTAGCAATAGTTTCTCGATTGGTTCAGTTAATGGATGGTGAAATTAAAGTAGATTCACAGCTAGGAAAAGGGTCTACATTTACAGTAATTTTGCCATTAGAAGCAATCGCTCAAGTATGATACCAAATAGCCAAAGGGAATATTATTTGAAAAATAGAATAAAGTGTTGTAAAGCGCCTAGCTCAAGCTTTTTACCGTGTGTCTTAATTACGAATTACGAATTAGTATGACTGTCGCTTTGCTAAAATTCAAAACTTGAGAGTAAAATTGCAACTGAAACTGGTGCGTTACACTGCGTTAACGCACCTACAATTGGCACATCTACTCGTCAATTTGGCCAACGCGGCGGATATTCAAAATGTCGCTCATTTTCTTAATTTGGACGAACACTTGCTCTAGTTGAGAGCGATCGCGTATATCTATTCCTAAGTCGATCAATGCAGGTTGACCAGTAGAGGTTTTTACCTGGGCATGACGGACGTTGATCCCTTGATCGCTTAACCGTGACAAAATATCCTTTAGCACCCCAACACGGTCAAGGGCTTCAATTTGAACATCTATTGGATACGTATGCGGACGACCACTATTTTCAGCGCCTGGGTTCCACCTAACTGGTACTAAGCGTTCATACTCCACAGTTTCCAGATTATTGCAGCCTTGGCGATGAATTGAAATTCCCCGACCTCGCGTCACCACACCAATAATTGGTTCGCCAGGAATCGGGGTACAACACCCAGCTAAATAATACACCAAACCTTCCACCCCAAAAATTGGCGAATCAGTGTAACGTGAGGTAGTTGGAGGTGCATCTCGCAAAGCTTTTGATGTCGCTGGTTCTTTGGGGATAAATGGCGACACAGTGGAAACTGGTTGTTGTCCCTTCGCTACTTCTCGCCAGCGATTTAGCACTAGGTTCAAGGTAATTTCTCCGTAACCCAAACCGGCAAGTAAATCTTCCACGCTGTGGTAATTACACTTTTCGGCGACAATCTGCATCGCATCTGACTTCAGCAGACTATCAAAACCAGTTTTACCAAGTTCCTTTTCTAACAACTCCCGTCCACGCGCGACATTTTCTTCCCGGCGCGATCGCTTGTACCATTGTTTTATTCGATATTTCGCTGCTGAAGTTCTGACAAAGTTCAACCAATCCAAACTCGGATGGCAGTTCTTTTGAGTCAGAACCTCTACAATATCGCCATTTTGCAGCCGCGTTGACAGCGGCACCATTCGCCCATTCACCCGCGCCCCTGAACAGTGGTTTCCCACTTCTGTATGAATGCGATAAGCAAAATCTACAGTGGTAGCACCAGGACTTAAAGGAACAACATCTCCCTTAGGGGTGAAGACATAGACATCATCTTCAAATAGATTATCTTTGACGCTATCAAGATATTCTTGTGCATCCTTGAGATCGGTTTGCCATTCTAGCAGTTGCCGCAGCCAAGTAAACTTGTCATCCGTCCCTGTCAAATGACTAATACTAGAACCTCCTGTCTCTTTATACTTCCAATGGGCGGCAATCCCATACTCGGCGATATGATGCATTTCGATTGTCCGAATTTGCACCTCCAAAGGACGACCAGTTAATCCAATCACCCCAGTATGCAACGACTGGTAACGGTTAGGCTTTGGCAGTCCAATATAGTCCTTAAATCTTCCAGGAATTGGACGAAAAGCATCATGAACCACTGCCAACGCCCGATAGCAATCCTGATTGGTTTGAACAATAATCCGCAGCGCCGCCAAATCGTAAATTTCATGAAATTCCTTTTGCTGGCGGTGCATTTTTTGATAAATGCTATAAAGGTGCTTGGGGCGACCGCTGATTTCCTGAAAGTGGATTTCGGCTTGCTGCAAACGCTCTTGCAACATATTCGTAGCTTTAGCCAATTTTTCTTCTCGCGCCGTCCGTTTTTCAGAAACATGCTCTTGCATTTGGCGGTAAGCTTCCGGTTCCAAATACTTAAAAGCCAAATCTTCCAGTTCCCATTTAATTCGCCAAATCCCCAAGCGATTGGCTAAGGGTGCGAATATATCTCGCGTTTCCTGGGCACTGCGGCGGCGGCTGGCCTCTGACATATATTGTAAAGTTCGCATATTATGCAAACGATCTGCCAATTTCACCACAATTACCCGAATATCTTGCGCCATTGCCAAAAACATCCGCCGGAAGTTTTCGGCTTGGCTTTCGGTTTTGCTGGTGAAATTGATTTTAGAAAGCTTGGTGACACCTTCGACCAATTGTCGCACTTCTGGGCCAAAGCGTTCTTCTATTTCTTGACTTGTAACTTCTGTATCTTCAACGACATCATGGAGAAATCCAGCTGCTATCATAGCAGCACTGCCTCCCAAGTCACGCAGCAAGTCGGCCACAGCAATAGGATGGGCGATGTATGGTTCTCCCGATTTGCGGTATTGACCTTCATGCAGTTGGTAAGCAAATTCAAATGCTCGACCAATTAAGACGGCATCATTATGCCTTCGGTCATCTTCCCCTGCGCCGCTACTTGTCGATGACTCCTTCAAACATTTTTTTAACCATTCGGGAATGGCAAGGTCAACTGATGAATTTATCGCTATACTGCTCATACAATTTGGGTTTAGAGAGGATCGGTAGATAAGTGAATGATAAATAAAACTAGCAGCATCGCCCTGATAAAGATGCTGTTGCCCAAAGACGGGTTGGAAAAAGCAGTGTAAGGACGATTCTCCAATTGCCAATGGTAGTCATCCAGTTTGAGTTTCAAGAATCGTTAAAGAAAGAAAGAAAATCCATTGATGGCAAACAAAGCCCCAAATCACGATTTGAGGCTTTTAGTGCTGATAAGTCTTTAAGAAAGTTTATTGTAGAAGAAAAATTACTTGACATTAATACTATCTTACCTAGCACTGGATGTCTTTAAACCGTGAGAAATATCTGGCATTCGTAACTTTGTTAGAGCAATTACGCTCCGATGCCACAACTACCCAAATCACTGCGCCAGAACTGCGGCAGCGTGTAGCCACGTTGCAGCAATTTTTCGGGCAACAGATTGTGCCTTTGGCTGATGAAAACTGGCGAGTACAGTCTTATCAAACGGAGATGAGCAAGCAATTGCGCCTGTTGGAAATAGATGTGATGTTTTTCCAAGGAGCGCGGCAAGCATCTACTGTACAAACGAGACTTCAAACGATTAGCGATCGCTTGACAACCCTCATTCAATACTGTGATGCCATTCTGCAACCAGAAGCGGAAGGAGAAAAATAACAATTGTTTACCTTTTTCTCTAATTTCTCCATCATCTCATTTATGATCGATGATGAAAAGTTATTTTGCTAACAAGTTGGCATTGGGCATTGGTTATTCTCGTTGTCCCTCTAAAGTTCTGATCTAAGGAAGCCTTATCTTAGTCTTGTTCCCATTCCCCATGACCCATGCCCCATGCCCCATGCCCTATTCCCCATTCCCAATACCTTTGAGGAGAAGATTCATGGTGCGGCGCATGTATGCTTCTACTGGCTCGGTTGTGGGTTTGAAGATCAATGCATAATATAGTGACCCACTTACAAGGTCGATAATTAGGTCTAAGTCTGCATCCTTGTGAATTTCGCCTCTATACTTGGCACGCTCAAGTACTTTAGAAAAGGCTTCACGTCGGAGTTTCGTATATTTTGTCCAATAGACCTCGGCAAACTGAGGATTGCTAGACGCTGTACTAACGATCAAGGCAAGTGTCTGACGACCAAGGGGACTATCTATTTTGTTGGCGGCATTCTTAATCAGGATATTCATGTCTCCCCAAAAGCTGCCAGTATCGGGGATCGCTAAATCATCTCTGAGACTTTCTATCGCGTCTGCAACGAGTTCTTCTTTGGAAGTGTAACGCCGATAGATGGTTGTTTTACCAACTCCAGCACGAGAAGCGATCGCTTCTATACTCATGCTTTCATATCCTACCTCTGCAAGCAAGTCTAAGGTCGCTTGCAAAATCGCTTGGTCGGCATGGATGCTGCGTGGGCGTCCAGAAGTGATGTTGATTTGCTTACTCATAAAAATATCATCCCCAAGCAGTATCTTCTTGTCCATTTGCTCCATCTGAGAAACAAATAAGCCTTATAACCCAATTCTCATGCACCAAAACAGTAACAATGACCATCCATCTTTAGCATAAGTATTTCCGCCACATTTGCGGAAAAACTCTCTTGACCGTTTTTATATGATACGCTACGGTAGCGTATATATACAATACTTAATTTTAGCTTTGACGCAAGCGTAGCAAAGCCTTGGCATTGCTTGACATCTCCCAAATATTATTTGTGCTAAATAATGGCTACCAACATTAAAGGTTCTAGTTTTGACGAATTTGGTTATGTCCACGGCCCATTAAAGTGGGCGATCGCTTTTACGGCTTCTATTGGTGCGATACTAGAAGTAATTGATACTAGTATTGTTAACGTTGCCCTGACAGATATACAGGCTAGTTTGGGTGCAACTGTCAGTGAAGTAGGTTGGGTGGTAACTGGATATGGGATCGCAAATGTCGTTTTAATTCCCTTATCTGCATGGCTGGGAGATTACTTTGGACGCAAAACCTATTTTATCTTCTCGTTGATTGGCTTTACCCTGGCCTCGGTTTTATGCGGTTTGGCATTTAATCTGCCGATGCTAGTTTTTTCTCGAATTCTTCAAGGTTTGTGTGGTGGCGGATTGCTAGCTAAAGCGCAAGCGATTTTGTTCGAGACTTTTCCACCTGCTGAACAAGGTTTAGCACAGGCAGTTTTCGGAGTAGGTGTAATTTCTGGTCCAGCCATCGGCCCAACTTTGGGAGGATTTTTGGTAGATGGTTTAGGCTGGCGGTGGATTTTCTTTGTTAATATTCCCTTCGGGATTGTTGCAGTGGCGATGTCTTTCATGTTTTTACCCAAAGACAAAGATAAAAGCAAGACAAAAAGCCAAACTGTCGATTGGTTGGGGATCGGGTTTTTAGTCGTTGCTATTGGCTGTATGCAAACTTTGTTAGAGGAAGGAGAGAAAGACGACTGGTTTTCCTCCGATTTTATTACGACGTTAGCGATCGCCAGTATTATCGGCTTGGGATTGTTTATTTGGCGAGAAGTGAAAACAGATCACCCGGCTGTGGATTTGAGAGTTTTGCGCCACCGTTCTTTAGCTGCGGGAAGCGTTCTCTCAGCAGTGGTGGGTATGGGGCTTTATGGCACACTCTTTGCTGTGCCGATATTTGCTCAGAGTGTGCTGCACTTTACGGCAACGCAGACAGGACTATTGTTAGCGCCTGGTGCTTTAGCGTCTGCGATCGTTATGGTTTTATTAGGCAAACTATCTAGTAAAATTGATGCCCGATTTTTAATTGCAATGGGCGCTGTCGGATCGTCTGGAGTCATGTTTCAACTAGCAGCAATTACCCCACAAACTGGCATAGATGATTTATTTTGGCCATTGGTATGGCGTGGGGCTTTTACTGTGTTGATGTTTCTCCCTTTGAGTTTGGCAGTTTTAGGCCCGCTACCCAAACAGGATATTTCTGCTGGCTCTGGTTTCTACAACCTCACCCGACAACTGGGTGGTAGCATAGGCATTGCTCTACTCACCACTTTGCTTGACCGACGAGAAGCTTTTCATCGAGCCATCCTCTTAACAAAACTTAGTCCTTATGACCCAGAAACCAGTCAGCGCCTTGACTTCCTCAATGGGGCACTTCAAAGCCAAGGCATGGATGCGACAACAGCGCAACAACAAGCACTAGCTTTATTAAGTCAAACAGTAGATATTCAAGCTGCGGTTTTGTCTTACGCAGATTGCTTTCGAGTGGTAGGGGTAGGATTCATTTGCTCATTACCTTTGTTGCTATTTCTGGGTAAAGGCGGTGCAGGAGCGAAAGCGCCAGTCGGGCACTAGGGTAAAGGAAATAGCGATCGCATCCCTATTCTAAATTCTCTGACTGCAAAACTACGTAATAACACGGCTTTAGAATTATTCTCTGCCGAAAGTCACAGCAGAAAATTAATACACACGGATTAATCTGGATGAAAAAAGTAAAAGTCCCACTCAGTTTTGAGCGGGACTATGTGAAGTCTTATTGCTAAAATGAAAAATTTTAATCTTAGAAAAAGTTCATTATTGTAATAATCCCAACGCTGGTTAACATCATTAAAGCACCCATAATTATAGATTGGCCTAATGGATTCCCGAATTTTGCATTGTTCATTTAAGTAAAATCCCTTTTATTAATAGTTCCTTAACCATATCAAAATCAGTATAAATATCTATAAAATTAATGTAAAACTTAAATTCTCGTAACGTTTCTTAATAAATACTCTTATTTAGGCTATTATTGTATAATTTATGTCAAGTATTTGTTTTGGTTATTTTTCTTGTCCTATTCCCCATTCTCAAAGTGTAGTAATTTCCGCACAAAATAATTACCTTATATCCGAGCGGAATAGGCGTCTTCATGGAGTAAGATCGATCTTAATCAAGGTAAAATATTTGAACAGAAGATTATCATGACAGTCTCCACGGCATCTAGAAACCAAGCGATCGCTTTTGACTTAGAAAAATTAAATGAGCAATTTGAAACTGCCACTCCCAAAGAAATACTGGCATGGTCTATAGAGAATATCCCAACGGGACTGGTGCAAACAAGCGCCTTTAACGTGGATGACATGATAATTACCCATATTCTTTACAGTGAACTGAAGCATCCCGTTCCTGTGATCTTTCTCGATACCTTGCACCACTTCCCTGAAAGCCTAGAATTAGTAGCTAAAGCTATACAAATCTACAACCTGGATTTACAAACTTACAAAACTCCAGATGTAGACACCCGCGAAGCCTTTGAAGCCAAATATGGCGACAAACTTTGGGATAAGGATATTGCCCAATTCCACCACATTACAAAAATTGAACCATTATTACGGGGTTTAGACGAACTCAACAGCGTTGCTTGGATTACCGGACGCCGCCGTGACCAAGCAGTAACCCGTGCGAATATGCCCATATTTGAATTAGACGGTAAAGGTCGGCTGAAAGTAAATCCCATAGCTACCTGGACACGTCAAGACAGCTGGGTTTACGTGGCTGAACACGGAGTCATCTACAACCCCCTCCACGACCAAGGTTATCCCAGCATAGGCGACCAACCCATTACCACCAAAGTAGGTGAAGGCGAAGACGAACGCGCCGGACGTTGGCGGGGAAGTGAAAAAACAGAATGTGGAATTCATATTTAGTTATTAGTCATTGGTCATTTGTCATTAGTCATTAATATTAGACAAAGGACAAATGACTAACGACAAAGGACAAATATGATTAAAATCCTTCATCTCTCCGATATCCACATGGGAAGTGGCTTCTCCCACGGACGAATTAATCCAGCGACTGGATTAAATACACGATTGGAGGATTTTGTCAATACATTGTCTATATGTATTGATCGAGCGCTGACAGATGCTGTTGATATGGTGATATTTGGTGGTGATGCTTTCCCAGATGCTACACCACCGCCTTATGTACAACAAGCTTTTGCTAGCCAGTTTCGCCGTCTCATGGATGCCAATATTCCAACAGTGCTGTTGGTAGGCAACCACGACCAACATTCCCAAGGACAGGGAGGCGCGAGTTTAAATATTTACCGCACTTTGGGAGTGCCAGGGTTTGTTGTTGGTGATGCATTAACTACGCACTGTATCCAAACCCGCAATGGCAAAGTGCAAGTAATTACCCTGCCTTGGCTGACTCGTTCAACTTTGATGACTCGTCAAGAGACTGAAGGTTTGTCTTTGGCGGAAGTCAACCAACTATTAACGGAACGTCTGCGAGTTGTTATAGAAGGGGAAATTCGCCGCCTTGACCCCGATGTGCCTACTATCCTTTTAGCTCACTTGATGGCAGACAATGCTACCTTGGGCGCAGAACGCTTTTTGGCAGTAGGTAAAGGCTTTACTCTACCCCTATCTTTACTGACGCGACCTTGTTTTGATTATGTAGCGTTGGGACACGTCCACCGCCACCAAAATCTGAATAAATCCAACAACCCGCCGGTGATTTATCCAGGAAGTATTGAGCGGGTAGATTTCAGCGAAGAAAAAGAAGACAAAGGCTATGTGATGCTGGAACTGGAGCGGGGGATGGCTGAGTGGGAATTTTGTCCTTTGACAGTTCGGACTTTCCGCACCATTGAGGTGGATGTCTCAAAAGCAGATGAGCCGCAAGCAGTGTTAATGAAAGCGATCGCTAAATATAATATTGAAGATGCTGTAGTGCGGCTAATTTACAAACTCCGCTCCGAACAGATGGATTTAATTGACAGTTCCTCTCTACATACTGCTTTAAGTGCCGCTCATACCTACACCATTCAAGCAGAATTAGTCAGTCAATTAGCCAGACCCCGGATTCCTGAATTGAGTGCGAGTAGCAGCATTGACCCAATGGAAGCGTTGAAAACTTACTTGAACAATCGCGAAGACCTTAAAGACATCGCAACCTCAATGATGGACGCAGCCCAGAAATTGCTAGCAGATGAAGTGGAAGTTTGGCTAGAAGCAGCAACTAATGAGTAGGATAAAGCCAATTAATTTACTATACTCCACTCCCCAAAAGTTATGACACAAACAATTCAAGCAAAGGTCATTGACTTACGCTATTTAATCGATAACTTTGGTATTGAGTTAGTTTTGGATGGCTCATTCTTCTGTGAATGGCAAGAAGATTTACCAGAAATAAATGATTTAGATAAACAACTTTTAGACAAGGTAAAAACGGGTTATTTTAATCTTCTTAATTACCTACCTTTACTAGAAGATATAGTCAGAATGGCATTTGTAGACCCATTGCTTTTTATTGGGGATTTTTATCTAGCTCCATTTTATGTAAAATCAGAAGAATCTATAGATATTGCTGTGCCAGATGAAGATGTAATTATCAAAGGTAGAATAGATACCTTAGTTCTAAAAGAGCAATTTTGGGTGATGATTATTGAGTCTAAAAGAGCTTCGTTTTCAGTGGAACAAGGACTCGCACAAATTCTTGCTTATATGTTAGGGAATCCGTATACTGATAAACCCAATTTTGGTATGATTGCCACGGGAAGCGAGTTTATTTTCGTCAAATTAGTGAAAGTAAATCCACCGCGTTATGCTTTATCAAAGGGTTTTTTGATGCGAAACCCTGGAAATGAGTTGTACGACGTGCTACGTATATTAAAACACCTGACTCAGTTGGTGAGTGCTTAAATCTTAACTTATAGCCTGATTATATTTTCTCACTGAAGGGGCGATCGCTCTTTCAATAATGAGAGAATAATTAATATAGTATAAAGTCAGAAAATAAGAATGATGAAGCGAGAATTTAATGTAATTCTCGAACGAGATGCAGATGGCTACTTTGTTACTTCCGTTCCAAATCTTCCTGGTTGTCATACGCAAGCCCAAACTTTAGATGAGCTAATGAAGCGTATTAGAGAAGCGATTGAACTTTGTTTAGAATTTGAGGAAGAACAGCAGGATTCACTAGACTTTGTTGGTATTCAGCGAGTCGCAGTTGAGATATGAGTCAATTCCCAAGCGTCACAAGACGCGAAGTTATTGCAGCCTTTAGCAAAGTCGGTTTTGAAGTGGCTAGAGTTCGTGGCAGTCATCATATTATGATACATAGCGATGAGCGTAGGACAGTAGTTCTTGTACATTCAGGTGAAACAATTGGTCGTGGTTTGCTAGCACAAATACTACGCAATTGCCAAATAACTCGTGAAGAATTTAGGGAATTATTATAAGTATTGATGCTTTTGAGAGTTTGACATTATATACATATAAGAGATAGTTGTAATGAGCGATCGCCTGATTATATTTTCTCGCAATAGAGGCGATCGCATTACTAAATCTCAGCATACCTTGATTCAGTAGTGAGTGCGATCGCTAAATATGATATTCAAATTACTGTAGTGCGGCTACTTTATTTTAAAAACAGCTTGACAGCTAAAAAAAGTCGAGTTTCCACTACTGTTTTGTATTACTCGTAACATATTTTTTAGCAAATAGTATGTATGCATCTGGATTGTTTCGCTTTCCAGCAGAAAAACCCGTTTTTTGAAATGCCTTGGTAAATCAGATTTTGATGATAAATTGCTCACCTAGTAAAAAAAAATAATCCAGATGAGAAATATTATTCTATATACCCTATAATTCTCATAATCACGGTATCCATGTAGAAATACCGTAGATTTAGGGGTGATTCCAATGAGCAAGTCGCAACAAACAATAAAATTAAGTAAATTCCTAAGTGAGGGAATACAAGCTTATGCCATGAAAGCCTTGCGCACTATGCAACTATCGTATCAACACGTAATTAGAAGTTGGTTGGTTGGACGCAGTATCCAAAGCTTTGTGAGCCTGTTTTTAATAAGTATTTTTTTGAGTATAGCAGTTACCTCCTGTTCGGGAAGCAGTTCAGCTAGCAAAAATGATGTTAAGTTAAAACTAGTTTCATTCTCTGTCACTAAAGCCGCTCATGACCAGATAATTCCTAAATTTGTCGAAAAATGGAAGCAAGAACACAACCAAAATGTCACATTTGAGCAAAGTTATGGTGGTTCTGGCGCTCAAGCGGCTGCTGTGATTGACGGTTCCCAAGAAGCAGATATAGTACACTTGGCACTTCCCCTAGATGTTAGCAAAATTGCTCTTGCAGGTTTGATTAAATCAGGTTGGGAAACCAAAGCTCCGAGAAGTGGTATTGTAAGTAGATCGGTTGCTGCGATCGTCACTCGCGAAGGCAACCCGAAAGGCATTCAGACTTGGGCAGACTTGGCAAAAGATGGCGTAAAAGTGATTGCGGCTAACCCAAAAACTTCTGGTATTGCTATCTGGGAATTCTTAGCTTTCTGGGGTTCGGTAACTCTAACAGGTGGTGATGAGGCGAAAGCACTAGATTATGTCACCAAAGTTTATAAGAACACCCCTACTCTCACAAAAAATGCTCGTGAGGCTAGCGATTTATTTTTCCAAAAAGGTGAGGGAGATGTCTTAATCAACTACGAAAATGAGGTGATTTTGGCGGGCAAAAATGGGAAGCAGTTGCCTTATGTTGTACCCCAAGTCAATATTTCTATTGACAATCCTGTAGCGGTAGTTGATAAAAACGTTGATAAACACAGTACAAGAGAAGTTGCACAAGCATTTGTTGATTTTCTTTACTCCACAGAAGCTCAACAGGAATTTGCTAAATTACAATATCGTCCTGTTAACCCCACTGTTAACCAAGAAGTAGCATCACAATATCCGCCAATTAAAACTTTATTCACATCTCAAGATTTAGGTGGTTGGGATATTATTCAGAGCAAGTTTTTTGGAAATGGGGCAATTTTTGACAAAATTTATGCTGTCAGTAAAGCATGACATCTATATTTTTCTAGCAAATAGCCAAGCAAACATAAATAATTTTCAATCACTTTACCTCAATTGATAATTTATGAGCTTTCATAGCAGATTTAAAGATAGCTTTATCCTCACATTTGTAATGATTATTGCCACCACTATCAATGCTTGTAGCAGCAGTGAGGAAAAGAAAAGTCAGGTGAGTCTTGATGGTGCGGCTGTAGGTTTTCCTATTTCTTTAGCAGTTGCAGAAGAATACGGTAAATTCAAACCTGAAGCTAAAGTAAGCGTTGCCTCAAGTGGTACTGGCGGTGGTTTTAGTAAATTTTGTAATGGCGATATTGATATTGCTGGTGCTTCTCGCACCATTAGAGATGAAGAAATCAAAAAATGTCAAAGTAAGAATATTAAATTTGTCGAGTTGCCTGTAGCTTTAGATGGTATCGCCGTGATTGCCAACCGCCAAAATAACTTTGCCAAATGTCTAACTATTAAGGAACTGGGTAAGATTTGGGGCGGCAAATCAGATGGCAAAATCTTGAAATGGAATCAAGTTAATCCTAAGTTTCCTAACGAAAAGCTGAAGTTGTATGCTCCATCTTCTGATACGGGAACATTCGATTATATGACTCAAGCTGTAACTGGCAAAGCCAAGAATGGCCGTACAGACTACACTGCCACTCAGAATCAAAACCTTCTCGTACAAGGAGTGTCAGGTGATGCAACAGCTTTGGGTTATGTAGGCATATCTTACTATATTCAAAACCAAGAAAAACTGAATCTAGTTGCTGTGGAAAGTCCTACAGGAAAGTGCGAAAAACCAGTTCCAGTAGATAATGTGATTAAAAATATCTATACACCTTTGTCTCGTCCTCTCTTCATCTATGTCAGTAAAAAATCCTTAGATACTAAGCCAGCAGTAAAAGAATTTGTAGATTTTTATTTAGAAAATTCCTGGAAGTGGGTAGATAGTGTTGGTTATGTGGCACTACCTGATGAAGCTTATGTCAAGGTAAAACGAAAATTTGCTACTGGCGAAACTGGGACAAAGTTTAAAAAAGCAAAACCGGGTGAACCAATCACAAACTTTATTTAAATAAAATTCGAGTCATTGTAGTCTGATTGTAGTTAAAAATTAACTGTTTATGCAGAATACTAATTATCAAGATGAGCCTTATCTATTATCTAGACATTCACTGGATAAAAATGCATCTGAAGATATATCAGAAAAGATTGTTGCGGCAATTTTATTTGCTTGTGCTTTAGTTTCAGTTTTGACTACCTTTGGTATTGTCGTAATTATCTTTCAGGAGACATTCAGTTTTTTCCAAGAAGTCTCTTTTGCCCAATTCTTTTTTGATACTAAATGGACACCTCTATTTGCTAATAAACATTTTGGTGTTTGGCCATTAATTAATGGCACTTTATTGACTACAGCTATTGCGATGGCAGTTGCTATTCCTTTGGGCTTATCTTCTGCCATTTATTTGAGTGAATATGCTCAACCTAAAGTAGCAGCAATTTTACGTCCAGCAGTGGAACTTTTGGCAGGAATCCCAACGGTAGTATACGGTTACTTTGCGCTGTTGTTCCTTACACCATTGCTGCGGAATTTTATCCCTCTGGAAATATTCAACGCTTTGAGTGCAGGGTTAATGATGGGAATAATGATTACTCCTACTGTTGGTTCTATCAGCTTAGATGCTATTAAAGCAGTTCCACGTTCTTTGCGAGAAGGATCTTATGCTTTAGGTATCACTAAACTGGAAACCATTTTTAAAGTAGTTCTACCAGCCGCACTTTCTGGAATTATAGCGTCGATTATTTTGGGTATTTCTCGTGCTGTCGGTGAAACAATGACTGTCCTCATCGCCGCCGGACAACAACCAAGATTAACTGTTAACTTCATGGAATCAGTAGAAACCATGACAGCTTACATGGCGCAAATTTCTAGTGGAGATAGTCCGCGTGGTAGTCTCAATTTCAAGACATTATATGCTGTAGGCGCTGTTCTATTTCTACTTACCCTTGCTTTGAATATTGTCAGTTACTGGATTGCTAATCGCTTTAAAGAAAAATACGACTAAATAGATATGGCTACAAGTTATCAACAAGATGATTCTTTAGAATCTGTGGCAGAATTTACCGATAATGTTGAGAGTAGGGATAAATTAGGGAAAGTATTTGAAGTACTTTTTTTGTTAGGATTGCTGATTGGTTTATTTATCCTAGCGTTGCTACTTTTTGATATTTTAAAAGACGGATTAGCCAGATTTTTGTCACCCGGCTTTTTGACGGAAACTCCTTCTCGTTTTCCTGAGCAAGGTGGTATTCGTCCTGCGATTATCAGCAGTATGCTTTTAGGAGCTGTTGTGATTTTGGTTACTGTTCCTATTGGTGTCGGAGCAGCTTTATATCTAGAAGAGTATGCACCTAAAGCTTGGTGGACAGTAATTATTGAGATTAATATCAGTAATTTGGCAGGTGTACCTTCTATTGTTTATGGATTGCTGGGTTTAGGGGTTTTCAATTATTTACTTGGGTTTGGCCCCGCTTTGATTTCTGGTGCATTGACTTTATCTTTGTTGTCTTTACCAGTAATTATTGTCACTTCTAGAGAAGCAATTCGCGCTGTCCCGGATTCCTTGAGAAATGCTTCTTACGGATTAGGTGTTACAAAATGGCGAACTATCAGCAATCATGTCATACCTTATGCTATTCCCGGTATTCTGACCGGGGTAATTATTTCTGTATCCCGTGCCATTGGTGATGCAGCTTCTCTAATTGTTGTAGGTGCTGTGGGTTTTCTTACCTTTAATCCTGGTTTGTTTCAGAGATTTATGGCATTACCTATTCAAATCTATAGTTATATCACTCGTCCTGAACCAGGTTTTGCTAGTGCAGCCGCCGCGACAATTATTGCGTTGTTGCTCTTGATTTTAACTTTAAATGGTGTAGCAATTTATATCCGGCAACGCTTCTCGATACGTTAGGTAATTAAATATCTAATTGATACGTTCACAAATATTAGGAGATACGCAAAGTGACTTATAGCAATAGTAGAAGTCAATCCGATAGTGCCACAATCGATCAAGAAAAGAGCGTATTCAATGTTGAAGGTGTGAAGGTGTTTTATGGAGGATTCCTGGCACTTTTAGATGTCTATCTAAAGATTCCTAATAAACAAATTATTGCTTTTATTGGCCCTTCAGGATGCGGTAAAAGTACCTTACTGCGTTGCTTCAACCGGATGAATGATTTAATTCCTGGTGCTAAAGTTGAGGGTAGACTGAATTATCGCGATCGCAACATTTACGATCCGAAGATCAATTCTGTAAAATTACGCCGCCAAGTCGGCATGGTTTTTCAAAGACCAAATCCCTTCCCCAAGTCAATCTACGAAAACATTTCCTTTGGCCCGCGTGCTAACGGTTATAAAGGTAACATCGATGAATTGGTGGAAGATTCTCTCAGACGCGCTGCTATCTGGGATGAAGTCAAAGATAAACTCAAAGAGAAAGGAACTGCATTGTCTGGCGGACAGCAGCAACGACTTTGCATAGCAAGAGCGATCGCCATGAAGCCAGATGTATTATTGATGGATGAACCATGTTCTGCTCTCGACCCAATTTCTAGCCGCCAAGTAGAAGAACTCTGCTTAGAACTCAAGGAGCAATATACCATCATTATGGTGACACACAATATGCAGCAAGCTTCTAGAGTTGCAGACTTCACGGCTTTCTTCAATACAGAAATTGACGAGCATGGTAAACGTCGCGGAAAATTAGTTGAGTTTAATCCTACAGTTCAAATGTTCAGTTCTCCTCAAACCAAAGAAGCTGAAGATTATATCAGTGGACGCTTTGGTTAAAGAGACATCACAGCAGAAGGGGAAAGGTAAAAACCAAGTTCAGTTGTGAGCGACTATTACTCGTCTGCTCTTTAATCTTTCCCCGTAGTTATACCAGTTCTCCATGAAGATGCACTAAATTAGTAGAAGCAGAAACAAGGTGT
>NZ_CAXTTT010000074.1:0-38691 GCF_964247315.1 uncultured Nostoc sp.
AATCGATCCCATACGTTGGCGCTTTCGCGACGTTGTAAGGTTGTTGTCATGGTTTGATGATTGCGGTTATTTATGAATCAAGCGGTTTTGTTTTCGCCTGTGAAACTACTTTACAATGCTTTACAATTTTTAATCAAGTTTTATTACTTCAGTAAACCTGATGTAAGCCATTAGTTTTGCTTATATAAGGTTGTATCTTAGTGTTTGCAGGTGTTCCAAATACAGCGAACACAGAATTTCGATATATTTACTCTGGTGTTAGCGCTGAAAAGATAAAATAGAAAGGAACATTGTTGTTATCGACTCTAAATAGAGGGTTGATATGGATTACTACCAAAATTAGGAGGGGAGGTGTGACATGACAATTACTCTAAATCACACCATAGTGCCCGTATATGACAAAGAGGCATCGGCGCGGTTCTTTGCAAAAATTTTTGGTTTAGAGGTCGAGCTTCCCATTGGTCACTTTGCTGCTGTGCATATAAATGATGCACTAACGCTCGACTTCGCTAACGCTGAAAAATTCGAGTCCCACCATTATGCGTTCCATGTCAGTGACGAGGAATTTGATGCAATTTTTGCACGTCTCAAAGAGGCGGGTATTGAATATAGTAGCGACCCCATGTGTCAGAATAAAGGACAAGTTAACCACTGGAATAAAGGTCGTGGCTTCTATTTCTACGACCTTGATGGCCATAACTTAGAATTGTTAACCCGTGCATAGCTTTTTGACATCAGGTCAATGCATTACTTCTTGACTAAAAAATATGCTGTAGCATAGTCTGGTAATTGGCTGATATTCTGCCCAAATTCTTTTTTATTCTGAAAAATACCTGCCAGAAAATCGAGCTGATAAAGATTGGGTAAAAATGCTCCGCCTGTATCGGCGATGACTCCCATTTGCAGATGTTTACGACCACCTTGATTATGCTCAATTACAATAACTTTACCTAAACCGATATTCAAAACATCTCCAGCAAAAGTCACTCCAGGTTTGATAGAAATTTTTGCATCTATTTTGTATCCATAGCCTTTAATAGCATCGACTTCTCTAAAATACCAATAACGCTTTTGTGCTGTTGCCTTTAATCCACGGATATAAGCCATTCCATTATTTCTATCTACATTAAAAAATGCCTTATAACCATCTGTAAAATTAATCAGGATTGTTCCTTCCATAATTGCTTCTTCTAAGCCATTTCTGGTTAGATAAGCAAGAGTTGTAACTTTGCCAAATTCTCTACCACCTGGTTCATAAATACCAGACAAAACATCTTGCTTTGTGTATCGAGTATAAAACTTATCGTTATTAGAGTTATCTTTTAAACTATAAATTGGTATATTAAAAGTAGAGGTTTTCTTGCGGGAACCGGGGTGAGTAAATACAGCATATTTGGTAATTCGTAATTGTTTTTGCTGTTTACTTTTGGGGTTGTAGGCAGACCATTTAAGGACTCGAAAATTGGTATTAATAAAGTTAGAGTCTTGTAAACGAGTAGCCCGATTATTAGCAATATCCTCCTTCAAAACAGCAATCATAAAATCCAAAGTCTTAAGGACATCTGGTACAGTAACTCCTTGAGTAGCAAGCACTCCTATACGCATAATATCTGGGTCTTTTGAAGCATAATCTTGAAAATATTTTCTAGTATTAACGAGAACGGTTAATAAATCTTTTTGATTGAAGTTAACCTTACTATTTGGTAGTTTTCCTGAAGTAGCAATCTGGCTGCTATTAATGCTAAATTTGTATTTTTTGAATTCATCGACAACTGAATAGGGTGCAGATGCTGCTAATAGATTATGCTGAGATAAAAAAGAGTTTTGTTTGCCTAAAATTTTCTCAGATAATTGTTGATTTACAAAAGTTTTTTGAAACCTTAAGTTAATTGGATCGGTAACTTTATTTGCAGTAAAGGGAATCTTTGATTGAAGTAGGAAAAAATTTTCTTGCTGATTATTAAAAGGCGGATATTGTTCGGCTAGGTGTTTAGTTTGTGGCTGATTATATATATGACAACTGGCTAAACTAACAAGTAATAAACCAGCACAACCTATTGTGAGACGAAATTTTTGGTTAAATAAAATATTCATAAATTGGAAAATAAATTCCTATTGTCTCTTACTATTTTCAATGCGTAAATTTTAAATCGTTTAAGTTTCTATCACCTCACGCACTAACTGCGCCAGTTTTTCGGCACTATCAGGAACTGCGATCGCCTTTGCTTTTTCCCCCATTTTTGCTAACTCTTGCGGTGACTGCAATAAATTCAACACATTACTTTGCAACGCTTCAGTCGTCAACTCAGATTGCTTCAACGTTAACGCTGCACCCGCTTTTGTAAATACGTCTGCATTGTAAGATTGATGGTCTTCTGCGGCAAAGGGGTAAGGAATCAAAATCGCTGGCATTCCACATACTGCCAATTCTGTCAAGCTACCTGCGCCAGAACGGCTAATAGCAAGAGTTGCTCGTTGCAACAATGCTGCCATATTGTTGTAAAAAGGTAAGGCTATATACTGTGGATGTTTGAGACTATCTGCTTCCGGATCGCGATCGCCAGTTAAGTGTACTACATAAATACCAACATCAAACCAAGCTTTTGCAGATTCGCGCACCAACTTATTTATTGCAACTGCACCCTGGCTACCTCCAAAAACAACAATTAAAGGAACACCATCAGGAATAGCTAAATCCAGTGGTGCATTAATTGTCCCATCAAGAAATTGCGCTCTTACGGGAGTACCAACACAGACATTTTTGGCACGAGGTAAATACTTAGCAGCTACTTCAAATCCCAAGGCTACCGCACTACACCAAGGGCCAAAAAAGCGAGTTACTTTACCAGGTAAGGCGTTAGATTCGTGGAAAATCACGGGTAAACCGAGAGAACGCGCCGCAATGACGGCTGGCCCAGCAATGTAACCCCCTGTGGTAAACACCCCTTGAAAATTTCCCTGTTTGAGAATTCGTCTAACTTTTAGAATCGAAAGGGCGAGTTTACCCAAAATGCGAATCGAGGAAAGTCCAAACCCTTGCTGAAACCCTTCAACTGCAATAGTATTCAAGGGATACTGTTTGGGGACAAGTTGAGTTTCTAGCCGATCGGGTACTCCCAGCCATTCTATTTGATAATCTGGAAGTTTTTCTGCCAGGGCGATCGCTGGAAACAAATGTCCACCAGTCCCACTGGCAGCTATTAATAATCGTATCGGTGCGTTTGCCATCAAACCTCTACCGTTTAGCGTCTAGCTTAACTAAGATAAAACAATTTGCTTACTTTCTCTAATCAAATCAGTAAACTCTTACCCATGACTAACATTATTACCGCCTTAGTGAGACGCCAATTCAAATTTCCAGCAAATATCTGGCTAGTTTCGGTCTTACTGACCATTGGTTTAACAAGTGGTTGGCAACGTACTCAGGCGACGACACCACAGCAATTATCTCAAGCCACAACATCCCAAAATGCACCAGCCAATCTGAGAAATCTATTGACACAAGTTGATACCGCCGCCAGCCGAGGCGATGTCAAAGGGGTGTTGCAATTCTATAGTCCCAATTTCACTCATGGCGATGGATTAAACCTCCAAACCCTGGAAAGGTCTTTAACTTCACTTTGGCAACGATATCCGAAATTGCAATACAGCACGAAACTGCTATCCTCAAAATCTGAAGCTAATGGGATTATTGCTGAAACAGAAACAAAGATAACTGGCTTACCCTCTGGGAACGGTAATAAGTTAGCTCTCAATGCGACGATTAAATCGCGTCAGCGCATTGAAGGTGGAAAAATAGTCCGCCAAGATATTTTGTCAGAACGCACCCTGCTTACTTCTGGTAGCAATCCGCCCCAAATTGATATTAAATTACCCCAGCAAGTGCAAGTCGGTCAGAAGTATAATTTTGATGCGATCGTTCAACAGCCACTTGGTGATGATTTTCTACTAGGAACGGCGTTAGAAGAATCTATCCAACCAGATAAATTTCTTAACCCTACACCCGTTGATTTGGAATTACTGACATCTGGCGGATTGTTTAAAGTAGGACAAGCACCATCTACCCCAGGTAGCCAATGGGTTTCTGCTGTCATCCTGCGAGGTAATGGAATGACAATGGTAACTCAGCGCTTGCAGGTGGTGAAGAAGTAGTTAGGAGTTAGGAGGTAGGAGTTAGGAGTTAGGAGTTATAGACCGACTGATGATAAATTATGAACGATGAAACTTGTGCTAATTCATAATTCATAACTGTTAACTCCTCACTCCTAACTATCCTAATGACTTCCCTACAAAATCAAATCATTTTGATTACTGGTGCAAGTAGTGGTATTGGTACTGCTTGTGCAAAAATCTTTGCTGGTGCAGGTGCAAAACTGATTTTAGCAGCACGAAGGTTAGAACGTTTGCAGCAACTAGCAGATACTCTTAGTAAAGATTTTAGTACTGAAATTCATTTATTACAGCTAGATGTGCGCGATCGCAATGCTGTTGAATCTGCCATTGCTACTCTACCCTCTGCGTGGTCTGACATCGACATTCTCATTAATAATGCTGGTTTGAGTCGTGGTTTAGACAAGTTGCACGAAGCCAACTTTCAAGACTGGGAAGACATGATTGATACTAATGTTAAGGGTTTACTTTATGTCTCCCGCTATGTTATTCCAGGAATGGTAAGTCGCGATCGCGGTCATGTGGTAAATTTAGGTTCCATCGCCGGACATCAAACCTATCCTGCTGGCAATGTTTACTGTGCTACTAAAGCTGCTGTCAGAGCCATTTCTGAAGGTTTAAAACAAGACTTGTTGGGTACGCGGGTACGTGTAACTTCCGTCGATCCTGGTATGGTAGAAACGGAATTTAGCGAGGTACGCTTTCACGGAAATACTGAACGCGCTAACAAAGTCTATCAGGGAGTTACACCCCTAACAGCAGATGATGTGGCTGATGTGATATTTTTCTGTGTGACGCGATCGCCCCATGTCAATATTAATGAAGTTGTGCTAATGCCTGTTGACCAAGCTAGCGCCACCCTAGTTAATCGACGAACATAAAACTAACCCATCTCATACCATTCTAAAAGAACTTACCCCTTTCACTTACTCTACTCAAGAGACATTTGGTAGAAAAAATGTAGAGATGTAGCAGTGCTACGTCTCTATAAGGATTCTGGATAATGCATATTTAATTTCACCAGATATCTAAAGTTTTATAGTTTATGTTTTAGTTTACGTCTAGAGAGTTTGTTAAGGCTTTACCTACTCAGCTAGAGTGAAATTGATATATAAAAGAGCAATTTTCAAATGACCATTTACTTTTATAAGGTTTGGCAGCCTTATGGCTGTTTTTCTAACTTTTCTCTCCACGGAATCCACATTGAGGGTGCTTACTGGCCAACGGTTGAGCATTATTATCAAGCGCAAAAGTTTGTCGGCAGCACAGATGCGGCAATTATACCTATCATCCATGCTGCCGCCACCCCAGAAGAAGCTGCCACTTTGGGAAGATGTAGTACTCGCCAACTCCGACGAGACTGGGATTTGGTCAAAACTCAAATTATGCGAGAAGCTGTACTCAAAAAGTTTCTCACTCATGCCGATATTAGAGAAGTTCTCCTCAAGACAGGTGATGAGATTTTGGTTGAAAACTCCCCAACCGATTCTTTTTGGGGCTGTGGTGCTAATAAAAGCGGTCAAAACCATCTCGGTAAAACTCTCATGAGTGTGCGTGAAGAAATTCGCAATTTACTATCTTTAACAGTAATTTACGAATAATTTAATCAAAATAGTTACATTCAACATAAAGTCAGCAATTAAACGGGGAATAGTAAAATTCCCCAGACAAAAATATTAAAAAAATTACTAATAATTTAGTTATTGCTTTTAAAAAGTTTTAATTAATTGAATTAATGGACAAAAATGTTAAAAAAATATTTTTAATTTCAAGAAATTATTCCAACTCTAAATTAAGTAAAATTACTGGAATAGTTTAATGATTGAGAATATAAAATTAGTAAATGTCAATGATTAAAAATTTCTTAACTTTAGACTTCAGATGAGATTTTGAAAGTACTTAATGATACAGCGGTTTGATATATCCCTAAATCCACTTTATAAGGGCTACAGGGAACAAGCAAAATATCTGTTACTTTTCAAACATCCTCGAATCCACTTCCAAAAATATTTGTAATACATATATGCCATTAGCAATGCATTAGTAGCAAGAATTTATTGAAATAGGATGAAAATCGAAGCATTGTAAGTTGACAATTCCTACCAGTGACAATCGTATAAAATTATATCCTTTGATAATATATATAAGTAATGATACGTAGGCATAAACCAAACCAGTTGCAGGAAACCTTCAATCGAGAAAGTTTACTGCACCGGATGACAAAGCAGATCAGGCGATCGCTCGACCTTCAAGAGATATTAACGACTACTGTTAGCGAAGTGCGTTTATTTTTGCGTGCAGATCGGGTAAAAGTGTATCGCTTTGATGCTGATGGTAGTGGTGAAGTCATTGCAGAATCTATTCATGAGCAACGTCTGCCATCCTTATTGGGTCAACGCTTCCCAGCTGATGATATTCCAGAAGGCGCCAGAGAGATGTTTTTGTTAGCGGGGCAACGTTCGATTGTCGATGTCGCAAATGAGAAGATCGGGCTATCGCCTCTACAGTCAAAAGAAACTGGCAAACGTCTAGAAACTAATATCTACTATCGCCAAGTAGACCAGTGCCATATTCAATACCTAAAAGCAATGGGCGTGCAGTCTTCGTTGATAGTACCAATTTTAGATTGCGACCCACAAGAACCATCGGCAAAGCCTAAATTGTGGGGATTGTTGGTAGCTCACCACAGTGAACCGCAAAAAATTTTGAAGCGGCAACTAAAAGTATTGCAGCAAGTTGCTGACCAGGTAGCGATCGCGATCGCTCAAAGTAATCTACTCGCTGAAGCCCAAGCCAAGCAAAAGCGAGAAGCTACTATTAATCGAGTCACCACACTATTGCATAAACTGCCGACAATCCAATTACAAGGAGCGCTAGAAGAAGTTATTACTGCCTTCTGTGGAATAGGTGGCAGGCTTTACATTGCAGAGACTCAAGAACTATACACCTGGGGCGACCAACCGACACTCTCCTACGAGTTAGATAACAGTATTATCGAACAGCATCCCATCTGGCAAAACTGGATGGCTGAGTTTCAACAAGGCATTATTTGGGCAACCACTGACCTCTATAAAGAACCACGTTTGCGAGTTTTGGCTTTAGCATTCCGTTCTACTCAAATTCGCGGACTAATGGTGATTCCGCTACATTACCGCGAAAAATTTATCGGTGTATTAAGTATTTTCCGCTCGGAATTTGAAACAGAAATCTTGTGGGCGGGACGATGCGAACAAAATCGGCGACAACTTTTACCCCAGCTTTCTTTTGAGGTTTGGCGAGAGCAGAAAAAAGGGCAAGCACCTGAGTGGAAGTTGGAAGACATCTTTTTGGCACAAGCCTTATACGATCATTTTTCAATGGCAATTCAGCAGCAGCAAATGTATAAACAGGTACAATCCTTGAATGCCAATCTAGAACTGCGGGTGCGAGAGCAAACTGCTGAACTCGAAAAATCATTAATGTTTACCAAAGTAATTAAGCAAGTTACAGAGCATATTCGCCGCACATTGGACTTGCAAGCAACCCTGCAATCCATCGTTCGGGAAGTCCGTCCTCTGCTAAATTCAGACCGAGTGTTGATTTTCTATCTAAAGACTCAATCGGTGATTGTAGAAGAGATTAATGGCAATTGGCAGTCAGTTTTGGGAGTGAATCCACCACCGGAATGCTTTCCTGATGAGTATACCCGTCTATACTGTCAGGGTAGGGTACGAGCAATTAATAACCTTTCAACAACTTCTTTAAGTGATTGTCATCGAGAGTTTTTGCAAAGTCTGCAAGTGCAAGCAAACTTAATAGTTCCGATTAATATGGGTATGGAACTATGGGGCTTACTAATTGCCCATGAGTGTGAGGCTCCTAGAAATTGGCAGGATACAGAAATTGATTTATTGCAGCAAGTAGCAGATCAGGCTGCGATCGCTATTCAACAAGCACAACTCTACGAACAAACCTCTGAGGCCGAAACTGAAGCCAGAAATCAAGCTGTTCAGTTAGAGCAGACCCTACATGAACTCCAAGAAACACAGACAAGATTGATTCAGACCGAAAAAATGTCCGGCTTAGGACAGTTGGTGGCGGGTGTTGCCCACGAAATCAACAACCCTGTTAACTTTATTTACGGTAATCTCTGCCACGCCAATGATTACACTGAACAACTGCTAGAAATTTTACGTCTCTACCAGCTACACTATCCCCATCCCCATAGGGAAATTAAAGCCGCGATTGAAGCGATGGATTTTGAATTTTTGGTAGAAGACCTCCCAAAAATCATGACCTCAATGCAAGTAGGAACCGAGCGCATCCGCTCAATAGTGCTATCGTTACGCAATTTTTCTCGCTTGGATGAGGCTGAAAACAAGCGTGTTGACCTGCATGAAGGCATTGATAACACCTTGTTAATTTTACAACATCGGCTGAAAGGAAATGTTGAATTACCACGCATTGAGATAATTAAAGATTATGGCAACATTCCACTGGTAGAATGCTATGCCGGCCAAATGAATCAAGTTTTTATGAATATTTTCAGCAATGCCATAGATGCTCTGGAAGTAGGGAGTCGGGAGTGGCAAAATCAGGGTGACAAGGAGAATAACTCATGCCCAATTCCAACTATCCAGATTTCCACTAAAGTCTCAGCAGACAACTCTCGTCTGTTAATTCGTATTACTGACAACGGGCCTGGAATGAATGAAGATGTGAAAAAGCGAATTTTTGACCCGTTTTACACTACCAAGCCTGTAGGCAAGGGGACAGGATTGGGACTAGCAATCAGCTATCAGATTATTGTCGAAAAACATGGGGGAATAATGGAGTGTATTTCAGAATCTGGCAAAGGTACAGAGTTCTGGATTGAGATTCCCATCAAGCCTCCAGGCAAAATAGTTAACTAGCAATAGAGAATAAGGGATGAGGGCGCAACAGGCGAAGAATCACTATTGGTTATTGACCAATGCTCAATTGTTAGTTTCAAAACTTAAAAATTGACTCAGTAATTTTTAAATTCATCCAAAAGGTCGATGATAATTTTCTTAACAATAGACTAAACAAAATATCTCTCAGTTATCCAGGGTGTGCAATATATTGAATTTGATTAAAAATCATTTAAAAGTAAAGTTTAGTTGCAAAACAAATTCCTCCCATCCACAAATGATAATCTGATAGTTGAAGCTAGAAAACAAGCTTTCTTGGCAGATATAACAGCTGCATTTGAAATGTTAGTAAGAGGTATAAGACGCTGTTTAACTTACATCTGTCTCGTCAAAATACAGCAACACCCAACGCGAAAACTGCTATTTCCTCAAATATGGAAGATTAGGGGGCACTGTCGCTGATTTTCATTACTTGTTTACAAAAGCAATGAAAGTTAGTACATCCCTGGCTAGGATAAACAAAAAGAGGAGATAGTTCAGCGAGTAGAGGTTTGGGTGTTGTTGTGTTTAAAGAGAAGTCTAAAATAGGGCCTCCTCTGGGTGTAAGATTATACGAAGTTGAATAACGAGAAACAGTTGAAATAGCGCCTTATGTCAATAATTGCGCTCAGAGCGTGGTATCTACAGGATTATGAGCCGATTCCAGAACTGGAAAAACGTTCGCCAGACATTCGTTTAAGCAAAAAAAGCCTGCTGAAATCAGCATTGCGAGCAGACTTTTTGGAAGACAGTGATGAAGTTAAGACATCAACTTGGTTTGGGCGCTATTTGGAAGGGGAAAATATTGAATTTTATATTGAAGGTAGTGGTGGCTATTGTGTCTCTAACATTGACTTAATTAGTCATGAAATTTATTTCACCAAGCAGGCGGTGTTGGCTCAGTTAGAACCAACGATTTTTTTATCCTATCAAACTGAGTATGTCGCAGCGACAAATATTCTCAAAGAAGAACTGCGAAAAAGTTTGGACAATTTAAACTTGCGATCGCGTCTTCCCCTAACATTAGTAGAATCCTCTCGTCCTAGCGGTGCTACTTTCCGAATTAACCGCACAATCATGCGGAAAATCCGTAAGAGTTTGTTATTTATAGCTGACACCACAACTATTGCTAGTATTGATGGTAAAGAAACCTCCCAATTAATTCCCAGTCCGAATGTCTGTATTGAGATTGGCTATGCCATTCAAAGTAAGCGGTCTGAACAGATTCTACTAGCGCAAATGCAACGCCCAGATTTTGAAGGTGAATTTCCCTTCGACTTACCGACACAGCAAATTTTGCAATTCCAAGACACTACAGAACTGAATAAAATCCTGACAGAGACGATTAAAAACCAGCTAGCACGATTCAAATTATTTTTTTGAGCAAGATAATAGAGGATAATACTTACTTACCAAAAATCAAACTATACCACTCCTAAAATATTCGTGAGAGTCTCCTCATTGACGCTCTGAAACTGTAAACTCTATTTTTAGATTTGCTACTCAGAGCTTTTTTCTCTAACCATATCTAATTTTTCTTAAAATAAAAGCTCCCTGCTAAGTAGGGAGCTTTTTATGTTTAGAGTTTTTTGGAATTATTTCTTTTTATCCTTATCTAGTTTTTCTTGGATAGCTTGGCGACAAAATTCTGGTGGATCTTCTTGTGCCTTCACGTCTTCCTTCATCTTTTCAGTAGCACGAAAACTAATAGTAGCTGTCATGGGTTCCTCACCTTTTGGTTGTGCTGGCTCAAAATTCTGTGGGTTCCCTTTAGGATTAGGCATTGTTGAGAGATGTAAACAAGACTTGATACTAATGTTTGCGAGGGAATAGAGTTTTAAATCGGTGAGCATATTGTCTGGAAAACTTGTAGCTCACCGATACCACTTTTACAAGAGGTAACTCTATTTTATGTTTACGCGTTCCGAGTTAGAAATCAAAACCATCAAAGAACTCAGTGAGCTATGTTTACGCTACGGCATCAAACCAACTGGGAATAAAGGGTACAAGACCTCATGGATTACATCCTTGATGGTATTCTCTCAAATGGCGTTATCCCAGTTTGAGGTAGGTAAAGGGTTAAAACCTCCTACTTTTGCTTTTATGCAAGCCCTAAGTAACACTATAGATGAGATGAATGCTCCTACAAATGAGCAAGCAGCGCTTATCAAAATCACGATGGAAGGGAGAATCATGAATTACCCAGATAGGTACATTCAAGAAAAACTGCTAGCTTTGTATAAAGCAAAAATGTATCTAGAGTTAGCACTTGGATTATTGAGTAAATAAGTTAATTCTTTAATCAGTACTGCAAGATCCTTTAAAGGGTCTTTTTTTTGTGAATACCTTAAGAAGTATTATTTAATACAAATTAATTATGCTTAAATGCTGAAAGTAGGGTATTTGAGCATTAGATGAGCATTTTAGAGAGAGAAAAGGCTGAAAGTATTATTATTGCTTTGACTAAAATAAACGAACAGGTTTATTTTGCAGCTTGGAACTAATTGAGCTTAACCGATCGACCACAGAAATCATGTATTTGTAATCTGGTACTTGTCCATTGGGTACGTATCCCACTTCTTGAGCTAAACCAGAAGGTGAATCACTCATCACTTTGCGGATAAACTCTTGACGGTTACGTTCTATATTCGGCCCAATCAAGACCACACCTAATGGTACATAATGAGGGTCTTTAAATAATATGCGAAATTCAGTTGGGGCCAACTGTGAGCTGTAGAGACTTAATTCCGCCTCCGAGACGGCACAGGCGATCGCTTTTTCTTGAGCCACCAATTCTAGCGCGGCTTTAGGTGTGGGTGCAAATAGTATGTCAGCTAGTGTTGTACCATAAAGATTGTAAAGAGGAAAATAATATCCTGTTGCTGAACCTAGCTGTCCTAAAGCCACTGTTTTACCTTGTAGCTGTTTCAAGTCGATTATCGGATTATCTTTGCGAACAACAAAGATGGAACGCAAATTACTAATACCTATTAAAGGAAATAGGGGAACATATTGGTAGCGTGCGATCGCAATAGCCGCTAAACCAGGTGGAGCAAATACCAATGACCAAGCACGAGCCTCAAGACGCTCAACCGCTCTATTTTCATTAAAAACAGGCTCTAGCTGAATATATGAGTTCGTTTTTTCGCCTAAATAACTATTAAATTTAGCATATTGATTAATAATCTGTTCGCCTCCACCATAGTTGATCGCACCAATAGTTAATGTGCCCTCAAACTCCTTTCGTGGTTGGCAGGCAGCAAATGTCAAACCTAGCAGATTAAACAGAAAGAAACGACGGGGAAATCGCAAAAACATCACTAATTATGGTTAAGAAAATAACTTGGCTTTCAGGACTAATTTAGATAAGTTTGACTGCTGCCTAAGTAGGTTATATTAGAGCAAAAAATTAATATTTATTTAAATATTGTTGAGATGCTTTCTAACAGGTATAAATAAATATTAGACAAACTCAGATATCACCTTCCTTAGTTAGGTTATGTTGAACAACATTACGTTAAAAAACTTAAAAATAGGTGCTAAATTTAACTTACTTTTAATATTAGTTTTCATAGTCGGTATTTTAGGAAGTGGCGTTGCCTTATCCAGTGTACTTCAAGGGAGAGCGCAAAATGAAGTGGCTTCTCAAGCACAGATTCTCATCCAAATGGTGAACGCAGTTAGAGACTATACACAAAATCGTATAGATCCTCTATTAGAACCTAGACTAGACACTAACCCAACGTTCATGCCTGAAGTAGTACCAACTTTTTCCTCTAAAGAGGTTTTTGAGAATTTTCGTAAAAAGCCTGAATATAAAAACTTTTTTCATAAGGATGCAACACTTAATCCAACCAATTTAGCGGATAAAGCTGATAATTTTGAAGCTCCACTTGTAGAGCGTTTTCGCAACGACTCCAAAATTCTAGAAATTACAGGGTTTCGTAACTTGTCAGAAGGTGAAGTATTTTACATCGCGCAACCACTAAAGATTACACAAGCGAAATGCTTGCGATGTCATTCTACACCAGATCAAGCTCCTAAGAGTCAGTTGGCAACTTATGGCTCGGAAAATGGTTTTGGCTGGCAACTTAATCAGATTGTTTCTGCCCAAATAATCTCTGTTCCTTCTCAAGAGATTTTTGCCAGTGCCAAACGGACTTGGACATTGATAATGGGACTTTTAATTACGATCTTTGCGATCGTAGTTTTCTTAATTAACTTCTTAATTAAAAAATATGTGATTCAGCGGATCAGAAAAATAGAAAAAATAGCTCAAAAAGTTAGCGTTGGTGATATGAGCGCTGATTTTGAAGAAAGCTCTAATGATGAAATTGGCGGGTTAGCAGAAGCATTTAATCGGATGAAAGCTAGCTTAAAAATAGCTCTGGAGATGCTGAATAATCAAAACTGACACTATTTTATATTTGGTATTAAGTTAATTAGACCTAATCCTGTAAGTGGGAAATTCAAGAAAGTAAGCGTTGCTGAAATTGTAAAGCTTTTTGAGGCTCAGGAATTTGTGATGCTAAAATTTTCACAAATTCTGCACGAGAAATTTGTTCAGAAGATTTAATAGCTTTTTGAACTAGAAACTTAGCTATTGGGCCAATTAAATTAGCCAACTCACGTTCGCATTCTACCAAAAACTTGTCGCTGATAATTTGAGATTCTTGGTTCAGTAAATTATTTGAGTTAATATCAGAGCGATCGGATTTAACAGTAAGTTCTTGTAGTAAAGTAGGTTTCTCTAGTAGAAACATTGTTTTCTTCTTAAAATCAATTTGTTGATTGTCTCGAAGATGAAAGGCTAATTGACTAATTAATTCTTCAAAATTGGACGCTGATGCCGCAACTTGTCGTAGTAATCTTGAGGCAACGGGGCCAACAAATTCTAAAAGAATCGTTTCTAAGCGGTTGTAATTTTCCCCAGACAGGATAGAAGCAGACGGATACCCAATTGAGTTTTGTTGAGAAAGGAAAGCTTGAGGCGGTTGTGTAAAAGATGGTGGTTGAATTGATTGCGTTTCTACTCTAGGATTGAAATACTTAAGCACCTGCAAAACTTCAGCCGCAGACTGATAGCGCTGTTTAAAGTGATGTAGTACCATCTTAGATAGCACAGATGCCAACTCAGAACTGACGTTAGCTTGATGCTGCCAAGAAATTTCTCCTGTATCTGGGTCTTCCTCAAAGTTTATAGGATGTAACCCTGTCAGTGATTGTATACCAATAATGCCCAAGGAATAAATATCGCTGTTGGGGCGGGGCTTACCTTGCGCCTGTTCTGTAGACATATATCCGGGGGTACCAATAATAATAGTAGCTCCCGTGTGCCCTGAAATTGTAAGCAGTTGAGTTTGGACTTGTTTAACGGCGCCAAAGTCAATCAGCACTAACTTACCGTCTTGTTGCCGCCTGATTATATTATCTGGCTTGATATCTCGATGAATAACATTGTGGCTGTGAATAAATTGTAGAATACCCAGAACCTGTTGGAGCAGTTGAATTACTCGATCTTCTGTCCAACGTTGATTGGGGAATAGTTCCGCCTTCAGAGTTTGCCCTTCTATAAACTCTTGCACCAAGAAGAACTCTTGGTTGTCTTCAAAATAGGCTAAAAGCCGAGGAATCTGGTCATGGTTGCCCAGTTGTTCTAGTGTTTCTGCCTCACTAGTAAATAGCCGTCTAGCAGTTTCAAGAAATTCAGGGGTACGAGTGACGGGCTTAAGGTGTTTGACAACGCATTTCGGGAAACCTGGCCGATGAGTATCTTGGGCTATGTAGGTTTGACCGAATCCACCTCCACCTAATATCTGGAGGACTTGGTAACGTCCGTCTAATAATTGTCCTAACATTGTGTCACAAGCCTTAAGTCCTGAAATTAATCTTGACACAACTACCAGCTTTGGCAAGGTTTGTTAAGACAGAAAGTAGGTAGGTAGTGCTGAATTTTTAAGGTTTTTTGAGAATTCTACTACCAGTTTATAACTCTTTAGACTCCAGATCGGCTTGCAGCCATATTATTGTTGAAGCTTTAATTCCTCAGAAATCGGCAGTACCTCAACTTTTGAATTAGTTGTTGGTTGAGAGACTACGCTAACTTCTCCTAGTGGAGTTTTATTTACAAAGTAGGTGATTCCTCGAAAGCTCAATTTATCAGCTATTGGTAGAGGAACTTTAGCCGATTTGGAATTTGGATCGACACGATAGCTAGCATCACGGTACATCAGATTATAAGCTGACCCAATTTGAGGAACTGGTCGAAATGGCTGTTCTGTTTTTTTGCTACCAACTTTGTTTGGGTCGCATTCGTAGCTCAGACCACGATAGTAAAGTTTCATAATTTTTGCTTCCTGAATAACTGTTTTTCAACAATGCCAATGATTTATCAGAAGTTGATTAGAGAGTTATGCAAGAGCTAATGTAAACTTACACTTTTTAAGGAACTGCTTAAAGGATTAGGCGTCTAGAGTGAAGAGTCATTGGGTAATTGGGCATTGGGCATAAGAGGCGGAGGGGCAAAGGGGAAAAACTTACTGCAACTTCACTTTTCCTTGGTCACTGAGCGTAGCCGAAGTGCTGCTCCCCTGCTCCCCTGCTGGCAACCTCCCGTATGCTTACCCTTTTCATTCGGGGGTTACGTGGTTAACAATGGGTTGAATGTTTTTTTAAATGATTCAACTTTATGGCTAGAACTGCAAATGAATATGCCGTATACCTCCTACTGGAAAGCGGTCACCGAGAAGAAGTACGTTTTCCTACTATTCAAGAGTTTCAGAAATGGTATAGCGGCGAACTTGTGCCAAAATCTGCTTCTAATGACTTCATTAGCGTTCCGATCAAAAATATTCAAGGGGAATATATGGTAGTACGCCCTTCTCGGATCGTCGCAATCCGGGTAGAACCTATTTTTAGTTCCAGTGTTGAAAGATTCAACTAAATGATGAGAAAAACCCTTGCTTTGCTTTCCTTGAGTTTAGGAATTGCCCTTGTAAATCCTCTCTGGTCGGCTGTTGCTCAGGTTCCTAACTTTCTGCCCTTACCAATACCGACTACTCCTGATCTTCCACCTATACCAATACCAATCACTCCTGAGATCGCGCCACCGCTAAAACCAATCGCTATCGGAAGCGATTGCACGCTCCGGCCGACTTGCTTGGGTTGGGATGAGCAAATTTGGGGTGAAAGAGGTAAAATAGGCGATCGCAAAGCGTTATTAGCTTCTATTGACAACAGTCTGCTTTATCTAACAAAAGGTGATGCGATCGCAGCATATCAAAATTATCCAGTTCGGGAAATTACCCTCGATCGCGTCCGCCGGAGTTTGCTACGTTTCCGCCAACTGGTTGTCAGTTCTATGTCAGCAGCGCAACTACAAGCTGCTGTCCAGCGTGAGTTTGTCTTCTACCAATCTGTGGGCAACGATGGCAAGGGTACTGTTAAGTTCACTGCTTACTACGAACCTGTTTACACCGCTAGCCGTGTCAGAACTGCAATCTATAAGTATCCCATTTATCGGCTACCACCTGATTTTAGCCAATGGCCTAAACCTCACCCAAAACGAATTGATTTGGAAGGGAAGGATGGTTTAAAAGGGAATAAGAGCAAGTTACGCGGTTTAGAACTGCTTTGGTTTCGCGATCGCCTAGACGCATACATGGTACATATCCAAGGTTCTGCCCAAATTAAATTAACTAATGGTAAAACAACATCAATTGGCTATGCAGGTGGAACTGATTACCCTTGGACTAGTATCGGTAAAGAACTGGCAAAAGATGGCAAACTTCCACTAAATGGATTGACAATGCCACGGATGATTGCTTATTTCCGGCAAAAACCCCAGGAGTTGAGCAATTATCTACCGCGCTGGAAACGATTTATTTTCTTCCAAGAAACAAGCGGTAGAGCTGCTACTGGTAGTATTCATGTGCCAGTAACAGCAGAACGTTCTATTGCTACAGATAAGTCTCTCATGCCACCGGGAGCGTTAGCACTGATTTACAATTCATTTCCCTATCCTGCCAGTGGTGGCAAACTAGAGAGGCGTACTGTCAGCCGCTTTGTGCTTGACCAAGATACAGGAAGCGCCATCAAAGGGCCGGGCCGGGTGGATTATTTCATGGGATCTGGTAAACTAGCAGGCGATCGCGCCGGTGTCACAGGTGGTAATGGCTCACTATATTATTTACTGCTCAAAGAATAGATATTGGGCATTGGGCATTGGGCATTGGGCAAAACAGTTCCGTTAGCGTCAGCGGGGCGTTTAGCCCGTTTCGAGTTCCGAGTGCTGAGTAAAGAAGTGAGATTCCCCACTTAGCACTCAGCACTCAGCACTCAGCACTCCTGAAGGGCATTGGGCATTAGTTATTAATGATTCTTCTCTGCCCCTCTGCTCCCTCATCCCCATTGCCCACTCCCCACTCCTCAGCTAATACGGCGGATAAGCAAAATCATCCTCATCAGCATAAACGTAAGAGTTGGAAACTCCTGCCATTGCCAATTTAGGGATTTCTGATTTTACAGGTTCCTTGCCAAAATCTTTGTATTCTTCAAAAGTCTTACAAATCATTGCAGACTCAAGAGCATCGGAAGCAATTAAATATTGCGTTAAAGTCCCTACGGTAGGATGTTTATAGTCCACAGTTGAAGCTACCAAAACTGTATTTGGTTCAATACCTCTTTCTTCACACTCAATGATGGGACAAAAAATCCCGTGAGCATGGAACAATGGCCCTTTTGATGTCAAAGGTTGCTTGCGATAAACAGCATAAGCTTTTTCTAGTTCAGCAACGAATCCACTAACTACTTTACCTTGTTGATATTCGCAGTAGGTTTTGCTGAAACTTGCTCCGGCAGCACCATTAAGTGTTAGTTGTAGTGGTAATTCATGTAAAAACTTTTTATTCTCTCCCACTATAAAAATTAGATAGCGAGTAAAGGTTTTAAATTTAAGTTTGTCGGCTAAAAAAGCATCATAATTCTCTTTGAGCGTACCCAGTTTTAGACCACTTTCCCGATCTTTGACAGACAATGGTCCCCGACGCACTATAACCACGCGTGGAGTGGTGGTAATAAAGACCGTTTCGACTCCAGAGGTAAATTCATGCTCTACTTGCTGCCAATTATCATCTGGCACAAAGCCGACAGCATTGGCATTATCGAGCTTAATTGCCAAACCGTGGGATTGCATACCATCTGTGCCATATCGAGGATTAATCATCTGACACCAGGGAAGGACTTGAGAAGGCGGTGCATTAAATTTATCGTCTTCAAAGTCGAAATTAGCAGATGCTTTCATCGTTTTAGGCTATCAAAGTGTTTTATTGAACAAGTTTATCGCCAAGGCGCTGAGGAAAGGAGAGCCAATTATGTACCCAAGCGTATTGATATTATATATTCTTCACCTATTTCCGCAAGGAGGCTCGAACTGTTTGTGTTGTACTTTGCTTGCCAGACAGTTCAGGGCTACTAAAAGCCTACACTGTACGCTTTGCGTACAGTATAGGTAGTTTACGACTAGTCAACACTAAGCAGCTTTGGTGAGTTACTTCTCCTACTCGTCTTAAAAGCTCACCATATTCCTCATATCCTTCTCGATCAAGTCCAGCGCGGCTACCACTGCAAAAAATTGATTCTGCATTATCCAGGATCGCTAAACAGCGATAATTTTGTAAATAATAAAGTAGTAGCGATACCCGATCGCTAAAGCTTTCTGGTAAGTTACTTTCTGTTTCCTGTTCGTCAGATAGAAATGGAATTAAGTTACCTAGAATAATTTTAACAGGCGGTGCTTCTCGTAGCGATCGCCAGATCGCATACTCAAAGTTGTCCTGAATTTTTTGAGCAAACTTTACAGACAGTGCTGTTTTTCCAATGCCTCCTATTCTTAATAGTGCAACCAATTGGCAGTGCTCATTGAGAATCCATTGCTCTAGTGTAATAAGTTCTTCTATACGCCCATAAAAAACTGAGTTAAAGATAGCCTCTCCCCAATCTAGACGATTATTTGAGCTTGAATAGTCACTTTTATCTATTTTTAAGTTAAAAACTGAAAAAAACTTCTCAATAGTCTGTTTATCAACTTCTCCTTCTCGATTCAATACTTTCGAGGTGGTAGCAGAATATAAACCAGAACATACACTCATTTCTTCAATGCCAGTGTCTACAACGATAACAAGCGAATGGTGCAGCAGAATAGGCAAATTTAAATGCACTTGGCAAATAAAGATAAATTATAAAATCATCTCTGTTTTTTCAATGTTCATTCATTATTGAAGATGCAAATTGAGAGCTACATTATTACTCTATTAATAAAAAATATTTATAGCATCTAATTAATTATATATATTCCAAGTTTTACAGCTTTTAAATTAAACTATAAAACTGCTTTCTTCACTTCGATAAATCAATGAATATTGGCATAATCCCTATTTATATAATTCTGATTATATTCATAATTTAAGCCTAATTACAATGAATTTATAATTAACAATCTTGAAGAAAGCCTTAACCTAAATTTGTACTAATTTTAACTCAACCTTTGCTTAGGCTGTATGCCTTAGTAAGAAGATTGTGTAGTAACTATAGTAAAATACTGTATTTTTATCGGGTTTTAGATGTATTACTACCATTAACCCATAGCTAAAAGTCAAATTGGAGATTTTTACGAGTTGCTGTTTACTGCATTAAGGATCGGAAATTCATTAAAACTGCAAATGACCTAATTACATATACTCTGAGCCAAATTAACTGGAGCGTAGACACATGAGACGCACAAATGGCTGCTTGAATAGCAAAAAAGTAGGTGTCTACGCCCACAGCATGACATTTGCTTTGCATATTTTCTGTGGAGTTTTCTTAACTATTCTTGAGGAATACAAATGCTTGAGGCTATCGCTGTTGCTTGGTTATTACTGTTTTTTGGCGATTTTCTATCTACATTCTTTTACCACGTACCCGAGCACGTTTTTGGTAGCCTTCATTTAAAAACGCACCACTCCTGGAAAAAGGACTTCCGTCATTATGCTATTTTGACTTTTAATCCACAGGTTCTTTTAGATGGTATCTTGGGAGCTTTACCTTATGTACTTATAGCAGTAGCCTTGTGGTTTTTCTCTCCCATTGGCGTTATCTTTGGATTACTGCTTGGTCAGTTTCATGTATGGTGGAGACACATAAGTGTACTGGGTTGGCAAACTCCAAAGCCTGTAAATATCTTATGTCAAATTCTATTTATTACCACTCCTGAGAAACACTGGTTACATCATCACAAAACTAATTTAGGTTTCGGCGATATTTTCACCTTCTTTGAACAACCTGCACAAATGTGGTTGCGCTGGCTGCGATTACTCAGACTTCGTTTTCGCGACTCTCGGATCTAACTAAAACTAGCGCTTACCTAAATACTTTTTAAAATTACTAAAAGAAGCTGCGATCGCAGCTTCTTTTAGTTACATTCAAGGCAATTATTCTAGTCTGAGAAATGCGTTCACCTATATACTCAAAAGCTAATTCCTAATTGTATAAGGAGTAGCAACAAGAGACATTAATTTACATAGATTTCAATCTATGCTTTTATCTAATTAATAATTTTTTATTTATAGTTATTATATAACTTCTCAAACAGTAAGCGAGTTATAAGAACGAAAGAATATCTCTGGTAAAGAGTTTAAAGGTATTTGCTACGGCTCGACTTCGCTGTTATATCGCTAAGGTTTTTGGGAAAACTAGTCTTAATTAGTAAATTATTATATCCCTAGATTTTTATGACAATTCCTCTGTTTTCGGGAGATGCTAGGCCTAGCTTGCTTATGCAAAGGAGTATGGATAGCTACGGTGAAGGTGGCAGGAGGTTGCAATACAGTGTAGGTTTCTCTTTGAGAGACTACACCAACAGACCAACACTAATTGCTAGAAATTTGCAACCTGCTCTAGATGAGGTGTTTCATGCCCGCAGTTAGCCTCAGAAAGATGCTCAATAAAAAAGAGTTGCCATCTCTTATTCATAACTTAGTCTACCAGTTCAACATCGCGATTGATGTTGAACTGGTAGACGGTACAAAACTGATTAGTATTGGGAAGCAAACTGTAGAAAACCGTTATCCAATCGAGGTTTCAGGAGAAATCATCGGTTGGGTTGTTGGAGAAGAACAGGCAACTATACTTGCAAATTTGCTCTCATTTCTGGCAAAGCAGGAAGCTGAGAAGAAAGTACTCGCCAAAGAATTGCTGGAGCGATATCAGGAAATTGATTTGTTTGACGATATCTCGACTCAACTGACAACAAGTTTAGATACGCGACAGATTGCCCAACTTGTGCTTCAAGAATTGAGTCAATTAATTGAATCATCTGCGGGGATGATTCTGCTTTTGAGTCCAGACGCAACTGCATTTGAAATCATTGCCGAATTTGGAGTGTTTTTTGACCATAATCAGCCGGAACCCGGTAAGGGAATTATCGGCAACATTGTGCAATCCAACCGAGCAGAACTCGTCAATGATGTGCAAGCCGATCCGCGATTAGAAGGGCAAAAAAACGTTGCTGCAATGATTTGTGTACCGTTGCGAGCCAAAGAGCGGGTACTAGGAGCGATCGCTATTGGAACGGCCAAAACTGACTCATACAAGGCTGAACACTTGAAACTAGTGAGTATCTTTGCCTCTCAAACAGCGATCGCTATTGAAAAAGCTGTGCTTTACGAGCAAAGCATTCAAGCAGCCGTCCAGGCAAAAGCTCAGACACAGAGGCTTCAGCAAGCTCTTCATGAGTTGCAATTGGCCCAAACTCAGTTAATCCAAAGCGAAAAAATGTCAAGTTTAGGGCAACTCATTGCCGGAGTTGCCCACGAAATCAACAACCCGGTTAACTTTATTTGCGGCAATTTAAAATATGTTGCCGAATATGCTACGGACTTGTTACACCTGTTGGAAAATTATCAGAAATTTCTACCTGTTGCTCCCCCAGAGCTGGAATCAGAGTTGGACAATATAGACCTGGAATTTATCATGCAGGATTTCCCCAAACTGCTAGATTCGATGAAACTGGGTACAGGTCGCATCGTCGAAATTGTCCAATCCCTGAAAAACTTCTCCCGTCATGACGAAGCTGAAATGAAAGCCGTCAACATCCACGATGGTATCGACGGAACGCTAATGATTCTTCATCATCGCTTGAAAGCAGATGTTCATCGTCCGGCAATTGAAATCGTTAAAGACTATGCAAAACTTCCCCTGATTGAATGCTATCCCGGACAGTTGAATCAGGTGTTTATGAACATCCTGGCAAATGCCATTGATGCTTTGGAAGAAAGTATGGAAAATTGGGGAGTCAAAAATAATCCCCAATCCTCAACCCCCATTACCCCTTATCCCCAGAGGGGGCCCCACCTTCCCCAAATCACTATTCGTACCATAGCCATTGACCACCAGTGGGTTGTAATTCGCATTGCCGACAACGGCCCAGGCATGAAGGAGGAGGTAATTCGCCGCATTTACGATCCCTTCTTCACCACGAAAGATGTTGGCAAGGGAACCGGGTTAGGCATGGCAATCAGCTACCAAATTATTGTAGACAAACATGGGGGAATGCTTAGGTGTCGTTCTCAACCGAATGAAGGGACAGAATTCTGGATTCAGATTCCAGTAAATTGTGCATTGACAGGCGCTGCTGAAGAACAAAATAGCACCTCTGCCTTGCCAACTCCCACAACAGAATTATCTCCTACTCCCGATACCGACGGCTTCATTTCATCAACAGTTCCAATGCTTAAACCGACGGATCTGCTGATCCGCCATACTCAACTGATTGAGCGACTTTCACAGCACAGTCCAGATGTGGAAGGTGCATCACCCGATCAAATTTACCAGATGTTTCAACGCCACCCAATTTCCTTAAAGCTTTACGCCACTTTGTTGTCTTGGTTCTGTTGTTTTAACCCTACCCAAATACGCCATTAAAATAAACCTCAACCATGTTTAACCAACTTGATGAATACAACAGTCAGCTATTTGAACAATGTCCTGTTGGACTAGTACTATGCCGAACAGATGGGACGCTAATTAACATCAATCCCGCCTATGCTGCCATTTTAGGGCGTACTGTTTCAGAAACCCTAAATCTCAGCTACTGGCAAATTACTCCAGAAAATTATGCCGCCAAGCAAGCCCTGCTAGAGAACCTAGAACAGACTGGTCGCTACGGACCCGATGAGAAGGAGTTCATCCACAAAGACGGGCATCTAGTTCCAGTCAGGGTCTCCGGACTAATGATTGACAAGGGTGGAGAGCGCCTGATCTGGTCAAGTGTGGAAGATATTAGCGACCTCAAGCGTGTCCAGCAGGAACGTCAACATTCCGAAAAAATCTTGAAAAAGAGCGAAGCACGATACCGCTCTCTGGTCAAAACTAACACGCAAATTATCTGGGTCAGCACACCAGAAGGAATTTGCTTTGAATTGACAGACTGGATCGCCTACACAGGTCAAAGTTTAGCTGAAGCTGAAAATGGGGGCTGGATTGATGCCGTTCATCCCGACGATCGCCCCTACACTGGAGAAGCCTGGGGTGTTGCCGTAGCAAACCTGAGCATGTATCAAATTGAATATCGAATTCGGGGCAAGGATGGCAACTATCGCTACTTTTGGGTCTGGGGTGCCCCCGTAATCGAAGATGATGGTAGCGTTCGGGAATGGATTGGCACCTGCACCGATATTCACGATCGCAAGCTGGCAGAAGCCGAAAATCAGCGTCTTAAAGAACGATATCGCTCGTTAGTAACTGCTACTTCACAAATCGTCTGGGGAGCGACCCCGGAAGGACTGGGAATCAGCAGTGAAATGCTTACTTGGATGGCTTATACGGGGCAGAGCAAAGCTGAAGTTGAGGGTTGGGGCTGGATCGATCCAATTCACCCCGATGATCGTGCCGGCTCCACAGAAGTTTGGAATGCTGCTGTGGCGAACCGAAGTATCTACCAAACCGAATATCGGCTGCGTGGCAAGGATGGTACATACCGCTACTTCTCTGTCTGTGGTGCCCCCGTCCTAGAAGAAGATGGCAGTATTCGAGAATGGATTGGCACCTGTACTGATATTCACGATCGCAAGCAGGCAGAAGCTGAAAATCAACGTTTATTGGATATGTTGAATCATTCCAGCGATGCCATCATCGTCCGCGACATGAGCGACAAAATCTCTCACTGGAATCAGGGTGCCGAAAGGCTCTACGGTTGGACGCGTGAAGAAGTGAAAGGCCAACGCATTCAGGCTTTTATCAAAAAAACCTTTCCAAAACCAAAACAAGAAATTATAGCAGAGTTATTAGAGCAAGGAAATTGGGAAGGAGAAGTGGAATACCTCACCCATCATGGCAGACTGATTACCGTCCAGAGCCGATGGACGTTGCAACGGGACATCTCTGGTCAACCTTGCGCTGTGCTGGAAATTAATACCGATATCACTGCCCGCAAACAAGCAGAAATCGCTCTGCGGCAACTGAATCAAGAACTGGAAGCCAGAGTTGAAGAGCGGACGGCTGCCCTGCAAAATACCCTAGCAGAAGCACAGGGATTAAATGCCATTTTAGATAACTTAGCAGATGGTTTGTTAGTGGCAGACACCGCAGGACAAATCACCCACTACAATCCTGCCTTTTTAGCCATGTATGAATTGACAGCTACCGCCCTCAACGGTCACTACCAAGAATTGCCGATATCTGGTTTAGCAGACCTGGTTGCACGAACTCAGTCCCATCCCACAGAGGTGTTCTCTGCCGAAGTTGCACTGACCAAAGAACGCATTGGTCAGGCAGTGGCAACTGCCATTTTCAAAAAGACAGCAGACTCAGAACCCGCTACCTGCTTCGGTTCAGCACTGCTGATTCGAGATGTGACGGCAGAAAAGGAAATCGACCAGATGAAGACCGACTTCATCTCAACAGTTTCCCATGAGCTGCGGACGCCACTAACTTCTGTCCTCGGTTTTGCGTCGATCATTCAAGAAAAGCTGGAAACCGATGTGTTCCCCATGATTTCTACCGAAGACCGTAAGCTTCAGAAAACGATTAAGCGGGTGGCTAACAATCTCAACATTATTGTGTCGGAAGCAGAACGGCTCACGTCTTTGATTAACGATGTCCTGGATATCGCCAAAATGGAAGCAGGTAAGGTGGAATGGCAGATGCAGCCGATTGATCCCAGCGAATTACTGGATTGGGCAAGCAATTCTACCGCCGGGTTATTTGAAACCAATGGCTTGCAGTTGGTAAGCGAGATTGAACCTGGACTGCCTCAGATAGTAGGCGATCGCAATCGTTTGCTGCAAGTTTTAATCAACCTGATTTCCAATGCCGTTAAGTTTACCGAATCTGGTTGTGTCACCTGCCGCGTCAAACAACAAAACGACGGTGTTTGCATCAGCGTCATTGACACAGGCATTGGGATTGCGCCTGAAGACCAGCCGAAAGTATTTGAGAAATTCCGCCAAGTCGGCGATACCCTTACCGACAAACCCAAAGGTACAGGATTAGGACTGCCCATCTGTAAACAAATCGTCGATCATCACGGCGGTAGAATCTGGGTTGATAGTGAACCAGGTAAAGGCAGCATATTCTCGTTTATCATTCCTACCTTCGCTTGCGATCAAAAAACCACTGCTAATCTGAATCTGGATACGCTAGTTAAACAACTCAAAGAACACGTCATCACCAAAAACGCTGTGCTGAACCAAAACCGTAAAACCATTTTGGTTGTAGATGATGACGCTAACATTCGGGAACTGCTCCGTCAACAGCTGGAAAACGAAGGCTACAATGTTCGCGAAGGAAAGGACGGCATGGATGCAATTCATCAAATCAAAATATCCCGCCCCGATCTGATCCTCTTGGACGTGATGATGCCCCAAATCAACGGCTTCGATGTGGCAGCCGTTCTCAAAAACGATCCTCAAACCGCAGACATTCCGATTATTATTCTGTCAATTATTGAAAACAAAGAACGGGGCTACCATATTGGCATTGATCGCTATCTCACCAAGCCCATTGACACAGAAAAACTCCTCAACGAAATTGGCTCACTGCTTTACCAAGGCACTTCTAGTAAAAAGGTATTGGTTGTAGATAAAAATGCATCAGCCTTAAAAACCCTATCAGATGTACTACAAACTCAGGGATACAGCGTGATTGAAGCTTCCGATCCGGAAGAATGCATTTATAAAGCCCTGTCAGCCAAACCTGACATGATTATCATTGATTCTATCTTCTCTCAAGAAGCCGATTTGGTGAAAACCCTGCGCTTTGAGAAGGAGTTGGAAAATGTATTTTTTATTATGCTGTCTGAACAGTAATTGCTAGGCAGTGGGGACTTGGAACTGGACAAGAAGCAAGGGAGCAGAGTTTTCCCCTTTGCCCCTCTGCCTCTTTTCAATGCCCAATGCCCAATGCCCAATTCCCAATTCCCAATTCCCAATTCCCAATCCCCAATCCCTATGACCCAGAAAATTCTAATTGTTGACGATGAACCTAATATATTGATTTTGATGGAACAAGCCTTAGAAGCATTAGAAGATGAGGGTGTTGAACTTCTAACTGCTAGAAATGGAGAAGAAGCTCTCGAAACCATCAAAACTGAAAAACCAAACCTGGTTTTTCTTGATGTGATGATGCCAAAAATGAATGGTCTACAAGTCTGCCATATTGTAAAACACGACCTGCAAATGACTGACATCTATATTATAATTTTGACAGCTAAGGGACAGGAATTTGATAAGCAAAAAGGAATTGAAGTTGGTGCAGACTTATATCTAACTAAACCATTTCGCCCCAAAGAAGTACTTGAAAAATCAATGCAGGTGTTGGGTTTGTGAGGAAAGTTATGAAGGCTTTTTATCTGCGATCGCAGCTTTTTAGTTGGCTCAGATTCAGAATTATAGGACAAGAGGAGGGGGAGACAAGCTAAATCATTCCCCTATCCCTTGATTATCTCCCTTGACGCTAGGTCTGCGCTACAATCAATACAACTCTAAAATTTCTAATTCTGGTGAGAGTGGAAAGCCAAATTTTTCATGATAATGAGGAAACTTGAGTAAGAATAGGCATAAAGGTTTATTTTGGTAAAAAGCTTTTAGCTTAAATATGCGAACTTCAAAACCTTCCTTTTCTGCTTCTTGCGATTCCGAAAAGCTTCCAGGAAAAATTTCATCGAAATGAATTTCAGATTTCCTGGCAGTTTCTAAAAAAGGCTTGCCAATCAATCTAGCAGCATTGTCATAGGCAGGGTTAGGTATTACTCTCCTATACTGGCTTTCGTCAAATCCAGCTCTGAAAATAAATTCAAAAAAATCGCTAAATATCTTGACGTTTTCACTTGTATTAAAATTTTGCCAACCTTGAACTAAACTATCTTGAAGTTTTTTGCAAAGATTAATTGTAAATTGATTTTTTATAGAATTGATTTCTATAGTATTCATTTCAGTTTTTACCTGGTTTCTAAGAGTGATTTATAAAAAAGCTATTAACTTTAATGACTTAAAAATAAATACATCAAAAATATATTGCAATCTCAAATAAAAAGATTCAATTTTCTGGAAGCAAACGAACAATATATAATTTTTTAAATCTCTCTATTACAGTCATCATCGTAATCAATTACATAAGCAGATTTCAGCTTTGCAAATAATGCAATTTTCAAAGCTCACTAAGTTTTCTTTATAATCTATAAAGCTTATGAGTTTTTCAGATGAAATACTTATAGTATGTTTATACTGCCATAAGAGAATAATGTAAGTCAACAAGATTAGTCATAAATTAAAAAACTACTCAATATTACTATTGATAAATTTATATTTACTTGAAATTGATATCTGATAAACGCAATTTTGCGCTAAAAATACGGACAACACAGATAGCAGTGTTTCTGTACGGGCTATGGTGCTAATCGAGAATGCTGCAAGATATCTAGAAGCGCTATAGCAATGATATTTGTTGATAATCACAAATCTTCAAGACTAGGCGTACAAGTTAGCAAAGCCGACACAAGGAAAGAAAACCTTTCTCCTGCCCCTGCTTGTTCAATCAGAAGGTAATTCTGGGAAAGCTTAATTTGTGAGAGCGAGAGGCTTTTGCCAGAAGGAACTAGAATTAGGAAACACCTAGCTGGGTTCTTCTGACTTTTGAAATTAGGAGTGCATGTGTGCCAAAATTCCCTAAATATTTGCTGATTGGATCGACCGAGAATTACAGCGGTAAATCTGCAACTGTTCTGGGTTTATCTCATCAGCTACAGCAAAAAGGTCTGGATATTAGCTACGGTAAACCACTCGGTACGTCTTTCAATTCGTCTAGTGGAACCGTAATTGAGGAAGATGTCCAGTTCATCGCTCTTAGCCTCAATTTGCCGGAAAACCGCGTTGCACCTACAATGCTGGCTTTGGATGAACCAAATGTGCAAAAGCGCTTGCGGGGGGAAGACAAAACCAATTATCAGCAGTCCCTAATACAGCAATATTTACATAAATCTCAAGGAGATTTAGTGTTACTGGAGGGACCTGGTAATTTGTCCGAAGGCAATTTGTTTGACTTGTCTTTGCTGCAAATGGCTGAAGTATTGGATGCTGGTGTGCTGTTAGTAAGCCGCTATAAATCTTTGCTTTCGGTTGAGGCGCTATTGGCTGCAAAGCAGCGTCTGGGCGATCGCTTGATTGGAGTTGTCATCAATGATATCCCTGTCACCCAACTAGAAACGGTTGACACTCTGTTGCGTCCATTTTTGGAACAGCAGGAGATTCCAGTGCTAGCAATGCTGCCGAATAGCGATTTGCTCCGCAGTGTGAGTGTTGGCGAACTAGTCAAGCAGTTAAAGGCTGATGTTCTCTGTCGCAACGATCGCATGGATTTGTTGGTAGAAAGTCTGGCAATTGGAGCAATGAATGTCAATTCAGCTGTGAAATATTTCCGCAAACGCCGGAATATGGCAGTGGTGACAGGAGGCGATCGGGTGGAAATTCAGCAAGCGGCTTTGGAAACTTCTACCCAATGTTTAATTCTCACCGGACAATTACCACCCCCACCGTTCATTCTCAGTCGCGCTGAAGAACTAGAAATCCCCATTTTATCTGTTGACTTAGATACCCTTACCACTGTAGAAATTGTTGACCGCACTTTTGGTCAAGTCCGTGTCCACGAGCCGATTAAGGTTCAGTATATTCGCCAGTTGATGTCCCAGCATTTTGACATTGACCGCTTGTTATCCAAACTAGATTTAACTCCAGCAGGGGCATTGTCTTAGATTCATCAACTCAAACTATTAAGAGCATCAATGCTCAGTTATCAGTTAGGAGGCTGTATTGCTGGTGAAGGTACAGATGGCTCGCCGTCACCTCCTAGACGACGGCGTGCTGTTTCCTTCCGCCCCATAGCTGGTACATGCTTAGTTGCAGCAGCTAATCCAAAGACAGGCATATTCCCGTAAACCGCCTCATATCTTCCCGGTTCTATTAAATAAGTTTCGTGCCAAATGCCGACACTGCCATCAGCACCAATGGCTTGATTAAACCTTTGCCAAGCTTTTAGATGTGCATCAGCTGGATTTCTGGCAAAACGCTCCAAATCCTCGAACGATCGCCAATACTGAAGCAGTCCTACCCCTCGCCAGTAAACAAAAGTTTCTCCACCTAAAAACCCTTTTTCGGGATTCTGGTAAAGGCTTCGTAACATGGGCGACATTGCTGTTGCAGTCGGAATCCATTTGCAAAAAGCGAATAATTTATTAATTCGCATCCCAATCAGAAACACAACAAAGGGTTGATCAATTTCGGCTGTAAATCGTCCCGGTATGACTTGAGGCATATACCACTCCTTATTCTTAAGCTAATATGCAACTAATTGCATATTAATTATTTTATGCAATTAGTTGCATAAGTCAAGGAGTGAATTAAAAATTATGGCATTAGCGCACGCAATATTAGCGGCTCTGGTTGACGCACCCTGTAGTGGGTATGATTTAGCAAAAAGATTCGATGGCTCTGTAGGCTTTTTCTGGTCAGCAAGTCACCAGCAGATTTATCGGGAGTTGGCGAAGCTAGAAAATCGAGGATGGATCAGTTCCAAGTCGATTCTTCAATCAGGACGACCAGATAAAAGGCTTTACAGTGTTACAGACTTGGGAGAACAGCACCTCAAAGAGTGGATTGCTCAACCTTGTGAACCCACAGCAATTAAAGATGATTTGCTAGTTAAAATTTTTGCTGGTCATATTGTTCCTAAGCAAATTATCTTGGCAGAGCTAGAAAATCACCAAAACGCCCATCAAAAAAAATTGTCTACATATAAGGACTTAGAACAGCGTTACTTTCAAAATCCGCAAGAACTGCCAGAAACAGGCAAATTTCAGTATTTAACTCTTATAAATGGTATTAGTTACGAAACACATTGGCTAGCTTGGTGTAACCAAGTAATAGAGTTACTGAACCAAACAATCAAAAATTAGTAGCAATGTTTAACTCAAGTTTTCCTCGCATCTACACGCTGTTTGGTAAAATATCTGGGTCGTTTAATCTGATTTTCTCCATCTTTGAGCCAATCAACAGACCTTATTAACCTAGATACATTAGCGCAAGAACTAGCGACAATCCAGCAAACGGGTTCTAAAAGAATTGCCTTGTTGGGTTCTCGTCACGTCCCGATTACGCATCAGAATCTTATTGAAATGATGACTTATGCCCTAGTTTTATCGGGTAATCGAATCATCACTTCTGGTGCTACAGGTACAAATTCAGCTGCTATCAAGGGAGCAACGCGGGCTGATGCAAATTTGTTGACAGTGATTCTACCCCAAAGCCTGGAACGCCAGCCTTTGGAATCGCGCCAGCAACTAGAACAGGTAATGCATCTAGTCGAAAATCCCAGTAATGATAATCTGTCTCTGGCGGAAGCTAGTTACTTGTGCAACAAGGAGATTGTCTCCCGTTGCCAGCAACTAATCTGCTTTGCTTTTCACGACAGTGGCACCCTGTTGCAAACCTGTCAAGATGCAGAAGAACAAAGAAAAGTGGTGACGCTTTTCTACTTTGATTAGTCATTTGTCATTTGTCTTTCGTCATTTGTCCTTTGTATTTGACTAATGACTGATGACTAATGACTGATGATTAATAAACAATAACTAATAAGTAATGATAATTTTTTTGTACTCGATCGCTGCTGCTGCCGTTCTAATTTATGTGCCATTTTTGGTAGTAGCTTATGCCCGTGCGCGTATTGGTTCTGAAATGTTTTCTACTCCTCGCGCTCTGTTTGATAAATTGCCACCTTATGCCCAACGGGCTACTTGGGCACATCAGAACACCTTTGAAGCGTTTATGGTGTTTGCGGCAGCCGCATTGATGGCTTATGTAACTGGTGTAAATTCAACTAAGGCACAAGTGGCTGCGATCGCCTTTGTGGTGGCCCGTTTCCTATACTCAATTTTTTATATTTTGAATATACCCCTTTTGCGATCGCTGATGTTTGCCATTGGCATCCTTGGCTCTGCTACTCTATTTTTCTTGAGCATCATCCAAGCTACTAGTTAATTGGGGCATGGAGACTGGGGACTGGGAAAGAGTTTTCCCAATCCAAAATTGTTCGACTGAGCGAAGTCGAAGTCCAAAATCTAAAATCCAAAATGTTTTATGGCTTCTACTTTTTCCTTTGACATTGTGAGCGACTTTGACCGACAAGAGTTGGTTAACGCTGTCGATCAAGTTATACGAGACATCAAAGGTCGTTACGACCTCAAAGACACTGAAACTACTGTCGAATTAGTTGAAGAAAGCATTAACGTTAGTACTGACAGCGAGTTTACCTTAGATTCTGTACACACCATTCTGCGAGAAAAAGCCGCCAAGCGTAACCTCTCTCAGAAAATCTTTGATTTTGGCAAGGTTGAATCAGCCAGTGGTAATCGCGTGCGTCAAGAAATCAAACTTAAAAAAGGCATCAGTCAGGAAATCGCCAAACAAATTTCTAAATTGATTCGCGACGAATTCAAAAAGGTACAAGCCTCAATTCAAGGGGATGCTGTGCGCGTTTCTGCTAAATCTAAAGATGACTTACAAGTAGTCATGCAGCGCTTAAAACAAGAAGACTACCCAGTTGCTTTGCAATTTACAAATTATCGTTAAAAGATTCGTAATTCGTAGTTAAAAATTCATTACGAATTACGAATTACGAATTACGAATTATTTTAAGTCCGTCCGCCAATACTTCTTTGAAATGCCGGACGCTCAGATAACTGCTTCATATAGTTCAACACTGCTGGATAGGGGCTGAGGTCTAGTTTCAGTATCATGGGAATATAATTGAGAATAGCCCCCACTGCCAGATCAGCAACAGTGAACCGATCGCCAAGTAAAAAAGGTTGCTTACTGAAAATTTCATTTAACGGAGTCAGCAAGCGGGGCATTTCCCGTTCCCGATTTGCTTCTACAAAAATCCCTGGCCCAAGGGTAGCATTAGCAAACAATACCCATTGAGAAAATACAGCACGTTCCTCTGATGAAAGTGGAGTTTTACTGTACTTATCGGCAATATACAGCAAAATTGCTCCAGATTCCCAAAGCTGAAAATTTCCATCAACAATTGCTGGAACTTTACCAAATGGGTTAATTGCCAAATATTCAGGCTTGAGATGTTCACCCGCCTGCATATCAAGCTTAACGAATTCGTAGGGAATTTCTAATTCTTCTAAATACCAGTGAACAATTGAAGCTCGGCTACGAGCGCCGCCGTAAAGTTTTAGCATAATTACTTAAAGAACTTTGTGAGTATGAGAATGCTGTTTAACGTTGTCTTCTTTGGTTACAACTCTAGCGGCGTTTAATACTCGCTTGCGCTCAATGGAATATTTAAATTCAGTATAGTTTGTACCCAAGGGAATTAAAGATTTTGCAGATTCACGACGCTTGTAGGTACGAGCTGCTGCAAATGCCCGTGGCACAAATTCCTCTCCAAACTGAGCTGACTCTGGGAAGCCATTTGGCATCAGTTGTGAATCGCCATCCAGCACAGATCCCAAAGTTGTGGCATGAGCCAGCTTATAGGAGGTAGGAATGCCCTTTAAAAGCGCTTCCAAAGCCGCTGAGGGAATCGGTTCTATAACTTCGATTTGATAAACTTCTCCATCTTCTTTGACGAAGCAGGTTGCCAAGCCGATAACAATGTAATCATCGGTTGCTAAATCAGGGGCATTGGGATAGGAAATTGCAGTTGTCATCGGAAAATTTCTCAAAACTTAAAAATTGAATTTAGGGAATGGGGCATTGGGCGTTGGGCATTGGGCATTGGGCATTGGGCATTGGGCTTCCTCATCTCCTTCATCTCTTTTGCCCACAATTCCCTTTTTAAAGAACGGCTTGTTGGCATTCTATCAATTTGTCGCTCTCACTACTTGACTAGTCTTTGAGACCAACGTCTGCTATTTCTGGAATTCATCTTCGGGATCGAGTATCTATGATTAGGTTTGAGGAGCAATTGTTTATTTAAGAGGTAGATTTCTACTAGTGTGAGTAGTTTAAATCTCAGTCTTCAGACGACTTTAAAGTAACCATAAGTACCTTGAAAATAGACACAGTGGTAAAACCACTAGAGTTAAAAAACTAGACCTTTATTTAAAAAAACAGGTATTTCAAGCAGGGAAAGATGAATATTCACTCATTTTTAGCTGACGATGACCAGCAAAGTAAACAATACAAGTATGTTCTAAATACTACAAATAAAGTTCCAGATCGAAGGAAAAGCGATCGCAGCGAATCTAATTTTGGGGATAGCTACTTACGCTCTTTTGCTTTAAAGTTGGCTCAACAAGGAGATTATACTGAAGCGATCGCACTTTTAAGCCAACTAATCTGCCGCAATCCTCACAATGCCGTTGATTACAACAACCGGGGGCTAATTTATTTTCAAAGTGGTGAAAGGCAAAAAGCGCTTGACGACTATAATACCGCCCTCAAACTTAATCCCTATTTGGCTAGTGCTTATAACAATCGAGCAAATTACTACGCAGCTTGTGGAGAATTAGCAGCAGCACTTGTCGACTACGATCAAGCGATTGATTTGAATCCTCGCCATGTCAGAGCGTGGATTAACAGAGGCATTACCTGGCGTGATTTGGGGCAATATGAGGAGGCAATTGAGAATTTTGAGGTAGCACTGCTTTTCGGTCAACTAGAAGGTCATATCTGGGCTGAACGCGGCAGAACTTACCATCTTTGGGGTGACTGGAATTGTGCGATCGCTGATTATCGTCGTGCCCTCACTCAACTGCCCTCTCTCGACAATAGTAAGGATATTACTGGTTGTCGCTTGTGTTTACAACTCAAAAATTGGCTCAACGAGTTACTATTTGAATCAGCGTCTTAATTGGTAAATTAGTCCTTTTTGCAAATTCAAGATTCAAAAAGTAAATTCTTCATTTTTAATTTTGAATTTTTAATTGGAGTGTTCGCGCAGCGTCTCGTAGAGAAGCGACGCTGTATCGCTAATGAGTAATAGATGAGAACTACATAGCTATTCAAAAATTAGCTATTAACCATTATTTATTAGCAATAATATAAATTAACACCCGGTTTCTAGTAGCCTAAATCACAATAAACCTAAATAATCCCAAATTCGCCATTTATCTTAGGGTGATGAGTCTGTTTGTTCATCTTGTCGGCGATCTTGATTCATCAACACAATCTGACGCTGGCTGGGATCGAATCGGTATCCTTGTCGTTGCCTAATAATTTTAGCTTCTTGCGGATCGAAGTTACGGCTAAATTCTGCCTGCAAACCATTGACATGTCCTTCCATCAGCTTGACTTCAGTACTCATTTCTCGCAACTTTTCCTGCTGTAACCAATGATAAGGCAAGAGTTGTGTTAAGGCAGATGCTGCAACGGCTGTAATCACAAGATTAACTGCTATTTTGGCTGTGCTTTCCAGTGCCATCACCTGGTAAGAACGTTGACGAAGATGCCGCTTTGGTCGAGGAGTGACCCGGCGTTTTTGTATAGGTTGTGACGGTGGTCTAGACGGTTGAATCGCGTTCATGATGCTAAAAGATAACCTCGCTTAGTGAAGGGAAGCACTATCAAGAATGCTGAGTTATGAGTTTTGTTAGCGGTAGCCGGGGTTTAGCCCGTGCTGAGTTGGAAATCTTACTCAGCACTCCTGAATGCTTGATTTAGCTGTCATATTACTTCATTTTTTTGAAATAGCTACAAGTGTTGCACCAGTTAAAAAATAACCTGGCTTACGTAAGTGCAAGGTTTTGAGCTACTTATGGCATGAAACCACAAGCTTCTAAAAATTGCACCCCGTATTGCCAGGATTATTAGCTTTTTAACTGTGTCACATCGTAGGCTTATTTGTAAAGTTCTGTGGCTAATCGCCAAGCTAGAACTCCTGGGATCAAGGCTACAACTAGAGCGATGTAGACTTGAGTATCTGAGATGGAAGACACCTGAGCGATGTACAGAGTATCTAAAATAGGCATGGCTGAAAACCTCCTAATCTGAATAGATTTTGAACAGTTCGTTTACTACTTTTCCTTGTTTTGCCAAGATTGTGGAATATCTTGTTACAAGATGCAACAAAAGCAGTTATTAGTCAGTAGTCATTAGTTATTCTCCATTAAAAAAATTTATAAAAATTATGAATTTATATCTGGGTATCGACTTCGGCACATCTGGCGGACGCGGTGTGGTGATTGACGAGGAAGCCTCTTGTATTCAAGCAGAGGTACGATATCCCTTCCACGACTCACCAGATGACGTTACGCCAAAAATTTGGCAGGAGGCTTTGTTTGCGTTGGTAGAACAAATACCCGATCAATTGCGGCGAGAAATTAAAGCGATCGCAATTAATGGTACTTCTTCCACCGTCTTGCTGGTCGATGCTGCTGGCAATCCAACAGATGCACCATTGCTATATAACGATGCGCGGGGATCGTTAGTGCTAGAGCATTTGAGGAGTATCGCACCCCCCAATCATACCGTGTTAAGTGCCACCTCCAGCTTGGCCAAACTTTTGTGGATGAGGCAATTACCCTCTTTTAGCAAAGCTAGATATTTCCTGCATCAAGCAGATTGGCTGGCGTTTCTCCTACATGGACAGTTGGGTATTAGCGATTACCATAATGCTTTAAAGCTGGGTTATGACGTGGAAGAGTTGAAATACCCAGAATGGCTAGAAAATTTGCAAATACCGATTCAGCTACCCAAAGTTTTAACTCCAGGGACTCCAATTGCCGAATTGCGCCCTGAAATTGCGGATAAGTTCGGTTTTTGCCGTGATTGTCTGGTGTGTGCTGGTACAACTGATAGTATTGCCGCTTTTCTCGCCAGTGGAGCAAAATTACCAGGTGAAGCTGTGACTTCCCTTGGTTCAACATTGGTACTAAAGTTATTAAGTCGTACCCGTGTAGAAGATGCTAGATATGGGATTTACAGCCATCGCCTGGGGGATTTGTGGCTGACTGGTGGTGCTTCTAATACTGGAGGTGCAGTACTAAAGCAATTTTTCACAAACGCTGAGTTAGAAAGCCTTAGCCGGGAGATTGATGTATCAAAAGCCAGCGAGTTAGATTATTACCCGTTGTTGAAGGTAGGCGATCGCTTTCCGATTAACGATCCCAATTTAGCCCCACGTTTGGAACCACGCCCAGATAACCCAGTGGAATTTTTGCATGGGTTGTTAGAAAGTATTGCCCGCATAGAAGCACGAGGGTATGAATTATTACAACAAATGGGTGCAGACAAGTTGAGCCAGGTTTATACTGCTGGCGGTGGTGCGGCTAATGATACTTGGACTGCAATTAGGGCGCGTTATTTGCAGGTTCCTGTTGTAGCATCAGTGTATACAGAAGCTGCTTACGGGACAGCGCTGTTAGCGATGGGTGAACAAAAGTAATTTTGTAACTATCTTTTCGTAGGTATTTCGTAAATCAGTATCTATCCCAGTGACAATCGACATATCTCGGCCGATACTGGGATGATAAGATACCGGACTATAGATTCCAGGTTGATCATCTGGGCAGCTATTCGGGGATGGGTGCTTCGCCACAGCGCGAATGTCATCTGTCCCCTTTATTAATTATCGGTGTGAGTTTTCACTAGTGTAGAAAAACTTATTGTAAAAAAGTGGGAAAAGTGGGATAAGTAGGATATTGTCAGAAAGCAGTTAACAAGCGTCAAACAAGCGCCTAGAATCGAATTTGTAGTAGAAAAATTCCACAACTAACAATATGCCATTGCTGAAAAACACATCCTGGGCAAACCTTTTTCCCGCACAGCCGAAGAAGGGCGAAGATGCATCCTTAGATTTACAGACGAGAGGAATACAGGATATGGAATCATTCATCGACGAAATGACTGAAAAAGAAACAGAAGTGGTGGTGGGCGGCTCTAATCCCAACCTTCTATTAGACTGGAGTACAGGATTCAAGTTAGAGGAAGGTACTAAGCTATATGACAAGAATAATTTATCTTTTAGCGACCAAGTACAAATAGATTATTACCAAAGCCATATAGGATTTGAGTAATCCCCATAGACACAACAGACCTCTGTCACCAGGGGGGGGGCAAGTGACCTCTGTCACCAGACCTCTGTCACCAGGGGGGGAGTGAGGACGGAACTTCCATTTTGAGGAGAGCCATTATTATACTTCATTCATGCAACTTGCGTCAAACGCTCTATTAGCTAGAACAAACTTCTTTAAAACTTCTGCCACTTGCGGGCATTCCGATACCCTGCGCGAAAAGTGTCAGTTGACCAGGTGAGCATAGTTGCTTACCCTTATTCCGGCTAATTTTATGGCCAGCCAGCAACTTACTTCCCCAGCAAGAAAGTTTGGCTGGCTTTGCTTTCGGTTTATACCGTTGACAAAACCCCCGGTACTTTTTGGCACATTCATCTAAAGTTTTACCCAGTTCTAGGAAAGCCGGATGCCATTGAGTCAATCCATCAACAGTCAATTGATCATAAGTGCCGTAATTACTGAAATCGTAGAAAAAACTGCGTCGCATTTGAGCAGCTTTGGGATTGCCATGAATGTAGCGTAGAGTATTTAATGCTCGCTTAGTATCCGTGGGTGGAAACCCACAGCTATAATATCTCGCCTCCCAAAAGTGTCCTGTGCGATTGAGCATTCGATTAAAGCACATGGCTGTGTACCAATTGAGAAAATGCATGATTTTAGGCAAATCTTCTGGGGTGGCTGGTTCTATGAGATAGTGGACGTGGTTGGACATGATGCACAACGCATAAAGTTTGAAGCCATATTTGTCCAAACTTTTTTTGATTGCATATAAGAAGACTTCCCGGCATTCTGGCCGCGCCAAATTAAATTCGCGGTTGTTGCAGCGCGTAGTAATGTGGTAAGAAAATCCTGCTGACAAATTTCTTTTCTGGCGGGTCATTTTTGTTATACCAAGTTGCCAAGCTTAACAGGCGGATTGCTAATTATCGGCTACGTTCTTTCACATCTCGAAAATAACTATACCGTTGCGTCAATTCTACGTTCTTTTACATCTTGACAATAGACCTCTTGCATAAATCAAAAATAAGAACCCCACCCCGCCAAAGCTACGCTTTGTCTCCC
>NZ_CAXTTT010000075.1:0-11073 GCF_964247315.1 uncultured Nostoc sp.
TAATATACTCCATTATCCCATACTGTATTGCACTCAATCAGGAACCGCTATAGGTAAGGATCAGAAAAATTGGCAAGCAGTCACAAATCCAACTTCAGTAGTAAGTGTCGCACTTAAAGGTGAAGTAAAAGGAGACTTTGTTCCAGATCGGAGCATAAGTGGTAATGCTATCAATTCCAACGGCACTACTTATACATTTAATGGAACACTCTTATCTGAGCCAACATGTCCGATTGAGACTGAATCCCCGATTGGTTCAGAAAATCCCTTCTTAAAATAATTTACTTTTGCAAAGTATTTTCATTTCTCCCGCCTGAGAGTTACTTAAATTCGCTGGCGGGATTTTGGCTGGAATCAAGTCGATAGTTTTAGCAGCGATCGCTAAATTTAACCTTGAAACAGTACTGTAAGAGCAGATAATCACTTTGGTGAACCAAAATAAAACTCGATTAATCTATGGTATCAATAGCCGGAAAAGTTGCAATTATTACTGGTGCATCGCGGGGAATTGGACGAGCGATCGCACTAAAATTAGCTGGTAACGGCGCATCTATTGTCGTTAACTATGCAGGTAATGCAGGCAAAGCACAAGAAGTTATTGCAGAAATTGAAAAGTTGGGAGTAGAGGCAGTTGCTATCCAAGCTGATATTAGCAAAGTGCCCGACATCCAAAGGTTATTTGAGCAAACACTTGAACGCTTCGGTAAAATCGATATTTTGGTCAACAATGCCGGAATCGCTTTCTATAAACCAATTACTCAGGTGAGTGAAGAAGATTTCGACGCAATTTTTGCCATTAACGTCAAAGGTACTTATTTTGCTTGCCAACAAGCCGCGCAACACATGGCAGAAGGGGGACGGATTATCAACTTTTCTTCATCAACTACGGTGATGATGCTGCCAACTTATAGTGCCTATGTAGGAACTAAGGGTGCTGTTGAACAAATTACGCGAGTACTAGCTAAAGAATTGGGTGCAAAAGCGATTGCAGTTAATGTTATTTCTCCTGGCCCCACCGATACAGAACTGTTTCGAGAAGGCAAAACACAAGAACAGATAGATCATTTAGCCCAAATGGCTGCTTTTGGCAAACTGGGAGAAGTGCAAGAAATCGCCGATGTAGTAGCGTTTCTCGCTAGCGATGAAGCTAGGTGGATCACTGGGCAAAACATTCGTGTCAACGGTGGAATCGCGTGAGGCGATCAAAGCTGTCCTCATGAACATGATTTCGTTTCAAAATCTCAGCCAGTAAGTGGGTATTGCTAGCCCTTGTTAGGGTAGGTAAAAATTAGACTGTTATTTCCTTCCATTCATTCGAGCTTTTTGCTGAAAGCAATGCTGCACGACAAAATTATCTTTTAAATCTGCAATGCCGTTAATCTACCATAGAAATTTCAGCCATGAATTCCATTATCAATTTTTTCACACCAGTTCAGCTTGGCCCTTACACCCTTTAAGGAAAAAGTAGCAGCTTAAGATGACAATCAATTAAACAGTTTTGTAGTGCATAAACGCGAAGCGTCTTAAGAAGTGCTTCGCCTTCATAATTATTTATACACAGGTCTTATCATGCATTTTCCAGAAAATAACAGTCAATTTGAACGACAGAAACCAGTTTATCTAGAGCTAAATTTTCAGATTATTTGTGCAGTTGTACTAATTGCTGTTATTGGAGTTTCTAGTGTGACTCCGGCTTTTCCTAAGTTAGCTAAAGATTTAAATATTAACCCGAAAAATTTGGGTTTATTGATTACAGTATTTACATTACCATCTCTGATTTTAGGGCCGATTATTGGTATTCTTGCCGATAGATTGGGTAGAAAGAAAATTATTGTTCCTTCACTGTTTATATTTGGCATAGCTGGTACTGCTTGCGCCTTTGCCCGCGATTTTAATTTATTACTGTGGTTGCGTTTGCTGCAAGGGATCGGTGCAGCTTCTTTGCTTTCTCTAAGTATCACTTTAATCGGCGATTTATACACCGGAGACAGACGGACTACAGCAATGGGTTACAATGCCGGTATTAGCAGCATCGGCACAGGAAGTTATCCAATAATCGGTGGCGCATTAGCAACAATGGGCTGGTATTATCCCTTTATGTTGCCCATAATAGCAATACCTCTGGGGTTGTTGGTATTGTTTGCACTTAAGAATCCCGAACCAAAAGGCGATCTCAACCTCAAAGAGTATTTGAGCAATGCCGTAAAAGTTCTGAAAAATCGTCAGCTATTTGGACTTTTTGTTGCCAGTGCTGCTAACTTTGTTTTCCTTTATGGCGCTTATGTCACATATTTACCACAGCTAATTAACGATACCTTTAAAGCGCCGCCCACGATTATTGGATTGCTACTTTCTAGTGTTTCTTTAGCAATTACCATCACAGCTTCCCAGTTAGGTAGATTAGCGAGAAGATTTCCTGCCACAAGTTTAATTAGTGCATCTTATGTTTTTTATGCTTTAGCGATGTTAATAGTTCCCTTTGTGTCAAATATCTGGTTACTATTAATTCCGAGTACAATTTTTGGGATTGGACTTGGTATTGGTTTTCCTAGCATCCAAACACTTTTAGCAGATTTAGCACCAAGAGAATATTTGGCGACGATTATATCGGTAAATGGGACATTCTATGGATTAGGACAAACATTAGGACCCTTATTGATGGGTTATGTCTTTGGTTTTGGCGGAATTAGTAGTGTGTTTTATGCCGCAACTGGTTTTGCCGTTTTGATATTTTTTGTGTTTAGGTATTCCACTTGTAGGTGATTGGTAATTCGTTTAGGAAGTGAGAGTCTTCTCAATCCGACGGTCAGGAATCAGCCAGATGACTGCGACTAAAGCGTATAATGCACAGGCAAACCATGAGTTCACAAAGGCAAGTGGAATTGCCACAGCATAGAAAACCATCGATATCTTTTCCTTAAAGTTTCCAGTGACTGCGATCGCTAGAGTCGAATCTCTGCCGTGGTGAGAAATTAGGGTGCGGGTAAGGATGAAGTAAGCGATCGCAGCCAACAACAACACCGTACCATAAAGGACAACTGGCATGGCGGCAAAGTGATTCTCGCCCATCCAGCCAGTGACAAAGGGGATTAGCGATAACCAAAACAGCAGATGCAGATTAGCCCAAAGGATACGGCCATTAACGTGTCGGACTGCTTGTAGTAGGTGATGGTGATTGTTCCAGTAGATGCCGATATAAATAAAACTCAGCACATAGCTCAGAAATACCGGGATCAGCGGACGTAGCGCAGCTAAATCGAATCCATGCGGCACTTTGATTTCCAGTACCATAATGGTGATAATGATGGCAATCACCCCATCGCTGAATGCTTCTAATCTCCCTTTTCCCATGTACGCATTCCTTTTCTATTTACTTGAAAGTAAGTTGTGACACTCTGTACTTTATCGTACCAAGTAGTTGCCATTGATGAAGATTGTCTGCGTTGGCGTAGCCCGCCGTTCGCGTAGCGTCTCGTAGAGAGGGCATCGCAAAATCAAAATATTTAATTCTTACTCGCCAATTTCCGCCGTAATTCCCGAATAGCAGCGCTAGTATTGCGCTCATAGGCAATTTTTAGAGACTCTATGACTACCTCTGACACATTGATGTTGGGGAAATAACGGCTCCTGGTTTCAACAGTGTAGCGATCGCCTTGCAATTTGTAAATCACCAGCTGGTTCTTCTTGAACAACCAAACTTCTGGTACTCGATAAAGCAGGTAGTCATTCACATCGGTGTAGCTAGTTATGTCTATCTCCACTACCAAATCCGGTGATGGAGCGACACCCCAATTGATCCGATCTTTACCTGCAATTGCCTCCCAGTTTTCAATATAAAAACAGTAGTCTGGTTCTATACCACTTTCCTGTGGAAGTTCCATTGTAATTGGGGTAAATGCCTCATATTCTTGTCCCAGATGATCGAGCAAAACTTTTACTACATCTGCAATTACACTTACTTTACGCTCATGTTCTGGTAGCGGTGCCATCAAGAGAATTTCTCTATCTCGATACTTGATACGAGGCGAAGAGCGATCGCCTAGTTGTTCATTCAGTGCTTGATAATCTTGCCAACTTCCAAGTAGGCGTACTACTGCGCCTGGGGGTAAATGGATTGTATCGGGTGTGACAACAGCAAACATAGAACTGATACCTCCACCTTAACTGTAATACTTTAAATATTAACTGCTGCGGCTGAAAAATACAGCAGCTATAACAATTAAACCTAAAAGTGCTAGAGGAACCCAGAGATTAGGGACATCCGACAAACTCATAAAGGACTTCCAAATAAGTAGAGTGTATGAGGCAGATTGCAATAGACAGTTGCTACTTTATAAGTCAACTATTAAGTAAACCTTTTTTTAACTTCCTCAGCCAAATTTTCTAGTAGCACTTCTACTTGCTCGCCTGTTTTCAAATCTTTGAGCGAGGATTTTTGCGCTGCTGCTTCTTCAGAACCAATAATTACGCAGAATTGAATTCCTTGTTTGTCTGCTAATTGAAATTGTTTACCCAAAGGACGCTTATCGAAGTTAGTTATTACATTAATTCCCGCCTGACGCAGATGTTGAGAAACTTTTAAATAAGTGGGCATTAAATCTTCTTGCATATTCACTACCATCACTTGGGCTGGTGTAGCAGCTAAGGTACTAAGAATCCCAGCTTTTAACAAGCGACTAATTAAACGAGTTAAGCCGATAGAAATGCCAACACCAGGCATTTTCTCACCCAAAAATACCCCGACTAATTCTTCATATCTACCGCCAGAACAAATACTACCTAAAGTTTCATGTCCTAATAGGATTGTTTCGTAAACTGTGCCGGTATAGTAATCAAGACCACGGGCAATGGATAAATCAATACAGAAACGGTTTTTGGCAACTCCGAGATTACGCACCCCTGCAATTACCGTTTCTAATTCGGTAACTCCTAAGCTCAATTGTTCGGTTTCTGGCAGATTTTGAGCAAGGTGCTTGAGCTTATCTAAGACTTCATCAACCGAACCGTCTATTTTGATAAATTCAATAATTTTTTGTGCCTGTTCGGCTGAAATTCCTTCTTTCTCTAAATCTTGTTTTACTTTACTTTCACCAATCTTTTCTAGAGTATCAACAATACCAATACACGATTTTATTTGATTTTCGGCAATACCCAATGATTTAAAGAAACCAGTAAGAACTTTTCGGTTATTGATGCGAATCAAAAAATCACCAATATTAATTGCTTCAAATATCTCAGTGATAATGGCAGGCATCTGAGCATCATAGAGCAAGCTGAGTTCACGACGAGCAACTACATCAATATCGCACTGACGAAACTGACGAAAACGCCCATCTTTCGCCCGTTCTCCCCGGAAAACTACATCAGTTTGATAACGAGCAAAGGGAAAGGTTAATTCATTCAGGTGACGGGCAATATACGCCGCTAAAGGAACTGTTTGATCGAACTTTAAAGCTCTTGCTTCCGAACCAGTCTCGCCCGATTTATCTCTCTCGGCTTGTCGATTTGGTGGCAAGATGGGATCGATTCCATAAATGATATTGTCACCTTGATTTCCTTTAGCTTGCAGCACTTCTAAACGTTCTACAGCAGGTGTTTCGATCGGCGTAAATCCATAGCTTTCAAAAACTCTACGGATGATATCTAACAAATATAATTCTAGACGCTTTTCGCTAGGAAGAAACTCTGGAAACCCGCTAGGGGTAGAAAAGTTAATTTTGTCACCTTTGGTCATGCGTGTACCTTACTAAGTTGAAATTTGAGATGAAAGCCTAACGACTGAAGTTGTGTGTGGCTACACAAACAAAGTCCGCCTGCGCGGACTGGAGAATAATGAGTGGTTATCTCTGAAAGGAGAAATTACTATCTTAGCCGTTCTTCTTGAATTAAGGTGCGTTGAAAGATTTGATTGTTCTTAAACCAATGCCAAGTACGGGCATTCCTTCTCGAATATTTGACATTGCAATTCACCTTTTATTGTTCTAACATCTGGAAAAATCGAGTAAAGTAATCAGGAAAAGTTTTCGCTGTACAACCAGGGTCTTTTATTACAATGCCTGTAACCTTTAAGCCAGTGACAGCAAATACCAGTCTTCACTAAATAAGGCATTTTCTAAAATTGAGTCACCTTGCGCTAAGGTCGCGACGAGTAATGCCCGATTGGTAATACTTTTAAAAACAGGAATCTCTACCGTGGCATCTACTGGGCGATTCAGAACAGGGATTACAATGGTATTCATTTTAAATCTCTGTGCAGGTAGTCAGCTACAACTTAATTATGTTCGCATATTATGAGTGGGGAGTGGGGAAGGTTATCAAAGACGGCTTTAATCATCGCTGGCGTAAATTCTTTAGAAGATAAACTGGCAAAACCAATACCACGCGCTGCCATAACATCGCTGTGGCCGTCAAAAATTGAGAGAGCTTGCGCGTAGCGATCGCCTTATGGTCTACCCAGTTGAGCAAATTCATATCTAGCAACCTTTTTGGCCTTTCCTATCCGTCGAACTCACACTAATTAGTGCCGAAATCCTGACTGAAAATTCTGCAATCCAAAATTCTGTTTTTCTTGGAAGCGATCGCGTTTCTCGTCGAGCTAAGTTAAGCGGCCGCTAGTATGCTTTGTTTAGATATCGTCTTTATCTTTGATCGCCCGTTGCTCATATTCTGTAATGATGCTCTGTATGCCATCTGCGGCAATATCGACTTGTTCAGATTTTGCATAAATAGTCAGCAAAATAATTCCCGTTGCTGTCTTGACATAGTAAATCAGACGATAGCCACCGCTTTTACCTTTTTGAGTGTCGCTGTTTCGGATTCTTAACTTGAAGACCGCATAACCAACCCCAGGTATTTGATCTCCTGGCAACTCTCCCTGCTCAAGTTGTTCGATGACAGGTTGTATATCATTCCGAATACTGCGATACTTTTTGGCAAGAGCGCGTAGATTTCGGTTGAACGTTGGCGAAGCTTCAACTTGAATGAAAGGCTGTTCAGTCATTTTCAAGGCCTTCCCAAAGTTGAGCCACCGGGATAGTTTGCCCAGTCATGGCTTCGTGCCAAGCTTGCCGAAAATCTGCTAAGACTTCTGCTTGAGATTGCTCATCTAGAACTTCCTCTTCTGGAATTAGAATAATAACTTCTACGCGGCTGTTTTTATCTGTTATGAGAGGATGATCTAAGGTTAGTTGTCCTTGCTCATTAATCGTTGCCATAACTTTAACTGCTTTCATTGCCACTCCAAGATGTTAAGTAGTAGTGGTTAGGTTAATGCCCAAGGCTTCAAGTTGCTGATTGATCCAAGCTGTTGCTGTCGCTTCATCGGTTTCAATCGCTCGTTCTACTCCTGTTTTAGCAATTTCTAGCAGTTGCTTGGATTGCTCCCGCTTTTGGTGAGAGGCTTCAACTTTGGTTCTGATTTTCTACTGAACGGAATCTGGCGCATCCCAAACTTGAAATTGAGCAATTTCGTTGGGGTATAGCTCAATTTGCCCTGATGAACCTTTGAAATGCTTTTCAACGAAGAGTTTTCCAATAATACTATTGAGGTAAATCGACAGATAAACCGGGTCAAGTAAATCAGTTCTAAGAATAGTGACGTGGTTATCTGGCAAAGCTTCTTGTTCGTACAGATAAGACGCACAGCGTCCAATTGTGCCGATACCTGTACCGTTGATTAGAACATCATCAGTTTGAATTGTAAGCGGATTATCACTTTCTTGTAGATAAGCATAGCGATTGTCTGTCAGGATGACTTTGCCTTCTCGAACGTGCTTGGAATTAACAACAGGTAAACCTAATTTATACTCGTCTTCGTCTTCAATGTATTGAGGTTGTTTTCCTCGTTGATTAAGGGTGAGTAAATCACCGAGGAGCGTTAGTTTAACCTTTTCTTCAAGTCGTTCAATGAGTTGGTCAAATTTTGGCTGGTAATACTCAGCATCAAGGCGATCGCAGGACAGGAACGACTCAGCAAAACTCTTGACGGCAACAGTTTCTTCAATGGGTTGCCAGTCCTTCAAGCCAAGCTCCGACAACAGCAAATCCTCAGCTTCTTGATAGGATTCTTTTGAATCCTTGCGAATTCTGTATGAATACTTAATCAATAATTCAAGAAAATCTTGAAAGTCAGTCTTTAGAGTGGGAATAAGAAGATTCTCAAGAATAGTTAAGTTGATATGTCCTTGTAATCCACCACTGGCAAATCTAAACAACTGACTTTTGCCAAGATTTGAATTTATAAATCCTGCAAGATAAAAGGGATTTACTTGGTTTTTGTTGCTTTCTACAATAATGATGTCAGCAGAATTAACAACTTCCGAATCTAGATAAATACTAGCTTTGCCAAAAGATCCGCTTCTAGCGATAAGAACATCATCTTTTTTAATTTGAGATTTTTTAAGTTGTTGATGAAATTTCTGAGTGATTCTTTGACATTCTTCAGTATTAACAAAGAATTCATCTATGTTCCGTGTTTGTAATAAGAGGATGCCAGACTCATCATATTCAGAAACCATTGAGCCAACATGACCGACATCGATTTTCCTGGCTACTTGAGATAAAGGCTGAGTTTTGGATTTGCTTAATGCTTTAGCAACGCTCAGATATCCCTTTTGAAAGAACTCTGCATCGACTCTAAGACTTGCATTGTTATATCTAGTTTCGCTAAACAATAATTCAACCGCTTCCAGCCCATCCATTAACTGCTGATACCTCACAGTATCAAACGGCGCAACAGATGGGCTAGATTCAAAAAAACTGAGCTTCTCCTTTTTGGCAAACTCAATAAACGCTTCCGCAATGCCGTCTTCCGTCAGTCCTTCGTGGTTATACAAATCATGATCCACCACTAAATGACCGTGAACATCTTGCAAAAAATCGCCCTCCACCCCCACCACTCGCTGCATCGGCGAGGGCGGGATCAATTCGCTCAGTTCATCATCAGGCGGTGAAGTAGACGATGAAATTTTGCGCCAGATTTTATCCCCAGAATTATCTTTCCCCGATTTCCGCATCGTCGCAAAAAAGATGTTGTAGTTATCCTGTCGAGGGCAGAGTGCGCCCGCCTTCGGGTCGTCATTCCACTTCTGCACAAACAGCACCGAAGTCTTCGTACCCGTGTGCGGCCTAAACGTATTGCCATGCAGCCCCACCACGGCCAAAATCCGACAGCGTTCGGCAATGAAATCTCGAATATTCTTATCTGATGAATTGTTAAACCGTCCTTGGGGCAGCACGATCGCCATTCTACCCCCCGGTTTCAAAAAGTCCAGATTGCGCTCAATAAACAAAATATCGCGCCCCACCTTGGTTTGCCACTTACCATCCGGCTTCTTTGCCAAATCATAGCGGGCAATCATGCGTGGTTCTTTGATATCTCCGGCAAAGGGCGGATTTGCCATCAACACATCAAACTGAAACTCTCGAAAATCTTTATTCCCTTTCGGTCGCAACCGTTTCAGCCGTTTGAATCCAGCATTATAAATGTTATCCCATTCCTCTTGTTCGGTTACTTCATTCCACAGTTCATAGTCCAGCGTGTTCAGGTGCAATACATTTGTCTGCCCATCCCCCGCAATCAGGTTCAGCGTCCGCGCCACCCGCACCGCCTTTTCATCAAAGTCGATGGCAAACACCTTCTCTTCCACATATTCCTTGCAACGGGGCGGTTTGTCTTCTAGCGAAAACAAATGACTCGCCTGCAATCCCTCATCCGCCAAAATCTGCCGCCACACATGAAAAATCGTATGCACCGGAAACCCAGATGATCCCGCCGCCGTATCGATCATGTACTCATCTTCTTGTGGATTGAGCATTTTTACGCACATATCAATCACATAGCGGGGCGTAAAAAACTGTCCTTTCTCACCCTTACTGCTCTGGTTGATCAAATACTCAAAAGCTTCATCGATTATATCCAGATTGGAGTTAAACAGCTTCACATTCTCCAACGACGACACGCAGACCGACAAGTGCGAAGGCGTGAGGCTAATCTTGGCATCTTCACTAAACACCCCTTCCCACTTTTTCTTTGCCCCATCAAACAAATCCTGAATCTTGGTTTTGAGTGCCGCTTCTGTCTGCCCCGTATTGCGAAACTCTAGAGAACGGGTTTTACGGCGGTTCCCCTGCCCAGAATACCACTCATCATAGAGCTTTGTAAAAATCAGCTTAAACAGTTCCTCAAATACATCTACCCCAGCATTCGCCAGCACCTCGTCTTCCATTTCTTCGATCAGGGTCTTGAGGGATTTATTCTCCTTCACTAACTTGTCATTGGCGATCAAGTCTTCTAGGGTGAACTTGATCTGAAGAATATCTGCTAGGGTTTGATTAACGTTGGGCAAACTGGGGATATCTTCAAAATAATTGGGATCTTTGCGCTGGTAGTAAGAGATTTGATCGCCATTTGTCCAAATTGCGATCGGCGCACCCGTGGCATTGCAGTAAGAGCGAAGCTGATCTTTCCCATCCTTTAACTTTGGCTTCTTTAGCTCTACAATCATGTAGACTGTGTTTGGACGATCTTTGTCCATCACCACAATGTCTGCCCGTTTCACCTCCCGCCCAAAATTCACCCCATACTCGACTTGAATGCGACTGAAAGGATAGTGTAGGCGTTCATTTAAAACCTGTAAATATAGCTGCCGAATTGCTTCCTCTGGCGTCAGCTTAATTGCCTTCTGACGCACCAAACAAACGATATAAGGCACTTCGCCACTTTTGGTTGCTTTCAAACTAATGCTCTGCTCTAACTGCTCAATTTCCGCCGCAGTAAACTGAGACAGTTTGTAGTTTGAGTCTTTGAGGATATCGGCTAGGTTCATCAGGCGCTACAGAATCTACATAAAGGCTTAGTCCGTTATAGAGTGTAACGCTATTGTAGAAACCGACCTATAGGTTTTCTTAATACTAGACAACAAATTGTTGAGAATAGACTTGTGTTCTGAACGAAAGGACTTGTGTTCTGAACGAATGGACTCGTGTTCTGAACGAATGGACTTGTGTTCTGAACGAATGGACTTGTGTTCTGAACGAATGGACTCGTGTTCTGAACGAATGGACTCGTGTTCT
>NZ_CAXTTT010000075.1:11173-37936 GCF_964247315.1 uncultured Nostoc sp.
GAACGAATGGACTCGTGTTCTGAACGAATGGACTCGTGTTCTGAACGAATGGACTTGTGTTCTGAACCAAAACTATCAAAATTTTTTCAGGTGCTTTGATTATCGTAGACGAAACTGTAGCAGAGGCGATCGCCTCTGGTAAAACAGATATTTTGAACAGGATGAGAATGCGATGCCAACTCTTGGAGACGCTTTGCGAACGGCGGCAAGCTACGCCATTGGTTACGGTAATGAGTTGCATAGTGATGATGCCATTGGTCACTCCTCATTCCCAAACCACCAAGGGTCATTAGTAGCGTTAGTTTTAATCAAAATAGCTTTTTTTCGCATGAACCGTTTCAGCGCCGCCGCACCCATGCGCGATCCTCCCAAACCGGAGAATTTGAACGGGTTTTTCTCTCCCTCATGCATGATGGCGGTGAGTCCAGCATCATTGATACTAATAGCACCAGCATCTATCTGGTAAGCAACTTCTAAAGCTTCTGTTTCCGAGGCAAATACAGCAGCACTTAATCCATAGATTGAGTCATTGGCTAAAGATACTGCTTCACTTACTGTGGAAAAAGGCATGACTGGCATAATCGGGCCAAAAGTCGCTTCGGTCATGACTTTCATGGAATGATTAACTTGGGTAAGCACTGTCGGACGACACCACCAACCCCCTCCAAAATCTTCTATTACACCGCCGCAGTGAATTACTGCTCCTTTTTCAACTGCATCTAGGAGATGATCGCTAATAATGGCTGCCTGTTTTTCGGCGATGATCGGGCCAATTTCTCCACTTTCGACTGTGGGATAGGCTAGCTCAAGGCGATGTGCTTTGGCTACTAGTTGATGGTAAAACTTTTCAAATATGGAGTCTGCAACGTAAATTCGCTCAATTGAGAAGTATGACTGTCCGGTGTTGGCGACGGAAGCCCACAATATTGCTGAGGTTGCTAATTCTAAGTTGGCTGATTCTAAAACGATCGCAGGATCTTTTCCTCCTAATTCCAAAAAAGCTGGAATAAACTGTTTTGCAGCCGCCTGTGCAACTTTTCTCCCCGTCGCTACACTGCCTGTAAAGCATACCAAATCTACATTCTCAATCAAAACAGATCCGGTTGCGCCTGCTCCTTCCACAAAAGTTAATACCTCGTGCAGTTTAGGAACGGTGTTGAGTGCTGTAATCAGTGGTGCTACAAAACGGGGAGTGATTTCACTGGGTTTAACAATGACAGCACAACCCGCTAACAATGCCGGAATGGTATCAATAGTAGACAGTGACAGGGGAAAATTCCACGGGCTAATTACCCCAACCAGGGCATAAGGAACGGATGTTTGTTGCAGCGCAATAAAGGGAATGGCTGTATTTTTTGCAGATTCTTGCAGCACTTCCGGTGCTAACCGACACCAGCGATCGATGCTGGAGAGGAAGGAATCTATTTCTAATACCGAGGTTGACAATCTTCCTGTATCATTTACCAAAGCTTCCGTGAGGCGATCGCGTCCAGATAATATCGCATTCTTCCACTGCTGTAAAGCTTCAATTCTCCCCTCTAAGCCCAACTGCTGCCAGCGAACTTGTGCCCTGCGTGTCCGCTTACATTGTTGTACCAGCAGCCTTGGAGGCGGCGGGATAATTACGTAGTCAAATTTGCCAGTTCGGGGATTGCGGACTTCTATTGGTTTTGTCATTTGTCATTTGTCATTTGTCATTTGTTATTACTTGCTAATCCCCAAATTCCCATTTCCAAATTAAAATCATCCCCAGGTTGGTTAAGCACTCAATGGTGGTTTGCTGTGTTTGCAGGAAGTATTTGCGGTCTACTTCTCTTTTCAGCATAGTATTAGCGGGGTAAAAGTGTGATTGGCGATCGCTTATTTGGTTGATTGCATAACAGGTAACTTGCGATGCTAAGTTGATGATTCTTCATTTAGATGCTTTTGCTCTTAGCATCTGATTCAGTGATAATACTGAAACTTTATGTAAAATTTATTTTCTAGTATTTAATTATAAAAATAAAAATAACTTTGTTGAGAAATATAGACAAATTAGAAGAAAAACAAATATTAATAAGTTAGTTGTTTGATTATAAATATACAGAATATGGCTTTTGATTTAGATAAAGCTTTTCAACTAGATATAGCTCAAATGAATTTGGAAAAAGCACATACATTAGTATTTAAGTTACATGGTGAACCGAAATTTCCTTTTGTCATTTGGTTACTAGAGAACCCTAACAGCATGGTGGCATTACCTGGAAAAATTAGTCTGCTCCATCATGATTATATTCACATACTTTTAGATAGAGGGATTTCTTCTCAAGATGAAGCCTTTGTAATAGGATTTACAATGGGTAATGACTTAAAGACTAATCAACTACATTTATTCATTTATCAATTTTTTGCTAAATTTATATATCCAGTTCCTTATAATTTTTCAAAGTTGGATTTCATGAGTTTTAAGTTAGGATTTATTTATGGCAGAAAGATTAAAGTTAAACAAATAAATGAAATTAATTTTGAAATTTACCAAAATGAAACCATAGAATTTTTGAGAGATTTTTTTGGTATCAATACTGATGAGTCTAAATTTTTACAAGAGTATTAATAGCAACAATAATCAATTAAAATATATCTAAAAAAATAGTATTAAAATGCATCTACCTTATAAAGTGAAATTCGCTTCCTCTCAACTAATAACTGTAACAGTACTGCTTACCCTGCTCTTATTTATTCCTCAAGTTTGGCTCAATTTGCAAGCATATTATAATTTTAATAGTATCACTAAAAATGAATTTAAACTCCAAACATTAAGCGACAAAATTACTTATTATGATGAAGTACTAACTATGTCAGCGCGAATGAATGCTGCTACAGGAAACACTATTTGGGAACAACGATATCGCCAATTTGAACCTAAGCTTGACATTGCTATTCAAGAATCTATTAAACTAGCTCCTAAAGCATATAGAAATGAGGATGCTAAGAAAATTGATGCTGCTAATCAACGCCTGGTTGCAATGGAATATCAATCTTTTGATTTAGTTAATAAAAATCAAAAAGAGACAGCGCAACAACTACTTTTCAGGCGTGAATATGAAACTCAGAAGCAAATTTATGCTGATGGAGTAATGAAAAGAAATTATAATATATCACTTGAATTGCAGCAAAAAGTTGATGAATATTATCAAAGAATATTATGGGCAATTTCGGAGTCTATTATAAGTTTAGGAATGCTGATTCCAGCATGGCTTTTAGTATTGCATTTATTACAGCAATACTTAAAAGCTAAAAAAATTGCTCAAGCCGCCTTAGAAGAAACGAATTGTCGATTGGAAATGCAAGTTGCAGAGAGAACGGCAAAATTAAAACATAAAAATATTCAGCTACAAAATACCCTGCAAGAATTGCAACACACTCAAGTACAACTTATTCAAACTGAAAAAATGTCTTCATTAGGTCAGCTAGTTGCTGGTGTTGCTCATGAAATCAATAATCCAGTTAATTTTATTTATGGTAATCTGATGTATATTAGAGAATATAGTCAGCAATTAGTAACTTTAATTAAACTATATCAGCGACAATATTATAGTGAAAACCCAGAAATAACTCTTCTAATTAATGAGATAGATTTAGAGTTTATTGTTGATGATATGCCGAAAATTTTATCATCAATGGCAGTTGGTACCGAACGTATTCGCGAAATTGTGCTAACTTTGCGTAACTTCTCACGTCTTGATGAAGCAGAAATGAAATTTGTTGATATTCATGAAGGAATTAATAGTACCTTATTAATTTTACAGTATCGTTTCAAAGAAAATCATAAACAGCAGGAAATTGCAATTATCAAAGATTATGGTAATTTGCCTCTTGTTGAATGTTATGCAGGAGGATTAAATCAGGTATTTATGAATATCCTTAGTAACGCGATTGATGCTTTACATCAACGAGAAGTAGAGTGTTTAAAAGAAAATATTGAAAGACAGCTTAATTCTATTATTATCCATACTCAAGTTAAAAATGAAGAGTACGTAATTATTAGTATAAAAGATAATGGTTTAGGAATAACTGAAGAAGATCGAACTAGATTATTTGAACCTTTTTTTACTACTAAACCTATAGGTAAAGGTACTGGCTTAGGATTATCTATTAGTTACGAGATTATAGTGGAAAAACATCAAGGAAAAATTAAGTGTATTTCTGCACCTGGTAAGGGTACAGAGTTTGTGATTGAGATTCCTATCAAGCAGACACGTTAAATAGTTCCCCATTTACAGAGAGCCATTGTTGCTATTTTAATTATTACTAATAGAAAATCCTCGACGCGTAGGTTTAATATTAGCTAACTCCACCTGAAAACTTACTTTGTCACTCATTTCCCTGCTTCTCGCTTCCAAAGTCCACTTACCAGGATGTAAATTCCAAAATAAAGAATTAGCTGAGTTTGTATCTAACTTTTTGCCATTTAACCACCACTCGACTGGTGCAGATTTATTTACCGCTAGCTTAAATTCGAGTTTTTGCTTCGTTTCTTTACCAGGATAAAGTAAAAATAAATCGCCATCATGCGGAGATAAAATTCTTAAATTGGTAGAAGTAAAATTTGACTGCTGTTGTTTTGCTAACCATTCATCATACTCTGGTGGTAAATTGAATTGATTCTCACGTTCGTAATTACTTTTATCTTCTGGATAGAAATATTCCTGCACGACTGAGGTACAATCTGCTGTGGGTCGTAACCCCGAAATTGCACAAACAGGTAATTGTACTAAACCTTCTGGAGATGGAAAACCTGCTGGTTCTTGATGTTCGTGCAGATGTAATATAATTCGATTCCATAAGGGTGCTGCGCCTGTCACACCTGAAACCTGTCGCATCGGTTCACCGTTGAAATTGCCTACCCAAGTAGCGACGGTGTAATCTGTAGTGAAGCCAACAGTCCAAGTATCTCGAAAATTAGAAGAAGTGCCAGTTTTAACAGCTGAAGGAAAGGGTAAATTTAACACCGAGTCTACACCAAAGGCTGTTGCACGAGCATAGCTGTCACTGAGTATGTTGGTGATTAATTGCCATATTGTCGTCGAATTTTGGATTGTATATTTGGGATTTTGAATTGGGGAATTGGAAAATGTGCTTACTAAAGGGGTAGCATTTCCTTGTCGTGCTATGGTTAAGTATGCACGGGCTAATTCCCAGAGACTGACTTCGCCACTACCTAGAGTCAAACCCAAACCATAATATTCTGGAGTTTGATTGAGGTGTTCAAATCCCAATTGATGCAGTCGTTCTAAAAAAGTTTCCACACCTACTTTTTCTAACACTCGCACTGCGGGTACGTTTAAAGAATTTGCTAAAGCAATTCGCACCCGCACAGGGCCAAGAAACCTTTCGGTGTAATCTGTAGGGCTGTAAAGTTTCGCACCGGGAATTGCATAATGAGCGGGTACATCTGCCAAAATGGTATTTGGGCGAATTAAACCTTTTTCTAAAGCTAGTTCATAGACAAAAGGCTTAAGGGTAGAACCTGGTTGACGTAGTGCTTGCACTCCATCATTGCGTCCCAGTTTGGCTTGATTAAAGTAATCAGGTGAACCGACATAAGCTAAAACTTCAGCAGTGTGGTTATCAATCACCAACGCAGCTGCATCATGGACATTGTTAGCGGCTAAGGAAGAAATTACCTGCTGTACCTGTGTTTCAACAAACTGCTGCAAAGGGCGATTTATAGTTGTGCGGATGGGGGAATTTTGTTCTGCTTGCGTCTTATCAAACTGATTGGCTAACCAAAATAAAAAGTGTGGTGCAGCGATAATTCCCCCTTGGCGAGACTGAAACACAACCTTTTCGTTGTGTGTTCGGGCTGCGATCGCCTCATTAATATACTTTTCCTGTACCATCCGATTAAGGACGTATTTTTGTCGCTGCTTCAGCCGTTCCCAATGCTCATAAGGATTAAAGTATGTGGGATTATTAGGAATAGCAGCCAATAAACTAGCTTGAGCAAGATTCAACTCACTAGCTGGAATGGAAAAATAAGTTTGCGCGGCGGCTTCCACACCATATATATTTCCTCCCATTGGCAACCGATTGATATATGCAGAGAGAATTTCATCTTTCTTCATCCCTGCTGCTAACCGCCAAGATAGCCAAATCTCACTCAGTTTACCAGAGAAACTGCGAGGTACAGGATCTAACATCCGTGCCAACTGCATAGTAATTGTAGAAGCACCGGAAACAATTCTTTTGGCATGGATGGCTTCTTTGCTAGCGCGGATAACAGCTTTCATATCCAACGCTCCATGATGGTAAAAGCTGCCATCTTCGACGGCTAAAATGGCATGGGTAAACTGGGGCGAAACCTGATTGAGTGGTACTACTGATGTATGCTCTTGGTCACGGGTGAGTAGTGTTCCTAATGGTAAACCATTGCGATCGCTAAATTGCATTGCCAACTGATTTTGGGCAATATCTGCGGCACGAATGGGCGCAAAATAAGGGAGTAAGCGTACCACCAGACAGATTAGCAGCACAGCTAGGATAACCTTACTAGTGCGCTTAAGTTTGAGTAGCGATCGTAAAATTAGTTTCATCAGGGAATTCTCTGTCCAAGAAAACCTACCTTAATCTTGACGCAGCGATTACATCTATATCAGTAAATATTTCAAATCCTTAATAATTAATTTTTACTAACTTAGCAGATGTAAATTGATATTTGCGAAATTTAAATACTTATTTATAGTTAAGAATTGTAGTTATTTTTGAAACAATAACACTAGATTAGTTATCTATGTAAATAAACATACATTATATCCAACGTTTGAGTATAAATAACTAGTCGTATTGCGTCCTTTATTAGTCTTGGCATTGCCCACTCTATAAAAGAATACAAATTTTTATTTGCTATAGTTCGTAAATTTTTTATTTTTAATTACTAGAAAGATGATTATCAGAGTTTTACTGCGTTTCCAGCATAAAATAACCTACCGCATTCTTAGGGTTATTGGCAGTTCGTTAAAAAAAATTAGGCGTTCTTCAAGCCAGAAGAGAACAATACAGTTTCTTCTTATCTTTACATTTATATTGGGAATGGCAGGATGTAATTTTTTTGGTATCAATTCAAGTAAAGAACAACTTCCAACAGTATCCCCACTCACACCACCCAAATTACCAGACTGGATTGAACAAATTAGTCCCATTGGGGATGCAAAACCCCTCAATCAAATCCGCATCCGTTTTAAAGAAGCTTTAATCCCAGTTGAAAGTCTTGATAGTCCAGAACAGCAAAAATTATTGCAAAAATTTGCCCTTTGGCCGCCTTTACCCGGTCAATTTCGCTTTTTAACACCGCGTATGGTGGGATTTCAAGCTGATAAAGCATTACCAATAGCGACAAGATTTCAAGTCACTCTCAAAGCAGGTTTAGCCGATTTAAAAAATCATCGATTAGACAAAGATTTACCTTGGACTTTCAACACTGAATCTATTAAATTAACTAATTTACCCGGTGTCAATCCCATTGAGAAGGCTGATATTGAACCAATTGATTTACAACAAAAGTTACAGTTTACTTCTAATGTCGAATTGGATTTAGCTTCTGTGCAAGAACATTTACAGTTAATTCCCGCAGGTAAAAATAAAGGTACAGGTTTTAAAGTTGAGTTAAACAAAGAAGAAAAACCATTAAAAAATGAAGAAGAACCTTTAGAAAAATTTGACCCTTCAGCACGCAATTGGATTTATAACCTCATCCCACAGCAAAATCTGGAAAAAGCAACCAGTTATCGCTTGGTATTTTTTCCAGGAATACGTCCTGCTTATGGCAATCTACCTACAGAGAAAGAATTTGCCACTAAGTTAGCAACTTATTCGCCTTTGGCATTTCAGAAAATTAACTTTTACGGACAGCCAGATGCAGGGGGAACTTTTGGAAGATTTATTAAAGGTAGTCCGCAGCTAGAATTTAATAATGTCTTGTTAGCAGATTCAGCTAAAGAAAATATTACCATTAATCCAGCACCGAAAGAGATTTCGAGAATTCTGCAAGTTAATGATGAAGATAAAATTATCGGGATCAATCCTTACGCGCTAGAACCCGCCAAGACTTATACGATTACTATCGCTGGAAATCTTAAAGATAAGTTTGGGCAAACTTTGGGCAAACCCGTCACACTTAAATATGATACTGGAGATTTAGCTGGAGATATCTGGGTACCATCAGATTTGAATATTTTCCCTACAAGTAAAAATTTACAGTTAAATATTAGTACAGGAAATCTGCCAGAATCTAAATATAAAGCAGCTTATCGAGTAGTTAACCCGACAGATTTAGTTTATTTTAATAATAGCAGTGATTTATTACCACAACCTTCTGAATGGCAAAGCTTTAAGGTATCGGGTAAGAAAAATCAATCAGTTGATATTGCTGTTCCTCTGCGGGAAAAAATAAATGCTGCTACGGGAATGTTAGCTTATGGAGTCCAAGCCCGGACTAATAAATATCAAGAGAATGGGAAGGAACTGTGGCGCGAACCTACGACTTATGGCATGGTTGAATTGACAAATTTAGGCGTATTTACTCAGTGGTTTCCTGAGTCAGGGTTAATTCGCGTCAATCATCTTACAGATGGTTCGCCAGTTAAAAATGGCGCTATCGAAATTTATCAATCAAAATTACAAGCAAAATCCCGTCCAGAACCTTTACCTTGTGCAACAGGTAAAACTGATGAAAATGGAATTTTTAGAATTGTTCGTCAAGGATTACAGCAATGTTATTCTGGGAATGAAAGCTCTAGTAAATCACCACAGTTATTAGTAATTGTCCGTGAAAATGAAGATTGGGCATTCGCTAGAACTGAAGAATATAGCGGTGTTTATGGATATGGCATTGATGCGGGTTGGCAAGATAGTAAGCCAGAATCACGTGGGGTAATTTTCTCAGATAGGCAGTTATATCAACCAGGCGAAAAGGGTTGGTTGACTGGTTTTGCAGACTATTTACAAAATGGTGTAATTCAGCAAGATAAAAATGCTGCTTACCAATTAACTTTGGTAAATCCTGATGGGCAAAAAACTAGTTTAGGTACGCAAACTACAAATGAATTTGGTAGTTTTTCTCTGGAAATGCCAATTAAAATTACTCAACGCTTAGGCTACTATACAATCCAAGCGAAAGGTAAAAATGGGCAAGAAATTTCTGGAGAATTTCGAATAGCTGAGTTTAAGCCACCTAATTTTAAAGTTGAACTTAACTTAGATAAAGAATTTGCATACATTGACGAGAAAGTTAATATTAATGCTACAAGCAATTATTTGTTTGGTGCCCCCGTAGAAGGTGGAGAAGCAAAATATTTTATTACTCGCCAGCAGGCTGATTTTATTCCTAAAGGTTGGGAAGGATTTGCTTTTGGTAGGCAATGGTTATGGCCAGAGGAAACGCCTAGTATATCTAGTGATGTATTGCAAACTAATGCCCAGCTAGATGCTAATGGTAAAAGTAGTCAAACTGTGAATGTGGCTAATGATTTACCATATCCGATGACTTACCAAGTGGATGTGCAAGTTGCAGATGTTTCTAATCTGTCAGTAGCGAATTCCAAAACATTTACAGCTTTACCTAGTAATCGTCTCATCGGGTTAAAAAGTAATTTCATCGCTGATGCTGGTAAACCTTTTCCCATTGAAGTGATTGTGACTGACCCTACAGGAAAACCAATCACAGGTCAACGGGTGCGCCTGGAATTACAACAGATTAAATACAGCAGCGTCACGCAGTTGGTGGAAGGTAGCCGAACACCAAAAAATCAAGTTGAATATAAAACAGTAGGACAAGCAGAAATTACATCTGCGAGTAATCCGCAATCGGTAAATTTAACAGCACTTGAATCCGCCTCATATCGGATTAGAGTTAATTTTAGCGATGCCAAAAGCGAATTAAGTGCCACAGAATTACAAATTTGGGCAACTGGAGAAAATCCAGTATTTTGGGGTTCTAGAGAAGAAGATGTTTTAGAAGTTAAATTAGATAAAAAAGAATTCAAACCTGGTGAAACTGCTACTGTCTTAATTCAATCTCCTTATCCAGATGCAGAATTGTACTTTGCTGTGATTAAAGACAAACCCCTTTATCAGCAAATTATTAAAGTTCAGGGAGGCGCACCACAAATTCAGTTTCAAGTCACTCCAGAAATGCTACCAAATGCAGCCATTGAAGCTGTTTTAGTCAGACAAGGTAAACCTATAAATCAAGTGGAAGCGGGAAGTTTAGAAAACTTGGTGAAAGTTGGTTTTACACCTTTTAAAGTTAATTTAGAAGATAAGTATTTAAAACTGCAAGTTAAACCAGCACAAGCATCATTAGAACCGGGTGCAGAGGAAACAGTACAGTTAGAATTAAAGGACAATCAAGGAAACCCCACCAAAGGACAATTTACAGTCATGGTGGTAAACGAGGCGGTGTTACAACTTTCTGGTTATCGTCCGCCAGATTTGGTAGATACAGTTTACGCAGAACAGCCAATATCTACCCGCTTTAGCGATAATCGCCCAGATGTCATATTACAACCACAAGATGTAGCGAAACCCAAAGGCTGGGGTTATGGCGGTGGTTTCTCAACTGGTGCAGCCAATACTCGCACTCGCACAGATTTTCAAGCCTTAGCTTACTACAACGGTTCTGTTCTTACCGATGCAAATGGAAATGCACAGATAACCTTTAAACTCCCGGATGATTTAACTACATGGCGAGTGATGGCTGTCGCCACCGATGGAAATCTGCGTTTTGGGAATGGGGACGCGACGTTTATCACCACCAAGCCACTGCTAACTAATGCCATCTTGCCACAATTTGCCCGTTCAGGCGATCGCATCCTCGCCGGTTTATCCGTAACTAACAACACCGGAAATACAGGAAATCTCTCAATTAATGGCGAACTTAGCGGTACAGTGAAGTTTGCTGATAAAAACCCCACAACTACTGCTTTGCAAACCAAAGCTGAATCCGCAACTCATGCTTATCGCTTTCCCATGCTGGCGGATAGCGTGGGAGTTGGTAAAGTTCGCTTTAACACTCAGCTAAATGGTACAGCCGCAGATGCTTTTGAAATACCTTTGGAAATTAAGCCAATTGAAATTACAGAACAAGTCGTTGAATCTGGTGTCACTGAAAAACAGGTGAAGATTCCCTTGAATGTTGATAAAAATAACTTCCCTGATGCGGGAGGTTTAGATATTCAGTTGGCGAGTACTTTGATACCAGAAATTAAAGTACCAGCAAAACAAGTTTTAGAAGATGATGATTTGCCGTTCACAGAACCAGCGGCGAGTCAGTTAATAATTGCGGCAAATCTGCAAACTCTTGCCCCAAAATATGGTCAGAACTTTGCAGAATTTAATCCTAGCCAACAAGCCAATCAAGCAATTGAAAAATTACAAAAACTCCAAATAACCGATGGTGGTTTTGCTACTTTACCCGGACAAGAAAAATCTGACCCTTGGGTTTCTTCTTATACGGCTGAATCTTTGGCTAAAGCTAGTCAGGTATTTCCTAATTTAGTCGATTCTGCAATGGTATCTCGCCTGAAAACTTATTTACAAAAAGTTCTAGCGAATCCTGGAGAATACGACTTTTGTAAACAACTACTCTGTAAAAGGCAACTGCAACTTAATGCTTTAATCTCTTTAGCAGAATTGGGAGACAAACGCAATACTTTCCTTGCAGATATTTATGAACAGCGCAATAACTTTGATGTCGCAACTCAAATTAAACTAGCGCGATACTTATCTCAATTCCCAGAATGGCAAGTTGAATCTCAACAATTAGTGAATAAGCTGCAACAAAATATCTATGAAACTGGTCGTACAGCAGTTGTAAGTTTACCAACTAGTTGGGAATGGATGAGTTCAGCTACTACGACGCAAGCGCAAGCTTTACGCTTATTTATTGCCAAACAAAGTAAACCCGAAGTTATAGATAAGTTATTCCAAACTCTTCTGGCATTACGACAGGATGGTACATGGCAAAGTAACTATAATAATGCCCAAGCTTTAACAGCTTTGGTAGATTATAGTCAACTGCAACCCACACCACCTAATTTTGTTGCCACAGCAGAATTAGCTGGTAATAAGTTAGGAGAAAATCGGTTTCATGGCTACCAAAATCCTAGCTTACAGCTAAATATGCCGATGAATAAATTACCTCGTGGGCGTAATGATTTAACGTTGCAAAAATCAGGTAATGGCACTTTGCACTATCTGGTTGCTTATAACTATCGCTTGCAAGGTAATCAAGTAGGCAGGTTTAACGGACTACGCATAACACGAGAAATTAGTCAAGTAAATAAAGAGAAAGTATTGCAAAAAACAGGTCTTTACGCTTTTGATAAACCCTTGACTTTAGCCTCTGGACAAGTGTTTGATATCGGTTTAGAAATTATCGCCGATCATCCTGTAGATCATCTGGTGATAAAAGATCCGTTACCATCAGGTTTTGAGGCTGTGGATGCGAGTTTTCAAACTGCTACAGCTGCATTACAAGCAAAAGCCGATAGCTGGGAACTTGATTTTAAGAATGTGTATCGCGATCGCATTATCGCCTACACTAACCATCTAGAACCAGGAGTTTATAGCCTGCACTACTTAGTCCGTTCTGTTACTCCTGGTACATTTTCTTGGCCTGGTACGGAAGTTCACTTGCAATATGCACTAGAAGAATTTGGGCGTACTGCTGAGTCTACATTAATATTGGAAGATGGGAAGTAATTATTTATGTCATCTTTGGCTACAACAAATCTCAAAATCTTTTCAAGTCTATACGGGCCTCGCCTTGTTGAGTAATCAACTCATCTTCCAATGGCTCAAGGTAAAGTTCTATTGCTTCCTGGGTATTCTCTAATGTTTCTTCCATAGTTTCTCCTTCACTGATACAGACAGGAAGTGAGGGAACATGGACGTATATCCGCAACAAAAAAGCGATGGCATTATCGCCTATGCCAACCATCTAGAACCAGAAGTTTCTATCGATATACTTCACAAGCTACTCCTATTCAGAAAATCATAGTTATTGAAATTCCCGAAGCAACAGGAAACATCATGTTTTCAACAGCTTCAGAAATTGGCAAAGAAATTAAAGCAATTACCCAAAAGCCATGCCGATACTTTGCAGATTTACATCTGAATGTTGAAACTGGTCATCTAACAAGTCTATCTGGAATAAAAGAGCAATTTTTACAAGATATTCAACTATCAGAAGAAGCTCGACAAGAAGCTTTTGAATTAGTTGAGAACTTGTTTACAGTTTTCACGCAATTTACAAGTGACCTTTTGGTCTATGCTGAAACCCATAAAATTGAGCAAAAATTGAAAGCTGCATAACTTCTTGAGCAAGCTTTTTAAAAATGACTTCTCTCCCTACTTAATTTTAGACTTAAAGAGGAACCTGAACTATGTCGCAGAATGTACAGGATGTACAAAATAATATACAAAATATTGTAATTGTTGGTGGTGGAACAGCAGGTTGGATGACAGCAGCTTATTTAAGTAAAGCACTAGATAGAAATATTAATATTACTCTAGTGGAATCATCTAATATCACTAAAATTGGAGTTGGAGAAGCAACTTTCAGTACCATCAAAGTATTCTTTGATTTTCTTGGGCTACAAGAATATGAATGGATGCCAAAGTGTAATGCCACATATAAAATGGCAATTAAGTTTGTCAACTGGAATGCGAAGGGGCAGCACTTCTACCATCCTTTCCAGAGATATGAGGTAATTGACAGCTTTGATATCTCTGAATGGTGGCTGAAAATGAAGAAAGATCGAGAAACATTTGATTATGCCTGCTTTCTAATTCCCTGGCTGTGCGACCATCAACGATCGCCGAGATATTTAGATAGTAAAGTCTTTGATAACAAAGTTCAAAATGAATTTTCTCAAGAGCATATCGTCAACAAAAATATCCTGGATAAGTGAAAGATTCAGTACCCCTATGCCTATCATTTTGATGCGAATCTACTCGCAAGATTCATGAAAGATTATGCAATGGAAAGGAGAGTGAAGCAAATTGTTGATGATGTGGTGGATATTAAGTTAACTGAGGATGGAAGCATAGATAGTCTTACAACTAAAGAACATAGGATTGTAAGTGGCGACCTTTTCATTGATTGTACTGGTTTCCGTGGTCTTTTGATTAACAAAGCGCTTGGTGAGCCATTCATTTCTTATTCAGAGTCACTATTGTGCGATCGCGCGATCGCAATACAGATACCAACTGATATCAAAAAAGATGGCATTAACCCTTACACCACCTCAACTGCGCTTTCTTCTGGTTGGGTCTGGAATATATTGTATGGCAGAGATGGTACAGGGTATGTTTATTCGAGCGCATTCATTTCTGCTGAGTCAGCAGAACAGGAATTTCGCCAGCATTTGGGAGCCGCTGCTAATAATCGTCAAGCCTCTCATATCAAGATGCGGATTGGACGTAACAGAAACTCATGGGTGAAAAACTGTGTAGCAATTGGCCTTTCCAGTGGATTTGTAGAACCACTAGAATCTACTGGCATCTTCTTCATTCAACATGGAATTGAAGAGTTAGTTAGCCACTTTCCCAACAAATCTTTCAATCAAGAGCTAATTCACAGCTATAACAAAGTTATCGCTGACTGCATAGATGGTGTGCGAGAATTTTTGACACTTCATTACTATGCTAGCGATCGCACCGACACAGAATTCTGGAAAGCAACTAAGAACAATATCAAAGTTCTAGAAGAACTACAGGAAAAATTAAGGTTATGGAAAAATAGATTGCCAAGCAATAAGACTATTAACCTGAAATACCACGGCTTCGAGTCTTACTCTTATTCGGTAATGTTGCTGGGGCTAAATTATATGCCTGAAAGCAGTCTTCCCATTTTAGAACATATCGGAAATCACAACGCCGAGGCTGCATTTTTGGAAATTAGGGAAAGAGCCAATTACCTAACTTCAACCTTACCGTCTCAGTATGAATATTTAACTCATGTAATAAAGTCACAAGAACAGTCGGAGTATCTGAGTGTGGTTAGCGATCGCTCACATCAGATTCCTGCACTAATTTCATAATTTAGGAGAATCCAAGATGACGGTGAAACAAGTATGCGTAATTGGGGCTGGAGTCAGCGGATTAGTCTCAGCAAAGACGTTTCTTGAGGAAGGTTACGAAGTGACATTGTTCGAGAAACGACAGAGACTTGGTGGTGTCTGGGAAAGATCGAGAACTTACCCAGGACTATCGATCCAAAATCCCAGAGACACCTATGCTTTCTCAGACTTTCCTATGCCTGCCTCTTATCCAGAATGGCCGTCAGGAGAGCAAATATGCGCTTATCTAGAATCCTATGCCCAACACTTTGGTGTCACAGAAAAAATTCAGTTCGGTGCAAAAGTAACTAAAGTGGAGCGCAAATCAGCAAATACTCCTGGATGGATAGTCAGTGTTAGCTTTCAAAAAGATGGTAAGGAGATCGGAAAACAAAATTACGAGTTCGACTTTGTGATTGTGTGCAATGGCACTTATGATATTCCCTACATTCCTAACTTGCCAGGGATGGAAGAGTTCATTGCCGCCGGAGGGCAGGTAATACATACTAACAACTTTAACGACAGCTCTGTAATTGAGGGCAAGCGAGTGGTTATTGTTGGTTTTGGCAAGTCAGCCACCGATTTAGCGAATCTCGCAGCTAGCAAGGCTAAGGAATGTACCCTTGTGTTCCGTCAAGCGCTGTGGAAAGTTCCCAACTTCTTTCTCGGTCTGTTGAACATCAAGTATATTTTCCTGACTCGGTTTGCAGAAATTTGAATGCCCTATCATAAACTTCAAGGATGGGAAAAGTGGCTGCATAGTTTTGGGAAACCACTGGTATGGGCATTCTGGCGGCTAAATAAGACTATCTTGCGCTTACAGTTTCCCCTTGATGCTTGTGGAATGGTGCCCAAACAACCGATGAACAAATTGATTGGTTGTAGTATCGGTTTAGTACCTAAAGGCTTTTTTGAATATGTACGCGCAGGTAAAATTCGTGCTGTGAAGACAAAAATCCACAAGTTTTTTGCTAGTGGCGTCGAATTGGATAATGGCGAGAAAATACAGGCAGATGTTGTTGCTTTTGGCACGGGTTTTCTTCAGGATATCCCCTTTTTAGAAGAGAAGTACCATAGACACGTATTTGATGAGGAAAACACTTAACTGAAGAAACCGAATCTAGCAGGTTAAAAGTGATTGAAGTACCAGGTTGTAAATCCATCACATCACCCCAGCAAACAATTTGGACGGATGATGAGTTAATTGGCGATGCGATTAGATTCAGATGATTGTCAATGACTTCAATTTCTAAATCGTTCCCTTGATGCTGAAGGCTAACGCGAAATCGCTTTAGTGAAGTTGGCAGGGATGGATCGAGGCAAATATTACTGGCGTAAGCGTGTAACCCAAGGTAATGGTGCTGAAGAAGATGGAGTGTGCCTGCCATTGCTCCTAAGTGGATGCCATTTTTTGTCTCTCCACTACTCCCCCCCGATAAATCGGCAAACAGTGTTTCCATAAATAGCTGCCAGGATTTTTCGCAATCACATCTGGCAAGCGCCCCAGCATACACAAGTCGGGAGAGGCTGGACTCATGCACTGTATGCCGAAGATGATAAGCGATCGTCCGCTGCATTTGTGTCCGATTAAAGGAATAACCATTACGCTCTAATAATGTTGTCAATTCTGTCTCAGACAGTAAAAAGAACAGCATCGCGGTATCTGCTTGCTTAGTAACCTAATAGCGATTGACATCATCCCCTTTTGCCTCCAAGATTAAATTAAACTGCCGATCGCAGAACGGCTGGACATCAAATTCTTGCAAGCGATCAAACCCTTCATACTGGGTTAAAATACCGTCGTCTTGAAAAACTACGTGCATTTTCCGGCTGACATTATCCCATTGGTTGATTTCTTCTTGACTCAGGTTGAGGCGATCGCAGAATTCACGACGACAGGAAGCTGGCAGTAGATCGAGGACTTCCTGCGTTCGATAGAACGTCCAGACTGCCATTACGTTTGTGTAGGTGTTATTGTTGATGCCGGGGGTTTTGGCATCTAGATAAGCGGTGTGATATTCATCAGGCCCAATCACACCGCAAATTTCGTAGCGATCAAGGTCAGGATTATAGGTGACAATACTCGCCCAAAAGCGGGTAATCTCAACCATCATCTCTGCCCCATAGTCCATCAGAAAAGCAAGATCGTTCGTCAGGTTGTAGTAGCGCCACAGATTACAGGCAATGATAGCGTTAATGTGATGCTACAATTTTGTGCGATCGCGCATTCAATGCCCGTTGCGATCAACTATCTCCCTGCTGAGGAGCCAGATGCCCACGAGGTGATCCAACTGATTCGGGCAGCAGGACGCAAGGCAATGGCGATTCCAGGCGATATTGTGAATGCGATCGCGCCTGGGCCTTACTGGACACCGCTCCAAGTCAGCGGCGGTCAACCGCAAAGTAAAGTCGAGAAGTTCGGCGGTGACTCACCGATGGGACGTCCCGGACAGCCAGCGGAGCTTGCCCCTATCTACGTACTCCTTGCCTCACAGGAGTCGAGCTATGCTACCGGGCAAGTGTTGGGCGCATCGGGTGGAAGTGGGAATTTTTAATACCCAACGACTCTATAATCAACAAGATAAACATGGCAAATTCAAATCAAACAATTCTTGTCACTGGCGCGACTGGCAATCAAGGTGGTGCAGTGGCACGTCATCTGTTACAACGGGGATTCACGATTCGTGCCTTCGTGCGCGACCCAAACAAGCCTGCCGCCCAAGCACTTAAACAAGCGGGCGCAGAACTTGTAGCAGGAAATCTCAACGAGCGCGCTTCCCTTGACCATGCGTTGCAAGCTGCTTGGGGCGTTTTTTCAGTGCAAACCTTCCAAGACGGATTGGACGCTGAAATTCGTGAAGGTAAAGCGATCGCGGACGCAGCAAAAGCAGCAGGCATCCAACATTTCGTCTATAGTTCGGTGGGAAGTGCAGAACGTAACACAGGCATTCCGCATTTCGATAGCAAGTTTCAAATCGAAGAATACATTCGAGCCAGCGGCTTACCCTACACGATCCTACGTCCAGTTTTCTTCTTTTACAATTACAATGCAATGCGCGCGATGGTGGAGAAGGGAACGCTCTCCCAACCGCTCAGTTCCAATACGAAATTGCAGCAACTTTCTGAAGACGATTATGGGCAAATGGTCGCTGAGGTGTTCCAGCGTCCCGCAGAGTTCTTGCACCGCGCAATTGAAGTCGCGAGTGTGGACATGACAATGACAGAAATCGCTGCCGCGTTCAGCCGCGTTTTAGGGAAAAATGTTGCATACCAACAAATCCCTTTTGAAGCGTTTGAGCAACAAGCTGGAGAGGAAATGACCATCATGTATCGCTGGTTTGAGAACGTTGGCTACGCTGCGGATTTGGCACAGTTGAAACATGAGTTTCGTGCACCGACTGACTTTGAATCCTATTTACGCGACCACAACTGGGCAAAACAAACCGAAAGCGCGTCCGCTGTCGGGTCAAAGGGTACTTACCGGGGGAATTGGTGTAGATAGGGTGATTGAAGCAGTTGGCGTAGATGCGAATGCTCCTGACAGTGGTTCAGCAGCCGAAAAAGCTCAAAAAGAAGCGCAACAATTTCAGCAGCAGTTACAACAAATTGCCCCTAAAACCAACTCTCAAAATGGCAATTGGAATCCCGGTAATGCTCCTTCTCAAGCATTGGAGTGGGCAGTTCAGGCATTAGCCAAAGCTGGGACGCTTTCGATTATTGGAGTTTATCCCCCAACCCATAATTTCTTTCCCATCGGCACGGCAATGAACAAAAATCTGACAATTAACATGGGTAATTGTAATCACCGTAAGTATATTCCTACTTTCGTGGATTTAGTTCGTAATGGCACAGTAGACCCTACAAAAGTTTTAACTCAAATCGAACCGCTAATGTCAGTGATTGACGCATACAAGGCGTTTGACCAACGGCAACCAGGTTGGGTGAAAGTAGAGTTAATGCCGGGAGCAGCTTTAGCTAATGTTTAAAGCTTTTGCCAACAGTAAAGTAACAATGCGATCGCGCGTAATTTTCATTCTCATCTCTTTGTTAATCTTCGTCGGCTTTTTAGGTTCTTTTGAACCGTAAAAAAGTGGAGAAAATCTGCGTTTCATGTCATAGCGAAAGCTAAAATTTGCTCTACTGCTCGTTGTCCACTGCGAATCGCTCCTTCCATATAGCCACAATATTCAACGGGAGCAGTATGTTCTCCTGCAAAAATGACTTGTCCAGCAGAGTACGGTAAGTCAGAGCGCCAGCTTTTCAAGTCTCTAGGAGCGAAGTAGCAGTAAGATCCCTGCGACCAGGGATCGGCACTCCAATTATGAGTTGCAGTTGCGAGCACTTTGGGAGCATTTGGGTAAAGCGCAGATACTGTTTGTTGTGCAAACTCAACAGGGTTTCCAGCAACATTTCGGCTAGGTGTCCCACTGCTCGTACAAGCAAGAATTCTCGCTTCACCTACTTGAGTTAGGGTAGATTCCCAGATAGTTTGATAAGGTGTGTCTCCCACGAGCAGCCCAAAACTAGATTGCTGCCAAAAACGGTTGGAGTACTGAAGTAAGGTCTTAACCGATGCCCCATAAGGCAAGTAGGTTATCGCCTCTCGTTGTGCCTGTGTAAGCGGAACTTCAATGGACAAATGGCGCAAGACACTCCAGGGAACCGTGACAACAATCCAATCACTAAAAACTTCAACCTGCCCGTGAAGAGTTTTTAGGCTCACGGCAATAGTTTGTTCTTGCTGCTGAATCTGCACAGCTGGGGTGTTTAGATGGATGCGATCGCCTAAAAAGCGAGCAAATGCGGTTGCAAGTTGAGTACTACCACCTTGAATTCGCAGACTGTGATCGCCAGAAGTACCGCTGTAAGCAAAGAAGCCAACTCCAATTGCTTCCGGGTCGGCAGCATACATTCCATAGGATTGCTGACGAACAACTTTGCAGGCAAAGGGAGCAATCGATTGTGCAGTCAGCCACTGAGCTAATGTTTGGGCAGGATCGGCAAGCTGTTCCAATAATCGATCTAACTTCTGATATACATCATTTAAAGAAGCTTGTTGTTGAGACAAAAGCGTTTTTTGAGTAGAAAGATTACCATCAATGTAATAATAGAGATCATCTGGAAGCTTAAAGGCAGACTCAAGCTTGAGGTCGAATTGAGTGGCATAGGATATCAATGCTGTATGGTTATCATCGACAAACTCTGCACCCAATTCGCCATGCTGTTCTTCTCCCAAAAAGACTGTTTGGACTCGTCCTCCAACTCGTTCGCGAGCTTCAAACACTTGCACATCAAACCCAGCACGAACCAGTTCATAAGCAGCCGTCAGCCCTGCCAACCCAGCCCCAATTACAATTACTCGTTTGCTCATTGGTGATCATTATCCTGCTACATACCTTCGCCCAAATCAAATCAATTGTCTTTTCTGAGAAATCCTTCATCGTAATTTCGCATACTCTATTGGCTGTTTCTTCTATCCACCGGAGTGTTATTCTTAAGGTTTTCGAGTATTCACTCTATGCATATCTGAAAGTTACAAGGATGAACTTGGAATGATTGGACTTGGACAGATGGGCCAGAACATGGCAAAGGTCGCTGGAGTGCGATCGCTGTGGTAGATTTTTAACAGCGCTGTCTGTTCGCCCCATTTCCTCAATATCCACACTATGAAAATTGACCGATTGCAGGAATTTAAGCAAAAACTGACGAATGACGCAGACTTGTCCTGCATCTGGTTATTTTATATGGATCATTTTGCGGATCGGCCGGAATTCACTGACCTGGGTGAGCCTGCCTATAATGAATACCTAGATGCTGTCCTCCAAAAAACTTGTCAGCAGATGTTTGGCAGGGTAATAAAGATTACTGACTTTTTCTCGATCTACATAGCTCCGTATCGTTTCTTTCATGGAGCTTTCCAAGTTGAAGGACGGATTGGGGGTGTGATTTATTTCGAGGATATAAAAATTGGGTTACTTGCAGTGTCGGCGGATTATTCCCCTAACGATGCGGTTAAATATTCACGTTTTTCTGAGATGATTCAACTGTCAGCACCTAATCACAACGATCGCAATTGAGATTCACTCTTTAATGTACAGTCAAAGGAATCCCGTTATCTTTTGGTTTTAACTTGAGAATAAATGGCACAGCTTTCAATACCCAATCGGACACGGGTGTATAATTAGCAGCTTCTTTCCCAAAGCTAATAGAGAGCATATCTGTATGAATAATCCCTGGATTGAGAGGTATAGCTGCCATACCAGTTGGCAATTCTTGTGCCAAAGAACGAGTTAATCCTTCGATTGCCCACTTGGAAGCACAGTATGGTGCAACTTGGGCTGAAGTAGAACGTCCCCAGCCAGAACTAAAGTTAACAATAATACCCCGTTTGTTTTTTACCATTGCTGGTACGAAATGCCGAATGATATTGACTACTCCTTTAATATTGATATCTATTAGATCAGAAAATTCTTCGGATGGTATTTCCCACAAAGGTGCTGGGTAATTAGTAATTGCCGCATTATTTATCACTATATCTGGCGGTGCATATTTTTGAAGTACGTGTTCTGCCCATTTTTTTACAACCTGTTCATTTGCCACATCTACAGATGTGAAATCGTTGGGCGCACTAAACTTCTGGCGTATTTTATCGATAGCCTCTGATGAACGAGCGCAACCAATAACAGTATGCCCCTCTTGAATAAAACCCTCGGTCATCGCATAACCTAGACCTTTGCTGATACCTGTAATTAAGATGAGCTTAGTCATATTTTCTGCTATTCCTGCTCTCTTAGAAATAATTCGTGGGAAAAAATAACCACTACCAGGATCTTTCCTTTATGTCCTGACAAGTTTCTCAATCCTCCTCGACGGCGAAAACTCTTAAACCTTCATTATCCGCTTATTAAGGCTCAAAAACGCAAAACAATCTTTACTTCTAGAGAATGATCGAGAAGCGATCGCTGTAAACCATCTATTTGGGATGTTCCAGTCCCGCAATGATTCATACCGCCATTATCTAACGCCAAATTTTTCAGTAACGGTAGCTTGTCTCGCTGTTGCATTGGAATCTCAATCACAAACTCAGTTCCCTCTCCCGGAGTTGATTTGCAGCTTAACTGACCTTTGTGTTTGTCCACTACCACTTGATAGCTAATTGACAACCCCAACCCCGTACCACTTCCTACTGCCTTAGTGGTAAAAAATGGATCGAATACTTTCTGCTGCACCTGTGCAGTCATGCCATAACCGTTATCAGCAACCCGAATCTTCAATGTGTTTACTTCTCCTAGTTCAGTACAAATACGAATCTGAGGATTTTTGCTGGGAGAATCTTCTCCATATTTGTAATCCTCTAAAGCATCGATCGCATTACTTAAAATATTCATAAACACTTGGTTGAGTTGACCAGCATAGCAAAGAATATCCGGCAGTTGTGCGTATTCTTTTAAGACCTCAATTTCCGGGCGATGTCTATCGACAAGCCGCTTTGCGTCTACGCTCTTTTCCTTGAGTCGGTGCTGCAAAATCATTAGAGTACTGTCCATGCCTTCATGAATATTGACAGGCTTCATTTCCGATTCATCTAGACGAGAGAAATTACGTAGGCTCAGAATAATATTGCGGATACGGGAACTTCCCACCTTCATAGAATCAAGAACCCTTGGGAGGTCTTCTGTGAGGAATTCTACATCCATTTCCTCAATTTTTTGCTCCACTATTGCTGAGGGATAGGGATATTGTTGCTGATAAATATTAATCAAATCTAGCAATTGTTGAACATAGTCACTTGCGTGGGTAATATTACCATGAATAAAATTGATGGGATTATTAATTTCATGGGCAATTCCCGCCACCATTTGTCCTAAAGAAGACATTTTCTCACTTTGGATTAATTGACTTTGGGTACTTTGTAATTCTTTTAGAGCTTCTTGCAGATGCTGATTTTTTTCATTAAGTTCTGCTGTTCTTACTACCACCCTTTCCTCTAGAATATGACTGTATTCCTCCAATTTTTCATTCGCTTCAGTCAAATTATTGTAGAGAATGGCATTTTCTAAAGAGATTGCAGCTTGGATAGTTAAGAGCTTGAGAACTTCTAGGCGATCGCGTGTAAATGCTCCTGTTGTTAAATTATTTTCTAGATAAATCAGCCCCAGCAATTTACCTTGATTAAGCATCGGAATACATAATATGCTTTTTGGTTCCTCACGGTTAATATAACTATCTACCGCAAAAGCAGCTTTAGCTTTAATGTCATCAATTACTAATATTTCTTGGGTTCGTTTGACATAATTAATCAAAGAGATAGGAACAAGATCGCTAGATTCTAAAGGAATAGATAAAAAATCTTTGTGAGTATCTCTAAAAGTGGAACCAGAACTAATTGCAGCAACAGTTAAGTCTAAGTTATTATCTTCACTCAATATCAGCACACATTTAGAAGCTCCGGCATTCTCCATCACAACTTCCATTAAAGTAGAAAGGAGCGCTTTCAATTCAATCTCTCCAGACACTGCTTGAGAAGCTTTAATGACAGTTCCTAAATCTAACATATCTGAAATGCTAGTGTTAGAGCCAACGACAGTTTCAATTTTAAAATAACTGATTGCTGATCTTTTTCTCTTATAGCCCGATAAACTAAAGTTTTTTTACCTGAATATAATTGCTTAGTAATGCGATAGCCAAGTATTATAAATAGTTCGTTTGATTCTATTAACATTGCATCTAGTTATGATAATTTTCTTTCTGCGGTTTAGTATACCCAAGACATAGTTACTACTATCAGTGAGCAGAGCGATTTTGTAACGTGCTAAAAATTAAGTGTATTAATCACCAATTTATATCAGATTATAGGTATAGCAGATATTCATTTTGCTGTATGTATAGGTAGAGAATATACTTATAATGCTTTCTGGTCTTAGCAAAATACATTTTACAAACTATACCGCGTATAACAAGGCAAGAATTTACGTAAGTTATAACCAAATTACAAAAGCGATCGCACCCATACATTAACTATTCAATTTTTCAGACTTCACTACTACCCATTGCGTCACAGCTGCCATTGCTCGCCAACCCAAAAATTTACCAATAGGTTCCGCCCGTTGGATGGCAATACGAGTTAAATCGCCACCGACTCGTTCATGCCATTGAAATAAAGTTTGCTCACCTTCTACCGTGACAACATTCGCTACTAAACGCCCACCTGGCCGCAATGCTTCCCAGCAAATATCAAAAAGTCCCATTCCTGTAACCCCACCACCAATAAAAATGGCATCTGGTGCTGGCAAATCTTTTAGGGCATGGGGCGCTTTACCTTCAATGATTTGCAGATTTGGAGTACCAAGAGTGGCGGCGTTGTCAGCAATATACAGTAGTCTAGAGGAGTTTTGTTCGATCGCGATCGCTCGACATCGAGCATTACTCCGCATCCATTCAATTGAAATTGAGCCGCAACCCGCGCCCACATCCCACAATAATTCTCCCGGTGTGGGTGCTAAAGCTGCAAGGGTGATTGCCCTAACTTCACGCTTCGTTAATTGGCCATCGTGGTGGTAGGCTTTATCTGGCAATCCTGGTAATCTTGGTAATGGCATAACCCCAGCATCAGCAATACAATCAACTGCGATCGCATTCAACACTGCAACTTCAGTTTCACCCCAAGATGCAGCCGTACCTTCCACAATTCTTTCATGAGTGCCGCCCATACGCTCCAATACAGCGATTTTACTGCCACCATAGCCGCGATTTGTCAAAATTTGAGCAACAAGCGCTGGTGTGTCTTTACCCTCACTCAAAATCAACAGCCGCGCTCCCGGACAAATGTAAGACTGGATTAGGGAGGATGGACGACCATTCAAACTTAAAGTTTCTACCTCCGTTAAAGACCATCCCACCCTGGCACAGGCGAGGCTGAAGGCTGAAGGTGCCGGGATAATCGTCATTTCAGAGACGGGAATTTGCCGGATTAAGGTGACACCAATGCCATAACACATCGGATCGCCGCTTGCGAGTACGCAGATTGACTGGCCGCGACGTTGGATGATTTCCTCTACTGAAGCACTAATGGGAGATGTCCAGACTAGTTTCTCACGTCGATCGTCTGTAGGAAGCATCGATAAATGGCGATCGCCTCCTACAATTACTTTCGCTCGATCGAGTAAAGAAAGAGCGATCGCGCTTAACCCCTGTAATCCATCTTCCCCAATGCCAACAATAGAAAGCCATTTCATGATTAATTACTTCATAACGTTGTTGGCAGGAACTTTTAACTAGATAATTCCTAGATTGTTGTAGATTTCGATCAGATTGCCATCAGGATCGCGCAAATGAGCTGTACGGATTCCCCAGCTTGGGCGATCTTGTGGTTGAGTCACAACGACCGCATTCTGAGCCTTTACTTGCTCATAAACTTCATCCACGTTATCGACTGCGAAAATCAACACAATTTTATCTCGATTGACAACGTATGAAGGCTGTTCAATTCTTGGGACTACTTCAGCCATTAATTCTTTTTTGAACAAACCCAGCTTGAGATATCCGGCATTAAACTCAGCATATCCGCTATCTTCATCGCCCCAATCGACATCAAATTTCAGCAGATCCCGGTAGAACAGAAAAGAATCTTTGTAGTTGGAGACAAGCAGTCTCAGGTGTGTTAGCTGAAGCTTCATATCTGTTGGGTTAGTCTACTAACTGTGAATTCTAGGTTCTGGGTGCAAAGTCGCTAGCAACTCACTTTCGACAATTGCTAATTCATCAAGCCGTTGCATGACAATTTCTCTGTCGAAATAAGTAGCAGCTAAAACCCAATATATACCGTAGTGACGCGCTTCGGATGCCATTAGCCCACGATAAAATTTTGCTAACTCTGGCTCTGGGCAGTGAGCAGCTAATAGTCCCAGGCGTTCGTGAGAGCGAGCTTCAATTAAACCAGTAACTAGTAAGGAATCTAGAAATCGCTCAGGTTCTTTAGGGCGTACTTGAGATTTTAAACCCGCACCGTAGGGAGGCGGTGGTAGGGGAGCTAGGGAAATATTCCGGCGTTCTAACCATTGGTTAACTAGCTCAAAGTGTTCTAGTTCTTCGCGGGCGATCGCAGTTAACTCCCGTACCATTTTAGTATTGGAAGGGTAGCGAAACATCATGTTCAAGGCCACACCTGCTGCTTTGCGTTCACAGTGGGAGTGGTCGAGTAAGATGATATCTAAGTTAGCGATCGCTTGTTCAACCCAAGCAGAGCTAGTAGGCTGTTTCAGGGCGTTGATAGTCGGTAACTGAATAAGCACAGAGTCACAAAACTCCAGAATTTAAATTTGGCTGAGTATCGTAGCAAATTGATTTTAACGGAATATTTTGCGGATAAAGTTCAATAACTGCTCGGTGGTGAAGGGTTTCGTTAAAATTTCCAGTTTTACCCTGACTATCTTCTGCAGCGATTGCAGTTAGTTCTGCCGGAAAATCTATACTTCCTTTATTAGAGGATGTTTGAAAAAAAGTTTGCTGTGAGGAAGCACTTATTGATCCCCCCTAGCCCCCCTTAAAAAAGGGGGGACTGGAATCAAAGTCCCCCTTAAAAAGGGGGATTTAGGGGGATCTAAAACGTTTTGTTACCAAGAATAGGACTTTTAAAACATCCTCTTCAAACTGTGTTTTAAGA
>NZ_CAXTTT010000076.1:0-37545 GCF_964247315.1 uncultured Nostoc sp.
GGGCAGGGGGGCAGAGGAGAACAACCAATGCCCAATGCCCAACCCCCAATGCCCAATTCCTATCACTTCAATTCCAGGGTGACTTGCTGTAAGTTGCCGGTGAATGCAAAGGGTGTTTGGTAAGTATCTACCGCAGGTGTGCCAGTATCTTGACCAACATCAAAGGTTTCATCTAAACCAAATCGGTAGCCTACAGTTTTATCAATGCGGCCTTCCGCAACCTGTTGCTCATTAATCAAGAGCTTACCAGTACCACCTGCCCCCGGAGCGCCACCATCATAAGTAAAGTCAAATTTGATTTGGGATTTGCCGATCGCAATTGGTTGAGAAGATTGAATGATTGTGCGATCGCTATTTAAGAAGTTGTAAGCAAAGGTGGGTTTACCTTTTTTCAAGAAGAAACTCCAACCCGCAAAACGTCCGCCTTGGGTGACTAAAACGCCTTCAGTACCATCTTTGGCAACATCCACATCGGCAGTGATGCTAAAGGAGCGACTCTTAATATTGGGAGCGCTGCCTTCGGGAATCCCTGCAACAGATGTGTGATAAGTAAAGTTATTGCGTCCTGTGATTAGGTTAGAACGGATTTTGACATCAAACCGTTGAACTAAGCGATCGTCCAAGGGCAGAACTTTGTACTTCTTTGCTTCCTTCAGAAATAGATTTTGTAGTTGCGCTAACTTGTCAGGGTTCTGTTTGGCTAAATCGTTGGCTTCACTGAAGTCTTTGGTAATATCGTATAGTTCCCAATTATCTTCATCGAAGGTGGTTTTGGAGACACGCTCCCAAGGTAAGCGTCCATGACGGGCGGCTGCTACCCAACCTTGATCGTAAATGCCACGATTGCCAAACATCTCAAAATACTGGGTTTTGTGATGGGATGGTACAGCAGGATTATCGAAGCTATAGACAAGGCTAGTACCTTCGATGGGTTGTTGTTTTGCACCGTTGACAACCTCTGGTTCTTCAATCCCCACAACTTCCAGAATTGTAGGCGCAATATCAATTACATGATGGAATTGGCTCCGCACTCTACCACGATCTTTGATGCGATCGCCCCAAGCCACAACTAAACCATTGCGGGTTCCGCCGAAGTGAGAAGCAATTTGTTTTGTCCATTGGAAGGGGCTATCCACTGCCCAAGCCCAAGCTGCATGAAAATGATTGAAGGCTTTTGGCCCACCTAAATCATCTAAAGCCGCGAGAACTTCTTGAGGACTTTCTGCTACGCCATTAAAGACTTTTAATTCATTAACACTACCTGTTAAGCCGCCTTCAGCACTCGCACCATTATCCCCGGCGATGAAAAAGACTAAGGTGTTATCCAATTCACCCAGTTGATCAATCGTGTCAATGACTCTACCAATTTGTGCATCGGTATGGCTGAGGAAACCTGCAAATACTTCCGCCTGACGCGCATAAACTTTCTGCTCGGTGGGAGTGAGGGAATCCCAAGCTGGGAGTTCCGCCGGGCGAGGAGTCAGCTTAGTATCGGCGGGAATTACACCAAGGGCTAGCTGACGAGCAAAGATATCTTCGCGTAATTTATCCCAACCTCGATCGAATTTACCCTTGTACTTGTTGATCCATTCCTTGGGCGCATGGTGTGGGGCATGGGTAGCGCCAGTGGCAAAGTAGGTAAAGAAGGGTTTATCAGGAGCGATCGCTTGCTGGGTGCGAATCCACTTAATCGCATGGTCTGCTAGATCGGGGGTGAGGTGATAATCAGAGCGATTTGGTTTCTGAATATGTTGGGTATTTTCCACCAAGGCTGGACTCCATTGATTGGTATCACCGCCCAGAAATCCATAGAAGTACTCAAAACCTAAACCTGTCGGCCAGCGATCAAATGGGCCTGCCGCACTGGTTTCATAGTCTGGGGTATTGTGCCATTTGCCAAAGGCCGCTGTGTTATATCCATAATCTCGCAATACTTCAGCGATCGTTGCCGCACTTCTAGGTAAAATCGCTGTATAACCTGGATATCCTGTAGCTAACTCCGTAACCACACCTGTACTCACAGAGTGATGGTTGCGTCCCGTGAGCAATGCGGCTCTGGTAGGAGAGCAGAGTGCTGTAGTGTGGAATTGGTTATAACGCAATCCCCTTGCTGCTAGACGGTCTAAATTAGGCGTATCGATCAGACCGCCAAAGGTGCTGGTTTGTCCAAAACCGACATCATCAAGCAACACCAGCAAAATGTTTGGTGCATTTTCTGGAGCCTTAATGGGTTTGGGGAAGTCTGGTTGGGATTCTTTGTAAGTAATGCCAATTTTGCCTTTAAAAGATGGTTGGGGTAATGGCAATTTGTCGCCATAGTCCGCCCAAGCAGGTAGAGGTAAGATACTAGAAAATATTAGCGTTAGGGCTGTCAAAAAAGCGATCGCTTGGGAAGTTAACTTGAGAGATGCATACAAAGAATCTCTCTTGTGAGGATCAGTCATATAATTTTAGATTTTGGATTTTGGATTTATAGGTAGTGTGCTGGAGGGCAAATTTTTAACTAGCCGAAACCCGATATGAGTAGTTCCCGTATCGGGTGATTCTGACTCCCGTGCCGCCGGACGGAAGCGGCTACAGTAATTGGGAGCGCAGAGATACGATCCCCCTTTGATTACGTGTAGTTCTGATTCATCGGGCTTATTGGGATCAAAGCTTTGATTTAAGGCAATAGGATTAATTTGATGGGATTTGCGATCGTGTCCGACTTGAAAGAAATCAGTAGTCCATTCCCACACATTGCCGGTCATGTCATAGAGTCCATAACCATTGGGTGCAAAAGAACCGACGGGAGCAATGCCCAAGTGACCATCGGCTTTGGTGTTGAAAAAGGGAAAAATTCCTTGCCAAGTGTTGGCTCTATATTCAGAATATTCATTGCCCCAAGTGTATGTTGCACCATCCAAGCCACCACGGGCGGCGTATTCCCATTGGGCTTCGGTAGGTAAGGATTTTCCTGACCATTTGGCGTAGGCTAGGGCATCTTCGTAAGCTATGTGAACAACTGGATAGTTGGATTTGCTAGCGATTGCACTGTCTGCCCCAAAAGGATGTTGCCAATTCGCGCCAGTAGTCCAATGCCACCAACTTAGAAAGGAAACTTGCTTGACACCTGGTTTTGCCATCTCAAACACTAAGGAACCCGGTAATCGCTGCTCACCGGGTAAATCGGGAAACTGTTTTTCAGATAAGGGACGCTCTGCAACTGTCACATATCCTGTAGATTTGATAAATTCACCAAATTGTGCATTTGTAACCTCATATTTATCAATACAGAAGTTAGTCACCGTTACATCTCCAGGCGATCGCTCTTCCACAAAACTGGAATTATCAGACCCCATTTTGAATGTTCCTCCTGAAATCATCGCCATACCTTGGGGACAGGGATTGACTGTGGCTGCAAATGCGGTTGTATGAATGAATAAAAGTGCGATCGCTATTCCCTGAATGAATATTAGTGTGAGAAAATAATGTTTTTTCCTATCTCTAATATTCTCAATTTTGCTACTTCTACTTGAATGCCTGTAGTTCATCAATAAGATTCAACTTTTCTTAAAACTGATATTATTTTGGATTTTAGATGAACAATTCTCCTTTTCTTCGTAGTTTTCGTTAATCTATTTTTCGCATTAGTGAATACATGAGCATCTAAAAAATAGAACAACTAGCCACACACGAAATGCCCACCTCTAGAGAAACAGAAAAATCGAACCAGATTTGGGATAATATCTGGGGTTACTTTACTGGAAAGTAACTTGCATAAGAGTGATATCAGGTTTGGTTAAACACTTAATAATATCTGTAGGTTGGGTTGAAAAACGTAGAATCGAATGCGAACAGCATCTCGTAGAGAAGGGGGTTCGTCTGCAAGAACCCAACATTTGATCCTTGTTGATGTTGGGTTTCACTGCCGTACCCCTATGAGGAAGCAAGCTACAACCCAACCTACATTGATAGATTTTATTAGAAGTAATCACCCAAACTTAATATGATTCTCCTGACAGTAATATTGGCATTCAGTACTGGTATGATGCCTCGCTCGCATGGCTGTTATACTTTTGTAGTTGTAATCAGTCCGATCGGATGTTGCCAGGATTAAAGCACAGCTAAAACCACCGCTTGCTTCCAGTCAAGCTATATCATACTGTAAATTTATCGATTTACCGTGTTATTTAGATATTAAATCAGACTTTCTCACAATCGGCGATAAAAATCAAGAGGTTTTTACAATAAACTTAGCAAGAGCGTGAAAGCCACTAGAGGAACAGGTGCACAGCGTCGTATTCTCTGTTTGCGACTGTGGATAAAACGGCGATGCGGTTGCGAAAAACAACTTCACGAATCTTGAATGGTTCAAATAGATGTGCCATTAATATAGATTCCTTCTCTTGCTAGATAAAAGAAATGGGGGATAGATTTGCAGCATGAACTCGATTTTGCATTAAACGGCTGGAGATTTTCTCTTCCGTACACCGAAATGAGCGATAAACGCTAGGGCCAATAAAAAGAATCCCAGAGCACAAATGCCTGATTATGTCTAGCTATTTATTTAGTTACACTAATAATTAGGTATGCATATTTTCATAAAGACTGTATACTGTTTTTAAGTACACAAAATCGACCGACAAACTGTAGTATAGTATATAACTGACGTAGATACCTACCAGTCAATTATTTAACTGCACTAATCAGAAAACAGAATGGTTGCTTTCATCCATAGTGGGCGATCGCTCATGAACAGCTTCTGTTTTATTGCTTTAGTTTGAGTTGTGCAATCTCAAATAGTCTGCATTCACGATTATTACAAGGAAAAGATTTCATGAGCAACATCCAACTATACTTCGCCAAAGCCTCTACCTTCTCTCAACGTACTCGTGTCGTCTTACTAGAAAAAGGTATTGACTTCACCTCGATAGAAATTGACTTACAAAATAAACCAGATGGGTACACGCAGATTTCGCGCTATGGCAAAGTTCCAGCTATCAAACATGGGGATGTTGAAATTTACGAGTCCGCTATTATCAATGAATATCTAGATGAAGTTTTTCCAGAACCACCTTTGTTACCCCGCGATCCCGCAGCTAAAGCGATCGCTCGAATTTGGATAGACTATGCCAATACTCGCTTTGTCCCAGCTTTTAACAAATTTCTGCGCGGTAAAGATAGCACCGAACAAGAACAAGGACGAAAAGATTTCACAGAAGCACTTCTATATATTGAACAAGAAGGATTAGGCAAAGGTGATTACTTGTTAGGAGATCGGTTTAGCCTAGTTGATATCAGCTTCTATCCCTGGTTTGAACGTTTACCACTCTTAGAACACTTCCGTAAATTCACACTACCAGCAGAAACACCTCGTTTGCAGACATGGTGGAATCTGGTAGGCGATCGCTCCTCAATTCAAGCAGTTGCAAATCCTGCGGACTTCTATTTGGAAAGATTCGCTAAAATTCTCGGTGAACCTGTTCCCGTTGGTGCATCTCAAAAATAGGACACATGACCAACAATTAACTAAAATTCAAAATGGGATAACCTATGAGCTTAAATAACCAAGTTATAGACAGACCGATTTACCTGGATCTGCCATCCGTAGAGGCTAACCTCACTTACCTGATTCCAACGGCAGAAAAACCTGTTAACTATACTTACGAACCGCCAGCCGGGATTCCCCGCACGAATGCAACTTATCAGATGCACAAACTGCCAATTTACAATGCTCGTTCTATCTCAGAGAACATCTCGTTAGATAAAGAAGGATTCGCCTTTACTGGACATAATACTAATGTCCGCAACTTTTATGATGAAGACGAAGTGCGCCGCGTCTACTATCCAGAAGCCGAGCAATTGTTAAAAGAAGTGACAGGTGCAACGAAGGTAGTGATATTTGATCACACCCTTCGTAATGCTGGTAACTCCAAGCCAGGTGAGAATAATATTAAAGAACCTGCCTTGCGTGTACACAACGACTTTACCGCCAAATCCGGCTATACTCGCGCCCATTTGGAACTAGCAGCGCGGGGGATAGATGATATTGATGCGCTACTAAAACAACGATTTGCCATCATCAATGTTTGGCGAGCGATCGCAACACCAATCCAAGAGTCACCCTTAGCACTGTGTGACGCGCAAAGTATCGCACCCACAGACCTTGTAGCTGGCGATCTTGTGTACCGCGATCGGGTTGGTGAGACATACGGAGTCACCTATAACTCCAAACATAAATGGTTCTACTTCCCGCAAATGCACAGAGACGAAGCACTATTTATCAAATGCTTCGACTCTGCAGAAGACGGACACGCCCGTTTTGCCGCCCATACAGCCTTTGAAGACCCCACCAGCCCAGTCAACGCTCCCCCACGAGAAAGCATCGAACTACGAGCATTCGTCTTTTACCCCGCATAGATCGCAAAAATTTCTCTCAAACTCTTACTCTCTGCGCCTCTGCGTAAAACAAATTAATTAACCCTTGAAGACACAAATATCATGGCTTCCCAACACTTTGACATCAAACCAATTGCTGGACGTATCGGTGCAAAAATCATTGGTGTTGACTTGAGCAGTAACCTCAGCAATGAAATCATCAACGATATCCGTAAAGCTTTAGTCAGACTACAAAGTCATCTTCTTCCGAGAGCAGAACCTTGACGCTCAAGGACAAGTAGCCATTGATTTACCACAAGAAATTTTAGAGCATCGGGTTGTTTTCACCTCAACTTTATACGAAACCCTGCATCCAGTTGTCCACGTCCATCCTGAATCCGGTGAACGTGGATTATTTATCGGTGGTTTCGTGCGCCGTCTGTGTAGTCTATCACAAAATGAATCCGATGAAATCGTGATAATTGTTGCAAGCTTATGTCACTCGTCCAGAGAATACTGTCCGGTGGCGTTGGAAAGTTGGCGATGTAGCTTTCTGGGATAATCGCGCTACTCAACTGCGATCGCTGATTACGGGAATCAACCTCGCCACGTTCAGCGAATCACACTTGGGGGTGATATTCCTGTTGATATTGATGGTAATCAGAGTGAGGCTATTAAGGGAACTGAGGAAGAGTTAAAGAAGTTGTCTTATCCAAACAATATCACCACGGTCTACAAAAAATAATTTTAGAATTACCTAGCGGTGCTGTAGAAGTAGAAGATTTATCACCGTTTGCAGCAGCAAAACGTGAGCTATTAGAAGAAACAGGTTACACTAGCGATAATTTTGTTCAGACTGGCATTTTATCACCAAATGCAGCAAATCATAACAATCTCACCCATTGTTTTTTAGCTACAGATTTAGAAAAGATAGCTGATTTAAATTTGGATGATACAGAACAAATTGATGTATAGCTGTTGCCTTTAAAAAAATTATAGAAGTAATTGAAAGCGGTATTTTATTGCAAGCATTACATATTAGCTCATTATTTTTTGCCTTAAAAAAGCTTGGCAAATTACAATATAATTAATAGCTGGTAATTATATAGCAGTTCCCAATTATATGAGGAATGATTAGTGGTGATTTAGAATATACCTTATCTTGAAAATAAGAACTGAGAAAGACAAAGCTAATTTTCACGCATGACAAGAGCGATCGCAAAGCCATCATACCCTTTGTTACCTACAGTCTGGATTGCCGTAGCACTTACACGCGCTTGGGCACTGAGCAATTCGTTAAAACGACGCACTCCCTGAACGTTAGGATCATCGCTGTTGACCTCAATCACAGCTCCGTTACGAACAACGTTATCGGCAATAATTAGGCTACCCTGGCGGGAAAGCTTTAACGCCCACGCAAAATATTCTGGGTTGCTTGGCTTGTCTGCGTCAATAAAAATCAAATCAAATGGATTGTATTCCTCTTTAGCCAATTGCGGCAGTGTATCTATTGCCCGGCCGACACGTACCTCGACAAGATGAGCCAGTCTAGCGCGGGCAATATTATCGCAGGCAACTTCGGCGTGCTGGGGATTTGACTCTAGGGTGATCAAATGACCGTCAGCAGGCAATGCTCTAGCTAACCAAATTGTACTGTAGCCGCCTAAAGTGCCAATCTCTAGAATAGTCCGCGCTTTATGGATTAAGGCTAATAGCATGAGCAGTTTACCTTGGTTTGGCGAAACATTATGTGGTGGTAAACCAGCCGCATCACTAGCCTGAAGAGCAGCATCTAACACAGGGTCAGAAGGTATAAGTAAATCAGTGATGTAACGATCAACTTCTGTCCATAGTTCTTGAGTCATTAAAATAGCTTGCTTCCAAGGAATGATGTATGGTAAGTTCCTATTTAGATTAATAACGGTAATGGCATCAGTTTACCGTAGTTTGCCTCATAACTCAATCACCAAAATCAGCGTATTAATCAAAAGCTGAATACAGTTAACAATCAAGCTTTCCATGCAAATTCAAACAGTTGGTATTTTAAGTCCGGGTGACATGGGACAGGCGATCGCATCTGTTCTCAATCAAAATGGATTGAAGACAATTGCCGCCCTAGACGATCGCAGTCCCAGAACTCGGCAATTAGCCGCCGCAGCCAATATCCAAGATGTAGGTTCTCTCACACAATTAGTAATTGAATCTGATGTAGTGCTATCAGTGCTAGTCCCCGCCGCCGCAATAGAAGCAGCGAATCTTGTAGCTGAGGTAATAAGCAATGTGGGGAAACAGATTCTGTACGTTGATTGCAATGCAGTTGCACCCCAAAAAGTAAAATGTATTGCCCAAGTCATCGAATCAGTGGGAGTCACATTCGTAGATGCCTCAATCATTGGCCCACCTCCCAGAGTTCCTGGACGCACCCGCATCTATGCTTCAGGAAAACAGGCCGTTGAATTTCAACAACTGCGGAATTATGGGTTAGATATACGAGTAATTGGCGATGAAATTGGTCAAGCTTCTGGATTGAAGATGTCTTACGCCGCCTTGACAAAAGGACTGACAGCGATTGGTACAGAATTACTGATCGCCGCCCATCGCTTAGGCTTGGATGAGCAACTCTGGGAAGAAGTATCTAGCAGCCAGCCGGAACTTGCTGCTATACTCACCCGTTCCATTCCATCCATGACACCAAAAGCACATCGTTGGATAGGGGAAATGGAAGAGATTGCCGAAACCTTTCAGGAGGTAGGTCTGACTGAGCGCATTTTTTACGGAGCAGCTGATGTTTACCGCTTGGTGAAGGATACATCTTTGGGTAAAGAAACACCAGAAGAATCTAACAGCGATCGCCCCTTGAGAGAAATTATTAATGCTCTTTCCGACGAAACTGCATCAAACTAAAGCTTATAACTCGGTTCAGATTTGACAAGATGAGTGAAATTGGTGCTTTTGCTGTTGACCCTAATAAATCTGATTCAGCGAATTTTTTGTAAGTTATGGACAAAATTAAATTAGTTATTTTTGATTATGATGGTGTTCTAATAGATAGTGAACGCATCGCAAACATTATTTTGTTGAAAATGCTCAACGAAACAGGAATATTTTTGATTTTAGAGGATGTCATTGATATTTTTGTGCTTAAATGAGAAAACATACCGCGATCGCTCGATTTATGATTTTGTCTAAGGTTCAGGTTGCGGGTGGTATTTTGCTCTCTCCGTAGTAAGAAAAGAGGCGTCTTGTACGTCTTGTGAATTTATCCAAATTCAGGGTATGCGATCGCCTTTGGTAAAACAGATATTTTGAACAGGATGAAAACTATTGCGGATTGAAAAGGAAAAACCGCTGCGATCGCATTTTTCTTTTAACTTTTTACTTTTGCCTTGTTTAGTAAAAACAGGACAATTGATTGAAGTTTATGAAGCTACTAAGCTTGGTCAAGCTGCGTAGTTTGATCGTGTAACGTAAAAGTAGTATTTAATGAAGTAGCTATTTGTGTAAAAACCTCCCTTGCTGGTGAAGCATATTCGCTGATCGCAATCGGATTTCCAGTATCACTACCACTACAAATACGGGGATCGATAGGAATTTGTCCCAACAGAGGCGCTTGTAATTCTGCGGCCAGTTGTTCGCCGCCACCACTACCAAAAATTGGCGTGTGTGAACCACAATCACCGCAAATTAAATAACTCATATTTTCAATGATGCCAAGCACAGGAACACCCACTTGGCGAAACATATATATATTACGTCGTACATCTGCAACAGCCACTTGTTGAGGAGTTGTCACTAAAATAACTCCACAAATTGGGCTTTCTTGGATAATTGTAATTTGAGCATCACCTGTACCGGGAGGTAAATCTATCAATAAATAATCTAATTCCCCCCATTCCACATCTTGCAAAAATTGCGTGATAATTTTATGCAATACAGGCCCCCGCCATGCCAAAGGACGATTTGCTTCTGCAAGTAAACCTACTGACATTATTTTTATTCCCTGAACTTCTAGAGGTAAAAACTTATCACCTGTGGGAGTATTAATCACTTGAATATCAGCTTGTCCCAAACCCAACATCTGAGGGACATTGGGGCCATAAACATCAGCATCTAATAATCCTACTTTTGCACCTTGTAATTTTAAAGCTGCGGCTATATTCACGGCTGTTGTGGATTTGCCCACACCACCTTTACCACTAGAAACAGCAAGAGTAATTTTAACATCGGTAATTGTACAAACTTGAATATAAGTTTTTTTACACCAAGATAGAGATAATAATTTAGATTGAATTTTTGGCTCTAATTGGTGCGGATGAGAACCAATATATAAACGTAAGTAAATATAGTCATCAACTATGCGGAGATTTCGCACCATTCCCAAACTAACGATGTCATTTTTTAAGGTAGGTTCGATAACCTGTTTGAGGAGTTGTACTACTTCTTGCTGATGAAAATTAGCTTTTGATTGCATAATTATTGTCAATTCACTTAACCCAAGACGACTTTTTTATCTGTTTGAATCTTCTGAATTGCCCGTTGTGCTTGGATAGACACTTCTTTGTCAGGGTCATCTAAGGCTTGTTGTAGGGGGTTAATAACATCGGGATGAGCTAAATTCCCAAGAGCAATTACTGCTTCTTTGCGGACATCTGCATATTCATCTGTTAATGCTTGAATTAATCTCGGTATAACTTGAATATCTGGGATTGTTTGCAAAGCTTGTGCTGCTGATTTGCGTACTTGCCAATGTTCATCACCTAAAGCTATTTCTAATGCTGAAATTGCTTGTTTATTTTCATGAATAGCTAGAGATTTGGCTGCATTACGGCGAACTTGCCAATCTCTATCATTTGTAAGTGCTTGAGCAAGTATTGTAATTACTTGTGTATCTTGTAAATGTCCTAAAGTTAAAGCAGTAGCACGACGAACAAGTGTTGATTCATCAAATATTAAATCCAAAGCTTGTGGACATTTTTCTAGTTGATTGATATATCGTAGTGTGGTAATTGCCGCTTCTCTTAACTCAGGATTATTTAATTTTAAAAATGGTAAGATATAGGGTAAAGATTGAATATCATGGATTTTTCGCAACAGTAATAAGATATTTAATTGGATATTTATATCATCACTCTGAAGTTTATCTAGTAACAGTAGTAAATCATCCTGAGTAACTAACTCGTTTAAAGCTGATGCAGCTTCAGTGCGAATATCTACATCTACGGAACTGAGACATTCAAGTAAAGCAGGAATAGCTGAAGAATTAGCAATCTCCCAAAGGGCAGATATAGCTATTTTTTGAACAGCAATATGTTCATCTTGTAAAGCGATGATTAGTGCGTCTACTGTTTCTTCTTCGCCGAGATGTTGTAAAGTTTTGACGGCTAATAAGCGGTCATTTACGTCAGGCGATCGCAGCATTTCTAGCCAATCTTTGAGATCATCGTTCATTATTTTTACCACATAATCACAGAAAATCTTTAACGTAATAAAAAGGGAATTTGTACTGTAATTGCATTAGTGGGACATTCTTTTTCACAGGGAAGACAAAACCAACACTCATCATATTTCATATAAGCTTTCCCTGTCTCTGGATTTTTTGCTAATACATCAAGGGGACAAACTTCAATACAAGCTGTGCATTTTTCTAAACATTTTGATTCATCGACGATAACAGGAACATCTATTCTTTGATTGATTAAAGCCATAAAATTTCTCCTTGATTTTGTAACTAAACTTTTAAGCGATAAAATAAATGGGGTAAATTTGCATGTATAATCTCACGCTCATATTTAAATCCCAGCTTTTCCATAACTCTTTGTGAAGCTTGATTCGTCGTTAGAGTAAAACAGACTATCTCTGGTAATCTCAGTATTTCAAAACCAATTTTCAATATTTCCTCACCCATTTCTGTCGCTAACCCTTTAGCCCAAAATTTAGGTATTAGAGCGTAAGCTAATTCTACTTCATCCTTACCTTCTACGTCAGTATTCCGAAGACCAGCACGACCAACAAAATGATTGTTAATTTTGTCTCGAAACACCCATAATCCGAATCCATAATGCTGCCAATGATTCAAATTATTGATAATAAAAAGCCGTGTTTCTTCATCAGAACGAACACCGCCCAAGGTTGCCATAACTTGCGGATCTTGATGCATACAATGAAGTTCATTCAAATGTTTAAATCGCAGACGTTCAGCAAAGAGACGGTGAGTAGTCAATGTATTAATTAACTGCATATTATTCACTAAATCAATTTTTTATAAAATGTCAACGACTGTTTTATATTTGTATAACCAATTTTTTCATAAAATAAATGAGCCTCTTGACGTTTAATATTAGAACGTAACAGAACACCCTCACATCCAGCCAGAGAAGCCCACTGTTCAATTTGCTGCATCAAAATACGTCCTATTCCATTGTGACGATAATCTTTATCTACAACTAATCCTAAAAGAATTGCTGGAGTCGGAATAACTATTGAGTCACAAATATGAGTGTGTGTCCAACCAATTACATATTCATCTTCTAAAGTGGCAACATACACAATATGAGCATCGTTATTTTTAATTTTAGTAAGGCGCTGTTCTATTTGTTGATTTGTCACAGAATATTCAAGTTGTTTGCAAAGAACAGCTATTCTCTCTACATCTTTAATCTCAGCTTGTCTAATTTCAATTTTCTCATTTACAATAACTTTATTTGTCATAATTTAATTTTAAATTACAATCATTTAGTTATCCAGCGTTGCACGGATAAAACGATAGCCTATATCAATCTCTGCCAAATTGTGAATATCACCATATTTTTTCGTCCATTCCCCACTACTTAAATCTGCTGTAAGTAACTGTACTCCTTGCTCAATTAAATCTTGATTCGCTAATGCAAAAGATGATATTCCCGCGTGTACTTCTGCTTGAAGATATAACTCTGGTCGTCTCCAAGCTGCTGCTGCGAATAAATCAGACAAATCGTATGGTAACAAAAGGGGTATGGCTTCAACACGCCTTTTAATATTCCTCTGAATTAAATAAATCTGTTCGTTAAGTGGTAAAAATAGTAAAGCATCTTCCCATAAAAATGGAAAATAATCATAAAGCCATATCTTCTTAGCTAATCTAATATCAAAAGTTAGCAAAACTATTGTCCCATCTCTAATAATTCTATGCATTTCTTGAAACGCTTTTTCGAGATGACAAAAGTGATGAATTGCCAGGATACTTACAACGCCATCAACAGACTTATCTAGTAAAGGTAAATTTTCTGCATAGCCAGTGAACCACTTAATTTGCTGATGTTCTACTGCTTGTTTTTGCATTACTAAAGAAGGTTCAATAGCATTCACAAAAAAACCTTGGTTAGCTAGTGCTAAACTGTAACCACCAATACCAGCACCAATATCAGCAATCAGACTACCTTTTGGTAAATTGAGTAAATCAATTAATTGATTGACGATGCGAATATCAGGAACGCGAGTTTTGGAATATTGTTGGCCAATTGAATTATAGATAGACATATTTATAATAAAATTCCTCAAAATAATTTAAACAAAACCATTTAAGTTTTAAAGCCTGTTAGTTAACCAACTCCAGCAACTTTGAGAGTTCACCTATCATAAACTTTGGTTGTGCTTCTTGTGGTAAAATTTGGTTTTTTCGGTTGTAATAGCAAAAATCAATCTTGACTTGCATTGCTCCCACATAGTCATGAGCGAGAAAATCTCCTACGTAAAGTACTTGTGCTGGTGTTAAATCTAATCCAGATAACGCATGATTAAATATTTCAGGAGATGGTTTAGCAAAACCAATTGCTTCAGAAACTATAACTTCCTCAAAAAAATGCTCAATTCCCGCAGCTTGCATTCTTGGTACTTGTGCTGATACAAAATCGTTGGTGATGACAGCCAAACGATAACTACGTGCGAGAACAGTTAGTACTTCATTTACATTAGGTTCCATTACAGCAGAATGATTAAAAATATGCCAAAAACTTTGACTGAGATTGCTGATTTGATCTGTTTGTATATCTAAGTGAGCAAGTGTACTTCGATAAGACATCTCTATCAATTCACCAGGAGAAAAACTTTCTCGCTGTCTCCAATGCTTGGAATTATAAGTTTCATATACTTGAAGAAAAATAGTCTCATTTACTCCATTTAAGTCTAAAGATATTCCACAAGCTTCTAGCGCTCCGAGTATAGCTTGACGTTCACATAGTTCAAAATTCAATAGTGTATTATCGAGATCAAAAATTATCGTTTTATAACCCATTTTTGTTATTTTATGCTCAAATTAAGTTTTCATAAATCAATCCAATAACGGGAAATAATTTCTGATATTCCGCAGCCATACCAATAAATTCTGAATACAAATCACAAGTTGGGTTAATTAGTTCAAGCATTTTCTAAAAGTTATTGAATTGCTGATGGTGCTTTGTGCTACGGGACAATACACCTTACATTTTGCCTAAAATTTTGAAACCATCCTCTTACTTAGCTGCAACACTATACGATTCTTTGACTGCATCTACTTCCACAATGTAAGGATCTATAGGACGTTTAAACAATATCATTTGCCCTAATTCATCTTTCTTTAAGTTAACATGGCAAAACCATTCATCATCATTCTTTTCGGGATAATCTAAACGGTAATGATAAAGTCCCCAACGAGTTTCTTGACGGTATAAGGATGCTCTAGCTGCCATTTCCGCACAGTCTCGAATAAAATGTACTTCTATACAGCGCATTAATTCATGGGGATCGCGAGCGCCCATTAAATCTAATGTTTGTTGATATTGAACAAAATGTTTCAAACCAATTTCAAGTTTATTACCTGATTTTGGTGGTTGTAGATAATCATTAACTAAGCGCCTTAATTTGTATTCTACCTGGGTATGAGGTACACCATTTGGACGTGTTAAGGGAGCATATATTCTAACTTTTTCTATTTCTAAAAAATCCGTATCTGGTTCAACAAAATCTAAATCTTGTACATATTCAATGGCATGAGTTCCGGCTATGCGACCAAAAACAAATGCCCCAATCATGTAATTATGGGGAACACTGGCCATATCTCCAGCTGCATATAAACCTGGGATAGTTGTTTGAGCGTTTTCATTCACCCACACACCAGAAGCACTATGACCGCTACATAAGCCTATTTCAGAAATGTGCATTTCTACACCGTGGGTGCGGTAATCTTCATTTCTACCTTGATGAAAACGCTCTCTACTCGGTCGTTCATTCGCCCAAAGTATAGATTCAATTTCTGCAATTGTATCTTCATCAAGATGGGTCATTTTCAATTGGACTGGCCCTTTTCCAGAATTTAATTCTTTCCAGATTTCCAACATCATTTGACCACTCCAATAGTCACAACTAATGAAGCGATTTCCTTCGGCGTTGGTTGTATGTGCGCCAAAAGGCCCGGCAACATAGGCACAGGCAGGGCCGTTGTAATCTTTAATTAAAGGATTAACTTGAAAGCATTCTATATTACTAAGTTCTGCACCTGCATGATAAGCCATTGAATAGCCATCCCCAGCATTGGTAGGATTTTCATAAGTGCCGTAGAGATAGCCGGAAGCAGGTAATCCTAATCTGCCACAAGCACCTGTACACAGGATGACTGCTTTAGCTTGAATAACAATATAATCTCCATTTCTGACATCAAATCCCACCGCACCAATAGCACGTCCTGATTTGATTAATACACGGGTTGCCATGACGCGATTTGTGACTTTGACTTTGTGGCGTTTAACTTGGCGCGTGAGAATTGTTTTGAGGTCTTTTCCTTCTGGCATGGGTAAGACATATTTACCCACACGATGCACTTGTTTTAAGTCATAGTTGCCTTGGGCATCTTTTTGAAATTTCACACCCCAACTTTCTAATTCTTGGATAACTTCATAACCTAATTTGCCTGTTTGATAAACGGCTTTTTGGTTGACAATCCCATCGTTAGCAAGGGTGATTTCGCGCACGTATTGTTCTGGTGTGGAATGACCGGGAATGACTGCGGTATTCACTCCATCCATACCCATTGCGATCGCACCACTGCGACGGATGTTAGCCTTTTCTAAAATCAGCACCTCTGCATCGGGATTCGCTTGTTTGGCTTTAATTCCAGCCATTGTCCCGGCTGTACCGCCACCAATGACAAGTACATCAGTTTTTATTTGTTGGGTGTTAATGTCCATAAGCTTTTGGGAGTAGGGAGGAACTTCTAAGGTTTATTACCGTTCCAAACGATATCTTTGACTTGGATTTGCTTGGGAACTAGCTTGATTTTGTGAAAAGTATCGGCAATGTTTTGTTGCTGAGTGATTATTTCATCTGTTAGCGGTAAAACGCCATATTTTCGTCGTTTTTCGGCATTTTCTAATGCTGCTGCGGGAATACCTAACTCTGGTTCTAAAAACTTGGCAACTTCTTCTGGATTATTTGTTGCCCATTTATCTACAATGCTTACTTCATCTAAGAGGGTTTTCAACAAATCTGGATGAGAATTAACAAACTCTTGACGCGCAAGATAGTAACCCAGGGCAAACGCATCTAAATTACTCTTGATCACAACCAAGGTTAAGAACCAACGAAAAAATCAGCATTTATCGTTTGGTTTAGTTTCCCAAGCTCAAAGTGATCGCTTCAACCTGTGTCAATAAGCAACAATTAATGCGACTATTTGGGAGCTTATTGAAAATACAATCCTTTTGTTGACATGATGCGGCCGCCCTGGATAGTAACCCCGATTCGGTGCTAAATTTGTCGCATCTGTTAATGTCCTAACCTTTGTGTCGTGTTCAACTGCTGCTAGGTAAGGGTCCCAAATTGCCCAAGCATCAACGTTACCACCAGTAAATGCTGCACGGGCATCTGCTGGTGTTAGATGTGCTGGTTGAATGTCACTATACTTTAATCCGGCAGCTTCTACAGCTTTGACAACAAGATAGTTAGTATTCGAGCCTTTAGCAAAGGCTACTTTTTTCCCTTTAAGGTCAGCAACCGTTTTAATTGGTGAATCTTTCGGTACAATAATTGCTTCGGCTTTGGGACCCCAAGGATCGTAAGCAACATAAAGCAAGGGAGTACCTCCAGCTTGGGCAAATATTGGTGGTGATTCACCTGTATAACCAAAGTCAATACTACCTGCGTTCATTGCTTCTAGCATAGGTGGGCCGGCAGGAAATTCTGCCCATGTCACCGAAGCACCAGCAGTCGTTAAAGTTTGCGCTAAATTGCCTCTGTTTTTGAGAGCACTAAGAATAGTCGCCGCTTTTTGATAGCCGATACGAACTACCACACCTTGATTTGCTGTCTGTGTTGCTACAGAGTTACCTGTATTGTTGGCAGAACACGCAGATATCACAAGAGTCAAACTTAACCCACAGATAAAGAATAAGGCAAATATGCCGATTCTGGATATTTCATAATTTTGAAGAAAGCTGCTGACAATCTTCATCAGTCGATTTGGTAAATACTTAGCGAACATAAGTACATTTAAACTACAAGCAATATATATACTACGATAAATCGAGCAATTTGCCGTATTTTGCTCATAGAATATTCACATAGATCAGCTGCAAATGCAAGAGCCGAAAAAGTATGTCTAGGGGTAAAACATTTAACCTGACACAAAGTTTGTCATAATATGTCAGTGCGGCAGAGCTATGTGCGAGTCACCGCTAAAGACAATCGATTGGAAGATCCGCAATTTTTTGTTGAGCATTAATCACTTCGTCAGCGATCAGTCTCATATCATACTTTCTTTATTTAACAATTTTCTGTGTTTTTGCTACTAGAATCTTTGGAATTGGGACATGAGTATGGGAATTGTTAGCTGGTTGTAAAGACCTGGATATTCAAAGTGCTACAGCTTCTATAGAAGCTGGTAATGGCAACACACAACCCAACATGACATCACAGCAAAGTGTTCAAACTGTTTGAGAAGACGTTCTATTTTCTCATTAAATGATTCTATATCTCTGAAATAGGTAGATTTTGATACAAATCCCAGCCAATAAGTTTAGCTGGGGTTTTTCTTTTTTTACTTAGTACTGTTTCAGTAAATTCAGGGAGAGGGTGTTATTCCTCTTGCACATCAACCCAGATACTGCCTTCTTCAACACGAATCGGAAACACTGGCAATGTTTTTGGTTGTGAAACCAACGAGAGTACCTTACCTACACCAGGTGGCCAGGAACACCATCCTTGTACCTCACCAGTCCGCAGGTCAAAAGCACTGCGATGGAAGGTACAAACTATTGCCCCACTTTCAGTGATTTTCCCATTTTTCAACGGTAATTTTAAGTGAGGACAGTTGTTATCTACAGCATAAAGCTGACTTTCGTGATTCAAAAGCAAAATTTTCCGGTTGCCAACTTTCACCACTTCTCGCGCACCTGGGGAAAGTGCTTCGACTGCAAGAACTTTAGTCCAACTCATTAGGTTCTCCTCTCCTAATATATCTGCTTTCAGTTTCCCGCAATTGTGACCAGTGCGATCGCCTTTGAGTACCGGATGTTTATGATGGGCTTTGTCTAAGCTGGCGAGAACCTGCAACTATAAAATATTACATTAAATACAAGTTGACTACTGAAAAAACTTATTTCTGGGTAAACTAAATAAAGCACTTACTGTCTATGCATCACAAGACTTGTAGCTGATAACAGACAATGATCAGGGATATAAAAAATGATTAAGACAAGTTACGAATTTGACCAGTCTATCCTCGCCGCCGGATCTGCATTAAAAACTAATATTTTACTACGTTTTCGTGCTGACATAGCTAAATATCCTCGGCGTAACCTTAACCTTTCGCTTGTAATTGACCGTTCCGGCTCTATGGCAGGCGCTCCCTTGCATCACGCACTCAAAGCCGCTGAGTCTGTGGTAGATCGACTTGAGCCAGATGACATTCTCTCAGTAGTTGTTTACGACGATGAAGTGGACAGTGTTGTACCACCCCAGTCTGTGACTAACAAAGCCGCACTAAAAAATTCTATCCGCAAGGTGAGAGCAGGCGGTATTACCAACTTATCGGGGGGATGGCTCAAAGGCTGCGAACACGTGAAAACGCGACTCGATCCGCAAAAAATCAACCGTGTTCTCCTGCTTACTGATGGTCACGCCAATATGGGCATTCAAGACCCCAAGATACTGACGGCGACATCAGGGCAAAAAGCTGAGGAAGGTATTATCACAACTACGTTAGGCTTTGCTCAGGGTTTCAATGAAGACTTGCTGATTGGAATGGCAAGAGCCGCCACAGGCAACTTTTACTTCATTCAGAGCATCGACGAAGCAACTGAAGTGTTTAGTATTGAGCTAGACAGTCTCAGAGCAGTAGTGGGACAGAACCTCAAGGTGACACTTGAATTGGCAGATGGTGTCAGCCTGGTTGATACCTTAAGTCTGGCTAAAGTTAGCCAGAATGACGCTGGTCAAGCTGTCATCACCTTGGGAGAGCTTTACGAGGGTGAAGACAAACTTCTCGGTTTGAGTCTGGGGATATCAAGCGCTCAAGTTGGTGAGTTACCAGTGATAAAACTGCATTACAGTGCCGATGTTGTGCAAAATGACCGCATTCAAAGCGTGTCAGGTACAGTCGATGTCGTCGCCAAAGTTGGCACTGTTGAGGAGGCAGCTTTTGCTGCTACAAGCCATATCATTCTGGAACTGAGTCGCCTAACCATTGCTAAAGCCAAAGAGACTGCCCTTAATCTCGCCGAACATGGGAAGCATCAGGAAGCTGAACAAACCTTGCGGGCGCTTGTGAAAGATTTGCGGGATAAAGGGTTGAACGAGAATTTTGAAATTGCTGAAGAGATCGATCAGCTTGAATATTTCGCCAGTCGGATCGCTCAAAAAGCTTTAGGCAATGCCGGACGAAAAGAGATGCGAGATCAGACTTACCAGACGATGACGCGCAATCGCAGCGATTTGGTGGGTCGCGGTGTCACTACTGGCGATGAAGTGTACGCCATGCCCATTGTGAATGAAGTCGGTTCAGGTGTTGAATTGCACTGCGTTCGTGAAGGAGGTAAACTGCGGGTCAAAGTCATGTCCAAAGGCTACGATTTAACCATAAACATTCAGTTTCCCCGCGCTATTCGTGCTGAGGGGGCACGCTATGTTGTTGAAGGACTGGAACTCTCAAGCGATGCTACTTTCTATCGAGTACGTGGTAAAATCACCCGTTTTGCTCAACCCGGTGAAACAGATATCTTCGTTGCCCCTAGACAATCGCATCCAGCTAACACAGGTAAAGCTTCCAAAGGCCCTGCCAGTGCTGCCGATCTTCCCACAACTGACAGCGTAGGGGACAGTATTTTAATTCAGTGTGTCAAAGATGGCAGCAAGCTGCGTGCTAGAGTGGTTTCTGACGGATATGAACCAGATTGGAACATGCGTTTTCCGCGATCGGTTCGCGAGGAAGGAATGCTTTACGTCGTTGATGAAGTCAAAACAGCACCAGATGGCAAATCTTATATTGCCTGTGGTGAAATTAAACGATTTGTCCAACCTACTACTAATTAAGTTGAATTGGGGACTGGGGAAGAAGCAGGGGAGCAGGGAAGCAGAGGAGAAGTTGCAGTAAGTTTATTCCCTTCTGCCTCTTCCAATGCCCAATCCCCAATTACCCATGCCCCAATCCTTAAAAGATGCCAAGTAAATATGCCTTAGCTGACTGAGACTGTCAGGATCAAAGAGTAAAGAGTAAAAGGCAATCTATTTTGACTTTTAACTTTCTCCTTTTGTTCAACTTCCACAACGGGAGGTTTAATCTTGACTAAATTGAAAGTTGGTATCAATGGCTTCGGTCGAATCGGGCGACTTGTGCTTCGCGCTGGCATCGATAATCCCAACATTGAGTTTGTGGGCATTAACGACTTAGTACCACCAGATAACCTCGCTTATCTATTAAAGTACGACTCAACCCACGGTCAATTAAAGCACAAGGTTGAAGCCAAGGAAGACGGCATCCTGATTGACGGACATTTCATTCCTTGTGTGTCGGTGAGGAATCCAGCAGAGTTACCTTGGGGAAAATTAGGTGCAGATTATGTTGTGGAAGCTACTGGGCTTTTCACTGACTACGAAGGAGCTGCAAACCACCTAAAGGCAGGTGCAAAGCGAGTGGTAATTTCCGCTCCCACTAAAGATCCAGATAGAGTTACTACCCTGTTAATGGGTGTCAATCATCACCTATTTGAACCTGGCAAGGATATCATTGTCTCCAATGCTAGCTGCACTACAAACTGTTTAGCTCCCATAGCTAAGGTGATTAATGATAATTTTGGGGTGACTGAAGGGTTAATGACCACAGTCCATGCTATGACTGCCACTCAGCCAACTGTAGACGGCCCCAGCAAGAAAGACTGGCGGGGTGGTCGAGGTGCATCCCAAAATATTATTCCCTCGTCGACAGGCGCAGCAAAAGCTGTAGCACTGGTTTTGCCAGAATTGAAGGGCAGGTTAACTGGGATGGCATTACGAGTTCCGACTCCCGATGTCTCTGTAGTTGATTTAACTTTCAAAACAGCCAAAGCCACCAGTTATCAGGAAATCTGTGCTGCCATGAAGGAGGCTGCCGCAGGTTCACTAAAGGGTATCTTGGGCTACACAGATGAAGAAGTAGTTTCTACAGATTTTCAAGGCGATACTCATTCCAGCATCTTCGACGCAGGTGCTGGGATTGAGTTGAATTCAAACTTCTTCAAGGTAATTGCTTGGTATGACAACGAGTGGGGCTACTCAAATCGCGTGATTGACCTGATGTTATCTATGTCACAGAAAGAAAAACTCGCACCGACAGCGGCTGTGGTTTGATTATTTATTGGGCATTGGGTATTGGGCATGGGTGATGGGGCATTAGTAATTAAGTTTTTTCCCCAGTCCCTAGTCTCCAATCCCCAGTCCCCATTTGGGATTTGGGTCAAATGGTAAATACTCCGAAAATAAAACGGAATCTAGTATTTTTATTTAACAAACCAGTGATATGAAGCACGTGTGAATTTGGATGTTTTGGGCGATCGCTCAAAGCATCCAAATTTGCAGGTTACTCCTCAACCCCCCCCAATCCCTATGCGTCGAACCAAAATCATTTGTACTGTTGGGCCGGCTACATCTGCATCTGAAAGGCTGCAAGCCTTAGTAGAAGCTGGAATGAACGTGGCACGGCTGAATTTCTCCCACGGAGCTTATGAATTCCACGCCCAAACGGCTCACTATCTCAGGCAGATTAGTACTGAGCAGCAAAAGCCGATCGCAATTATGCAAGACCTGTGTGGCCCCAAAATTCGCTTGGGAACTTTACCACCGGAAGGCTTAAATTTAGAAGCGGGTACTGAAGTTACCTTTGTTTTGCAAGAAAAGGGTGAGAGTATTGACGAACTACCCCTACCATTGCCGACTTTGTTCGCAATGGTGCGACCAGGCGAACCGATTTTGATTAATGATGGTCGTGTCAAATTGATAGTTACCGATCGCGACGCCGATCGCATTCGGGCGCAGGTGAAAAATGGCGGCTTAATTTCTACACACAAGGGAGTAAATCTGCCCCAAACTCCTTTACCTGTAAGTTCCATCACCGAAAAAGACTTGCTGGATCTGCGTTTTGGGATTCAGTTGGGTGTAGATTGGGTAGCGGTATCCTTCGTGCGATCGCCACAAGACTTAGAACCCGCCAAGCGCATGATTGAAGCTGCTGGCGCTTCGATTCGCTTAATTGCCAAAATCGAAAGAGCAGAGGCAGTAGAAAACTTTGATTCCATTCTGAAAGTTGCCGACGCGATTATGATTGCCCGTGGCGATTTAGGGGTGGAAGTGCCAATTCATGAAGTACCCCTAATTCAAAAAGATATTATTCGCCGTTGCAATCGTGCTGGCAAGCCGGTGATTACAGCTACCCAAATGCTAGAGTCGATGATTAGCGCCCCCGATCCCACCCGCGCCGAAGCAACCGATGTTGCTAACTCTATTTTGGATGGAACAGACGCGGTAATGCTTTCTGGTGAAACAGCTGTCGGACAATATCCCATCGCCGCCGTCCAGATGATGCACAACATCGCTGTGCGGACAGAACAAGCTTTAGATGAGGGTAGCAAACATGCTTGGTGTCATGAAGCGGGTAGTCTTAGCGTTACCGAATCTGTGGCAGAATCCGTCTGTCGCATTGCTTATGAAACTGGCTCACGAGCAATTCTTTGTAACACTACATCAGGAAGTACGGCGAGAATGGTATCTAAATATCGGCCGACTTCTCCCATTATTGCCCTCACCTCCGACATCACCGCTTATCGCCAGTTAGCGCTTTCCTGGGGAGTGGAACCTTTGCTAATTCCACCAGTCCACAATGCCGAAGAGATGTTTACCAATGTGGTGAACACAGTTGTAGACATGGGTTTAGCGAATAAGGGCGATAAGGTGGTAATTACCTCTGGTGTTCCAATTGGTAAATCAGGAACAACTAGTTTAATCAAAGTGCATTCTATTGGACAGCCAATTTCCGCATAACCCACCTAGAATAGGGCTGTGGCTGTGAATAGTAAGCATTGGGCAATGATTCCGAAAAATTGCCAGAATCAGAATTGAAGGAATAATCAAGAGTTTAAACAACTGGGGAATTAAGTAAATCCTGTAACATTCATCACGGAGTATTTTATGTCCAAGAGTTTACTGGAACAATTGCGGAAAATGACTGTCGTGGTTGCGGATACGGGAGATATCCAGGCAATTGAAAAGTTCAAACCTCAAGATGCCACCACCAATCCTTCTCTGATTACTGCTGCGGCGCAAATGCCAGAATATCAGGAAGTTGTCGATCAAACTTTACTCCAGGCAAAGAAAGATGCTGGAGACAAAGCTACGCAAACACAGATAGTTTCTCTAGCTTTTGACCGTCTGGCAGTTGCCTTTGGATTAAAGATTTTACAAATTATTCCCGGTCGCGTGTCTACGGAAGTGGATGCTCGCTTGTCTTACGATACCGAAGCTACCCTGACTAAGGCACGGGAATTAATTGCCCAGTATAAAGCTGCCGGGATTGGCCGCGATCGCGTTTTAATTAAAATTGCCAGCACCTGGGAAGGCATTCGTGCAGCAGAAATCCTGCAAAAAGAAGGTATTCACTGTAACCTTACCTTGTTGTTTGGTCTTCACCAAGCGATCGCCTGTGCAGATGCTGGTGTTACCCTAATTTCTCCCTTCGTCGGTCGGATTCTCGACTGGCACAAAAAAGATACCGGACGCGATAGTTACCCAGCAGCAGAAGATCCAGGTGTTTTGTCTGTCACCAAAATCTACAACTACTACAAGAAATTCGGCTATAAAACCGAAGTTATGGGAGCTAGTTTCCGTAACGTTGGTGAAATTACTGAACTTGCCGGTAGTGATTTATTGACAATTTCCCCGTCACTTTTGGGTGAATTGCAAGCAACCATTGGAGAACTGCCACGTAAACTTGACCCTGCCAAGGTAGCAAACTTGGAAATCGAAAAGATATCCATTGACAAAGCCAGCTATGACAAAATGCACGCTGCTGACCGCATGGCAACTGACAAACTAGACGAAGGTATTAAAGGTTTCACCAAGGCCCTAGAAGACCTTGAGAAACTTTTGGCAGACCGACTCGTTCGCTTGGAAGGAGAGGTAGTGGCAACCCATTAGGGACTTCCAATTAAAAAACATCCAAAATAGTATGCGTTACGGCTTGAGCCGTAACGCACTTCAAATATCATGTCTGGGTAATTAGTTATGATTGCCATAGTCATTTTACCCCACACGCCAGTTGCTCGTGGAGAAAACCCCGACAAGCAACAGCAATGCTTGTCTACGTAGGCGTAGCCCGTCGTAGACATCGCAGCAAAAATTTACGCTACGGACATGATATGACTTTTTTAATCTTCGTGGTCATCGAACGGATCGTTCAATTCCTTGCTAGGAGGACCAAAGGAGGTATAAATCGAAACTCCAGTGATGGCAATCACCACGGCAGCCACAGAAATGCTAAGAACTATTGCGGGTTCCATAATTGAGAGATAGATGATGAGTGCTATTCTTATAGAATATTACAGAAGATTAAAAAAAGCTTTGGCAAGTAATCTTAGGTGAACTATGGCACAAAGGACTAGGTTGGGAGATATCCTGAAACCACTTAACTCTGAGTATGGGAAAGTGGCTCCAGGTTGGGGTACTACCCCTGTGATGGCTGTTTTTATGGCACTATTTTTCGTGTTTCTGCTGATTATTCTGCAACTTTACAATAAATCACTGTTGGTTCAGGATGTATTTGTCGATTGGCGCAGTTTAGGACGCTAACGGATACACAACAATTGAGTTTGGATAACAAGTTAAGTTACACCCGGTTTTTCCGGGTTTTTTTGTGAGTTGTGATTTGCTACTGGCCCAAGTTGCTAGTTATGCTGCCGAGAGAGCGCACATGCTCTACTTAAATAATAAAATCCCCTCCAGGAAGTAAATGAGCAGGGGCGTATGCTAAAGAAATAATTACTGTCTATGCTATCATTGATCACCTGTTGAAGGCGATGCCTGCGGCGGGCTACGCCTATGCTGATAATGAAGATTCTCAAAGAGACATGAGTGATGTAGAAATTATTATAAGTACTATCTGCGCTGCGATGTACTTTAACAGTAACCAGAATAAGGCTTGTGGCTATCTGAAAGACCATAACTTGATACCGGATATGTTAGAAAAATCACGATTTAATCGACCGCTGTTAAGCAAGCGTTAACTGATTTTGGGGCTGAAGAGTCATTTGGGCAAGCAGCCAAATGTTTTCAAGAACATTATGTCTGGAAAGTAGAATGCAGTTCACTTAGTCCAGAAGTAGAATCAATTGCAAATATTGCCCAGCAATATGTAGAAAATCGATTGCAAAAATTGGAAACAAGTTTCAAAAACTTGATTCCACCGTCTAAAAGAGATGGTTGAAACCGAATTTTAGTAGAACTAGATGGTTGTCAGATTCGTACTGGCATCTGTGTTCCAAGCGAAAAAGAAGAATTAACGTGAGTTCGCCGAATTAAAAGATGTCAGCGGCCAACGGAGTGGCGTGAAGTGAGAGTGGGTTTGGTTCGTCGTGTGGAGCAAAAAGACAACGCAATAAATGTCGCTAGGATGGGTCAATATCCCGAAGTAGTGCAACAACTTCATAGTCCAGCAATTGACCAAGAGTTATTAACTTATATCTTAGTAGAATGGCACTGAGAAAAGCTATAAGGTTTGCAAAATAAGGACTACAGCCTTAATTCTCTCTCCCGTAGTAATAGCATGATTCAGGCAATCGCACCAGTGCTGGCGATTGCCGTGACTTTGAATTGGTGTTACATCAAAGGTTGAGCAATACACACTCTCAAAGCTGCTCTTGAAAGTCAGGAGTAATTGTGGTATTGGGTAAATGATATTACACAGCAAAACGTTCTTGATTCAGGGGAATGATAATTAAAAACCAATATGACTACATTGTGATTGGTGCAGGTTCGGCAGGCTGCGTTGTCGCCAACCGTCTGACAGAAGAACCTGAAACCACTGTGTTGTTACTCGAAGCAGGCAAAGAGGATACAAAACCGGAGATTCAAATCCCGTCGCAATGTACAAACCTACCAGGCTCCGAGGTGGACTGGGGCTATTTCTCTGAACCAGAACCCTACCTCAATAACCGCAAAATCTTTTGTCCCCGTGGCAAAGTCTTGGGCGGCAGCAGTTCGATTAATTTCATGACTTATATTCGAGGCAATTATCACAATTATAACCACTGGAGGGAATTGGGGAATCCCGGTTGGAGTTACCAGGATATATTGCCCTATTTCAAAAAATCTGAGAACCAACAACGAGGTATTTCCGAATACCACGGTGTAGATGGCGAGTTAAGTGTGACCGATGTCATTTCCCCATCTGCAATATCCCAACGATTTGTAGATGCATGTGTGACAATGGGTTATGACGAAAATCCTGATTTCAACGGAATGCAGCAGTCAGGTGTGGGACCTTTTCAGGTGACTATCAAAGACGGGAAACGACACAGTACTGCTGCTGCATTCCTGGTGCCAATTCTCAAGCGTCCCAATTTGACAACAATGACTGGAGCGTTAGTGACTCGGTTGCTTTTTGAGGGAACTTGCACTGTTGGGGTGGAATATCTGCATGAGAACATACTGCACCAGGTCAAGGTCAACAAAGAGGTGATTTTAAGTGCTGGCGCGTTCGATTCGCCCAAACTGCTGATGCTTTCCGGCATTGGCGATGCAGAGTACCTGCAAGCAATGGGAATTCCGGTCGTTGTTGATTTACCAGGTGTCGGACAAAACCTCCAAGACCACATTTGCGTTTCTGTGCTATACGAGGCAACTCAGGATTTACACAGTAATGGGATCGCTGAAACTGGATTGTTTTTGCATAGCGAGGGTCATCTAGACACTGCACCAGATTTAGAGTTGATCTTCGCTCCCATTTTGAGGATACCTCCTGGCTATCCCAACTCTGGTTTCGGTTTCACGGGTATAATCGTTTTGACTCATCCCCAAAACATTGGCAGTATCAGTTTGCGTTCATCTGATCCCAAAGATACACCAATGATTCGACTGAACTATCTGCAAAGTCAATCCGATGTGCAAAAGCTAGTTGACGGAATTAAATTAATACGCAAATTGTTTCATAGTAGTGCCTTTGATGAGTTTCGAGGCAGAGAAGTTGCGCCTGGTGCCGATGTGACTAGCGATGAAGCACTTGTTGCATACATCCGAGAAGTTTGCAGTACTGTGTATCATCCTATCGGCACCTGCAAAATGGGAACTGATCCAATGGCGGTTGTAGACCCCGAACTACAGGTACATGGGGTTAAGGGGTTGCGTGTCGTCGATGCCTCAATTATGCCAACTTTAATCACGGGACATACGAACGCGCCGACAATTATGATCGGCGAAAAAGCAGCCGATTTAATTAAAGCTGCTCTTCGCGTTTCACAACAAGCAACTTTCAAGAAACACATTGCGTGGGGTAAGAAATAGGAATCTGACTTTTCACGGGATATGGAAAAGACAAAGTGGTTCGCGAATATTGGGACTTTGTTGGCGAATTCTTTGAAGTCAAAATTAGACAGCTATTGCTGCGAAGCGAGAAATACTCTTGCCAAAATTATTAACCCAAGTTGCTAGTTATGCTGCCGAGAGAGCGCACATGGTTACTTAAATAAATAATAAAATCCCCTCTAGGAAGTAAATGAGGAGGGGCAGATGCTAAACGAAATAATTACCGTCTATGCTATCAGCGATCGCCTGTTGAAGGCGATCGCTCTTAGATTTCACCTCAAGCATTATGTCTGGTAGTAACTGCACGAAAGTCACGCTGAGTCTTCTTGAGTCGTTCTGCTCGAACAAACGAAACATCTAGAGCGCGGAGGTTTCTTTTTTCCGGGTTGCCTCCAGTTTCATCGGTTTCAATGCTGGGCAAGATAAAGCCAGCACTAGAACCAGTAACACGTCCCAGTTTGCGAGGCATGACCCATATATTCAAAAATGTTAGCAGACGAGAAGAACCAATTTCGTCTGACTGATAATCGGATGGCCCCATCACGATGATGTTTCCCTCTACTAGCTCCATCCGCCAATCAGAATTCTGTGATTGTAACTGTTCTAAGTCTTTGATTGTCTGAGACATAGGGCATCACTCGCTCGTGGGGCGTTAGCGTAGCTCGCCGCAGGCATCGCTTTCTATGATAGGCAATTATTGAGTAGACTACATAATAATATGTGAGTCTATGTAGTGGTTTTAGAGTTTACAGGAGACAAAAAATGAATATATTTGGTATCGGTCTGCCGGAAATGGCTGTAATTATGGTAGTAGCGCTGTTAATCTTTGGCCCAAAGAAGCTGCCAGAAATTGGTCGGAGTGTGGGCAAAACAATTCGTAGTTTTCAAGAAGCTTCTAAGGAGTTTCAAAGCGAGTTTCAAAAAGAAGCAGAACAGTTAGAAGAAGTTGTCAAGACTACTGCTGAATTGGAACCTAAGCAAATCCACCCTGCTAAATCTGAGCAGGATACCGCTAGTTCTTCCCAACTTAGCTAGTACCGCTGCGCGGAAGTCAAAAGTCAAAAGTATTGTATTCCAGGCTTTCGCGTCATTTTGAATGGTATGTTTATTTACGCCATGTTGTACTAGTAGTCTGTCAAGTTCGTAGTAAGGACTTTAGTCTTTATTTTCTAAGCGTTAAAGTGCTTACTACAAACCCTTCATTACTAGCTTAGACATTGTACTAGAAGAGTGATGAATATCAATTGACTGTAGACAAAATGACAGAAGCTGTTACGCAACCAGCTTTGGTTATTCCACAACTAATCGTCGGATTAGGGAATCCAGAAGCTAAGTACGACCAAACACGCCATAATATCGGTTTTGCTGCTTTAGAAACTCTCTCCCATTCTTGGCGCATTTCCTTAACAGAAAACCGGAAGTTTCAGGGTGAGTATGGTGAGGGTATGGCCCCAAGTGGAGGTAAGATTCGCTTGCTAAAGCCGTTAACTTATATGAATCGCTCAGGACAAGCAATACAATCGGTGACAAGTTGGTATAAATTGCCGCCTGAGTCAGTGTTGGTGATTTATGACGATATGGATTTGCCCTTGGGAAAAACTCGTTTGCGTTTATCTGGTTCGGCAGGGGGACATAACGGTATGAAAAGTGCGATCGCACATCTTAGTAGCCAAAACTTTCCCCGTTTGCGAATCGGTATTGGTAAACCCAAAGATGCAGCTAATAACGATGATTCCGGTGCTATCTCCCATGTCCTGGGGCGATTTTCCGCTGCCGAAAATCAGCAGATGTCTCTTGTACTTCAGTTCGTAGTTGAGTGTATTGAACTAAGTCTCAAGCAGGGAGTAGAAAAGGCGATGAATGTTTGTAATAGCCGCACCGTTAATAATTCTGAGTCTTAGGGTTGGATGAATACTATCCTATCAGCTTATTAAAGAAAGCTAACCGATGTTTAAAGACGCTTATTTTGGTTGATGGGCAGCGATTTTAGCTTGCTCCATCTAACCAAGATAAAGCCTTTAACGCGCTCTAAGTATAGGAAAAGTAACTCATTTACACTCTAATTAGCAGTGCGGCAGACTTTGCTTAATGTTTGTATGAATAATGGCGCTTTTGCTATTGCCTGTTTTCGGTGATAACCTCAAGCAACGCCGATATCACACCAAATAGGTTTATTTAAAACGTCTTGTGCGTCTAGCTGCTACTGCCTTACGTTTGCGTTTTTCTATCGGTGTTTCAAAGTGCCGATGATATTTCACATCAGCTAATATCCCAGCTTTAGAAACCTGGCGTTTAAACCGACGCAAAGCTGAGTCTATTCCTTCGTTCTCTCCTAGAACCACCTGGGTCATTCTTCCCTTTTCCTCATCATCAATAGTTTCCATTCTAATATTACCTTCAACCTTAGTAAAACCCCTTTGAGTTAAAGTCATGATTAAGAGGCTATTCGTCCGGTTGAGGCGGGTTATGTGTGCTTTTGCCTCTTGAAATCGGTACTTAACTAAAAGTTAATCTAAGTGCCCTAATGCACTCTCAGAAGCAATAGAGAAGATGGGGAAATTATAATGCTAATTTTTTCTAGCTGTACTCTGAACTGGGGAATAATGTAATCTTAGTTACTAAGATACATGATGAAAACAGATTTTAAAAGTTGATTCTGCCCTCATTTAGTAATTTATATCCAGTTGCTAATGCTGTAAAAGCAATTATGAAATTCCATAAGCTAGTTGGCTTTAAAATAACTCCACCGCTTAAGAAAACTAGTACTATGCCAATGCCGAGAAAAATCCATCCCAAGTTACCAGTTTCTCTTTGAAAAAAGACTAATGCAAATATACCCATCATCGTTGCTAAAACTGAAGCTGTAGCTGGTAAGCTCCGGTAAAAATATGAATAGTAACCGCTAACAAATATGATGTTTTGACCAAAAAAGTATAATCCTGTGAAAAGTAGAATTAAACCTATAACTTTGATTAACAACCTGCCCATAATATTTTGATATTTTTAATGGCTGAAGCCAATTTTTATCCGATTATAGTGGTGTTTTTAAAATCATGCAAAATTTTACTTTAATTAATTTTTTATGCGTAAATATACTGAACAAAATCCTGATTGTCTGAAAATGTCAGTACCAGTAACGTTGATTACATCAAGTAGTCCTTGCCAGGGTTTTATCAAGGTGCTTTAATAGCGATCGCATTCTGCAAAACAGTTTTACTTACAGAATATGTACAAAACGTGCAGCGACTCGACATTGCTGCTGGTGTTGATAAAATTACAGACTCAAAACATTAAACTCAAAGATATGACAAGCTAGTAGCATATCTTTGACATTAAATTCTCCCCAAAGCTGAATAGGAGCATACATGGAGCCAATTATTGCTATAGTTTTAGCCCTTATAGGTTATGCCTTAGGTTCTGCAAAACTGATTAATCAAGGAAATGAAGCCCTAGTTGAACGCTTGGGGCGATATCATCGAAAACTTAAGCCTGGGCTGAACTTTATTGTTCCCTTGGTAGATCAGATTGTGATGGAAGATACTACACGAGAGCAGTTTTTAGACATCAAACCTCAGAATGTGATCACCCAAGATAATATTTACGTAGAAGTGGACGCTATTGTATACTGGCGGATTCGAGATATTGAGAGAAGCTTTTACGCAATTGAGGATCTCCAAGGAGCATTGACACAGATAACCACAACCACGCTGCGAGAAATCATTGCCCAGAATACTCTAGAGCAGACTAACGTTTCTAGAGCAGAGATGGACTCAGCGATCTTAGACCAGTTGAATAGTGTAACGGCAGATTGGGGAGTTGATATTCTCCGGTTAGATATTCAGAGAATTACTCTACCTGAAAGTGTCCGAAAATCCAGGGAAGAGGAACAAGCCGCTGTAATCAAAAAACGGGCGCTGATTACCGAAGCAGAAGGGGAAAAGGAAGCTGCGATTAAAAAAGCAGAAGGAACTATGGCTTCAGTGCAAATCATTTCTCAAGCTCTACGTTCCAATCCTGATAGTAGGGACATTCTGCGGTATCTTGTAGCTCAAGATTACGTAGATGCCAGCCAAAAACTTGGTGAAAGCAGTAATGCCAAAATTGTCTTTGTAGACCCAGCTAACTCAAGTGAAATGTTTCAGGAGTTGATAGCCCACCCAGGAGAAAATCAAGAAGGTAACGGCAAAAAACACGAAAACGGTAATACTTAATAATTACTTTGTGCGGCTTGTCTCAATAGGGCATCAGCTACTAGTGAAACATCACGCATTTCTTGAACATCGTGAACTCGGAGGATATCAGCGCCATTAAAAATAGCAGCACAACAAGCTGCTGCCGTTCCCCAAACTCTTGCTTTGGGATCTGGTTGATTTAAAATGCGACCAATGAAATTTTTACGAGATGCTCCTACCAAGATAGGACAGTTGAGTGGTGCGAGCGATCGCAAGCCGCGAAAAATTTCTAAATTTTGCTCATAGTTTTTAGCAAAACCAATACCAGGATCGATAATAATTTTATCCAGGTCAATACCTGCAGTAGTTGCTGCCTGAATTTGCCGAGCCAAAAAACTATAAATTTCACCGAGCAAATCTTGATAATCAGTCTGTTGTTGCATTGTCTGTGATGTTCCCCGAATGTGCATTAAAATCATCGGTACACCTAACTCTGCGACTGTTGCCAACATTTCTGAGTCAAAAGTGCCGCCAGAAATATCATTAATAATATCGGCTCCAACTGCTACAGATGCCTTGGCTACAGCAGCACGGGTTGTATCTACAGAAATCGGGACTGAAATTTCTGGTCTTAGCACCCGTAATACCGATAGTACCCGGTCAAGTTCCTCAGCCAGAGTTATTTGCTTTGCCCCTGGTCGAGTTGATTGACCGCCCACATCAATGATGTCAGCACCAGCAGCCACCAGTGCTTGCGCCTGAACTAAAGCAGCAGAGGAAGTGTAAAACTCACCCCCATCACTAAAGCTATCAGGCGTTACATTTAAAATGCCCATCAAATAAGTCTGCTGTCCCCAATCGAAACAGCGTCCTCGAATTATCAAGTTCCTTGGCATAAATCTACATTAGGCATTCCCATGCAGAGCATGGGAACGAGAAAAAAGCACATCACACTGACTTAAAATTCACAATCCGAGCGAAACTCTCAGGTTCTAGACTTGCTCCTCCCACGAGGACACCATCAATTTCTGGTTGAGCCATAATCTCATCAATATTATTCGGCTTGACTGAACCGCCATATTGAATTGATACATTCGGATTAGTCAACTGGCTGCGAATTAAGCCAATTATTCGATTAGCTTCCTCTACTTCACAAGTGTCACCAGTGCCAATGGCCCAAATCGGTTCGTAGGCAATCACCAAATTATCTTGATCGATATCTACCAAGCCTTTGTCGAGTTGGAGAGTAATCAGAGATTCAGTTTCTCCTGCATCTCGTTGTTGTTTGCTTTCGCCAACACAGAGAATTGGAGTCAAACCAAACCTTTGAGCAGTTCGGAGGCGCAGATTAACGGTGGCGTCTGTTTCTGCAAAGTATTGCCGTCGTTCGCTATGACCGACAATCACAAAGCGCACACCACTTTCTGTCAGCATTGGGGCAGAAATCTCACCCGTATAGGCTCCATATTCTTCCCAATGGATATTTTGTGCCCCTAGTTGGATGAGGCTACCGTGCAAGGTCTTGGACAAAACACTTAAATCAGTGAAAGGAGGACACAATATCACTTCTCGCCCTTGGGGGGTTTCCTCTAAGTGGGGCAGAAATCCTTGTAAAAACTCCTGGGTCTCTGCCTGGGTTTTGAACATTTTCCAGTTGCCGGCAATAACGATTTTCCGCACAGGTAATTTAGTCAAGATCCTAACGCGTTATATTTAGATGCATTTTTCAGTTTATGACTTTTTGTTAGCCATTAATCATTAGTCATTGGTCATTGGTCATTAGTCATTGGTCATTGGTCATTAGTCATTAGGTATTAGAGATTGAAGAAAAGCCCAGTCCCTAGTTCCAATACCCAAACCTCTGTTAAAAATAACTAGGATAAGAGACAGGGCTAATTTAAAAATCCCAAATTTCAAATCTCAAATTGATATGACTTCCACATTGCCCGTGCCTGAACCTCATCAAAGCGATTCCGCTAACACTGACGCAAATTCTCTCAACTGGGAGGAAGAACTGGATAGTGCCATTTTCAGTTTTGAAGACATTCAAACAGAACTGAACTATAAACAAGCACAAACGGCGCTACGAAACTTAGTAGCCAATCTCGACCTCACTCCCCAGGAAAAAATTGGATTGGAGGCAGAAATTGCTGATTTGGAAACCATGCTAGGAAAGTTAGACCGCATGGTTGTGCAGATTGCGGCTTTTGGCATGGTGGGACGTGGGAAGTCTTCGCTACTCAATGCTTTGGTTGGGCAAACAGTATTTGAAACTGGGCCGCTGCACGGTGTCACCCGTGCTGCACAAAGAGTTAATTGGAGTATTAGCGAGGAGATGATTGGGGAAACTGAACGGGCTTTGCGTGTTACTCTCCCTGGTGTAGGTCAATCGCAGGTGGAATTAATTGATACTCCTGGGTTAGATGAAGTAGATGGTGCAACCCGCGCCGCCTTAGCTGAACAGATTGCAAAACTTGCGGATTTGATTCTGTTTGTGATCTCTGGTGATATGACAAAGCTAGAATACGCTGCCCTTTCTCAGTTGCGGGAAGCAGGTAAACCGATCATTCTGGTGTTTAACAAAGTAGACCAGTATCCAGAAGCAGACCGGATGGCAATTTATCACAAAATTCGGGATGAAAGGGTGCGGGAATTGCTCACACCTTTAGAAATTGTTATGGCTGCGGCATCGCCATTGGTGAAGACGGCGATTCGTCGCCCTGATGGTACGAGGGGCATACAGTTACGTACAGGTAATGCCCAAGTCGAGGAACTGAAGCTGAAAATATTGGAGATTCTGCATCGTGAGGGTAAAGCCTTGGTTGCCCTAAATACCATGCTTTATGCCGACATTGTAAATGAGCAGTTGATAGAGCGAAAACTGATGATTCGGGAACAGAATGCCAATCAGTTGATTTGGAAGGCTGTGATGACTAAGGCATTAGCGATCGCACTCAATCCTGTAACTGTGGTAGATATTCTCAGTAGTGTGGTAATTGATATTGCTCTGATTTTGGGTTTATCTAAACTCTATGGCTTCTCCATGACGGAAGCTGGGGCTGTACAATTGCTACAAAAAATCGCCCTGAGTATGGGCGGCATCGGTGCTAGTGAATTGTTAGCAAATTTAGGCTTGAGTGGATTAAAAACTTTACTTGGAATCTCTGCAACAGCTACGGGTGGCATTGCGCTAGGCCCTTATATATCGGTAGCAATCACCCAAGGGGGAGTAGCTGGTGTTTCTTCTTACGGAATTGGACAAGTTACCAAAGTTTATTTAGCCAATGGCGCAACTTGGGGGCCTGATGGGCCAAAAGCAGTAATTAATCGGATTTTGACAAACTTGGATGAGACTTCAATTCTTAACCGTATTAAAGATGAATTACTTCACAAAGTAAAACTCAAAAAGTGATGCAGAAATAAGGTTTGGTTAGCCATATTTGTCCTTAAAGCTGATTCGTCAATAAAAGCTTAAGGTGCTATTCACTTTACTATCAGACAAATCAATGAGCCATAAATCATTGCTTCACTTAACTCTGTATAAAACTCATAATCCTTACTCAAGCGCCAAAATCGATTGCGATATCTAATTTATGAATGTACAGGTGCGCTACCAAATGCGCTATAACCCCTTAAAATAAACCCTATGTAATCGCTTAATTATTATTATTTTGTCAAGCTTTTTCTGAAAACTAAATTTTAAATATCTCCTCTCACCCTCAGCACTCTCTAGGCTACTTGCAACAAATAGGTCATACAATGCCCCATCAAAAAGTAAACTACTAACATGGCAGCAGCAGCTAGAGCAACCAATGTACCAGCCAACATTAAAGAAAATTCTTTACTCTCATAAGCTTTTTCCATTAAGTGCAGCGACCATGCTACCAGGGCTACATCAAAAAGTAAAATAGGAAGCAACATATTTTTTAATATTTGTTAATACTTGTAAAATAATATTAACACCCTTTTCAGGAAGTGTGTCTTACCTTAGATGGATGTCATTAAATGAGAAATGGTAGATCAACAGAATGTTCTAACTGGCACGTTGCGATCGCGCAAGTAACTTTTAATTTCTGCTACGCTTAATTGTCCGTAATGTAACAGTGATGCGAGTAATGCTGCTTCAGCTTTGCCTTCAGTTAGGGCAGTGTAGATATGTTCACAATTACCTGCACCACCAGAAGCAATAACTGGAATTTCCACAGCATCGGCAATTGCCCGTGTGATTTCAATGTCATACCCAGCTTGGGTTCCATCAGCATCCATACTTGTGACTAGCAGTTCTCCGGCCCCCCGTTTTTCAACTTCTTGTGCCCACAATAGGGCATCTAAGCCTGTATTTTCTCTGCCACCCCGCACATACACATCCCAACCTGGATTCTCCGGGTTATTTCTGCGTCTGGCATCAATAGCAACAACTATGCACTGATTACCAAAGCGATCGCTTGCCCGATTAATCAAGTTTGGTTCCCGCACTGCCGCAGAATTAATACTAACCTTATCTGCGCCTGCTCGTAACAAAGCTTTAACATTTTCTAAGGATTGAATGCCACCACCTACAGTCAATGGAATAAAGACCTGTTCAGCAGTCCGGTAGACCACATCTAAAATTGTAGCTCGATCTTCATGAGTAGCTGTAATATCCAGAAATACTAACTCATCAGCACCGGCTTCGTTGTAAACCTTGGCCAGCTCTACCGGATCGCCTGCATCTTGGAGATTGACAAAGTTAACTCCTTTTACAACCCGTCCCGCCTTCACATCTAAGCACGGTAAGATTCTTTTAGATAACATAATAACTTTTGTACTTCTGGCTAATTGACCGGAATTTAAATTTTAAATTGGCGCGGGTATTCTCAAACGAAAATTTTCACGGATATGGGGCATGGGGCATTAGGCATGGGGCATGGAACATTAGACATGGGGAAAGACTTGTTGCAAGTTCTCACCTCTTGTCACCTTGTCC
>NZ_CAXTTT010000077.1:0-37118 GCF_964247315.1 uncultured Nostoc sp.
ACGCCAATTTCTAGAATCATATTCAAAACGCGGATACAACGACGAAATTAAACAATAATGTGCTAACCATGTATGTGAATGGCATTGGTTTGAGCGCCACCCTAAGTCCCTCTCCCAAGCTTGGGAGAGGGACTTAGGGTGGCGCTCAAACCAATGCCATTCACATACATGGTTAGCACATTATTGTTTAATTTCGTCGTTGTATCCGCGTTTTGAATATGATTCTAGAAATTGGCGTTAGCAGAGCGGGGCAAAACGCACGTCGCAATTGGTACAGATGTAGTTTTGTTTACCACGACGATGCCCATTCTTACGGGTAAGGTTAGATGCACAATATGGATAGTTTATCCTTTAATTATGCAACGCCATCAAAAAAATAAAAATAATAGTCTAGATTTAAACAATAATAATTGCCGTCCCAACTAGGTGAGATAGGGTAGGGTGTCTTAATGTTTCGCGTACTAATTTTCTTCACACAAATTAATCAGCGCTCCCAACTCTGCTTTATTCAGGCGACGTGAGCCATAATTACAGCGCAGTTCAAAAGTTTGCTGTTGACTGAGGGTGAAGGTGAAGTTTAGGGGCATAGCTGACAGCAGTAGTTTCCACAGTAACCTTCACCGTATTATCACCTTTTTCCCGAAATTATCGGCGATATTCGTCGCCACAATCGCCGATGATCTGGTACAAATCGCGTGATTGGCGAGATACTGCATTGATGCGATCGCGATCGTCTGCATCTAAACTAAAACTAAATACTTTGGCGTTATCTTCTATATGTTCAGATACCCCAAGTCTGGCACCAACTATCACACCGCCCACTGTTGGTTGATCCAAAATGTAACGCACTGCTACGTTGGAAATGCTTACGTCATGCTTATTAGCAATTTCCTTTAAAATAGCCAGCAACTCTTGAAATAATTGCCAACCACCCCAAGCATCGATCATATTTTTATATTTCTTCAAACTAGCAGTAGATAGATCAAATCCTCGTGGTTCCGGTTTACCTAAATAGTTTTCTGATAACAAACCGCCGCACAGTGTACCATAAGTAAAAAGCTTTATGTCATGCTGTTGACAGAACTCCACCATATTAACTTCAGGGCGGCGGTCAATAAGGGAAAATTGCACTTGGTTAGAAACAATTTTGATACCTGCTTCAGTAATAATCTTTAAGTTTTCCGTGTCAAAATTAGTTAAACCTAGATGCTTAATTTTGCCCTCAGTCTGAAGTTCTGCCATATATTTTAGGGCATCCAGATAATTTTTATCCTGATATTCCCACCAGTGGAATTGCATCAAATCTAACGATTGCACATTCATCCTTCTCAACGAAATATCAATATTTTCCTCAACCAGTTTTTTTGTCATTTTGCCTGGACGAGGCACCCATTTTGTAAAGGCTTGCACCTGAGATAAAGCATCTTTCCCACGAGTATCAATTAGTTCACAGCGAAACTCACCAATAAAGTCTTCTGCAGGGCCATAATGATCTGCTAAATCCCAAGTGGTAAAGCCTGCATCTACATATTTGAACATAGTCTCAATAGCGACTTGGGGATTGATCTGTCCATGTCCGCCAGAGACTTGCCACATCCCATTTAATATGCGGCAGATGTTCAAATCAGGAGTAAATTGGAGACGACTAGCTGCGGGTAAGTTCATTTTCGATTTAGGAGTGAAAAGTTAGGAATGGGAAGACTTAAGAATTACTAATAAATAAATCATAACTGATAATTCCTAATTCCTAACTTCTAACGTACAGACGCGATTAATTGCGTCTCTCCTAACTCCTAACTTTTTAATGCCAGCCTTTTTCAGCTTGTTCGAGAACGTAAGCAGTAACGTCTTGAATTTGCTGTTCGCTGAGACGCTCTTTGTAAGCTGACATATTATTTTTACCATTGGTTACTATAGATGTAACTGCCTCTATTGAATCCATAGCATACTTTTTCAGGGCTTGCTTTTTGAGATTTTTACCTCGCCGAATTATATTGCTGCCGTTGATATGACAACCAGCACAATGAACGCTAAATATTTGTTCACCGTTAACTGTGTCTGCTGCACTAGCAGGTAAAGTAAAAGTACTGATTAATAACAAAAACGTTGCTAATACTAATGTAAGTAGTTTTTTCAATTAACTTCTCCAGATTTGGACATACTAGTTGCAGGCATAAGTATCAGAACCAATACTAGAGGGATTCAAAGTCAGTTGTAAATCCAGAAAAATTTGCACAATCTTCTTGAAAAGCTTCTGCATCACTAACATCCTCAATTTTATATGACATGATGCGCGTACCATCTGGCATTTTTTTGGAACCAATCAATTCACCTTGATATTTCTCTGCGATCGCTTTAAATTCAATCCCATAAATCTTCCAGGCATCACCCGAACAAGTAATATTTACTTGCCACATATTTTACTCCCAATTACTACCACTAAATATTCATCATCTCACAAATTGGCAACATCTTACACATCACCTCTTAGGGACTGGAATTTTCTATCTAAAGGAAGTACCGAGCCAGATTGGGCTACGCCATAATGTGGATGTAGGAACATTTCTAGAAACTTTTATCCAAATTAGTTAAATCCCAAGAGTTGAAAATGCCTAACAATATCAAGCAACAAATTCAAGCCGATCTGCAACAAGCAAAAGAAACTGGACAATTAAGAACTGAGCGGATTCGAGAAATTGTGAAATCCGCAGTTTCTCAAGTAGCTTCTGAATTTCAACAAGGTTCTAGTGAAGTTCGTAGCATTGTGAAAGATGCAGTTTCTGCTGTAGTTGAAAACTTCCAAGAAAAAGGTAGCGAACTCAAAGATGAAGTGACAGCTTCCATTGAAGGAGCGTTGGAAGGAATTAATAGCAAAAGACACGAAAGCATTGCTCAAACTCAAACAGATATTAAGCGGCTACAAGCCCAACTTGATGGTGAAGAAGAACAACTCCAGCAAGAGGTTGATGTAATTTTGGCAGAAATTGAAGAGACGGGTAAGGAAAAACCTGCGAGTACCAAAACTGCCATTGATTCTGCTGTCAATGCTATTAAAGATAGTGAAGAAGTCGGATTGTTAAAGAAACGTTACGCGCAACTGCAAGCGCAGCTAGCCATTGTCCGAGCTAATATGGCTGCACGCTATGGCGGGCGGAATATGGAAGTTCAAGATTATCTAGAGGAGGCTAAACACTGGTATGATAAAGCTCGTCCCCAAGCAGAGTCGATGGCTGTACAGGTAGAACAGAAGCGATCGCAACTAGAAGAGCAATTAGGTGAAGCTGGTACATCTTTAGCAAGAAAAGAGCGCCAAATCAAACAAACGTTGAGGCAGTTACTCTTAACGGCGGCTGACTTATTCAAAGATAAGCAACCTGCTGATAAAGAGCGGGAGACTATTCATAAATAGACTGTTTTAACGTTTAATTGACTTACAAAAGTAGGGTGGGAAATTCTCACCCTACTTTTGTGGAAACAGTAGTTTTCATTAGATTTTTGTATGAATCAAAAGCCTTCACCCTAAATCCCTTTCCCCATCTGGGGAGAGGGACTTTGTTTGAAACTTTGAAATTAGCTCCCCTTCTCCCAATTTGGGGAGAAGGGGTTGGGGGATGAGGGCTTTACTATTGCACTGTATTAGAGAAAATAGTAAATGGGTAATTGTCGTGCAACAATTACCCATTTATAAAACTCTGATTGCGTATTAGTAAATACGTCCTTCTCCATTAACTTGTTCGTCATGCTTGGCTATAACCCAAATTGCATGAATACTACCGGGAAGCCAACCTAAAACTGTTAGCACAATGTTAATAATCAGAGTCGGGCCAACTCCAACTGTCAAGAAAACACCTAAAGGAGGAACTAGCAAACCTAAAAGAAAACGAACTAATTTCATGATGTTACAACTTGGTGATTTTGTTTAATTACATTTGAGATGCCGAATTAGGAAATCCACCTTCGGAGATTTTATGTAGGTGAGAAACGTGATTAAACTTGCGTTTCTACTGGTTCTAACTTATCTAGAAGAAGGTAATTCAGCTTGATTCTTTACATCACCACTGCTGGTTAAAAGGTTTCTTTCAACAAAGTAGTTGTTAATAAAGGTGCTAGCAAAAGTTAAAATTACTGGCCCAAGCAGGAAACCAATAATTCCGCGAACTGCGAACCCAGGAACTAGCACTGCTGCTAACCAAAAACACAAACCGTTGACAACGAGCGAAAATGCTCCAAATGAGAGAAAGTTAAGTGGTAAAGAAAGAGCAGATAAAACTGGTTTAACTGAACCGTTAATTAGACCAATTACAAAAGCAGCAATCAAAGCTGCGGGGAAATTAGCAATATTAACGCCTGGAACAACTATATCAACAATCAACAGGCTCAAAGCTGTAGCTAGCGCGGTTAAAAATGGAGTCAACATTGTTTTTACCTAATAACTAGAGATTTTTTTACGACTTCTTATATCATCTTTGACTATTTGCTAGGGTTTCACCTCCCTTGCAAGATAGAATTTATTTCTACCATTAGGTCTATCATTGATAAAAATATAGCGGTTTTAAATACATTTTATAGGCGCACATCTGTACGCCTATACATTAGACATAGGAGTAGAGACATAGCAGTACTACATCTCTACAAGGGTTGTGGATAACGCATATTAATTTCTGAAGATGTCTAACATATTGCAATATTTTGAAGGGGGCGTTAAAGAAACTTAACGCCCCCTAGAAATTTAAGATTAATTTAATGTCACAAGGCAAAAATTACTCAGATTTTCCCGAATCAGGCTTATAATAAAGGGCTGATTTATATAAGACTTGTTCTTGATGGGTTTCTAAAGTACAATCAGACAAAAGATAAGTTACACAAGTAACAACATAACCAGCCTGTATTTCATTTGGACGCAGAAATTTTTGCTCGCTTTGATCGACTTCACCACTTATCAGTTTAGCAATACACGCAGAACATTCGCCTTGTTTACACCCAGATGGTAGGCGGATACCAGCTTCTTCCGCCATATCCAAAATATATTGATCGTCTGGTACTGGAATGGTGCGATCTAATCCAAATGTAGGATTGATAAATCGAACTTGATAAACTGCCATCTGCTGTTTCTAATTATTGTTTAACTACTTTCATCGACAAACTAATCCGTTTGAGTTTCTCGTTGATTTCTAACACCTGCACTTTCACTACTTGTCCAACTTTGACCACTTTGTTGGGATCGTCTATAAATCTATCTGCAAGTTGGGATATATGCACTAAGCCATCTTGATGTACGCCAATATCCACAAAGGCTCCAAAGTTGGCGACGTTCGTCACAATTCCCTCTAGTTCCATTCCCACATTTAAGTCCCTGATTTCCTTAATTCCTTCTCTGAAGGTGGCATACTTAAACTCAGCACGAGGATCTCTACCTGGTTTTTCGAGTTCGCTGAGGATGTCGCGCAGTGTGGGTTCGCCGATGCTATCGGTAACGTATTTCTTCAGGTTGGTTTTTTTGAGTTTTTCGGCAATTTGTGTCACCTGATTTAATGGCACATTTAGATCGGATGCGATCGCTTCTATTACAGAATAACTCTCTGGATGTACTGCTGTATTATCTAAAGGGTTGTCACCGCCGCGAATCCGCAGAAAACCTGCTGCTTGTTCAAAAGCTTTTGGCCCCAACTTCGGAACTTTCAACAGCTGTCGGCGATTTTTAAAGGCTCCATGCTGGTTGCGATGAGCGACAATATTATTGGCTACTGTTGCCGTAATCCCAGAGACGGAAGTTAAAAGTTCTTTGGATGCGGTGTTTAAATCTACGCCGACGTAGTTGACGCAGCTTTCTACAGTGTCATCCAATTTCCTTTTCAGCAACTTCTGATCGACATCGTGCTGATATTGTCCCACACCAATAGATTTAGGATCGATTTTCACCAGTTCCGCCAAAGGGTCTTGCAAACGGCGACCGATGCTAATTGCGCCGCGCACGGTAATATCTAAATCGGGAAATTCTTCTAGCGCCACAATACTAGCAGAATATATAGATGCGCCAGACTCATTCACCATCACCTTAACTGGTTTGCGTTCTATGGTTTGCAATACTTGCGTGACAAATTCCTCTGTCTCACGGGACGCTGTACCGTTACCGATGGCGATTAACTCAATTTTGTACTTTTCAATTAGATTTTTGACAGTTTGTGCAGCTTTGAGTCGTTGTTCAGCCGCTTGGTGGGGAAATACCGCCTGATATTCCAAAAATTTCCCCGTTTGGTCGAGGACAGCAACCTTACACCCAGTTCTAAATCCAGGGTCTATCGCCAGTGTTGGTTTCATTCCTGCTGGTGCAGACAGCAGTAACTCTCGCAGATTAGTTTCAAATGTCTTGATTGATTCCATGTCTGCATAGACTTTATTCTCAGAAATTACCTCTCCCATGAGAGAGATTGTCATCAAACGGTTGAATGCATCCTTCAGCATCGCCTGATAAAAATCCCGAATTGTCCGTACTTTGGTTTTGATTTCTTTCGACTCAAGATAGTAAAGTACCGTATCTTCATCGAAAGCAATTTCAAAGCTTAATACTTTCTCCGTTTCACCTCGACACAACGCCAGCATATTGTGGGGTGCAATATTTTTTACTCTAATTTGATAGTTACGGTACATCTCAAATTTGGTTGTACCTTCGGGATAATCATCTTTGATGCGGGAGACAAATACCCCTTCTTCTAAAAGATAGTCACGGATATATGCGCGTAGCTCAGCTTTTTCAGCGACTTCTTCCGCCAAAATATCAGCAGCACCTTTGAGCGCTTCTTCTGCTGTTTTTACTTTCTGCGTTTCCGAAATATACTTAGCTGCTTCTTCCTCTAAGGATGCAATTGCAGCATTTTTGACATTTAGCGACTTGATGAATTCTGCTAGTGGTTCGAGTCCTTTTTCTCTAGCGATGGTGGCGCGGGTGCGGCGCTTTGGTCGATAGGGTAAGTATAAATCCTCAAGTTCAGTTTTTTGTAAGCAGGATGAGATTTTGGCTTTAAGTTCATCTGTAAGTTTACCTTGTTGGGCGATCGCACTTAAAATCACCGATTTCCGTTCTTCCAGTTCTGTTAAATAAGTATATCGATCAGCCAGTTCCCGTAGTTGCACCTCATTCATTTCATCGGTGCGCTCTTTACGGTAACGTGCAATAAAGGGAATTGTTGCACCCTCCGCCAAAAGTTCCAGCGCGTTTTGCACCTGATGGGATTTGAGGTTTATTTCAGTTGCCAGTAATTGAGGAATGTTCAGCATTAGGTATCTAAAATGAAAATGCTACTTCTAAAGGTAATATGCTAGATCCTTATCCTGGCGCAAGGTCAAAGTTTTAAGCTAATTTATCAGATGATTGCTCACAAGAGTAAAATTGGCGAAATAGACAAAACGCACTTACGCAAGTTTTATAACCTTTTCAATTTGCGTAGATGAATGAGAATTTGTCTAGTATTAGCACCTTGGCTGAGTCGGGAGAAGGCAAAAGTAGCATCACCCATAGTAATTGTCTGTTCTTAAACACTATGCAACTTCGCATACCACATCATACGTACTTTTAAAGCTTGCCGCGCACACCATCGACCACAAAAAAAGAGTTGTCAAGCTTTTAAGCGCTTCATGTGTCGCAATAATTATTCCAATTGGCGTAATATACGACGTTGCATAATCTTGATTTTCTATCATATTTATTTCGCTCGACTATTGTAGCCAAAACCTCATTGGATGTAAAATTAACCACACTTCCAAAAAATTTGTTTTAAAAACACTGTAACCTTTAGTTCAGAGGTTAATAAAATGCCTTTGTTTTTCTTGATACCACTATGTACTGCTTTAGCTACTGGCTATTTCTTTAAAAAGAGTACTGATGAGATAGCATATCTTGCAGGTGTATTCGCAGCGATTAGCTTGATCTTAACTTTAGTATTAGCACCTTGGCAGATTCAGTTTGGATTATTAATCATTGTCTTCGTCATTACCAACAGACTTTTACAGGATAATGAGTCCAAATAATAGGAAAACAACCTAGAGAAACCTATATCCAACCAAGGGAACTTAGCGTTGTTTTTTTATACCACTATCTATTGTTTTAGCTACTGCCTACTTGGTTAAAAAGAGTACTAATTAAATTGCATACTTTGCAGCTATTAGCTTGATTTGAAGTTTAATATTAGCACCTTGGCAGATTCAGTTTAGATTGTGAATCGTTATTACCAATAGATTTTTGTGAGGAGAATGAGTCCAAACAATAGAAAAACCTCTATCCAGTCAAGGAAAATTGGCGGACTACTAACTCTGTCTGAGATATGTGAATTTAGATGAAGACTTTTGTGAACAGACAAAAAACAATTCAAACTTTCGATTGTTATCTAAAAATTCAGGCTGTAATTTAGTGTAACGTTGTGTGATATTATCAGCACAAGTAGTGTTGTTCAAGTTTCAATTTTCTTTGGGTAAAATCTTAGCTTTGTATTTATCGAGTCTAATATTAACTCTTTACTTATACAAGTTTAATAAATACCCAGAAATTGCTTCATAAATGTACAAATTTCCCGGACAAAAATTTATGATAGAGGAAGATTTTTGTTTTATGAAGTTTTTGTTTAAGCGTATTTGCCAGTAGATAAATTTTTGATAAAGTATAACGATAAATTTGCAACATACCTTTCTCGTGGTATTCTAGTAAGTAATTACATGTAACAATAAATTTGGAGAACAAAGTCTATTTAAAATTACGAACGAGAAATCAAGCAACCCTAATACTAAATGGTGTAGAAATATCTCAAATTTAATGCAAGCAACTTCAACTTAAAGTTGATTAGCCAACGCTAGTTTGCATTGGTTGTTTTGTTAAAAAGGCTCTATTTGGACATTCAGTAAAATTCCCCATAAACCTGTAAAGCGTATTACTGTAGATTGATTTATCTCTGTATAATTTACGCAGCCAGTCAGACTTGTATTACTTATTGTGTTCCCATGCCCAAAAAGAGCACGCATACATACTCAACTTGAGTAAAAACCATTACTTTTATAAATCGGCTTAATTTCCAGTCGAGATTACAAATAAGTCTGTGAGCCGGGAGAAATTTGATGATATGTTAATACATTAATCAACTTTCCTGGATCAAATAGAGAATATTTATCAATCCAGCTAGGTTTTATAGTTTGAGAAGATCGATAGTATCTTCAAAAAATTTCTACAACAGGATACAACTGATGAAAGTTAATGAATGGGTTAATCAAAAATTCTAGCAATCCATTTTGATTTAGGTGCATCTGTTGAATATGTGGGTGGAATCAGAGTTCAGCATCAGCGATGTTTACGACGGGCTACATCTACGCACACTGCAAACTTTATGTATGTGAGAGAATTTGTGACAAAATTCTCAACCTTTTTATGTCTGCATCTACTACTAGATTATCGCGATCGCGCTCAAAATAGTCTTGGAGCAAACCTGGGTAGCACAGAAAATATCTGTAATTCACAGTTGAGCAAACTCTAAATTGATTGTCCCAATTGCCAAGCAATAAACTGTTTTGCTTGGGAGTATAATCCAGTAAAACAATTAAGCGTGCTTTACTGCGAATCATATTGAACGCTTCCATGATAGAGCAATCATCCTGGAATATGACATAGTATTTAGTTTTTAACTCTAGGGCATGAGCTTCAACGATCGTTTTGATATCAGTCACTTCAACATAGTCTTCCTAATTTTGTTATCTATTTACTGAAGTGGAAGTCAATATTGTAGAGAAGGTTTTGCCGAGATATGAAACCTTCAAAACAACTGGTTTTTTACTGCCCAGTTCATACCTACTATCTTGATTAAGGCAAAGTACGATGAAATCTATGTCGCAAAAAAGTTCAAACTTTAAAATAATCCCTTATATTATTTTGTTTGTGAGTATTTTGTTTAGTATCTGTGGACAATTACTGATGAAAAATGCCATGATTCATACACATGAGGGAGTATTGAATTGGGAGTTTTTTCAGAAATTATCATTAGCTATTACTGTCTACTGTTTAGGAATAGTAAATTGGATATTGGCTCTGCGATCTGTAAAATTGAGTATTGCTTATCCCCTGACTAGCTTAAATTATGTCGGGATACTTTTCGGTTCATACTACTTTTTTAATGAAGTGATTACATTAACTCGAATAGTAGGAGTAATCACTATCTTCTTGGGTGTTCTTTTAGTAGTTAATCCCATAAAAAAGTTTAAATTTAGATAATTAATTACTTAAAAAATTTAAAATGAGTATTTTTACTTGGCTAAATTTAATGCTTGTTGTTTTGTTTGGAACAACAGCTCAACTTTCACTCAAGTATGGACTTTATATTTCTAACTCTAATAAAGGAGAAAGCGGATCTCTCAAAAATCTCTTATTATCTCGTTATTTTTTGATTTGGTTTATCTGCTATACATTTATGACTATATTGTGGCTTTATGTATTGCGGACAATTCCTTTAAGTCAAGCCTTTCCAGTTTTAGGATTAATGTATGCATTTGTACCAATTGCTTCTCATTATCTTTTAAAAGAAGAAGTTATGTTTAGCCAATGGTTAGGCATTTCCGTTATTATAACTGGCGTAATTCTAGTCGTACATTAATAGCTTGATAGGCAAATAATCAGATTATTTAGTATTAACAGCTTCTGAACATCATCCTCTAAAACATTTTCACAAAATCTAAATTTAATTTATGAATATAGGTATCGTTGGCGGAGGCATAACTGGGCTAGTATTAGCTCAACGTCTTTCACATCAAGGACATAAAGTCACTGTCTTTGATAGTAACAAGCAGCTTGGTGGACTTACTACCTATCATGATTACGGATTATTTACCTGGGATCGCTTTTATCACGTTATCTTACCTTCTGATACTCACTTAATAAATTTTATCAGAGATATTGGTCTTGGAGATAAACTGCGTTGGCATCGAAGTTTAACAGGCTTTTATGATAATAAAAAGTTTTATTCTATTAGTAACACTATAGAGTTCCTGCGTTTTCCTTTATTTGGACTTATCGGTAAAATCAGATTAGCTTTTACTCTCTTATATGGTTCACGCCTTAATAACTGGCGGCGCTTAGAGAAGATTTTAGTTGAAGATTGGCTATTGAAACTCGGTGGTAAAAACACATACGAAAAGCTTTGGAAACCTTTGCTTTTATCCAAATTAGGAGAAAACTATAAGCGAATATCAGCAGTTTTTATCTGGGCTTATATCAAACGACTATTTTCAGCGCGCGATTCTTCATTAAATAAAGAACAACTTGGTTATGTCTCTGGCGGTTATAAAACTGTTTTTGACCATATAGAAAAATTAATTTACGCGGCTGGAGGTCATATCCACAAAGGTGTTGCAGTTGAATATATCGCACCTCATCCAGGGGGTGGAATGTGGGTAGAATATCAGGGTAAAAAAGAGCATTTTGATAAAGTCATCTTTACTGGTCCAGTTAATATCTTGCAACAGGTTGCTGCTAAGGAACTAGTGAAAGTTTCAAGCACTGGTGAAACAGTAGAATACCTGGGTGTAATCTGCATGGTACTGATTACTCGTAAACCTCTAGTTCCTTATTACGTAGTAAATATTGCCGATAAAAATATTCCTTTTACCGGAGTTATTGGTATGAGTAATTTAGTTTCTTTACAAGAGACAGGAGGGTATCACATTACATTCCTACCAAAATATATACTTTCCACTGACCCGTTGTTAAAACAACCAGATGACGAATTACGTCCAATATTTTTCCAAGGTATACGTTCAATGTTCCCCGAACTCAAAGCAGATGACATTGTGGCAGCACATATTAATCGAGCGATTAAAGTACAGCCACTACAAGTTTTAAATTATTCAAGCCTTGTTCCAAAAGTGAGTACTGAAAACGATGATTTTTTCGTTGTCAATACCTCACAGTTGGTCAATGATAGCGTTAACAACAACGCAGTAGTTCGACAAGTCGATGAATTTCTCAAAAAATCAGCATTGCTGAATTCTTGAAATTTGAGTAATCACATTTATTTTAAAAATCACACGAGGTCTTTATGAGTCTTTTTGTTCTTTTACCCGCATATAACGAGCAAGAATCAATTCCACCCTTGTTCAAAAAGTTTCAAAGATTGCAACAAATCTTTAATATAGAGATAGAACTGATTCTTGTCGATGATGGCAGTAGCGATCAAACTGCTCAGACTGCTTTAGAAGAATCTCAATCACTAGGTATATTACTGAAATTAGTCCAACATCCCAAAAATGCTGGTTTAGGTCAAGCAATTAAAACAGGTTTTACGACTTTCTTAGAAATTTCTAAAGAAGATGATTTTTTAGCGGCGATGGATTGCGACAATACTCAACCACCAGAACTGTTAATAAAAATGTATGACACTATGATAGCTGGTAGCTATGATATTGCGATCGCGTCTAGATACCGAAAAGGTTCAAAAGTCATAGGCTTATCAAAATTTAGAGAGCTGCTGAGTTACGGAGCCAGCTGGCTTTTCAGAATTGCCGCCCGTGTACCAGGCGTAAAAGACTACACTTGTGGTTACAGACTGTATAATCGTACTTTCCTCAGTAAACTGGATATATATTATGGGGACAATCTATTCACTGAAAGTGGATTTGCTTGCATGATAGATTTACTGCTGAAAGCCAAAGCCCTCAGACCAAAAATCGTAGAAATTCCAATGGTTTTGAGATACGATCAAAAGCCAACTGCTAGCAAAATGAAAATTCTTAAAACTATTACTCGAACACTAAAGCTCTTGTTTAAGAATCTAGCATCAACAGAGCCAACTTCCAATTCAGGTCAGACTTTTAAAGAGCAAGAAACAGTTAGAATTCCATTGAAAATAGGAAATCGTAAATAAACCTGAGAAGAAAAGTCTGGATTCTTTGGTTGAGAAGAGTGTCAGATCAATACATAAGTATAAGTGTATTTTATTTTATACTTATATTATCAGCGGAGCTTTCCTTGCTCCGCTTTTGTATTCTGACTTCTGAATTGTTCGTCAAATAGCTCCAAATTTCTAGTCTGTGCGCGGATTTGCCAAGGCGTTGTTAAAGGGGAGGGAAATCCACACGCTTTTCTAGCAACTGTGGCTTTTGCTCATTTGTTAGACTGAACAAACCAGGATTTTTCAGTCAAATCTCTGAACTACGCCAGCAGACGAGGCTACCCATGCTTACAAGTACGCTACTTCTCTCGAATCAACTTCCCACTCTCCAATATTCCTCCACACCAGAGCGTTTCGATGAAACCTGGGAAGCCCCCCTGGCTACCCTTCTGGGACTAGGACGCGCCGCTGGTGCTGATTTCATTGAATTATTTTTAGAGCGTCGCAACTATATTAGTTCTCTTGCAGAAGATGACGCTATTACGAGTATTTCACCCAGTCTGTCTACAGGGGCGGGAGTCAGGGTATTTCGCGGCAAAGCTGACTGCTACGTTAGCACTAATGACCTTTCGTTTTCTGGTTTGAAAGCAGCTTTAGAAAAAGGTCTTTCTATCTTGGGATTACAACTACCCACTGCTAAGGCTTTCATCCCAGAAATAAACCTAGAATTACTCAGAGATTACGCCACCAAAAGAGGTAAAGATACATGGCTACCGATGTGTAGCTCCATCCGAGAAATGGGAGAAATCCTTCTAGATGGTACTGCCCACCTGAAGCAAAAAGCTAGCCACGTCCAATCGCGCCGTGCTAGCTATTTCCGGGATTGGCAAGAAGTTTTAATCGCTGCTAGTGACGGGACTTTTGCGCGTGATATTCGTCTTACCCAGTCAGTAGGATTTAACCTGTTATGTGCTGATGGTGCTAATCGTACCTCAATTGGCGATCGCGCGGGTAATACTAGCGATGCCAACTTCTTAAGAACTTGGGATTCTCAACAAGCCGCCGAGAAAATAGCAGAATCGGCTGGAAAAATGCTCTACGCAGATTACGTGGAATCGGGTACTTATCCCATCATTATGGCCAATCACTTTGGCGGCGTAATCTTCCATGAAGCCTGCGGACACTTACTCGAAACCACTCAAATTGAACGCAATACCACTCCCTTTGCTGACAAAAAAGGTGAAAAAATTGCCCACGAAAGTTTGACAGCTTGGGATGAAGGGCGCTCTGAAAATGCCTTCGGAACAATTGACATGGATGACGAAGGTATGCCTGCTCAAAGAACCCTCTTAATTGAAAAAGGCGTTCTGAAAAACTTCTTAGCAGATAGAACAGGTTCTGCACGCACCGGACACCCCAGAACTGGAAGTGGACGCCGCCAAAACTATACCTATGCCGCTGCTAGCCGGATGCGCAATACTTATATTGATTCTGGCGAATATAGCAATGATGAATTATTTGCCTCTGTTGATAAAGGTATTTACTGTAAAAAGATGGGTGGTGGTAGCGTTGGTGCTACAGGTCAATTTAACTTTAGTGTTGATGAAGCCTATTTGATTGAAAATGGCAAAATCACCAAACCGCTAAAGGGAGCAATTCTCATCGGTGAAGCCAAGGAAATTATGAATAAGATTTCCATGTGTTCTCAAGATTTGGAGATTGCACCAGGTTTTTGTGGCTCAGTCAGTGGCAGTATTTACACCACAGTCGGACAACCTCATATCAAGGTTGATTCTATTACCGTCGGTGGAAGATAACCTCATTCACTCGTCAACTTCCAGGTTCTACCTGGAAACGCCTTCTTCGTGGCTTTGCCACTTATTTTATCTAGGAGGTATTAAGCCCTCCATTATTACACTCCCAGTCTGAAGCAGGGAGCGAGAAAATCCAAAATCCAAAATTGACTATGCCGAATATCAATGAAATTGCAAATTCTGCCAAGGACAATGCTGATAAGCTTGGCATCAAGAAATTCGACATTTATGGTTCAACAGTTGATGACACTAGCGTGCAAGTAGACCAAGGTGAGCCAAAACAGGTCAAAGCTTCAAACCGCTCTGGTGTTACTGTTCGTGTCTGGAATGAAGATAATACAATGGGTGTCACCAGCACCACAGATGTAGACCCCAAAGGACTGGAATTAGCTTTGAAAACTGCCTACGAAGCCAGTTTCTTTGGTGTTAAAGAAAATGTTCCTGATTTTAGTCCAGAGGCTACTGCTCCTATCCCAAGTAAACCTCAGGATAAAACGCCCCAAGCACCTGTTGCTGAACTTATAGAAAAATTGTTGGTAGCTGAAAAAGAATTACTAGCAGCTCATCCAGCAATTAAAGGCGTACCTTATAATGGTTTGTCACAAAGAGATATTGACAGATTTTATCTCAATAGCGACGGCGCAGTGAGAACTGAATCTCACTCTTTGGCATCAGTTTATCTTTACAGCAAAACTGAGGAAGATGGCAAAAAACCGCGCAGTGCAGGCGCTTTTAGAATCAACCAAAATTTAGATAATCTAGATATTAATGGTTGCATCAAAGAAACTGCTGATAAAACTATCAGTCACTTGAATTATGAAAAAATAAAAACTGGTAAATATCGAGTTGTTTTCTCAGCGGAAGCTTTCTTAAGTCTGTTGGGCGCTTTTTCTAACTTGTTCAATGCCCAAAGTATTTTAGATAATCAAAGTTTATCTACTGCTGATGATTTAGGTAAGCAAATAGCTTCTCCTCTGATTTCAGTTTTTGATGATGCATTGCACCCAGCTAACGTTGGTGCAGAAACTTTCGATGGTGAAGGAACCCCCACTCGTCAAATCTCGCTAATTGAAAATGGCGTTTTAACAAGCTTTCTCCACAGTGCAGGTACTGCTAAAAGGTTAAATGCCCAACCAACTGGTAATGCTAGTATTGGCGCAAAAGTCAGCGTTAGTCCCAATTTTTATCACGTATTTTCAACAGCAACTCCTGAGCAGGAGTTTAGCTTAGAAACTGCTGAAAATGTGATTTTTATCGATGATTTACAAGCTCTCCATGCTGGAGTTAAATCCTTGCAAGGTTCCTTTTCTTTACCGTTTGATGGTTGGCTAGTTAATAAGGGTGTCAGGACGAGTATTGAATCAGCAACTGTAGCTGGCGATTTCTTGGAACTCTTGAAGTCAATTATTTATGTAGAAAAAGAACCAGAGTTAACACCAGGGGGAGTTTGCCCAAAAATCTGGGTTAATGAACTATCGATTACCGGCGAATAAAACTTAGTCAGTGCAGAGTTAAGAGTTTAACTCTTAACTCATTACTTGGAAATCATGACTCACCATTAGTATTCACCGCCAATGCTAATGGCAGTATTAAATACATCAGCACCGCTTAAATCAACACCAGCTAAAACAGCGCCATCTACGTCACTATTATATAAACGGGAATTACTCAAATTCACGTTGGTAAGATTGGCATTATTTAACATCGTATCGCTAACAAATGCTTGTGTGAGATTAGCAGACTTTAAATTAGCTCCAGTTAAATCTGCACCTTCTAAGTTAGCACCTTGGAGATTAGCTCCTTTTAAATTTGCATTTCTCAAGTCAACACCGATTAGATGAGCACCTTTGAGGTTAGCTCCTGCTAGATTGCATCCGGAACATTCTCTAGTTTCTAACAAGCGGCGGACAGGGGCGGAATTTTCTGCTTTGACGGGAATGGGAGCAGCTAAGGATAGCGTGCTGAGTAAGGCTGCTGCCGTCAAAAAAATTCGTTTCATAATTTACCTCGGACACTTCTAGAAGTCATGAAATTCTGAACTTCTACGATACCAGTGTGCCAAGATTACAGAATTCTGTCCTCATGCGATCGGAAGAGTAATAAATTCTATGAGATTAGATATTTTTCCGTAACATAGTCCGATGGGAGGAAATTTCCAACTGAAATTATATTAAGCCTTGCCGCTACCTAATAGGTACAAGAGTGCCATCCGAACAGCAATACCGCTGGTAACTTGTGATTGAATGAGACTAAATTCTGGGTCATCCATCAATTCAGAACTAATTTCAACACCACGGTTGACTGGGCCTGGATGCAAAACTTTGACATTAGGTTTACAAAGTTGCAGTTTTGTGCGTGTAATGCCAAACTGTTGATGATATTCTCGCAAACTAGGCAATAAATAAGCCGTCATCCGTTCTTTTTGCAGGCGCAAAGTCATGACAAAATCGGCATTCTGCAAAGCTGGTTCTAGCTGCCAATGTAAAAAAAGTTGGGGATTGGGAAAATAACTCCTGACTTCTGACTCCTGATTCCTATCTTCTACTTCCTCCGAGATAAACTCAGCAAAGAATTTAGGTAAAAGGGTTGGTGGTGCTGCTAGATGCACTTCGGCACCACTGGCAATTAAACTCCAAATATTTGATCGCGCCACGCGAGAATGGAGAATATCCCCAACAATGGCAATCTTTTTCCCTTTTAAAAGTTCTAGTCGGGGACGATCTGGGTCAATTAGAGTAGTTATGGTAAATAAATCTAGCAGTGCTTGGGAAGGATGCTCGTGTTGACCATCGCCAGCATTGAGGACGCTAACTCGTACACCTAGACGATCCATTTCAGATGCGATCGCATTTGGTACTCCTGCCTCTCGATGGCGGACTACCATAATATCAGTTCCCATAGCCAAATAGGTTTTCGCGGTGTCGAGAATTGTTTCTCCCTTAGTCATAGAAGATGTAGCGGCGGCGAAATTCAGCGTATCCGCACTTAAGCGTTTGGCTGCGAGTTCAAAACTGCTGCGAGTCCGGGTAGATGATTCAAAAAATAAATTCGCCACCACTTGTCCCTGCAAAGTTGGTACTTTCTTTGTCCGCCGTGATAACACCTCTTGAAAACTGGCCGCAGTTTGCAAAACTGTATCGTATTCAGCGGTAGTAAAGTCAGCCAGTGAAAGAATGTGATGACGATTCCAGGTGGTAGTAGGCATAAATAGCAATTAGTTTCTTGTATAGAGATACGAGAGATCGCATCTCTACAGCTTTTTAATTTACAGATGCAGAGGAAATGATATCACCTGTCTTCTATCAAATTAGCTACTTGTTCTTTCTAGCATCAAGGATTTGTATAGCGGCTTGTCAATTGGACAAGGTATTACAGAAATCACCTTAATTGTTGCCCATCTCCCCCGAAAAAAATCGCTCTCCTGGCAATCCTGCTGCTGTCTGCCCTCTAACTTTCGCTGCAACTACTAACCCTGTAGACCAATTAATTTTTGAAAGCGTCAAATCGCTCCTGCATTCTAAGCTTGAAATGAGCTGGCTAGCTTTTGAAGCCTGATCCTCAGACCAGATGGCTTGAGGCAACATATCATCAATAACGTACAAGCCACCCAACTTAAGCAAATTGAGTGTATCCTCAAGACAGCTATATTTTCCTACCCATGCATCAGCGAATATAAAATCAAACCTTTGAGCAGCTATTTTACCTAAAAAAATCGTCGCGTCCTCTGTATGGAAAACCACTCTCCGATCCTGACCCAAATACTTTCTGGCAACAGCTATCACTTTGTCATCTTGGTCAACTGAGATCAGCTTGGATTCCCGATCCATACCGTTCAAAAGCCAAGCAGCAGACATACCAGTTCCTGTGCCCAGTTCAAGGAACATACCAGCAGGTTTGCTCGCAGCAAGTGTTCTTAGAAAAGAACCTGTCAGCGAGTCTGAAGCCATACGAAAATTTAGGGCTTCAGACTCTGCCTGAATGTGCTTCAAAACGTTAGGATACTTCAGATTTTCTTGGTCTTTCATACGTCCATTAATTTGGTAAATGGAAAACGTTTAAAGCTAAAGAAATTAGGCTGAGGAACGTTAAAAACCCAATTGTATCTAGCATTGTAGTCACTAACGGCCCGCTAACCAAGGCAGGGTCAAGTTTCAAGCGTGTCAAACCCATTGGCAGTAAAGTGCCGAGTGTGACAGCCACAATTGTATTAGTTGCCATTACCATTCCGGCAATTAAAGCCACCCATCGTTCTTGGGGTCGCGCCCAAATTAAGGAAAGCAGTATCATGGTCATGGCTAAAGCTACGGCTGTACCTAAACCAGCTAGAAGTTCCTTGCGAAGAATTTTCAAGGTATCTTTGGGTGTTACCTCTCCCACTCCCAAGCCGCGAATTGTTACTGTTAATGATTGAATACCAACAGTACCACCTGTGTTAGAAAATATCGGCATGATTACTGCTAAAACTGGCACTGCGGCAATTACAGATTGAAATGGCGCGATCGCACTGGCTGCACCAATATATAGTGCCATGATCCCCAACAGCCAAGGTAAGCGGTTGCGGATGGTGAGTAAGGGAGAGGATAAAGCTGCTTCATCACCACTCACACCCGCCAGTTTTTGGATATCTTCTGTAGCTTCCTCTTCCAAAATATCCATGACATCATCAATGGTGACAATACCCACCAATCGGTCTTCCCGATCGACTACGGGGATCGCGATTAAATCGTAACGCTGCATAATTCGCGCCACTTCTTCTTGAGGAGTTTCAGTTCTAACTTTGATGACGCGATCGCTAGAAATATCTTTAATGAAAACATCGGGAAAAGTAAACAGCAATTGACGCAGTGAAACTACTCTCACTAGTGTCCGGTTGTCATCTGTGACGTATGCGTAGTAAATCGACTCTTTGTCTTCGTCCTGACGGCGGATTTTGCTCAAGGCTTCGCCTACAGTCAATCCTTGCCGCAATCGAACATATTCGGTTGTCATTACCCGTCCAGCAGTACCTTCTGGATAGCCGAGAATCGTTGCTGTTGCTTGCCTTTGTTCTGGACTCAGTTCTTGCAATAGCCGTTTGATTACCCCAGCAGGTAGTTCATCAAATAATTCTGCCCGTTCGTCGGGACTCATCTCTTCTACAAGATGCACTACCTGGGCATCATGCAGAGAATTAATTAGTTCTTCCTGTACCTCTGTGGGCAGATATTCAAATACATCAATTGCCTGACCTTTGTTAAGTAAACGGAATGCGATCGCCCGTTGTTGTTCAGGCAATTGTGTAATGTATTCTCCCACATCCACAGGTTGCAAGCGATTTAAATCCCATTTCAGCTGGTTTAAATCGGTAGTATCACTCAACAAATCACGAATATCTTCTGTGAGCATAATATATATCTCCTAAGTCTCCCCCGTGCTGGGAGACTTCCTCGCCACAGCTCAGAGGAGGTTGATACTGCCATCTTGTGGACTATGGTCCATAAAATTTCAACAATTCAATATCGATATCTAGATCAAAGCATTGCTAGTCATCATCCTAACCCGGAATAGCGCTCTCCGGTAGTTACTGAAGATTTTCTCTTATTTTAGTAGCTTTATATACATTTCTTAGCTTGTTATCCTGATTTTTGGGGAATTATTCTGCGATCGTAGTAAGTTTTGCTACTTATATAATCTGTGATAACTGGCGATCGCGAATAAATAACCATACGGATGGCTAAAAAAGGAGAGTCGTCTCAAAACTGGGGATTAGAAAACTTCTGCGTATTAACAAATGCTTGAGGTTCAGTAATCTAAATTGAGATACTCTTACTTGAGTATCGTTAACTGATTACTAAATCATAAATAGCTTCTAGCTTGGCAGTTTGCTTGTGAATATCAAAATTTTCGCCAATAAACTCTCGTCCTCTTTTACCCATACTTTTAGCTAAAGCCCGGTCAGACAAGAGAATATCTAATTTTTCCGCCAGAGATCGATCGTCTTTTTCATCAACTAAAAAGCCAGTTTCTCCATCTAAAACAGCATCCGGGATAGCGCTATGCCAAGTAGAAGCTATTGGTAAACCAGAAGCGGCGGCTTCCAATATTGAAAGCGGTAAACCTTCGCTATCACCGTTCTTTGCTGTTTGACTGGGTAGAGAAAATATTTCTGCATTTTTCATAGTTTTTTGAATTACTTCATAAGGTTTTGCCCCCATAAAATTTACTCTATTACTAATACCAAGCTCATCTGCTAGAGTTTTTAATTTTTCAGTCATTGTGCCATTTCCAATTTGGATAACTGACACATCTGGATGCTTACTGGCAATCTGAGAAAAGGCTTTTAATAGGGTATCAATTCCTTTTTTTTCAGTATGCCTGCCTACACATAAAATATATCTTTCATCTTTTGATTCACTCGCTGGGGCAAACTTTTCTAAATCTATACCACTATTTAATTTAATAATTTTATCTTCCGGATAACCATATTCAATCATCTTTTTATACAAAAAACTAGAAAAAGCAATAAATTTAGATGCTTTTTGTTTTAATTCTGCTTCATGCAAAAGAAATTGATAAAATGCCGGATTACCTGACAGCCACATAGATGAACGTGAAACTGTAATATCAAAACCGTAAAATGTAACGATGAAAGGAATATTTAATTTTTCTGCCAATCGCATTGCGTAAATACCATCTGGGCCAAAATGTCCGTGAATTAATTTTAGATTTTTTAGTTCGGCCTCTTTTCCAAACATATTTGGTGAAGCAGTAATTATATGAAATAATTGTTTAATTTTCCATTGGTCGTTGTTACTAATAGCAATACTGTCAAAAGGAATTTCTTTTAATAGTTTACAAGTAAGAAATAATGGTTTGTATGTTTGTAAATTATGCGCTTGCTCTCCAATAAAGGTTTCTGATACTCTCGGATAAGCTCGACGATACATCCCAACTGTTTTCATTGTGTTACTCCTTTTAAGATTAATGTTTCTCTTTCCCAAAAATGAAAGAGATATTTATTGGGTAAAAATTTTTTAAGTTTATTATACATTTATGCCTTTTGTTCTATCTACTACTATGTTGCATAAAATGGTAATTACCTGATTTATTCATAACAGCAACAATATCAAATTTTAGTTTTATAAAGTCAGTATTATTCTAAATCAGGGCTTCATCAACTATTTATATTAGTAAGTAAAATAATAATTTTTATTGAAACTATTATTTAGAAAACATCTTAGAGTGTCATAAAGCAAACTAGGATATTTATTATGTAAACAAACCAATTATTTTTTTATAACTTACGCATTAACAAAGAAGCCAAAATAGCAACTATGCTTTTCAAGGCTTATAGCTAGATTTTTCCTAGCCTACACAATTAACAAAATATGGTTTGTAAAAGGCTGAACCAAGGTATTTATGTGAATGCACAAAATGATTTATTTGTACAGTGTATAAACCCGATTTTTTATCAAACTTGATTGGGTTGAGGATAGCCTCCCTTTGTTTACTGCAATTATTTGCTGAATGTTTAACACAAATACATCCAATTTTAAAACACATCTACATTAAAATTATATTTATTTAATAAAGATTTTTGTAAAAAATGATTTAGTTTATACCAGCATCAGCATAATCTCGGAGTAGTGATTTAGTTTAGACTAGCATAAGCTCATCCTTCGGAGTTAGGCACTCTTGATTTTTTGACATTATGCCGCCACTGATATTATGTCCGGCTAATTAGTTTTAATTCCCGAATCATTGCTAGCTAACCTGGAGTAGTACTACATCTATACAAATAGTATTGGGTATTAAGCAACTTCATGCGTAGTCACCTGGACGACGGAGAATTAGAAATGGGTTGGCAGGTTTCACTTCATAGTCGCAGTAAGGTGTTTGAGCTTTAGCGATCGCTTCTGATGCAATCCACTCAGGATGATTGTCTTGCCATAGAGGATGGCGTAAAATCAATATTGTCTGACGCTTCTGATTTTGGTGTACGTAACCTGTAAGAGTTCCGAACTGAGTGGGTAAGCCATAACCAAGGCGTTGAAGGGTAGCGGTAATTGGTGCATTCATCCCTTGATATAGTTCACTCCAAGGATTTGGAATACTGCCGTTGGGGGAATTGAGATCAATTGTAGATGAGGCTGATAATACTAATTGCGCCATATCTAAAGCCAGCCGCCAGTCTAATAACCCGTGATAAGCAAGGTTATGGTAATCTCGCAAACATAAGTTGCATGATGTATCACAGGTATTTCCATGTGGCTGATTTATCCACTTGCTGGCAATGCTACTAAGCATATTCGGATTCGCCAAATCCATCAATTTTTTAAATTCTTTTGGCTTTTCCAGAAACCGGCAATATCCTGCCCCATTTTCTAGATGATCGCACAAAAAAGCCTGCCCGATCGCAGTTCCATTTTGCTCTAGCGATCGGAACCCAGCTTGCAACTCCATTGCATCTACATCTAATTGGGTGGCAGCTGCTATCCGCAACCAAAATGCAAAGGAATACCAAGCCGCACGTCCAATAACTGTGGTTGGATCTGCAAAAACACCAGTAGGCCATTCCTCAATATTTACCAACAAAATATCTGTCTTCCGCCGAGATAACAACGCCACCCGATAGGCAGTACCAGATGTAGTTACTGAGCTATTCTTATCCAAAGAAACGGCATAAGCTCCGGGTTTGGGCTTACCATAAATTAAGGCATTTTGAAAGTCAAATCCGCCATTGCCGCCGTTGTCATTCACAGAAATGATGTGGTCATTGAATGCAGACACAGAAGCGTTAAGGGTATGCTGGATATTGCCTACCTCAGCATTCACACTTAAAGATGGTCTGGTTGCGTTTGGTTGCCACTCAAATTGTCCATCAAAGTCTTCTGGTTGTAAGTTGGTAAAAAATCCCTTGGGTTCTCTAGCATCTAGACAACGCAAAGCATCTACCCCGCAGACTGGACAGGTATCTTTTGGCGGTTCCTGACCTCCTGGATGTGGTTTTTTTAACAATTTGTATGGGTAGATAACCGCTTGACAGTTACCACAAAGTCCTAAAGATTTATTCTCTTGGGTGAGGGCTGGTACAAGTCCTGGTTTAGATTCTATATTCTTACCTTGGGGATATAACTCGACTACACCACAGGCTGTATGCACAGCTTTATCTTTCACCGTTTGGGAACGAGGGGCAAATTGGCTCAGGGCAATATCTAGATTCCGATCAACTACTCCCTCTGTTGGCGGCCATTGGTTGGCGCGTGCTGGAAAACGGGTATAAAGCGATCGCACCCGCGTCGGAAAGCCAAACATCGGCAATAACCCAGCATTTGCCAGACGTTCACTCAATTTATCTTGGGTGTAAGTATCATCTTCCACAACTGTTTGAATCTCTGGGATTAAATCATCACGCAGAAAATTCAACATCTGGGCATTGCTGGCGTTGGGTAAAGCTGTCTGCACTCGCAAGCTATCTAATATAGTGATTATGGCTGGCTCATTCTTGGGGTCGTGTAACCAATCTTGGATATCTGGTTTGTAATTATTCCAATCAATTACATTACCAAATTCACCGTGTACATTGTCACCTCCATTAACAGCAGTAATATTTAAATTGCTAAAGGCTTGGCGTAAAACTTCTTTGATCAGAACCCGTTCAAAAATGGGAACGCTTGTCATATCAACATAGGGCGGCGGTGGCGGATCGCCTGTGATACTTTCCGGGCGTTGGAAGTAAAAATCATCGTGGCTTCTACCGCGACAGAAGGTAACAGCTAAGGCAACTCCAGCAGAACGTCTACCGGCGCGACCAACTCGCTGTTGATAGTTGAAGCGACGGGGTGGCATATTTGCCATCATCACTGCCAACAGCGCACCGATATCAACCCCCGCCTCCATTGTAGTTGTGACGCTTAAAAGGTCGATGCCTTGGACGCGGGCAATTTCATCATTGATAAAAATGTCTTGAAACCAGCGTTGGCGCTTAGTCCGTTGATCTCGGTCGGTTTGTCCGGTTAACTCGGCGGCGTTCATGCGGAAGGGCTGACCTGATTTTTCTGAAGAGAGATAAGTATAATAATCGAAGTCTCCCGTGGGTGTTCCGGCGCTGAGTTGTTGAGGATTTTTGTTGGTATGATTACGGCTATTACATTCAGGACATAAGCCAGCAGCAAGATGGAGATAGAATGCATTGCAGCGATCGCATCGATATCCATGATTTTTATCCGACGGTAGCATTAAATAAAGTTTATTTGGATCTAGTGACAAACTCCCACTAGCAGCAATTCCAGCTTGTGACTGGAGTAATTGCTGTTGGATATCTTGAGGTTTTAAACCTGTAGACTCAATATACTTTTGGGCAAAGCCAGGTAAGTTGCTATCTGTTCCAGGGTAAAAAAACTTAGAATACTGGTGTCGGCGACGGATGCCTAATTGTCTGATAACTGCATCAGTTGCTTGAATTATTTTAGATGATGTATTTTGTAGCGGTTGATAGCTGACCCACCCTTGCCCGAAACCCTCCATTGTGCGTACCATGTGATCGAACAATGGATTCATCAGTTCATCAGTAAGCATATCTTCCAGTCGAGTGGCATGGTCAGCCTGAGTTTGTGTAGCTGGAAAAATTCTCGTCACCGAATTATCAGACCAGTTGTAGCATTCAAACCAAGAATACCGTTGCTGACCTTGATTTTGTCCAACCCAGTAATTCAAGGCGCGGAAACTCGAACCGCCAGGACAAATACCACACTCTAATAAAGCATCTCTAACTTTTTGCCGTAATTCTAATAATGGAATGCGTTCAGGGTAGCGTTCGAGTAAACCAAGCCACGCACTACTCGCCTGTTGATTATTGGCGGGTAAACCTATCACCCAGAAAAGCGCCTCTGTAGCTAAGGTAGGATTAGCATTAGCAAAGCGATCGCGCCGAGTCATATCATCTGCTGCTTGGGCAACAGCATTATAAAGATTAGCGTTTAAAGTCTGCAATTTTACTAGACTGGCTGGGTTATTAGCACCAGTAATCCGCAAAAAGGCGATCAGGTCATCCCAATATTGATAAAAAGACTGGATCAGTAATAGGCGCACCATATCGCGGTAATGGTCAAGTTCCATTCCCGCAGCCAGTTTAGCTGCATCTTGGCGACTATCAGAAAATATTACTAACTTGCGAGAACTACCCAACCCCTTTTGAGACGGTGCTGGCATTTCTCGTAACAGTCCACTAGCAATAACTTGACAAGCCTTTTGAAAGCCAGTGCGGTGGATACGTAAAGGAGTCGGGAATTTGTCTCGTCTACCGTAGTCAGCATCACATCGGGGACACTTTGTTGGTAGTGCTGGTTGATCTAAATCATCTCCCTTTATCTGATACAGCCACCCTGGAATCTCATCAGTTTTCGGCGATGTGGCATTCTGGATAAGTACGCCTGTTTGTTTGTCTAACTTTGCTTTCACCCACTGGCGGTTTATCCGATCAACAGTCCATTCTAAAACTTGAGGTTGTGTAGTCCAGGCTGGTGTTTCTCCCGGTAAAGGCCAAAATACCCGATAGTTGCCGTAACGTTGATTCATGACGACCAAATCGGGTATACCTTCTAAGTTCGGCTGATCTGGCGTCAGGATATCTACTGTCTGGTTAATTAGCTTGCGAGTACTTTTGTATCCTCCCAAAAAGACATCGCCACAGACTTCGCAGACAATTAAATCGAGAACGCGGGAACCACAACCGCAGCTGAGGCGATGGTTAGCATGGATAGCACCAGTGGTTGGTTGATCGCTTTGTCGCTGAACTCGATCGACTTGGGTGCAACTAGGATTACAGCAAGCCCATAGGCTTTGCAAATTGTGGAAAAATAAATGTCCGCGTACAGGTTGGGGCGATCGCCCATTACTCAATTTGGACACTGAAGTAAATTTTGTTGCTGCTTGGCACACTCATCTAATTCGTTTCGCAGTCGTTTGATTTTATCAGTTGTTGGTTCACCCGGAATCGGGGTTTGTCCAGTGTAACGCCCAAAGGTGATCCGGTTTGTGCCGCGTTCTTTATCCAGCCAATCGTGGATTTCTGGCGCTTCCAAGGTTTTTCTAAGTCGTCGCAATTGGTCTTCTACCAAGGCGTTGAGGGGATAGAGTATCAAACCTCGCATAGCTTTAGGGCGAGTAACATGTTTACACTGAGAAACGCGATTGCCCTGAACATCCCACCAGCAATGATTACTAGGTGGAGGCGGACTTGCCTCCCAAGTGCTAGATTCCCATGCTAAATGGGCGAGTAGTGGCAATAAAAAGCACTCAGTTTTCCCGGAACCTGTACCAGTGGTAACAACTAAATCTTTTTGGTTGATTAAAACTTCTTTTAAACTTTCCCATTGGTGTTGATAAAGTTCGATTCCCTCTTCAAACAGCATTTTTCCCAGTTGTGCCAAATCATGGTATTTTTCAGGCAGTTGTTTGGCAGCAGTTTGTAAGTCTCTCCCAGATGAGGGATAAATGGGAACTGGTTCTATTAAAGGCGGTTGGCTTAAAATACCTGGTTGTTGTAAAAGGCGATCGCGTTCGGCGGCTAAAGAACGATAACGTAGTGGAAAGGCACTTTTAATATACAGCTGATAGATATGATTAAGTCGTTGATACGCTCCAACTACGTCATGCACAGATTAAAGCCTCTTCATATTTAACATTTAGCTTTTGACTCAATTGATCGGCAACTTCCCCACTCACGTTTTGATACAGTAGCCAGTTGCCCTGATATGTTGGTAGTTGTCCAGATGACAACACCAAAGCACGTTCATATAGTTCCGGCCAGCGTTGCTTTACTGGTATTGCCAAACACTTTGTAGCAAAATTGTAATGAGCTTGGCAAGATGCACCATGATGATACAAAGCTAAAAAGCGCAAACCATACCAATCACCTTGATGCCAAGTGTTAGTATTTTGGTTGTAGAAAAGGGTGTAGCGAAGGTTTCGGTTTTCATCACACATCTGATACATCCCTGTTTCGTGAGGAATACCGCAGATTTCAAAATCATCACCATCAAAGTGCTTCCATTCCCACCGACTCGGCACAATTGACGGCATATTCCTCAGACTTTGCTGCCAAGTGGAGATATCAGGTAGAATCTGAGCAAGTCGTGTGGATGCTTCACCCGCATTGATGATGGGAAAATTATTTGCGATCGCATCAGGGTTATTCACCGCCAATTGAATGCAAGGTGGTGCTTCCCCTCTCGGCTGGTGAGTAATAGATGCTACAATACCATACTCTTCTAATTGTTTGAGTAAGCTGATACTGCGTTGACCACACAGTATAAAATCGGAAGTGTGCGAGTTAATTTTAACAATGCTTGAAGGAGCCGCCGACCATTTGGAACCGTCTAGTGAAGATTCAAGATGTCCTAGTAAGCGTAACCGTCGTAAGATGCGTTTAGGTTCCTGAAGTTGGAGTGCATTGCAGCTTTTTTGAAAGGATTCCCAGCTACCATTGCCGAGAGTTGATAACCAGTATAGTAAGCGATCGCTATTTTGGGAAGGTTTCACCCAATCAGCATCAGAATGATTAATAGAGTGTAATTGTGTCAGTTCTAACGGGTTATCAGCACTAATATTTTCTCTCAGAGGGTAAGGAATAGAGTTGGTATATTCAAAAACATCATGAGCTACACCAACCATAGGTTTTATCTCTTCATAAGTGAAGCCACGATTCCCTGTGATTGGACGCTGAAAAAACGATAACTTCAGCAGACTTGCTTGTAATTCTGTAGGTAATTCACCTATTTGGCAACTTTCAATAGCGAGAAAGAAACAAAACTCTTTCCGAGGTTTAGCTCCCTTTTCTACTCGCAAAAGCGGTATGATTTTACTAAGATTTTGACGTTGTACTTGTTCTGAAATTTGCTTGATGAGGTCTTGTGGATTTCCACGATAAGAAAATCCTGTATACCATCTTTGAACTTGTGGCATGATACACCCTGATGACTCTAAATAATTTAACAACTTTGCTGAATTACACTGCCAAAAATATGATATACAGAATTAATTGGCATCACTTCTCGATGCACACATTTTTCTATGTCTAGATAATTCCAATCTACAATCTTGACTAAACGTTGACTCGATTCACCTGCAAAAGTCGCTTCAATTAGATAATCCCCAGGATGAGCAAAATCAAGCGTTATAGAAGTATTTGTACTTTGTGATCTCTCCAGAATTGTCTGATTATCTGATAATCGAGTTACTTTTAATTCTGCGGTTGAATAGAAGCCAAAAATAGTAATTTTTGGCCCATGATTTACAAGCCAAGCGCCAATTTTGGGTACGCGCAAGCCGCCAGACAAACTAATTGATAATTTGACACTTGGTTGCAAAGCATACTTAAGAGTTTGATTTTTGATGAAGACTCCATCCCAAGCTTGAGAAACAACCATGCACTCCTGAAGTTCTACCCATCCAGAATTATTAAATATCGGCTGAGGTGTACAACTCCACTCTAGTAAATGCTCATCTTGCAAGCGTTGAATATCACTGAGTAATTCTTGTTTGCACAGGAGAATAAACTGAGTACCTAATGATGGGGCTTCCCAAGATGCATAAGCTCCAGAATCAGGATTTTCCGGATCGGGAATTAGTATCCAAAAGTCACGAGCAGGTAAAATTAGGTAATCTAGATCATCTGGTGAAATAATTTGGTATTTAGCACCGTTATCTAAGTCCTTCTGACTGACTAAACACTTTAAAGGAAAATACCATCCAGGGCGTTCTTCTCTTAATGAGTGAGTATTATCTACCTGTTTAACTTCTACTGATTCTAGCCTGCGTCCTCGCTGCTGCTTGGGGTAAAGAGAATAATCCAGCTGTCCTAAAAATGGATCTTCAACGCGATATAAACCACAGAAAAGATGACGACTCCAAGAGCAATAATTATTCTTGTCTGCCGTAGGACATCCTTGAGCTTTCCACTGTTCATAAACTTGATGCAACGCTTCTACAATTGCCTCATGGCGTTGCTTATTTTCCCTCAGTAATTCTTTTAAATGGATGTTAAATCCCCCTGCTTCTCGTCGAACATGAGCAAACAAAGTTTGGGCATCCCATTCCGCTTGCCATTGCTTCTCTTGGAATAGTTTTCGCAATTTATCTTTATCAGTACGACGCAGTAAGGATTGAGAAATCGGATAATTAATATAGGTAGCTGAACCACCACCTCGTTGTGCTGAAGGTAAAAATCTATCTTCCATTAGCCAACGATTCCACTCGCGTCAAAGGGGTTCTTCAGCTTCATTACCAAATTTCATCCCCAATGGACGAGCAAAACCAGGCAAGGCTAAAATCTCTCGTAAGCGTTTAAAATAATTAGTTTCTGATGTATTTTCTTCTTGAGCCATTTGGGAAGCGGCTAAAATTGTGGCGCATAAAAAAGCAACTCCTTTGGGTAATCCTTGCGAATCACGCCCTTTTAAATGCTGCAAATTAACCTGTCCCTCAAAGATGACTTTTCTTTTCACTGCTGTGCAGAAGTCATCAACCCAAGTACCACTTGTAGATGATTGCCCAAAATGATAGCCAATACGTTCTATTACATCTTCATCAACGCTCAAATAAATTTTTGTACCGTGTGGTGTACCGTTGATAAAATAATCAATTAAAGCCTGATTCCAATCTATATAATTCGCCATTATAGTTTAGTGCGTAGGCGTAGCCCGTCGTAGACATCGCTTGTTAAATCACCGCGATTAGTGATAATTTTTAGAATATAAATAGGCAGTTAAAAATTTGGCGTTGCTGATTTCATGTATGAAAACGACTGTGCATGATATCAAAATCATTGTAAAAACGTTGTAATGCAATGTCTCTACATCTGGATTCATACCGCAATTCAGCAACGCCAAAAATTTAATTGGAAATGATGTTTTATAACACAGGCAATCATTGATGAGGGCTTGCTATTTGGTTCGCCACTCAATCAAATATTTTATTTCCAACTTGAAACCTATCATAAAACAATAATAGTTACAAACGCATACGTAATTTAACTGAAACTACTACTCGTTTATCTAAGTTGAATTATCAACAAAAAGAATTGATTATGCCTTAAAAAGCCGGAGATTCAGAGTATAAAATGCTACTTCAAATTCTAAAAATTTGAACAAATACCGTATTTTCGTTTGCGATCGCTAAAATTCAGTACCCAGAAGCGTATTAACAGGAGATAATAATAAACTCACACACCCTTAGCTGTTGTCCCATCAACCATTACAGAACTTATTCTGGCTTGGTTTAGATAATTCACCTCGCAGCCAGAGGGTCATTTGCAAGTTGTTCTGAACCAAACTATGAAAACATCTACCAAATTGCTATCTCGCCTGGACTATTACTACCAGCAAATTAAAACGATTGTACTGACTCGCCAAAATCCAATTACTGGTTTGTTACCTGCGAGTACAGCGATTACAGCCCACGGCGATTATACAGATGCTTGGGTGCGAGACAATGTTTACAGCATTTTGGCAGTTTGGGGTTTAGGACTTGCATACCGCAAGATTGACGACGACAAAGGACGCACCTATGAACTAGAACACAGTGTCATCAAACTTATGCGCGGGTTGCTCTTTGCAATGATGCGACAGGCTCATAAAGTAGAGACATTTAAACATACTCAGTCGCTACTAGATGGACTGCACGCCAAATATAATACCGCGACTGGTGACATTGTTGTTGGTGATAATGAATGGGGACATTTGCAACTTGATGCCACATCTATATTTTTGCTGATATTGGCGCAAATGACGGCAGCAGGATTGCAAATAATTTATACGATTGATGAAGTGAATTTCGTCCAAAATTTAGTTTACTACATTGGACGAGCTTACCGCACACCAGATTACGGCATTTGGGAACGTGGGAATAAAATTAATCGTGGTAGTACTGAGTTAAATGCTAGTTCTGTAGGCATGGCAAAAGCTGCTTTAGAAGCTATCAATGGACTGGATTTGTTTGGTGTGCGTGGTAGTCAAGCATCGGTAATTCATGTGTTACCAGATGAAATCGCCCGCGCCCGGATTACCTTAGAATCCTTATTACCGAGAGAATCTGGTTCTAAAGAAATTGATGCGGCGCTGTTAAGTATTATTAGTTATCCTGCCTTTGCAGTAGAAGATTTAGAGTTACGCGATCGCACCTTAAACGATATTATCAATAAACTCGCTGGTAAATACGGCTGCAAACGCTTTCTGCGTGACGGACACCAAACCGTTTTAGAAGATCATCATCGCTTGCACTACGAACCGTGGGAACTCAAGCAATTTGAGCATATTGAATGCGAATGGCCGTTATTTTTCACTTATTTAGTTCTAGATGGATTATTTCGTGGCGAACAAGAACAAGTTAAAAAATACCAAGAGCTTTTAGAATTATTACTCATAGAACAAGATGGTTTGCGTTTATTGCCAGAACTTTATTATGTTCCCGCAGAAAACATTGAGGCAGAAAAGTTATCACCCCAAACGCAACCACGTTTGCCTAATGAAAATATTCCTTTGGTATGGGCGCAGAGTTTATATCTTCTCAGTCAAATGTTGAGTGAAGGTTTAATAGCAGTTGGTGATATTGACCCTTTGGGAAGACATTTATGTGTGGGTAAACAGCGCGAAGCCTTGGTACAAATTGCCTTGTTAGCAGAAGATGAAGATTTACAAATGAAACTAGAAGTTCACGGAATTGAAGCGCAAACACCCGCCCAAGTAGAACCGATTCAAGTGAGGAAAGCTGGAGAATTTTCTGCTATTTATACCCAAATCGGACGTAACAATAAACTCGGTTTAACTGGGCGACCAGTGCGGCGGCTGCGGAGTTTGACAACATCAAGAATCTTTCGGATTAGCGGTGAAACAATTGTATTTTTGCCTTCATTTTCAGACTCTCAACAGTTTTACTTAACCCTTGATTACCATTTTTTGCTGGATCAAATTAGAGGCGAACTAGCTTACATTCAAAAATATTGGAGCGATTTAGGTCGTCCTACTCTGACTTTAATGTTAACGCACACCATGTTAGAAGCAGGTTCGGAAGCATTACTAGAACTAATGCAAGAACTCAAAGATGGTATTTGTAACGGTGTGCGGGTGAAATTAGGGCGGCTAAATCAGCTAATGCTAACAGCAGGAATCCAAAGAATTGATTTTCTGCCAAATGCAGACTTATCGCGATCGCCTGTGAAAAATGCTAGTCCACGTTGCTATTATCTAGCTTATCATCCTGATAAAAACTGGCGCTTAGGACATACCCAAGAATTTCAAATGGAGTATGAAACTAACTTGGGATTATTACTTTCTTATTTGCGCTCATCAGAGAATATCTACGAACAAATTGAGTTATTGCAAACTTTAACTCGCTTGCAAGGAATGAAATTTGATACTGGGTATGGCGGCCCAGGATATCCTGTCACCGTAGCCGATTTATTAGATGAAGTTTACACCAAAGCCGGAGATTTAGGCATTTGGACAGTAGTGCGTCGAGCTGCGGGGTTACGGCAAATGGTTGATATCAGCCTATCAGATGCAGTCACGAGTATTTTGGTGCGAGGTAAGCAAATTGCTGTGGGTAAAGCTTACAGTGAAGCGTCCTTGATTAGCGTACCCATGTCTCACGATGAAATTGCCGATAAAATTAATCATTTTTGTCGTGAGGATATACGCGATCGCGTCCTCACTCAAGAGATTTTAATCTATGTTGGTATCTTAATTCGCTCAGAACCTGAACTATTCAAGGGATTACTAACCTTGAGAGTCGGCTATCTCATCCTGTTGATAACCAGCGAACTAGCGCGGGAATTACACGTCACTCAAGATGAAGCTTACGATCGCTTAATGCAACTTTCACCCTTTGAAGTGAAAATGCGCTTGCGTCAGGTATTAACTGGATATAGTGGCATGAGTAACCTGTTGCGCCAGCAAGAATCACTGCACGTCAAACAAAAAGAAAGTGATATTGCTTGGGTGGTGTTACCAGGAATCGCCGAAGGGATAGAAGTTCCGTCGGGTGGTTGGCGGCGGTTTCGCCAAGCCGAGGGTGCGACGGGGCGCGTACCAAAAGAATTTTTTAAGCAAGTTTGGCTGTTAATGCAACATTGCAAAGGTCTAGTGATTGGCGATAAATTAGAGCGCCGCAATCGTTTAGATAGTGAGATAATGCTGTCGGAAATGACAGCAGGGGAAAGAAATTTTGCTCTGTTAGTTGAGCATTTGCTGAATAAAATCGAAGCTCCAGAATATCGCCAAGTTAATATTGAAGCATTAATCGAATTAGGAGCGATCGCTGCCAATAATCCGAAGCTGCAAATTGAAGGATATATTGTGTTCGATGTGTTAATCGGTCATGCAGTGCGATTGGCGTGGTTAGAGAATCATAGTCAACGTAGCGATCGGTATGATGAGGATAAAGCGAGTGCGTGGCGATCGTTTTATAATACTTCTCCTAGAGATTGCGCTAGTTATATTTTGAAGGCTTTCCGTTTCTTAACAGAGTTTGTGAAAGATTTTTAAACGCAAAGGGGCGCAGAGGGAAACGCAGAGGAGCGCAGAGGATGAGAGAGAATGAGTTGAGTGGGGTGATTATTGGTTGTGCGATGAGGGTGCATACTGCTTTGGGGTTTGGTTTGTTGGAATCGGCTTATGAGGAGTGCTTGGATTATGAGTTGAAGAAAGCTGGATTGAATGTTGGTAAGCAAATCCCATTGCCCTTAGTTTATCAAGATGTGCAATTGGAATGTGTTTATCGATTAGATTTGATTGTCGAAAACCAAGTAATTGTAGAGATTAAATCTGTAGAATCCTTCCACCCAATTCACTCCGTTCAACTCCTAACCTACCTCAAACTCGCAAACTGCAAACTAGGTCTTCTCCTCAACTTTAACGTCCTCCATCTCAAAGAAGGTATTAAACGGGTAGCCAACAACCTCTAACTCCTCCTCTCACTCTCTATCATCCTCTGCGAACCTCTGCGCTTCCCTTTGCGCCCCTTTGCGTTGAAAAAAAATATCCCCCACCTTAGACTTCAAAAGCAGGGGTTTTATTAAAACTACTTAACAGAAACAGCATCAACATCAATAGTGCTTGCAGTAGAAGTAGAACCCTCTGGAGTATTAGGTACTTCAGTACCCACCTCACCCTTACGAGTTTTCCAGCCTTCAATCACTAGCCCAGACACCTCACTAACTAGCAAAGTCAAGAGGAAAACATCATCAATCTGTCCCACAACGGGTATAAAATCTGGGAGAACATCAAATGGGCTGACCAAATACACCAACGTTCCTAAAATTACCCACCAACGGTATTTGGGGTTACGAAGTACACTGCGATACCAGGTGTAAAGTGATTGGATTGAAAATTTCATATTTTGAACCTCCAGTTATCTCTTATTTTGACAAACTATTCTAAAAACTCACGGTGCGAATAACCGTCCTAGTTAGTCTGGAAGACGCTACTAGTAATTTGTCAACAAAGATAAATAAGTAGGTAGCGGGTTCATCCTAAACAGACATGAGTCCAATATAGACCGAATAAGAACAACCCCTTTCCTACTAGCGTTGGCAAGTAAGATTCAAAGCCTTTCTGCTATTTTACCCAATTTTCGGGTGCAAGGCTGATTAATCGCTTGGTGCTGATATCTGCTGCTCTAGCCATAAGAGATATGCCTATATACTGATTTTACTTTGCTAGAGATTTTATAAATTGCTCGGTATAGTCTTGAACTGCTGTGCAGCTCCCAAAGAATAATCTTCTAATTTAAAATCAGCAAAAGGCTTTTTTTCTAATCTATTCCGTAGCGCCTCGTCAATAATGACACCTGATGATTCTCTTTTAACACCAATAATTATTACACTTGTCTGATATGTCGTTAAATCCTTCGCCTGACAATCACTCCGTTGAAATTGACCCAAATTCAATAAGCGATAACTTTTGACACTTGGTGTATTAATAAATAAATTTTTAACCAAAAGTTGTATTTGTTTAGAACGTTCTAAAGCCAGACGTTCTTGAACTAATTTATCACTTTTACAAGAAGCTGTGCCGACAGAGATAATCTCATTGGGAGCTTCCATTATCTTCTCTATACCTTCTTGTTCTAAGTTCAACTTCAAAAGGTCAATACTAATAATTTCATCATTGTATTTAATTTGAAAGTTACTATCTAAAAGCCATTTATATTTTAGTGATAAAACCGCTATATTAAACTCAGCTATCCTTCCCTGACTATCCCTACCTTCTTGATAAGAAAAATAAGCGATATTACCTTTTTTTTCGGGATACTGTCTGTAATAAGATGTTTCAGAAACATCTGATTTTCGCGTGGCTAAAGCCACTATACTAAGTAATCCTAATGCTACTAATAGAACTGCAAAAAATGCTAATATCGGCACTTTTTCCGGCTGTTTATTTGGAGATAATGAGTTGTTATTAATATCTACAGGTGAATGTTCAAGGCTAGAAGATTCTAGGATATTACTATTTGTAGGAGTCGTGTCTGTTAATTGAGTTTCGATTTCTTTTAGGGAATGCAAAATTTCTTGAGTACTGGCAGGACGTTTTTCTATTTCTGATGCTGTTAGCCAATCAATTAAATTCAATAGCAAGGGTGAAATATGGGTAGCATGATTTTGCCAATGCAACAAATTTTGCTGGAGATCATACATATCCAAAGGATGATATCCTGTCAGCAAAAATACAAAAGTGCGTCCCAAAGCAAAGAAATCTGACTGCGGTAGTGCTTGACCATTCATTTGTTCTGGGGCGCTGTAGCCAGATGACATAAGTGCTGTCATCTTGTCGCCGTTGCTTAGTTGGTCTTGGTAGGTTTTATTAATTTCATTGGCGGTGCCAAAATCAATCAGTACTAAATTCCCCCAACCCTGCTCAAGGGGGGATCTAATCATAATGTTAGATGGCTTAATATCTCGATGTAGGTACTGTTTGCTATGAACTACATCCAAAATTTCTGTCAACTGTCTTAACCAGTCTATGGCTTGTTCTTGGGATATGGGGCTATTTTGCTGCTGTAGCCATTGTTCTAAATTGTAGCCATCGATTTTTTCCATTGCAATGCAATGTAGCACTAAACCATTTCGGGTTTGATACTGGAAGTAACTATCTTCTTTGGGAATTCCAGGATGCTTGAGTTGTCCCAACACCGTTACTTCTTGCTGAAATAGTTCTACTGCTTTGGCGTCGCCTGATAAATCCTCTTTGAGTATTTTGAGAATTTTGGGGGTATCTTGCTCGTATGCCTCATAAACTTTACTAAAACCTGTTTTGTCACTCAACAGGCACGTCACCCGATAACGCCCTAGCAATTCTAGATGGGAACCACAACTTTGACAAAAGCGGTTTTGATGATTATTTGGGTGATTTGGTTTAGGGCAAACAGGGTTGATACAAAGGCTCATGACAGGGGAGTGGGGAGTGGGGGAGCA
>NZ_CAXTTT010000078.1:0-36964 GCF_964247315.1 uncultured Nostoc sp.
ACCTCAGTTACAACCAAATAACCCAGATTCCAGAGGCGATCGAAAGTTTGCCGGAATTGGAAACACTAGATTTACGGGGAAATCCGCTTCCTATTTCACCAGAGATTTTAGGATCTTTTGATCGTGTTGGTTCAGTTAAAAAGATTTTCAATTACTTGCAATTACTCCGTAGCGGTGAAGTGCGTCCACTCAACGAAGCCAAACTCTTGCTCATCGGACAAGGCAGCGTCGGTAAAACATCCCTTATCGAGCGACTAATTCGCAATAAATATGACAAAAATCAATCCCAAACCGACGGACTCAATGTAGAAACTTGGAACGTGCAGGTCAATAGCAAAGACATCCGCCTGAATGTTTGGGACTTTGGCGGACAGGAAATTTATCATGCCACCCATCAGTTTTTTCTGACTAAGCGCAGCCTCTATCTCCTCGTTTGTAATTGTCGCATCAGCGAAGAAGAAAACCGCATCGAATATTGGCTGAAACTAATCGAAAGCTTCGGCGGACAGTCCCCCGTGATTATCGTTGGCAACAAAAAAGACGAACAACCCCTCGACATCAACCGCAAGGCATTACGCGAAAAATATCCTAACATCCAAGCGATTATCGAAACCTCCTGCCAAAACAATATCGGCATTGATGAACTTCGTACCGCAATTTTGCAGCAAATCGCCAACCTCAAAGAAGTCTACGACCTTTTACCCCTGACATGGTTTGAAGTTAAACAACAACTCGAATCCATGACTGAAGACTTCATCAGCTACAACCGCTACATCGGCATCTGCCACCAAAAAGAGATTCCCGAAGAACAAAACCAAGAGCAACTAATCGACTTGCTGCATCGACTCGGCTTAGTTCTCAACTTCCGCGATCATCCCATCCTCAAAGATACCAACGTCCTCAAACCCAACTGGGTGACAGAAGGCATTTACGCGCTCCTGAGCGATGAAAACCTCAAAACTAAAACCAAAGGCATTTTCACCCCCGCCGATCTCACCCGCATCCTCAATCCAAAGCGCTACCCCACCGAGCGTCACAGTTATCTGATCGGGCTGATGAAAGAATTTGAGCTTTGCTTTGCACTAGAATCTACGCCACCACAATTCTTGATTCCGGGACTTTTGCCTAAAGACCAACCAGACGAAACAGTACTTCACGGCGAAACCCTGGAATTTCAATACCATTACAAAGTTCTCCCCGAAAGCATCATCTCCCGCTTCATCGTTATCAGCCACGAAAAAATTCATAACCAAATCTATTGGCGCAGTGGCGTAATGCTGCAATATCAAGAAAACAACGAAATCTACAACATCGCTCGCATCAAAGCCGATCCCGAAGACAAAAAAATCTTCATCACCATTAGCGGACGTAAAGAAACCCGCCGCTTGTTTCTTGGCATTCTCCGCGATGTCTTCCAAAAAATCCACAAAAGTCTTCCCAATCTCGAAATCACCGAATGGGTTCCTGTCCCCAACTATCCCAATCATTCGCCCCTTGACTACCAAGAACTTCTCGGACTCGAAGCGATGGGTAAAAGCACAGTCTCTATCGGCAAACTAAAATTAGACCTCGATTTGCGTCAACTACTTGATGGGTATGAAGATATAAGAACTCGACAAAGACAACAAATAGACAAAGGAATTATTGAACCAGCCCCCATTAAGGAACCAATTATGTCAGAAAGCATCAGAAACCAAATATTTGTTAGCTACAGTCATCAAGATGCAGAATGGTTAACAGAACTGCAAAAACAACTAAAACCCTATATTCGTGCAGAAAGTTTCATCGTTTGGGATGACACCAAAATCAAACCTGGCGCAAAATGGAAAGCCGATATTGAAAAAGCATTAGCCACGGCTAAGGTTGCTATCCTGCTAGTCAGCCCTGACTTTATAGGCTCTGATTTCATCCACAAACATGAGCTCCCCCCTTTACTCAACGCAGCCGAAGAAGAGGGATTAACCATTATCTGGATTCCAATTAGTGCAAGCTCATACAGAAAAACCGACATCGAAAAATACCAAGCTGCTCACCCTCCAAATAAACCCCTCGACACTCTAAATAAGCCAGAACGTAACCAAGCTTGGGTGAAAATTTGCGAAGAAGTCGAAAAGGCAATGAAATAGAACCTATGTCAACATTAACCAAATTCAACTTAAATGTTATGGAAATAGGGAGCAAATTAGGCATTGAACTAAAGCTTCCCTCTGGTAAATAGACTTTGCTAACTTCAGAGGCGATCGCAACCTCTTCCAAATTAACAATGATGGCATAATACCAACTTGCACCTGTTGCTGCCAATATTAACAGCAATAAACCTAAAGTAATACACAATTTATTTCTTAAGTAGAATAAAAATTTCTTTGTAAATCTGCGATCATATCTTGCGATCGCCTAAGTTTTTCCGAGCTAATCCTCGGTTGGCATATCTTTTAGGACTTATGCATTAACCTGAATTTCCCACCACTTTCAGTTTTTGCATAGGTGGAGATCGGACATTTGTCTGTTAACAAATCCTAAAAGTGCTTTGATAGTTTTTCCCCAGGATGATTAAGATATAGGTATTTGACCTGACGGGTGTTGATACTCATGGTGCAAGACCAGATTTTGCTGAATGATTGGCATGTAATAGCGCGATCGCAAGACCTCCAACCTGGAACAGTCCTGCACAAGCGCTTATTAGGCTCAGATATAGTGCTTTGGCATAATGGCGACAAAGTTTTAGCTTGGCAAGACGTTTGCCCTCATCGCGGTGCTCGTCTTTCTCTAGGATATGTTAATAAAGAAACTCTTGTTTGTCCTTACCACGGTTTAGCCTTTAATAGCGAGGGAAAATGTGTACTAGTTCCGGCTAATCCCGACCAATCGCCCCCCGCCCAAGCTTGTGTTAAAACTTACCAAGTTCAAGAGCGTTACGATCTGCTTTGGGTTTGTTTAGGGACACCAAAACAAGACATAGCTCCGTTTTCTGAGTGGTACGATCCGGTCTATCAAAAGATTTTCTGTGGCCCTTACTACTATCACTCTAGCCCTTTGCGGGTGCTAGAAAATTTCATCGATCCGGCACACTTCCCAATTATGCATTCGGGATTATTTGCCCACGCCAGTCATCCTGAGTTGACGCACTATGAATTAGAGTCTCTTCCAGATGGGATTAGTTTCAAATGTGGTTTGTGGGAACTAGATTTTAATTCCGGTAATCCTCTTTCTGCACCGCTGATTTTCAACACTTACGATTACCGCATTTTCCGTCCGCTAGTGGCATACTTTAAACTTGGGCCTGGAGATCGTCGTTTAAATATCTTCTATACAATTACACCAGTCGATGAAGATGAGTGCGTGGCGCAATATTGGTTAATGGTAAACAGTGTCCGCGAACTAAAAGTGGAAGTGTATCTAGATATTCAAAATCAAATTGCTAGTCAAGATATCGCCATTGTCGAGTCCCAGCAACCCCGACGCTTACCTTTAGATTTGCAAGCAGAAGTACATTTACCGAGCGATCGCTATTCTATAGCATACCGGAAGTGGCTCAAACAACAGGGTGTTACTTTCGGCACTATTTAGAACTTGGCGATGGTTGTCATTATGATTAAGAAAAAAGATTTAGATAAAATTGGTTTAGAAGCTAACTCCCTTAAAGAGTTTAAAAAACGGTAGATTGTTAACTGCTCTACCGTTTTTTATGTATGTTAAATGCGGTAATCAAAACTCAAGTGATATTTTTCCTAGCTTTCTTGTCTTGGTGACTTTTTGGTATTTATTTATCCACAGGTATTAGTTTTAAAGGATACAATGGCTCAGATCCATTTAATTGCCAAATTCTAAATACCAATACAGCAGCGACAGTTAACCACACACAAGAAAATGATAAAGTTATTCCTGCTATAGGATTAGTTTGCCAATAAATTGTCGTTACCACTACAGCAGATAACCAAGGGCCTAAAATAACTACAGGTACAGCAGCACCTAATCTCCGTTCTACAGTAAAAATCGTATTCCAAGTATCCCCTAAAGCCAAATGTACCACAAACAAAATTAAAGGTAATACTAAAAACTGGTGATTCATTTGCTGCCAAACCAATACAGAAGAAATTACCCGCAAAACAGCAATTATCATCCAAACTATCGGAAATACTAAAGGTGGAGGAGACCATCTTGGTCTGATTACCTGGTCATAGGTCTGACGAGAACGGGTATTATCTAAAAGAGAAAAAATTCGCGAACGGATACTTAATAGAGCAAAAAATAATCCAGTCACTAAAGTGCTAAACCAATTGGAAAAGGAAGAATTATTATCAATGAACAATACTAATTTTTCCATTCCTAGTAACACGAGAATCATCACTAATATTTGTAGGGTAGTTCCTAGTGTATAAACTAAAGCTGCTCTGACATCTAGTTCTTGTGTAGTAGCTATTGATGTATTTAGATACTGTTGTTTATTCCCAGGTTTTACCCCCATCACTGTATTAACGAACTGTTCAACTATTCCACTATTATTGGATTGATTCATAATTAAGAGATTGCGCGTAGTTGGTAATTAGTAGTAATAAGTAATTATATGATATTCTAATAACTAAAAATAATTTTTGTAGCTATTTTCACCTTAGAGTTTATAAGTTCCGAATCTAATGTATAGTCTTTCATGAATGATATTGAGGAAAAAACGTGGAATTTCAAAAGTTATTGTATATTTTTACTCTAGTAAATATTGCTACGTTTGCTCTGAGTGTACCTGTATTTGCTCAAATCGCACAGACTCCCTTTAATTCTTCACAGTCGAATTGTCGTGCAACTAAAATAAATACTCCTATTTTCAAAGAACCTTCAACATCATCCCACGCTATCAGAATCTTGTCGGCAAAAACAAGGATTACTTTAGCATATATACCAGTTAGCGGAGATAGATTTGTCAGAATTAAATCTCCAACTTCAGGATTTATTCAAACTGCCGTGCTGAAATTTTGTCAGACGAATAACAACGCTCAAAACATCTGGAATAAACCTACTATTGGCAGTGTATGTCGGAAAATTGTCCGACAGGAAATTATACGTCGCCAACCAAATACAAGAGAACCTTTTATTACAACACTTTATCCAAACACAACTGTGTTTGTAAACTTGGTTACAGGTAATATCGTTAAGTCATACAAATCTGAAAATTACATTTGGGTAGAAATCGACCTTTCCAGAAGTTTCCCTGGAGAATTATCTGGTAATGGTTGGATGGTCAACACTGACTTAGTAAATACTCCTGGATTAAGCAGTCTGGCTTATTGTGGTTAGTAACTTATTTCTAAATATATTACTCAGGTATAAAGCGTGTTTTACTCATGAATGCTGATGTATATTCGCATTAATATAATAGTCACTGGTTGAAGAAGCTGACAAAAGCACAATATCAACGAGAAAATGTGCTTAATACTTACTCACGTTTAAACACAAAAATAATGGAATGGTTTTTTGCAAGCGTTCGCTGTAACACAGACAATTGCAGATGATACCTCGCAATATATTCAGATTGCAGTGCGATTAGCCGTAGATATTGATTGGTGATACTCAGTTCGTGAAGCTCTAAAACTCTCAAGCAACGTTCTGTTTGACAATCCCACTGCTACCCAAAATTTAGAAGCATTTATCAAACAGGCGATCGCGTTGAAAAACTAAAGCAAGTATATTTTGACTTTACCTGAGTAACATTCAAAGGCAATGAAAGTCTAAAATAAAACGTCCAAATCGCCTTGCTTGGATGGGAGCATATTAGGGTCTTTTATGAAGATAATCGATAATTCTTCTGCCGTCCCAAGTGCGATCGCAGAATTCCCTAGCTTTGCTTTTTTTTTAATTAAACAGCCTCGGCAAATATATCTAACTTGATACTTTGTTTAATAAAGCCCATTTGGTTAAATCGACATAAGCACTCCACATCAACCAATATCGACATAAGCTGTTGGAACGGCTGAAAGAGAAATCTTGATGGTTATCTCAGCTAAACTTGGCCTAGCCTCGTAAATTGGTGAAGGTATTGATAAAGTTAATTATATTTTTGACTTTACCTGAAAAATAAGTAAGTATTAACACTAGTGATATTCAAAGGCAATGAAAGTCGAAAATGAAACGTCCAAATCGCCTTGCTTGGATGGGAGCGATCGCACTCGCTGCGCTCGTTTTACTTAGTTTGTTCGCAGCTCCCAATAATACTAAAATTAACGCTGGCTCTACTTATAACCGCAACTCTGATGGCTATGGTGCTTGGTACGCTTTTATGCAACAACAGGGAATTTCTATTAAGCGCTGGCAAAAGCCTTTTAATGATATTCAGCCAAACAGTCCAGTTACCTTGCTACAGGTAGGGGGCTATCCCAGAGAGGCGACACTGGATAGTCAAGAGCGAGAATGGGTAGAAAAAGGCAATACTTTGGTAATTTTGGGTGCGAAGGCGCGGGTTACAGAAGCGGAGTTTAGCACTATGCAAAAATCTCCTGAAGGTAATATTAAAATTGATACACGTAGACGATTTAAAAAAGCTAACTCCCAGCAAGTTAATTTAGGCGATCGCTTTGGTGCTGTTGTCTGGAAAGAAAATTACAAAAAAGGAAAGGTGATTTTTTCTACCACTCCTTATTTAGCCGCCAACGCCTACCAAGATAATTTAAGTAATTTCAAGTATTTAGCTAGTTTGGTTAGTGAAAAAAGTAATACAGTTTTTGTCGATGAATACATCCACGGTTATAAAGATGCCGATATTAGAAAGAAAGAAAGCGAAGGAGATTTATCTAGCTTTTTTGCTAAAACTCCTTTACCTCCAATATTGATCCAGGTAGGTATCCTGCTATTAGTGCTAGTTTGGGCGCAGAACCGCCGCTTTGGTAAGCCAGTAGCTTTAGATACACCAGTTGTAGATAATAGCGAGGCATACATCCAAGCTTTAGCTGGGGTGTTGCAGAAAGCTGATACCACCGACTTTGTTGTTGAAATGGTGGGAAAACAAGAACAACTACAACTTCAAAAAGCTTTGGGATTAGGGCAAGTACTTTTAGAACGTCAAGCCTTGATCGATTTATGGATAGAAAAAACAGGCACAAGTGCAGCAGAACTAGATACAGTTTTAAAGCTACAATCTCGCAAACAACCTATCAGTGAACGAGACCTGTTAAGCTGGTTGGGAAAATGGCGAACTATTAGACTAATTCGTAATTCGTAATTCGTAATTTATTTTTTGGGTTGGTTATTTATCAATAAAAAATATGAGTGAAACACATCCTATCTTAATTCGGCTTGGTCAAGGTCTTAATCAAGTAATTGTCGGACAATCTAGTTTAATACAGCAACTTTTAGTAGCACTAATAGCGGGTGGGCACGTAATTTTAGAAGGAGTTCCGGGAACTGGAAAAACCCTATTAGTGAAAGTGTTGGCGCAGTTAATTCAAGGGGAGTTTCGCCGGATTCAATTAACACCTGATGTTTTACCTTCAGATATTACTGGGACAAATATTTTTGACTTGAATAGCCGCAATTTCACTTTGAAAAAAGGGCCAATATTTACCGAAGTACTGTTAGCAGACGAAATCAACCGTACTCCGCCCAAAACACAAGCAGCGCTGCTAGAAGCGATGGAAGAGATGCAGGTAACGCTGGATGGCGAAAGTTTGCCTTTACCAGATTTATTTTGGGTAATTGCGACGCAAAATCCCCTGGAATTTGAGGGTACTTATCCTTTACCAGAGGCGCAGTTAGACAGATTTTTATTTAAACTGGTGGTAGATTACCCCGATCGAGCTGCTGAAAAGCAAATGTTACTCAATCGTCAGGCGGGTTTTGCAGCACGACGTTTAGATATTAGTCGTTTGAAACCAATCGCAACAGTAGCCGACATTTTGCAAGCACGACAAGCAGTCAAAGAAGTTAAAGTATCAGAAGCGATCGTTGATTATTTGTTGGCGTTGGTGACAATATCGCGTCAATATCCTGATTTGACTTTGGGTGCATCACCCCGCGCGACTGGTGCTTGGTTGCAGACATCTCAAGCCCTAGCGTGGTTAGCAGGAAGGGATTTTGTAACGCCAGATGATGTAAAAGCAGTTGCATCACCGTTGCTACGTCATCGTCTTATATTGAAACCAGAAGCGATGCTAGATGGTTTACAAATGGATGCGGTAATTGCGTCGGTAATTAATCAAGTACCAGTTCCGAGGTGAAAAAATTAAACCTCTTGCGTGAATGTAAAATTTGCCTACCCTGCGGGATCTTGCTACATCCCCCAACCCCTTCTCCTAACTGGAGGAATGCAATCTTGGGAATGGATGCTTTTCGATAGGATGTTATGTCTGCGTGGCAGGTCTTGCAGTTTCTATTCATCCTACTTTTGCTCAGTTAACTCCCGATAATAGCCTGGGAAAAGAGCGATCGCAATATCAAAGCTAGTGTATTACTCAATGACCTGACGTGAAGAGACTGAAGTTGTTTTACCAAAATATAGCGATCGCGATGACAACATTACTGATAAAATATGCAAAATGCGAGAACTTTACCCAGCGATCGAGCCTTACTTAGAAGGTAGTTTAAAGGTTTCCGACCTTCATACTATCCATTATGAAGAGTCAGGAAATCCCCAAGGTCAACCCATCGTTTTGCTGCATGGGGGCCCTGGTGGTGGATGTCCAGCTTTTTATCGGCAATATTTCCACCCAGAAAAATGGCGGTTAGTCATGTTTGACCAGCGCGGTTGTGGTCAAAGTACTCCCCATGCCGAATTACGAGAAAACACCACTTGGGATTTAGTCAGTGATATCGAAAAACTGCGCCAACATTTAGGTATAGAAAAGTGGGCGGTTTTCGGTGGTAGTTGGGGTAGCACTTTATCATTAGCCTACAGTCAAACCCATCCCTCTCAATGCACAGGGCTAATTCTGCGTGGGATCTTCATGCTGAGACAAAAGGAGTTGCGCTGGTTCTATCAAGAGGGTGCTAGCTATATTTTTCCTGATGCTTGGGAAGAATATCTCAAACCGATTCCTATAGATGAACGTGACGATCTAATCGCAGCATATTACAAACGTTTGACCAATCCAGATTTAGAAATTCAATTAACAGCAGCGCGTGCTTGGTCAATTTGGGAAGCTAGTACCAGTAGACTTTTCTTAGACCCAGAACTTATGCAAAAGTTTGGCGAGAGTGAATTTGCTTCCGCTTTCGCTCGGATTGAATGCCATTACTTTATGAATAAGGGATTTTTGGAAACAGAAGATCAATTACTCTTAAATGTAGATCGCATCCGCCATATTCCGGCTGTAATTGTTCAGGGACGCTATGATGTAGTCTGCCCGATGATATCAGCTTGGGAATTACATCGTGCTTGGCCAGAAGCCAATTTTATAGTGGTTCCTGATGCCGGACATTCGATGAGTGAATCAGGAATTTGCAGTGCTTTGATTGAGGCAACAGATAATATTTAATTCGCTTGAATATTTAATTTTAGATTACCAAAGAGATTCAAGAAATTTTGGAACGCCAGATTGACAGGGGAGCAACCCAGATAACTGGCAATATTCCAACAGCAAACCTCTTCAGTGATAGTTATGAGTATAAACAAAGTCTCGCTGATAACCACCATTTAGTAATTTAGTAAATGATAGTTTTCTCTCCACCTCACTCAATCCAATTAGGGCCTTTGAAGAAACTTCCATCTTCTCTAAAGGTTTGATACACCAAAACACCTTCTCCGAGAGGAGGGAAATTTTTGGCTCCTCTAAAATCAGTTTTTATGAATTTGGCAGTACCACCAATCGCCGCCCTGTAGAGATTAGCCCCATCAAATATAGCAGCAGTAAAGATGGCATCATTCAAACTGGCATTGGAGAAGTCAGTCCCTATGCAATCAGCACCACTTAAGTCAACTCCTCGCAGATTCGCATAACTGAGATTGGCATTAGTGAGGTTAACACAAAGCATTTTGGCTCCACTCAAGTTGGCATGGCTCAGGTTGGAGCCACTCAAATCAACACCTATCAAATCGGCTCCGCTCAAGTCAATTTCCCGCAAATCTTCTCCATCCAGCCCGGACGAACTGATTCTAATCCCAGCAAAATCTCTCTCGCCAGCCGCATATCTCTTAAGCAACTTTCTACGCTCGATAAACTTTCTTTCATCTTTCATAATTTACCTCTTGCATCTTCCAATACATATAATGGCAGGTATACTGATAACATTATCAACAGATAGTATATGAACAGCAACGCTAACTCTTGTAAATTTGGAAACTTACAATGTATATGATGCATCAGTGTAACTAGTTCACTACAAAAAAAGAAAATATGCGAATTATAATTGTGAAAAGCAGTATAACGCTTTGATTGAAGCAACAGATAATATTGAATTCGGTTGAATATTTAGCTTCGGGGACGGGGATGTAAAATCAAATCCACGACAAGGCAATCTTTAGCAGGATGCGAGGGGATTTTGCAGTACCTACTTTGTTTGATGGTAATCTTACAAACAGTATCGCGACAATCGATATTGAATTGGTCTTTGATCCACGAGACTAAATAAAATGAAGTTGCACTCAAAAGCTGAAAAAACTAGCTTATGCAAGACTCTAAACAAGAAATAAATGCCAGAGCTTCTATAGATTTAGAACAGCGAAGAAATTGGTATTCTCCCGTAGCTGATGTTTATTACAACGCCAGACCAAAATATCCAAAGGAACTGATCGAGCGGTCTGTCGTTTTAGCCCAACTTGACTCAGATGCATCGATTCTTGAGGTCGGTTGTGGTCCAGGAAATGCGACGGTAGCTTTTGCTCAATTTGGTTTTTCAATGACGTGTATTGAGCCAAACCAGGATTTTTGTCGTTTAGCACAACGCAACTGTGCAACCTATCCAAACGTTGCAATCCACAACACCTCATTTGAGGAATGGGAACTGGAAGCAAAACAGTTCAATGCCGTTCTATCTGCTAATGCCTTTCACTGGATACCGTCAGAAATTCGGTATGCCAAGGCAGCAACGACATTACGTGACAACGGGTTTCTCATCCTACTATGGAATCTCAGACCTGAACTGAAATATGAAGTTTACCAAGCGATCGAGGAAGTGTATCAAGTTTATGCTCCCTCACTTGTCCGGTATGAAGGTGCAGAAACTCAAGCGGAAATTTTGAGAGGGTTTGAACAAGACATTCTAGACTCTGGTTATTTTAAGGAGTTGGTAACTGAGCAAATCGCGTGTAAGGTGACGTACAGCATCGATGACTTCCTTAAGTTATTAAATACCATGAGCAGACTGGAGCCAAAGGCGAAGGAGTTGCTATTTGCAAGATTGCGGGAAAAGCTGAGGAACTTTGGAGACAGTGTACACCTCTCGTTTCTTTCTGCCGTTCACGTTGCCCAAAAAGATGGATAAGCTGTTGAATTTGTTATGTAATGACGCAGCAGAACAAGTCATTGGAGCAGACGTGCATAACCCTTGTGAAATTGGAAACTTATACTGTATATGAAGCATCAGTGTAAGTAGTTCACTACAAAAAAAGAGATATGCGAATTCTATTTATGGAAAGCAGTCTGTTATTGCTCCTGACTGCGGTGACAACTGGCTGTGCAGGTTCTCCCTCTGTTACCAAACAGACACAAGCCTTACCAACAATCACTGAACAGCCGACGAAAGAAGCTGTGTTGACCTCAACACCCACACCGACTGAAAAAACTACAGAAAATTCTACCCCTGAAGCCACTACTGCCACAAATCCGAGGCGCTGTGAAACTAGTCAATTGTCAGTGCGCCGAGTCTCTGAAGATGCTGGCGTTGGGAATGTTGCAATTACCTATAACTTCACCAATAACGGCTCATCCCCTTGCAACCTCTACGGTTATCCAGGATTGGGACTACTGGATGCAAAAGATCAACCTTTGCAGGGAATTAAAGTTATTCGCTCCCAAGACACTTACTTTTCAAGTCAGCAACTTCGACAACAAGTAACTCTAGCTCCTGGAAAACAAGCCTCATTTCAGATAGCATACAACCACATTAGTTCCCCGGAGAAAAACTGCCCAATGTCTAGTAAAATTCAAATCACACCTCCTAATGCTTATGATCGCTTTACCCTTACAGAACAAATCAAGCCTTGTACAGGCAAAGTTAGAGTGACTCCAGTACAAGCCGTTAACACTCAACCCGAGTAAATTTCTGTATATTTACTTAAAGACCCAGAAAAAGCATAAATTTAATCAAAGCCTCTGATAAGTTCAGGATTGTACTAATCAAAAAGGTTAAAAATTCTATGGAAGGAATTGATGTTGCCGATCAAGATGGCAGAGTAGATTGGACGGCAGTAAAAAACTCTGGTAAAACTTTTGCGTTTGTCAAAGCCACAGAAGGAGCTAGCATCAAAGATTCTGCTTTTGCTCATCACTGGCAAACCATGAAAGCTGTTGGTATTATTCGGGGTGCTTATCATTTTTTTCACCCTCATACATCTGACCCGGTTCAGCAAGCAAAGGAATTCTTAAAAACTTTGGGCAAATTAGAACCGGGAGACTTACCACCAGTCATAGATGTAGAGGTAACAGACAAAGTAAATAGTCAAGCTGTAATTAATGCAGCCAAACAGTGGTTGGCAGAGGTAGAAAAAGCTCTTCTACAACAAACAAAAAAACCAATCAAACCAATTCTTTATACCTTCCCTAGTTTCTGGGCAGAACTTGGTAATCCATCTGATTTTGCTAATTATCCGCTATGGATTGCCCACTACGAAACTAGGAACCCAACGATTCCTGGTGCTTGGCAGGGACAATATTTAATCCATCAATATGAAGGTGATATATCTGGTGTAACTGGTGTTAGTGGTCGAGCCGATTTGAATAGATTTAATGGATTGCAGCTTGGAGATTCTGGGCTGAGAGTAAAACAATTACAACAGCAATTAAAAGATATTGGATTATATACTGATGGCATTGATGGGCGTTTTTCTGAGTCAGTTAAGAATGCAATTGTTAGTTTCCAAACATCTAAGAAATTGCAGGCTGATGGAATTGTCGGTATAAAAACTTGGGTAGCTTTACTATGGATTTAAGTAAGAAGGTGTGAATAAACAAAGGTTTGTAGTCAACGGCTCCAAACCTTTAATTAATTTTATATTGTATAATATAGTTTTATTTTTCCTGGTAATTACTTAATGTCGTAATGCACAAAACTGAGATTTGACCTGGAAAAAACCTTTAAGGATTCGTTTGAGTGAATTAAACTTAACCCGCCTGATAGCTTTATTCACTTCTACCCATTGCCGTTTTCTTTTAGTTGCTTCTGGATAATCTTCACTCAGCATATCAACTGATAATAAATACATCTTGACACAGTAAATTTTGCCTTGTTTGCGGTACTTGTAAGTTCCCACTTCATTTGCATCTACTTGCCCAATTATCCCTGCTTCTTCCCACGCCTCTTTGGCGGCTGAATCAGGCGGACTCATGCCATTAGGAATATCCCCTTTCGGAATTACCCAGTGTTGAAAGTCACGGGTTGTAATTAGCAAGATTTCAACTTTACCATTGTTTACTCTGTAAGGAATCACCCCAGACTGTATAAACACTTTACTGGCTTTTCGACTCATGTAATTTACATCCTGTACGACCTAGCTTTTTTGTACAATGTTTACTTCAAAAAGTCTAGAGCTGATAACGGATAAATTTTGGTTAATCTTAAGTTATGAAAAGGTTAAAAACTGCTTTTTGCTTATAAGAGTTAATTATTCAAAAAATTTTCAGCATAAGTGTTTAAGCGGGTGATGATGGTTTTAATGCCGCAGTTACACTATTATTGTCAGACTGGTTTTATCTTGAAGAGTCAGACCCCTATTTGTCAGTTGTATCTATAAGAGTTATCGGGAATCTGGGCAGCACTTTTGTTCAACTAACTGTAATAACTGTTCCCACACTCTCGTTGGCTAATCTATCCACTGCACAAACGGCATAGCTTCCCGCTTGTTGGACAGTAGCGAAAGTTGTGCCAGCAGACAAAATTCGTTGAATTTTCCAAGTATCGCCACTCAGCTGATAAAGTGTCCAGGAACGAACTGGCTGATTATCTCCAGGCTGCCAACTCAGTTTGCGGTTATTGACTTGTAGTCCAATGGGTGCAGATGGTGGTGTTGTATCCTGCCAAGGCAAAGTTGGCGGTAGCGCAGGTTTGTTATAAAACAGACTTTGAAATTTATCAGCAATGCCCTCACTATTTTCTGTCAAAACACTGAGATTAAAAAAGATATTCCCCAGTGATAACTGTCCAGCTTGGCTACGACTAATTTTCACCTGTTTTTCAATCTCATCACTCTCTCGACTCTTGTTGCTTGGTTCTGTCAGATTGTTACCAGCGTAAACGTGTCTTTGCTTTGTGTTCACCTGTGTCCACCACTTTAGCAACGCTGGATAACTTTGTTGCGGTTGGTCTGTGCGCCAGTAAAGTTGAGGAGCGATATAATCAATCCAGCCTTCTTCTAACCATTTCTTTGAGTCAGCATACAGCACGTTGTAAGCATCCAAGCCAGTAATACCCGCCGGTTGTCCGGGGCGATAAATCCCAAAAGGACTGATACCAAATTTAACGTCGGGTTTGGTTGTTTTAATTCCCTGCCAAAGGCGCTGTACCATTTTGTTAACATTGTCCCGTCGCCAGTCGCCAAGGCTGAGTGTACCACCAGTTGCTTTATATGCAGCGTAGGTTTTCTCATCAGGGAAAGGTTGTCCCTCAATGGGATATGGATAAAAATAATCATCTAAGTGAATGCCATCAACATCATAGCGCTTCACTACATCGAGAATTACGTTATACGCCCTATCCTGAACTATTTTTAGTCCTGGGTCCATCCAGCGTTGTGTTTTCCACAAATAAACGCTTTCTGGATTGGTCGCTGCTATGTGGGGACGGACTGTTTTAGCTGGGTCGGTGGAAGTGCTAGCGCGGTAAGGGTTAAACCAAGCATGGAGTTCAAGATTATGCTTATGACATTCTGCGATCGCAAACGCTAAAGGATCGTAAAATGGTTCTGGTGCTTTCCCTTGAGTTCCTGTAATCCAAGCACTCCAAGGCTCTAATCTCGATTCATACAAAGCGTCTCCCTCTGGTCGCACCTGGAAAATCAGAGCATTGAAGTTTAGCGCTTGTAATTTAGTAATAATCTCGGTAAGTTCTGCTTTTTGTTGAGCAACAGAAAGTCCCGGTTTGGAAGGCCAATCACCATTCCACACAGATACTACCCATGCCCCCCGGAATTCCCGGCTATGATTTACCCTAACGCTGCCGATAGGTGCGGGTGTTGGTGTTGGTATTGGAATTGGGGTCGGTGTTGGCGTTGGAGTTGGTATTGGAATTGGTGTCGGTGTCGGCGTTAATATTGGTGGCTGTACTAGGTAACTAGAGGCAATTTTTTCTGCCTGACCTAAATACACCAAAGCTTGATAAATAATCACTGCCACATCTGCACGAGTGGCTGCGAGATTAGGATTGAGTAATTTGATATTTGGGAAACTAACCACCAAGCCAGCACTGGTGGCAATAGCTACGTGATTTCTACCATACTCAGGAATCTGAACAGAATCCTGATAAATTTGTGAGAGTTTTGAAAGAAGGTCAGGTTTTACCTTGGTGGCAATTTCTAAGCCTCCTACCAAGGAAACTAAGACTTCGACTCTAGTAATTCGGTTAGCAGAACGGAAAGTTTTGTCAGGAAATCCGCTAATAAATGCTTTTTCGTAAGCTGTTTTAATGGCGGCTGCTGCCCAATAATTCGTAGGTACATCGACAAAGGGAATATACTGCCGCTTCTTGGAAACTGTCCCAAATGTATTGGCGATGATGGCGGCAAATTCAGCACGGGTAAGTGAATTATCGGGGCGATAAGTGCCATTAGGCAATCCATTGACAATACCGCGTTGGGCTAAAGCTGTAATAAATGAGCGTGCCCAATGGTTTTGAATATCCGAGAATGGAGTAGCAATAGATACCATTGTTAATTGCAGCTAGCTGGCCTTGATTTTGATTTCCTTAGTTAATTTAGCAATTTTGTTGGCATAGGCATAGCCAGCCGTAGGCATCGCTGCTGCAATATCTTGTAAACTTTTTTGGGTACTGGGAATTAAGATTAGGCATTTAGAAAACCTTTTCCTATTCCCTATTCCCCACTTAAGGTAGTTGCCCAGTTAAAGTAGAATGCCCACTCAACGCCAGCATCACACGTGAAGTCCCGGTGAAAATAATGCTGACACCAACTAATGTCCCCAGAAGCCAAGGCGCATTGAAGGGCCACTGGAACCAAATCATTGCACCTAACACGAGGGTAATAATGCCATTAGCTAATATCCACGTCCAGTTTTCTTGCGGACGTAACTTGAATGCCAAAATCAACTCGAATGTGCCTTCAGTTAACAAAAATGTGCCAAGTAACAGAGTCAGTGTAAGAACACCCGTATAAGGGTAAACAAACAGCATAATGCCGGTTGCAATATAAAGTCCACTCAAGAGAAGTTTCCAAATAAAACCTCCTCTCTCGCGGGTTTGAGTGGCATAAACTAGTTTTGTAAATCCGGCGAAAATCAAAATTGCAGCAATCCAAGTTTCAGCGAATATGGTAGTGAAATTAGGCGCTGCGATCGCAATAATCCCCAAAACACTCAGGATAACACCACTTATTAGTGACCCATTCACCTTCTTGTTAGTATCTCTAGAAACATCGCTTGTCATAAAAATCCTTTTCCTATTCTTAGACTAAACTCTACATTTAGGTTAGGGAATTTATAAGTAATAGGGTATGAACCCTAAGATAGACTCATCAGTATTAATTTGATCGCGATCGTGACTAAAATTTACGACTATTGAGATACTAAATCAATCATCTGATAACAACTGCATTGTCTCTAAGTAACCCTTATAAGAGTTCTGCAAGATTGCTTAGGCGTTCATAAACAGAGATGAGACGATCTCCTTCAAGTTCAACAGAAGTATTTGGATAATTCTGAATCGCTCCAAGTAGTGTAACTTCACCATTTTGTTTGATAGATGCACTTAAAGCACTTCGCAGTGCCTGCTGGTCTAGTTGTCCTGCGGGAGGGTGAACTACCTCACCAATTTGGTTAACTAAAATGGGCCCTGCCCAACTAGACAGTAAGCTATTTAAAAAGGCAGCATCAGCTTTTATTGGAGCTTTCAGTGCCTTACGAGCTACTGCGGGGTCTTGTTGCGCCGCCTGTAAATAAGCTCTTAATGTTGGGGTAGTTTTGCCAGTTTCTGTAAACTGACTTAATTCTTCAACAGATATTTGCCCCTGAAAAGTACCATACTTTAAAACGACTTGCTCGGCAGCATTAGCATTAGTAGTTGATAATAGAACAATAGCACCTACACCTACAGCTACTGTCTGAGTGAGTAACTTAGTAAATTTTTTATTGTTTAATCGACTAAAAAGTTGATAAATCTGCATTTTGTTAAACTTGATAATGGTATGGAGTAGACATAGGCAAAAAATGCCTATGGTTTAATATTAAACCTTGTCATTAGGCGAAGCTGCATGAGGTAATATAGATTGATCTTCGTCTAAAGTTGCTGCGGGTACGCCCAAATGCTTCCTTGTAGTTTCTTCAGCAAGCTTTCGGTCTTGTTCGTTCTCGAACTGACTCTCATCTAACAAATGAGGATTTTTTGCTGCTTCATCTCGGCTTGGTCGATAACCATTTTTCCACCTGTACTTCCAGTCCATAATTTGAAAGGCAGATATACTGCAATTTAATTTCCTAGTTATTTATAGTAGACGCTGAATGGAGAGTGATACTCCTGCTATGGGTTGAAGAGGCTCATTCAGAGGGTATAAATTTAACATCATCTTAAAGTAGGAATACTTTATCACCCTAATTTTAAGGCAATCAGGAGTTGCGATCGCAAATTTAATAACTATTGCTATCATCTGCGATCGCTGTTCCAATGTCTTAATAAACTTTCACTATTAAAGCTTTGCTGCTTCTGCCTTGTGCCGGATAAGTGTATTAGCTTTAAGAAGCAGAATTTCTTTGATTTTATATTTTTATTCAAAAACCGATATGATAAATATTATTTTAGATATTGCCAAAGCACAAAAAATAACTATGCTTAAAGAACAGATTACACAAGAGCTAGAAAAATTACCTGAACCTCTGTTACAAGAAATTTTAGATTTTGTTCAGTTCTTACAAGCCAAGTACCAAAAAGAAAAAACCTTAGAAATTACCATTATGAGTGAATCATCACTGCAAAAAGATTGGTTAAGACCAGAGGAAGATACAGCATGGCAGGATTTGTAAAAGGAGATGTTGTTATTGTTCCATTTCCATTTTCAGACTTAACTGATACAAAACGCAGACCTGCTTTAGTTATTGCTACTCTTCAGGGAGATGATCTGATTCTTTGCCAAATTACTAGCCAAGCTGTTGGCGATATCTATGCCATTCAACTAGATAATAGTGATTTTAGCTACGGTCGATTAAATCAGCCAAGTAATATTAGACCAAATCGAATTTTTACTGCCGATAAACAAATTGTTTTATACCAAGCAGGTCAAATACAGCAGATTGCAAGTAAGTGAGGTACAAAATCCAGGACTGATTTATCAGATATAAAGAGTTTCTACCTCTTCCCTCCAGCAATATCTGCCTTCTGCCTCCTGCCTCAAAACCCGTAACTTTGTACTTCATGCAAATGAAAACTGCTGTAAAACTTGAAAAATTAACAGAGGTTATTAATAAAATTATTCAAATTATACAGTACTCAAACCCATAGTTGTATCCAGTATTTGATTAAGTTGGACTGGTGTCAGATGGTTCGGTAACTGGCGGTTGCGTGACAGTTCTACATGGATTTGCTGCGTCTGATTGTAAAACAACGCCAAAACGGTTGACTTGAGAGGAGTTTAGCAAAACTGTTGCTGGCAAAGGTTTTGAATTTGGTGGAACGGAGGTAGTTACAGCTGGGTTATTCGGATTAGCTGGAGTTTGTGTACTTTTATTATTGGCACAGACTCGCATAGACACCAAAAAACTGCCAGAAGCAGGATTTGGATTTGATTTTTTCTGAATAACTTCTAAAAACGTCCCACGGGGGAGTGATTGGTTGTTTCCCAAGGATATGTCATTATTGGTTTTAATTACCCAGCCAGGAGAAAGATTAGCTAGCGATCGCAGTGTAGGTGTTGTTTCGATGGCAGGATTTTGAGTTTGTAACGGATTGGAAAAAATTGGAGAAGCCCCTGATGGCGATCGCAGTTGCTTGACGAACAATCCTAAAAAACCTGCTGCGACCACAAATATAAATGGAACTATCCAATATAAGGGTAATTTAGGAGTTTTGACTGGCTTAGTTTCTGGAATTACCTGAGTTACTCGCCTTGATAAAAACTGAGTTGGGAATTCATCTGCTTTTACCACTTCCAAAAACGTATCGGCATCTATATTAATTGAATATGATTGGGCTACTGGTGGTTCATAAATATTTGATTGCTGAATTTGAGGTTTATTTGTGTTTCTTTGTCGAACAACTTTTTCTTCAATTCGTGCTACTTCTTCATCCCTAATTTCCAAAACGTGCTGATATCGCCTTAACTCTTCACGAATCTCTTCTGTGAATGGGTACTGATGCTCAATTGCTTGAGTTATTACTTGTTCATACTGCTGCAATTTTTGTTGATATGCCTCTCTCTCTGCTGTAAATCGGGCTGTAATTGGGTGAATATCTTCAGCTTTTAGACCTAAGAGTTGCTGCTGTTGCCACAGTTGGTTATGGTTTGCTTCGCTCAAAGGATATTCCTGCTGCACTGCTCTTATAAATGCCTGCTCAAACTGCTGTAACTTTTGTCGATATGCCTCCACCTCTGCTGTAAGGCTATTTTCAATAGCAGCTAAATCCTCATTTTTAAGTTGCCATTTCTGCTGCATCTGTTGCAATTGATGGCGAGTAAGTTGACTTAGGGGATACTCTTGTCGCATTGCTTTAGCTAACGACTGCCTGTACTCTTGTAGATGCTGCTTATAGACTTGAATTCCTGCGTTGACCCGCGCTTCAATTGGCATTGTATCCTCATTCCTCAGCCCCAAAATTTGCTGAAGATTCAGGCGTAATAGATTGATATCATCTTCAGTGAGAGCTACTTGCTGCTGGAGTGCCTCTGTGAAATCTCTTTCATATCGCTGTAACTTTTCTCGAAATTCTTGACGAGCAACTGCTAACATTTCATCTTCAATTGCAGTTGCTTCTATTTCTGATAGCCCCAAACGATTCCTGAGTGCATCTAAAATCTTACGACCCACAAAAGTAACATCTCCACGATTACTGTATCGCGCCACTTCTTTGCGATACTTCTGTTTAGGATCGCCTTGGGGAACTTTTGTAAGTCGAATCTTAAAGCCTTCTCTACTTGTGTAGATTTCTGGCTTCATCGTCGGCTGTATTTCTCTAACTTTCCGGCTGGCATAATCATGCAACTCGTCAATCGAGACAACGCCATCCTCATCTAGGTCTGCCGCCCCAGTTGTGATTCCTTCAATCAAATAACGGGTATAAATTGAGAGGTCTGACCCCTGCTACTCAAAGGAATATTGAGTTGAACTGGATGAAGTCAGAACAGCTCGCCCCTCTCCTCCTAATTGCTCACGGATATTTACAATACCGTCGTCCTTGGCTGATAAACCCTCAGCAAAAGCACCACTAAAGCAACTGTCGAGAATCACCACTTGCCGTTTAGAACGGCTGCGGCTCATGCTTTCATGTACAACACTGGCTGCTACTGCCGATGAGCGAATTAAATCTCCTCTTGGAGTTTTGCGTGTGGTGCGGGTTGCTAAGAACAGTCTGCCAGTGTCATCCTTAATGCCATGACCAGAGAAAAAGAGAACTAACAGATCATCTTTTTGACGATGGGCAAATAGATTTTCGATAGCTTCTTCCATATCTTGGCGCAGGGGATTTTTTAGCACCATAATATCTGTCTCAGTAAAGCCGCCCATTTCTGGGTGTAACAGCACTTGCTGCATCGCTTCAACATCTTTTACAGCAGCTGGTAGCGGGTTCAACCCCGGCTCATACTCACTCACCCCAATTAAGCAATGCTAATTTCACCATTTGAAATACTCTATCCTGCTACGAATTTCTGTGCTGCCTCAATTGCTGCTTCTAACTCTTGCCGGCTGCTGGCTTTGACTTTCAGTTTCTTGCCATTAGCCTCTATTTCTAGTTCAATGGTTTTGCTGCCAAGGCGATCGCCTAAAAATCCCATCAGTGCTTTAATATTCTTGGCATTCACCTGGGCTGTTAGCCAACCCACAGCCAGTCCTGTAAGTGACTTACTTCCTGCTGGCGCTTCTGCTTCACGGAAAAGACTAGCATTTTCCACTTCATCCAGTTGCAGCATCTGTTGCAATAGTCTCTGCGTTTCGTCTTGCAGTTCATCGTCATCTAAATCAGGCTCTTGCAAGGCGATGGTAATCTGGACGTTGGATGTACTCGCCATTCTCAACCTCTAATTGTGGTTAATGTTTAAATTATCACAACTATCTTCTACAATCCAACTAGTAATAATTCCGGTTTGGATTGTTGTAAATACAAAATTTGCCAATATGCATAGCGTGCTATAAATAAAAAGAGTACTGCAAAGTAAAAATAGATACTCTTATTTACCACATTTACTTTGTTAATTTAGCAATACCAGAGCGATCGCTATTGCTGTGTCATATTATAAAATTTCACAGTTGCAGAATATCTGAGCGTCGGCTTTGTACCCTTCTCTACGGAAGGCCAAAGGCGAACAGGAGGTAAGCTATGGTGCAGCCGTGATTTTTAATCGTTAATTATATTAGCTGATTACTTTATCAAAAAGCCTAATTACTTTATTAAAATACTTAAGTGCTTTCTCAAAATGTCATTTTACTTATTCATTTTGGTGTTTTCCGCAAGTAAAATGACATTTGACTTTCTTAAAATACTTGAATACTTTCTCAGTAAATAAGTCGGCGAAAATAAATAAAACTACAAAATTTAAGCTAAAACCTCTTTAAAAACTCGTTTCTAGACTCTGACTAGAAATGTTCCTGATTGCGCTACTGCCGTCAGTCAGGGAGGCGGCAGCCCCAAAATAGGCATTCCCAGTCCAAGATCGGCAGAGTGAGTTAGCAAATATCGTAGGTAGTCTATGGTATTTTCTGAGTTTCCCCCGTCATCAGGTTTGATAATCAATTTTCGTTCCAAATAATCAACGGCCCTGTAGTATGTCTGCCAAATTATGACTTTATCACCCTAAAGTTATAGAGACAGTTTGAATTTAGTGCAAAATTTCTAAAATTTATGTCTAAAGAAATAAGCACAAAATTAACCTGACTATGCCTAAAAGTTGTGTATGCACAGAACAGTCACTCTCAACCAATATCTCTATAGATATAACTAAAAAAGCTAATTTTAGGATAATTCCACCTGTAGGCTCACGCAATTTAAACAAAAAACGTTAATACTGAAAAAATAACTTTATCAGCATTAAATCGTGGTTGTAATCAAAAATTACAGCCCAGACAAAAAATACATAAAAAAGTACAAACAATGGCAACCCCTACAGACCGCGAGCAACAGATTCAAAAACTGCGTGAACTAATCAAAGATATCGATTATGGTATGTTCACCACAGTCGATGACGATGGCAGTTTGCATAGTTACCCTATGTCAAAAAGTGGTGAGATTAACTCTGATAGCATACTCTGGTTCTTTACTTATACTGGTTCCCATAAGGTGACTGAAATTGAACACCATGAGCAGGTAAATATTAGTTTCTCGTCACCCGAACAGCAGCGATATGTTTCTATATCAGGTACAGCACAACTTGTGAAAGACCGCAACAAGATGCGAGAGCTATGGAAGCCAGAGCTTCAAACTTGGTTTCCTAAAGGACTAGACGAACCTGATATTGCTCTGCTAAAGGTGAATATTAACCAGGTTGATTATTGGGATAGTGTATCGAGTTTCAAGCCACAAACAATTAGTTTTCTGACTACATTACGCCTTTAAGTAATTCGTAATTCGTAATTCGTAATTTTTAGTTAACAATTCAATTACGAATTATTTTAAGACGTGTAATTGTTGGAAAAAATTAGCACTCAAGAAGCCATTTGCTATGCCATGACTTTACCGATCGCTATACTTGTCAGTGGGATTGATGCTCTGGAAGTACTGCGGCAGAATTTAGCGATCGCTCGTGGCTTTCAACCAAAAAAATTGCTTTGACAATCCTCTCAGATCGGGTGCAACAACTGATTTAAGTATAAATTTGAAATTTCAGTAACACAATAGTTGCTTTACTGACGTTAATCAAGGAAATGAAATTTATGCCTTACAAACAAATTGCAGACTTACCTGATTCAGTCAAAGACCATTTACCCAAACACGCCCAAGAAATTTTTTGGGCTGCATTTAACAGTGCTCAAGAAGAATATGGGGGAGAAGAACATGCCTTTCGTGTTGCTTGGAGTGCGGTAAAGCGCGATTACGAAAAAGGCAACGATGGGCATTGGCACAAAAAGTTAGAATAGGTTATACCATTTGGGATTTTGGCTTTTATATTGGGAAAGAGTTCTGCAAGGTCTTATGAATTACCTTGTTGCAGTTTTACCAGATCGAATACAAGCAAAAGCCGCCTACTCTGCTCTGGAAAAAGCAGGCTTGCCAACTTCACAAGTCAATATTTTGGGCGATGGTTATCTAAGTGCTGATGAATTTGGACTAATTGATCCCAACAAGCAAGCTAGCAAACAATCAACTCGGCTCTTTTGGTGGCTTTGCGTACTGCGTCCATTTGAAGCAGAAAATATCCAAGGCTATACAGACTATTTACAAAACAGCAAACTTGTAGGAAAGGAGATGGGGAAATAAATCTAAATGGCAGGCATTCCTGAATCAAAATATGAATTATGGGACGATCGCCTCAAAAAAAGCGTAGGCGTAGCCCGTCGTAGACATCGCTCCATTTGTTTTCACAAAAAAAGTATATTTTTAGAGATATGAGTGAAAATGAATGTAGAGACATAGCATTGCTACGTCTCTACAAAGATTCTGGATAACGCATATTTAATTTTATTCATATCTCTTTGTATGTAAAATTGTAGTGTTTTTAAACACTGAGGGACGCAACGTAAGCGTAGAGTGTTTTGGAAGCAATGTTGTATTTAGGAAGTATCAGATGTTGCACAAACAATTGATTTATTGCTGGCAAAAATGGTTACTTCCCATCTTGATGCCTGCTACTGTGCAAATAGTGGTTCTAACATTAGGGGTGTTGAGCATCTTGGGAAGTACTGCTCCTATGAGTCATGCTCAAGCTATTTTTCCCACTTCTATTGCAGGTAAAGCTCAACTGTTAAGTACCACTAGGCACATCCAGGAGCAACAAACACCATCAAAATCAACAGTGCTAAATGCTACTGTGTATCACAGTCCCGATTGTAACTGTTGTGGCGGGTGGATTGCTCACTTAAAGGCACAGGGTTTTAAAATCACAGATTTTTCTACGCCTGATATCGAAACAGTCAAACAAAAGTACAACGTGCCGGATAACTTGTCATCTTGCCACACAGCAATTGTTAATGGATATGTTATCGAAGGACACGTTCCAGCAGACGACATCAAACGTCTGCTTCAAGAAAAGCCAAATGTTGTTGGTTTATCTGTTCCTCAAATGCCTGTAGGCACTCCTGGGATGGAGATGGGGAATCGAAAAGACCCGTTTTCTGTGCTTTCCTTCGATCGCAATAACTCAGTTGCAGTATTCAATAAGTATGGTGGTGAATCCTGAGTGAATTAAAAGGGTCTTTTAACTCGCAACTCAGCACTCTTTATTTAGAACCATTTTTGAGCGACTGTGACAAATGACTTAACCATTTCCTTAACCGAGAAGGCAGATGCGAAAGTTGCAACATTTTGAGAAAGAAACTCAATGGCATGGTTACAATCTTGTAGGCTGGCATCGAGTCCGATTGCATGATAAATTTCACGAGCATTGCAAAAGGCATTCATCGCTTCTGATTTTCGATTGATTTTTTCTAACACTAAACCCAAATTAAACCAGGCGTTTGCTTCCTCATTTCGGTCATCAAGATCCCTTCTAATCTCTAATGAACGCTGATAAAACTCAAACGCCCTTTGATACTTTCCTAAAGCCTTATAAGCACCGCCCAATCCATTTAAGGCCATACTTTGACCATTGCGATCGCTGATGAATTTTGCCAGCCCTAACCATTGTTGGTAAAACTCAATTGCTAGTTGGTAAGATCCCAATGATTCATAAGTATTGCCCAAACTTCCCAGGCAAAGACCTTCCCCAGTCCAATCGCCTGTTTTCTTGGTTATACTCAACCATTGTTGGTAAAACTCTATCGCTTGTTCGTACTTACCCAGATATTCATAAGTATTGCCCAAACTTCCTAAGCTTATGCCTTCCCCAGTGCGATCGCCTATTTTCCTGGTAATACTCAACCACTGGTGATAAAATTCAATCGCTCGCTGATATTTGCCTAGTGATTGGTAAGCGTTACCCAATCCAGATAAAGATTTGGCTTCTTCTAAGCGATCGCCTATTTCTCTAGCTATATCTAACCACTGTTGATAAAACTCAATTGCTAGGTGGTACTCTCCTAGTGACTGGTAAGCATTGCCCAAACTTCCCAAAGAAATCACTTCCTGATTGCGATCGCCTGTTTCTCTGGCTTTTTCTAAGCACCGCTCTTCAAACTCAATGGACTCAATATTATTTACTTCCCCGGATCTTATTACTTCTGTCATTCTCTATAGAAATTTTGATCGATAAGCTGTCGATTATACAATTTTCTGCGGCTTTAGGACAGGATAAATGCAACTTATGTCAAAATCGAGAAATTCTTCTTCAATATCAAATATTATATACGCAGCATCGCGCTGTATAAAAGGATTTTATTTATCCTTGTTAACAATCACACGAATATACCGTGCTGAAAAACTTAGCTTTCTCAAAAGATATAAGACAAACCAAATTAATCAGCAGCAGCATAATCTGGCAATACGTTGAGTTCTGAATTCACAGCACTTAGATAATTTTGATCGTTTAAAACTTGTGATGGTAACTTATCTGCATTCACAGCAGCTTTAACCAAATCTTTCGCAAGAATATTTCTATTCTGAGTTTTAAGTATTAGCGCTTCTCCGCTAGGAATACCATGTTGTTGCAGACCTCCTTGATAAGCAAAAGCAACTAGATTTGAAGGCTGAAGGTAATTCGCAGAAGTCGAGTTCGTGGATAAATTGTTAGAGTTCACAGCTATTTTTTCACTGTTGTTGATAGTAGCTGTTTGAGCGCCAGCAATTCCAGGTACAAGAGTAATAGAAGCAAAAATCAATGCAGAATTTATCAAGGTAGCAAGTTTCATAAGTTATATTTAGATAAAATGCAATCGGTGTTACTTAGTAATAGAGTCCTCTTTATTATTAATCTCAACTTCCTTCAATCAGGTCATCTGATCGGTTGATCTATGACTCACCCAAAAGGGTGAGCTAATTGAGTCACACAAAGAGCAGCAATAGAGACTTGTTAAGCCTAGACACAGAAAAGATTGGTTGAAATTTTCAAGTACTGAACTGAGGCGAGTTGGACATTTATGCAATTTTTAAATTCGCCTCTTGAGTTCCCTTAAGAAAGCAGAAATTGCTATGACAGGTGACTCAAACACTCCCATTCACTTAAACTGAATCGTAAGTATTTCGCCGGATGTCAGAGAAAAACACTTCGTGCTGCTTTGCTAAAGCGTCTCTGCGCACTTAAAATTCTCGCTTGGGAGAAAAAACTTGACGGCAAAGCGCTTTTATAGTATAAATGTACTATAAAAGCGCTTAAATGTTACATAAAACTTTACCACTCCCGACTACGCCAATAGGAGAGTACAAAATAAATGAAGCTATCTAAGGTAGACTTGAGCAGTTTAGTAGCGATCGCTCACTCTGATGGATATTTGCAGTTGTTGCTCGACCGAGGTAACGAACTAGAGTTTTTGGAAATTCCGGCACCAATACAAGCTTATGAAGGATTGCAAGAACTAAACGAAGCGATTGCCGAAACGACTGCATTACCCTGTGAAGAAGAACCAATTGTCATGCTACCAGTTGTCTCATCAATGGCTATGGCTGTAGGCTACGATCGCCACGAACAGATTTTGCAAGTTGAATTTCAAAGTGGAGCAGTTTATCAGTACTTAGGCGTAGACGAGGATACTTGGGAAGATTTACATTCCTCTGACTCAATTGGCAGCTTTTTCAATCAAGAGATTAAAGGTAGATATGACTGCGATCGTCTAGATAATGCAGATTAATCATTAATAACTGCATGTAGGGTTTTCAATAATTCTTGCGTTGTATAAGGTTTAGGTAAAAAGGCTGTATACTCAGCCGTTTTATCGATCGGTACTTGTTCACTTGTTGCCAGTCGATTTACAGCAATAATCGGCAACACTAAACATAAACTAGTAACGCTTTCTTCAGAGACAATAGAAAAAGCCTATATAATATCAACGCAGTTATGACAACCACACTTACCTCTGCTGTTAAACCAAGAGCTGAAGATAGTTTTGCCATTACCTTTGCGCCGTTATCCCTAGAAGAAATCTACGCCAAATCTGACGATCCAGCCAATGGTGCTGTGGTTGTAATGAGTGGTATGGTTCGCAATCAAACCGATGGTAAACCTGTGATTGCTCTAGAGTATCAAGCTTATGAACCGATGGCGTTGCGGATATTTTATCAAATTGCTGCTGATATTCGCTTATCTATGTCTGATGTGAATCGAGTCGTGATTTATCATCGCGTTGGACGTTTGCAAGTTGGGGAAATTAGCGTTTTAGTAGCTGTGGGTTCTCCTCATCGGCGTGAGGCGTTTGAAGCTTGCCAATATGCTATTGATACGCTCAAACACAATGCCCCTATATGGAAGAAAGAGCATTGGGAAGATGGTTCTAGCACCTGGGTGAGTATTGGTGCGTGTGAAACATCAGGAGAAAATTGTTAAGATTTCCAATTTACCGACATTCTCGCCCACAATTATTAAGGGTTTTGACAAAATATTGATAGCCCCAGGAAAACTGCTATTCACTTCTTTAAAGTGTGTTGAACTCATCGACACCACTCGCCATAACCTTGAAAATCGCAAAACTTCGTTGGCTGGTGTCGATTGTTTCCACAGTAAGGGTTTCAGGCTACAAAATCGATTTTTTATTGATAATTACTTGATGGTTGTTGACAAAACAAACTCTGCAATCTCTATACGATTCCCGCCGGGATCTCGGAGGAAAAACCGCACGCATCCTGGAACTGGTCGTTGATCGGGAATAATTTCTATCCCATGCTCTTTTAGGTGTTCTTCAAAGGCGTTCAAGTTATCAACTTGGAAACAAAAATGCCGTCTAGATGCTTGGTTATTGGCGTTTTTCTCTCTACTAACGTGCAGTTCAATGTCTCCCAACTTGTACCATGCTCCTGAATCATTTTTGATGATATCAGGTCTGGCAATTTCAGTCAGTCCCAAAACTTCGCTGTAGAAAAATAGTATTGCTTCCTCCACTTCAAAAGGATAGGTTACTTGAATATGATGAACTGCATTAAGCTTAAGCTTCATAAATTTTTTTCCTAATTTGGGTTAAATTTGGTAGCGCTATAATCACCTTTTGCCGTAATACTGGCGTATTTCTAAAGTTTTTCTGTTCCGACTCACCAAACATCTATACGACAAGCTTTCCCATACTGATGCGTTCTTCTACGAGATAGCCAAGTTTTTTATAAAACTCAACTACTTCTGCGTTGGAGATACGAACTTGGAGATTGATTTTGAGGCATCCTATCGCTATCAATTCCTTCTCTGCGTGCTGCACTAGGTTGCTACCAATACCCTGTTGTTGATACTGAGGACTAACCGCAACTGTGTATAGCCAACCGCGATGCCCGTCATATCCTGCCATGATAGTGCCTACAATTACAGAGTTAATCTCAGTAACGAAAAATAACTCAGGCTGTACAGCAAGCTTCTGACTGATTACCAATTTTGGGCTGCTGTGCGACGGATTATTAGGAAACACCTCATCCCACAAAGCACTAACTAATTCAGCATCAGATTCTTGGTATGGTCTTATATTCATCTACATCTTTAAATCAAAGGACTTGCCTTTGCACATTATTTGTGAAATACTAACCTCAAAATACGATAAACCGATACATTTTAAGTAGTATTCTACAAAAATTACCATAAAACATCGCGTCCTGAAAGCAATTACAGGCTAATCCTAAGATGACAAACACAGAAATTCGCACTGCTCGAGTTAAAGTCCCCAACGGAGATTTGCAAATTGATGCTTACTTAGCTGAACCAGCCCAAAAGGGAACCTTCCCAGCCGTTATTGTGATTCAGGAAATTTTTGGAGTTAATATTCACATTCGGGAAGTTGCTGAGAAATTTGCCAAAGAGGGGTATGTGGCGATGTCTTCGACGGGCTACGCCTACGCCCCGACTTTATTTCAACGCACCGCCCCCGGTTACGAGGGTGGATACACCCCTGAAGATGTTCAGCAAGGGAGAGGATATAAGGAGCAGACAACAGCAGAGGAAATATTGAGTGATATTAAGGCTGCGATCGCCTATTTAAGAACCTTACCAAATGTGCAAGGAGATGCGATCGGTTCTATTGGTTTCTGCTTTGGTGGTCACGTAGTTTATCTAGCTGCCACTTTACCAGATATTAAAGTTACAGCTTCCTTCTATGGTGGCGGTATTCCCAACTCAACTCCCGGCGGTGGAGAACCAACCATCACCCGCACTTCAGAGATTAAAGGCCCCATTTACGCCTTCTTTGGTCTTGACGATGGGGGAATCCCCTTAGAACATACAGAACAGATTGAGGCTGAATTGAAGAAAAATCAGATTACTCATGCTATCTTCCGTTATCCCGGTGCAGGACATGGCTTTTTCTGCAATCATCGCGCCAGCTACAATGCCGAAGCTGCCGCCGATGCTTGGAAAAATGTTCAAGAACTGTTCCAAAAGAACCTTCAGCTTCAAAAAGTCTAAATCTTTAGGTTAGGAGCAATACAACATTAGAGGGGCACATCTGTGCGCCTCTACGACCGAACATAGGCAAATATTAGTCAAATAAGTCAAAAGCAAATAAAAAACAAAGTATCACGTTCATGATTCCCGCCTTCAAACAGCCACGAGTTCAATTTTTCCAACGTTTTTCACTATTCCTTTTACCTGGATTATTAACAATCTCAACAACCTTAATCAGTTGCTCAGTCCAAACCCCAAATTCAGAAAATCAAACCACTGGTTTGAAAACCAAAGTTGTCCGCATGGGGTATCAAAGTTCTGGGGATATTGTCAGACTTAAAAGATTGATAGAAAAACGTCTAAAGCCTTTAGGTGTTTCCGTGGGATGGGCACAATTTGCCGCCGGGCCACAACTGATGGAAGCGATGAATGTGGGTAGAGCTGATATTGGCTCTGTAGGCGAGACTCCCCCGATATTTGCCCAAGCGGCTGGTACATCTTTAGTTTAATGTTGCTAGTAATAAACCCAGTACTGGTAAAGGAAGCGGAATTATCGTCCAAAATAATTCACCGATTCGGACTTTAGCCGATCTCAAAGGTAAAAAAGTAGTTTTTCAAAACAGAAGATTGCAGATTTGTTTGCCAAAGAAAAAGTGATACCTAAGCCAATTAATATTAAAGAAGCGATGCTGACTAGCGAACAATATGCAGCCATCACACCGGAAACCATTAGCCAGAAATAGCGCCAGGAGATAGGAAAATGGAAGTTTTTTGGTATTTGCCGACACAGGGAGATGAGCGTTATTTAGGTACTACAATCGGCAGGCGACCAGCCACTTATCCCTATATGCAGCAAATAGCTCAAGCTGTTGATAAATTGGGCTATGGCGGGATGTTGATTGGTACTGGACAAAAACAAGATACTTGGATTGTAGCTACTTCATTAATTTCAGTTACAGAACGCTTACGGTTTCTTGTAGCCTTTCGTCCAGCAATTATGTCGCCTTCTTTAGCAGTTAGAATGGCTGCTACTTTTGACCAGATTTCTAATGGTCGAATTATTCTGAATGTTGTCACTGGTGGCGACACAAAAGAACTTGCAAAAGATGGGATTTTCTTAGATCACGATCAGCGTTATGAACTCACGGATGAGTTTTTGACAATTTGGCGATCGCTAATGCAAGGTGAAGAAGTAAGCTATAGTGGTCGCCACTTGCAAGTTCAAGGCGCAAAACTCCAATTTCCTCCCGTACAAAAGCCTTATCCCACCTTATATTTTGGTGGTTCTTCAGATGCTGCTCTCCAAGTTGCTGCCAAACACATTGATGTGTATTTAACTTGGGGTGAACCACCAGATAAAGTTGCCCAAAAGATTGCAAAGGTACGCCAATTAGCAGCAGAACAAGGTAGAACGGTACGCTTTGGGATTCGGATGCACGTCATAGTCCGCGAAACTACGCAAAAGGCTTGGGATGCAGCTAATGAACTGATTCAGTATGTCGATGATGAAACCATAGCAGCTGCACATCAGCGATTTACTCAGTCTGAATCAGAAGGGCAACGCCGCATGGCACAACTGCACAATGGCAAACGCGAAAACTTAGAAATTAGCCCCAACTTATGGGCAGGTGTTGGCTTAGTGCGTGGCGGCGCTGGGACTGCCTTAGTCGGAGATCCAGAGACAGTTGCAGCGCGAATGTTGGAATATACCGATTTAGGAATTGATACCTTCGTTTTCTCAGGGTATCCCCATCTCGAAGAAGCCTATCGAGTCGCAGAATTATTATTTCCCAGGTTGCCGTTACAAACTCCGGCGATTGCATTACCGCAGCAGGTTGCAAGTACATTCAGTGAATTTGTTACCAACACAGATTTACTCAAACCACAGCCTGTATAAGCAATTCAAAATTCAAAAAAGCATAAGTCTGAAAAAACCTCAACTTAGACCGGCTAACTTTTTCTAAAGCAAGTTTTGCAGCAAAAAGGCTCAAGCATTCCTGCCTGAGCCATATATCTTTCGATCGGTAGTGGATAAGCTCAGTTAAAATTTCTGGCTATAGTAATGGTAAGATGATTATCCGGATGATGTCTGGTTAAAATCTATAACCTAAACAAAGTCTAAATTACTAAAACTGAGAGTTGGGAAACTCCGGTGAAATTCCGGGACTGTGCCGCAGCTGTGATGGGATCGCCCAAGTCAGAATGCCAACTCTTAGGATGTCCTCAAGACACACTCACCGTCTACTCCCTGCGTTGCACAGGGAAGGAGTTCTAAGTTTGCTTTCTGGATTTGCCACTTGCCCTGGCTTGTTTTATCCTACTCCTGCCGCAGATGGTATATTATCTCGCGTTAGAATACCAGGTGGAATTATTAGTAGTCAGCAGTGCCGTGCGATCGCAGATATAGCAGAACAGCACGGTGGAGGCTATATAGATGTGACTAATCGAGCTAATCTACAAGTCCGTGAGATTCGCACGGGGATAAATGCTGAGGTTCTGAAGTACCTACAAAATATGGGATTGGGTTCTGACAATACTGTTGTAGACCAAATCCGCAATATTATGACCAGTCCGACTGCTGGTATCGATCCCCAGGAATTAATCGACACTCGCCCTTTTGTGCAAGGTTGGGATGATTATATTGCAGCACATCCGGCGCTTTCGGGACTGTCGGCAAAATTTAGCGTTTGCTTTGATGGTGGTGGGATAATTCAGGTAGGCGATCGCTTGAATGATATCGCTTTTGCTGCTGTCTTAGTTAACGATAATGTTTACTTTCGCCTCTATCTCAGTGTCGGCGAGAAGGGTAAACCGCCGAGCGATACGGGAATTTTGTTACCAACAGAGGAATGTTTGCCCGTCTTAGCAGCTTTGGCGGATGTCTATCTAGCTTATAGTCATACTCCGAGTAAACGGCGGCTACGTCTGAGAGAGTTATTAAATACTTTGGGTTGCGAAAATTATCTTCAGGAAGTTCAACAGCGTCTACCTTTTTCTCTTTTATGCGGTGAAATAAGAAAAGACCTACTCCCCCTTACCTTGCTGGGGGAGAAATATCAGCATATTGGCATCCATCCCCAACGTCAGCAAGGCTTATTTTACATTGGTGTCGTCTTGCCCCTGGGCCGATTGGAAAGTAGACAGATGCTGGGTTTAGCAGATTTAGCAGCAAAATACGGTAGTGGAACTCTCAGGCTAACCCCTTGGCAAAATCTGCTCCTTACAGATATTCCTCGGCAATGGGTTGCTGATGTCCAAAGTGAAATTGCTTTCTTAGGATTAGATTCCTCTGCAACCAACATCAAGAGTGCATTAGTTGCCTGTTCTGGAAAAAAGGGTTGCGCCGCTTCTGCTACGGATACCAAAAGTCATGCGTTGAGATTAGCAGAGTATCTTGAAACTTGCGTTACTCTCGATTACCCAGTTAATATCCACTTTAGCGGCTGCGAAAAATCTTGCGCCCAACATAGCAAGAGTGATATTACTCTGCTTGGTGTCAGCATTGAAGCTGACAATGAAACTGTAGAGGGATATCACATTTATGTTGGTGACAGCAAATATAAATTCGGACGCGAACTATATAAATATGTAACTTTTGCCGAACTACCTGCATTAATAGAGCGGATGCTATATGTATATAAAATTCAACGCTTAAATTCTGATGAATCCTTTGGGGAATTTGCTAATCGATATCCACCAGCACAATTACAGCAGTTATTTAATAAATACTTAGAAAATGGAACTACAGATAAATACAGATAATTGATTCCTCCCTTTCTCTGACTCTGTGTCGCGCCAGTTGCTTCAAGTCGGGGAACCCGCCCAACGCACTGGCTTCTCTGCGCCTCTGCGGTTAATTAAATTAGGTATTCTTCCATTGAAAAAGAAGTATCTATACATAACTAACAAATCAATCTAAAATCTAAAATCCTAAATTTCATGTCTAACTATATCCGAGATGCCAACGAAATTTACCGTAATTCCTTTGCAATCATCCGGTCAGAAGCGAACTTAGATGTATTGCCACCGGATGTAGCAAAAGTTGCTGTGCGTCTAATTCATGCCTGTGGGATGACGGATATTGTCACTGACTTGGGATATTCACCAACAGCAGTACAATCTGCAAGGGCAGCACTGGCAGCAGGAGCGCCAATTCTCTGCGATTGCCGAATGGTTGCCGATGGCGTTACCAGGCGGCGGTTGTCTGCAAACAATCAAGTTATCTGTACCCTCAACGAGCCAGAAGTGCCAGAATTTGCCCAAAGTATGGGTACTACAAGGTCGGCAGCAGCTTTAGAATTATGGCGATCGCACTTAGAAGGCTCAGTAATCGCAATTGGCAATGCGCCCACAGCCCTGTTCAGACTGTTAGAAATGCTTGATGCAGGAGCTAACAAACCTGCGATTATCTTGGGCTTTCCAGTGGGGTTTGTCGGTGCAGCAGAATCGAAAGCAGCATTGGCAGCAGACAGCAGAAATGTACCATTTTTAACCTTACACGGTCGGCGCGGTGGAAGTGCGATCGCGGCAGCAGCAGTTAACGCCCTGGCAACGGAGGAAGAATGAATATGCAACCCAAAGGTCGTCTCTATGGAATTGGTGTCGGCCCAGGCGATCCAGAACTATTGACTCTGAAGGCACTGCGGCTATTACGTGCGGCTCCTGTGGTAGCCTATCAATCAGCCACAGATAAAGAAAGTATTGCTAGAGCGATCGTCGCGCAGTATCTTCCTGGCAATCAAATCGAGGTATTATTTCACCTTCCCCGCGCTTTAGAACCAGAAAAAGCAAAGTCTATTTATGACCAGGAAATTCAACCAATCGCCGACCATTTAGCAGCCGGTCGAGATGTCGTGGTGCTATGTGAGGGCGATCCATTTTTCTATGGCTCATTTATGTACTTGTTCACGCGGTTATGCGACCAGTACGAAACAGAAGTTGTCCCTGGAGTTTCCTCGCTGATGGCTTGTCCGGTAGCTTTGGGTGTACCTTTCACCTACTACACCGATATTCTCACCGTCTTACCAGCGCCATTACCAGCAGAAGAACTGACTACACATCTGCTGATGACCGATGCAGCAGCAATTATGAAACTAGGTCGTCACTTTACTAAAGTACGAGATATCCTACATAAATTAGGGTTAGCATCACGAGCAAGATATATTGAGCGGGCATCAACATCACAGCAACGCATCGTACCCTTGGATGAAGTTAATCCAGATGAAGTACCCTATTTCTCAATGATTGTGATTCCTACCAAGAATCGACTATAGTCCTTTGATCAATAATCGAAAATCCTAAATAGAATAACCTCCTGGCAGATTAAACCAGGAGAGTTGAGAAATAAATGGATTCATCTTTACAAGCGTTGTAGCAGGCTCAAACCGTGGCTATCAGTACCACAGGTATTGAAAAGAAAGTATTCATCAGCTAACTTTTGCACTTGTTCTGATTCCAAGGTGCTGGGTTTCCAGGGGTTAGGGTTATTGTAAGCGTAGAAAGTTTCCACACCATCGATGCCCTTTTGCGCCGCAGCTGGAATTAAATCGAAAAGCGATCGTTTATAACGAGCTGGATGAGCCAGAACTGCTAATCCCCCAGCTTCATGAATAGCGGCAATCACGTTACTTGCCTGATATTCTTGGCCTGTAGCCGCCCTTCTTTGCAGATAGGGTTTCATACTAGGGTGTTCTGTCGCAAAAGCATAAGCCAAAATGTGAACTTCTATATTTAAAAGGTTGGCATTGATTTCTACGCCACTCCACAGGTGAGGAATGCTTGCATTCGGATTATTCCACTTCCAATCTTCTAACCAAGCAAGGGCGGCTTGATAGCCGATAATACCATGATGATCGGTGATGGCTAACCCTTTTAGCCCAATAGCGATCGCCTGCTCGATCAATGCACTTGGCTGCAACCTTCCATCCGAGTGGACAGTGTGCATGTGAAAGTTGAATAGCCTTGGACAACTATGTGCATCAATGTTACGAAATACTTGCTTCAAAAGTTCTGCCGAAGCTGTAGTACGGGCCAAATTTACAACCATAACCCCCTCTGAAGAAAAATATATTTTCTTAACACACCAAAACGCTACATCTCTAGATGAGAAAGAACCAACACTAAAAATTAGTATCGGCTGCTACTTTCTCAGCTTTATCAGCAAATTTTTCAATATGTTAAGACTACGTTAGCAAATCTTAATCTCAGTAGTCATGGGTATTTTCGAGTACTTTGGATTTAAGTAGTAATAAATGCTGCATCCAAAACTCCATAACTACACCTGTAGCATCTGTGTTAAATGACTTAGATACTATAGGTTTAGTAGAGTAATTATCTATAATCAGCCGGAAATGCAACTATATACTGCGTATACAAAACATTATTTATCTCAGTAATTACAACTTTTGTCTAATCAATAATGAATTCAGCGTAGGCGTAGCCCGCCGCAGGCATCGCCAAAGTCAGAAAATTCTGTGATTGAAAACAGATAAGGGACTGACAAATAAAAAATATCCAACTATTTATTGTGGGGTGAGCGACACGAGCGCCCAGTAGCCAAAGGCGCTCATGTTGCCCACCCCACAAGATTGGATAATTTATTTCTTAGAAGTCCCTAATTATCTACAATAGTTCACAATCAAACTAGCGATCGGTTGCAAATCACTCTGAGTTTTCACCGGATCTAGAAAGTCTCTCCTCAAAGTAGAGAGGCTTTGAAACCCCCATTCCTTCGTAGGGAAGGGGGGCTGGGGGGTTAGGTTTCCGAGGCTTTGATGTTACGAAAAATACTTTTCAAACACCCTCTTAAGTCCCCTGCTTCTATTACAGCAGATTGCGAGTTGGTGAGGTACAAAAATACCCCAC
>NZ_CAXTTT010000079.1:0-36165 GCF_964247315.1 uncultured Nostoc sp.
GCGAACGCAATTGTTATTTCGGCGAACGCAATTGTTATTTCGGCGAACGCAATTGCTATTTCGGCGTACGCAATTGCTATTTCGGCGTACGCAATTGTTATTTCGGCGAACCCAATTGTTATTTCGGCGAACCCAATTGTTATTTCGGCGAACCCAATTGTTATTTCGGCGAACCCAATTGTTATTTCGGCGAACCCAATTGTTATTTCGGCGATGCCTACGGCTGGCTACGCCTACACAATTGCTGATTGCGTTTATCCTAAAACAATCTTAAGACAAAGACCTCTCCCTGGTTTGACTACGCAAAACCTGTCCCTCTTTAGATCAAAGAGGGACAAGCTTGAACTTTAGTTCAAGGTAGGGAGAGGTTTGTCGAACTCACGCCTAATTAGCAGGGCAAGATTTAGAGGTAAGCGAGGAGTTATAGAGCGTCGCTGTGGGTACTTGAGCAACTAGAACCACGTTCCCATTGGCATCCATTACCCATCCTTGGGCTTCTACAATTTGAGTAGGTTCATTAACAGAATTAACCTTCTGTGATTTTTCTTCTGTGTTTCGCTGCGCCTGAACAACGGCTCTTTTCTGAATACCGCCAGCACGATTCTGACTCTCTGGAGGGAGCGCGATCCAATCTGCTAGCACTGCATCATCAGCTATCAATGGCTCTGTGGGATCGGCTACTAGTCCTCCACGTCCAGTGGTAATAAATGAACTTCTTGCTATTTTTCCACCAGAGCTACAACTAGCAGCAATTTGCTGCGAAGCATCAACCAGATTTACGGGTAGTTCTACTAATCCTTTACTGGGGTCAGCATCTGGTGAGTTGATTTGGACTGTACCATTTAATGAAGGGTTTTGCTGAGAAAACGCGGTGATGTCATTTGTTTGAAGATTATTCGGGTCTTTTTCTTCTGGGTCAAGCTTCTCTACGTCTGCACCTGTGCGGGGTACAAAACCAAAGATGTTCTTAGCAGTGATTGTGATTTTACCACCAGAGCCAAAGAAGCCGTTGGCGGTGATATCGTTATTTCCGAAGGGAGTGGTGACGAGGAAGCCATTAGGTGCTTTGATGGTGATATTACCGCCAGTTTTATCACCCCCTCCATTAGTGGATATTTGACTATTGCGGCGCATCAGTAATAAGTCCCGCACCTGTACAGTAATATCACCACCTTCACCTGACTTACTATTAGATGTGAGTTTTCCTTGGTTGTCCAACAGTATGGAGCGAGCAGTTATATTGAGTTCACCTGCTGCTCCTAAATTATTTACATCTCCTTTGTAAATTGCATTCGGTTGAAGCTTTGGAAGTTCACTGCTCACAGTTATTGCAGCCCCATCCGAGATAATCAATTGTCCTGTGGCGATTGTCACTTTTCCAGCCTCTCCAGAGCCTAAAGTCCTAGCAAGCAAGCCGCTGGGTGAACCATTTGCTGCGGTTCCAATTAGTTTTATGGACTCTAAGGCGTTGACAGTCAAATTGCCTCCTGAACCTATGGCTGGTATAAATTCTTGTCGAGTCCGATATGCTCCACTAGACTCTGTTGAGACCTGTGCTCCACTTTCTATAAACAATCTCTCAGTGTTAATGATAATATCACCCGCCTTTCCTACACTGGTAGTTGTGCTAGAAACTGTACTAGGATAAGTAAAGTTATCTGGCGTCGTAAAGCTACCAATCAAATCTACAGACTCGGAGGCGTTCACAATCAAATTTCCTCCTGAACCATTGCCTCCAGTAGAAGTCAATACTTGTGCACCATCTCGAACAATTAATTTCCTGGTAGTAATCTTTAATTCTCCACCATTTCCAACACCATTATTCCGATTTCTCAAGAGCACAAGAGGGCCAATGAGTTCCACGACTTTTCCCTGCACCTGGATGTTACCACCACCTACCCCACTGACATCCACAGTAGATGGAATTTCAGAACCGTCAACACTTCGCCGTATGAGTTGAATTTTCTGGAAATTCTGGACACCTTCATATCCCAAGACCCAATTTTGGTTGTTTAAGTTTAGATTGACCAGGCTATTGCCAGCGACACTTGCTAGCTCAATTCGTCCTGATACTGCTGTTAAACTTCCACCCTCCAGCGTTATATCACCGCCTACAAGTGCCAAGGTTTTGCCTAGCTGCACCTGTAACCCAACAGGTTCACCCAAACTATTGACTGCGCCACCTGGACTAGCTTGGGATTCATTGCGAATCAGAGCCGCAGTGGCTCCGAATTGTAAGCCAATGGGAACACTGACTGTGAGCAGGGGTGTGGTTTGGGGATTTATGGCGCTAAACTTTGTACCATCGGCAAAATTCAAACTACTCGCTGTACTTGCAATAAATGAACCGCCGATGTTTAAAGTAGCATTGTTACCAAAAATAATCCCGTTGGGATTAATCAAAAACAGGTTAGCTGTGCCGTTAGCTTTAAGGATGCCATCAATATTAGAGATAGACTTACCCGTTACCCGGCTAATAATGTTCTGAATACCCTCAGTATTTTTAAACTCAGCCGTAGTCCCATTGAGTACAGAAAACTCTTTAAAACTGTGGAATAAGTTGCTTTCTAGTTGGGTTCCACCTTCAATAATTGTGATATTGCCCTGTGTTGTAACTTGAGAATTATTAGGTAGAGTACTATCCTGAGTGATTTGGGCAAAAGCACAATTACCAGAGAAAGCTATTGCGCCACCTATTACAATTCCTAACCCTTGAAACCAGCTACAAAAACTACTCATAACGAATAATAAACTCCTCTAAAAAAGTACCATTTGCTAAATAGTGGTGATGCTGCGCCTCTATTCAGTAAACTATATCTATTTCAATAAACTATAATATTTAAATCGTTAATATACGTTTTGCTATTCTTAAATCTGATAATATTCGTCATTGCAAATGATACAAGTAAAGGCACAACAATGTTATGCCTCTACGAAAATTTTTTATTCTACTTGGCTAAAAACAATATTGTTAACTTAACTAACGTTATTAGGGATTAGCAAGAAACAAATTATCCAATCTTGTGGGGTGGACATATTGTCCGCCTTTAGTTACGGGCGGGCGAGATGCCCACCCTACAACAAGTAGTTGGATATTTTTTATTTGGAAGTCTCTTACCTTTATTCTCAATTAATCAGGATTAAGTGTTAAGTTGACAATACAATACCGCTACGGTTTTTTAGCACGTAACGCAACGTCCCTGCCAGTCCTCGCAACATTGCAATTTCATGACAACAGGGCCTAAATCTGCTGGCAAAAATCCCTGGGGTTGCTTGTTCTCAACAGCATCAGTAGATGGAATTGGAGCTAGTTCGATATTGCACTCAAGCTTAATTTTCATGACTCTATCTTTTGATATACCGTTTTCTTCGAGTAGCGTGCGGAAATTAGAGTTTTTCAAAATTTCTATAATTTCCTGCTGAATTTTTTCTTCTAACTGCTCTAAAGTTTGAGAATCAATGACTGCTTGCTGTGAAGTTTGAGATGCCATGAATTTTGCTCTCCTTGCAGACTGGTAAATGTGTGAACTTATTTTATGATGTACTAAACTAACGTGAGTTTGATTAGTACAGTTTGGTAACGAAGGAATCAATAATACAAAGTCTAGAGTGGCAGGAAAACATTAGGTTTCTAACGCTCTTGTGAACTCTCATAATTATGACTTCAACTTAGCTAGTAATAATTACGCACTGTGTAACAAAACTTCATATATTTCTGCCGGATTTCTTTAAAGGATTGATGAATCTGGCTACTGACCATTGATTGCTCAAGAGAATTGAGTAATTGATACCTCCTCAAGTCTCACACTCTGCTTACGGTTTGGATAAACCCAGAAGCTTTATTAAAGCGATCGCTTATATGCCCAATGCCCAATGCCTCGTGCCCAATCCCCAAAATCCTAAATCTTTTACTCATTAACCGTGCCACTATAGAAAATAGAGCTGCAAATTGAGCAATAGGAAGACTAAAGAACACTGTGCAGATAACATTCTTAGGGACGAGTTCCGGTGTACCCACGCGATCGCGCAATGTTTCCAGTGTCGCTCTGAGATTACCCCAAAGGGCAGAACTGTGGTTATTCGACTGTGGCGAAGGTACTCAGCATCAAATTATGCGGAGTGAACTGAAAATCAGTCAACTCTCCCGAATTTTTATCACCCACATGCACGGCGACCACATCTTTGGCTTGATGGGACTTCTTGCTACTTGCGGCTTGGCTGGTAATGTGAAACGAATTGATATCTATGGCCCACCTGGATTAAATGATTACATTCAATCCGCCTCACGTTATTCCTACACGCACTTTTCTTACCCAATCAAAGTTCACGCCATCCGTCCAGGGATAATTTATGAAGACGATGACTTCACCGTTAGCTGCGCTAATTTGCATCATCGGATTACAGCTTTTGGCTACCGCGTAACCGAAAAAGACCGAGCCGGACGCTTTGATGTGGAAAAAGCCAAGGCGTTGCAAATTCCTCCTGGTCGAGTTTACGGTCAACTCAAGCGCGGTGAAACAGTTACCCTTACGGACGGACGGGTGATTGATGGCACCCAATTGTGTGGCCCTACAGAAATTGGTCGAAAGATTGCCTATTGTACAGACACAATTTATTGTGATGGTGCAGTGGAATTAGCTCATGATGTCGATGTATTAATTCACGAAGCAACCTTTGCCCATCAAGATGCAGATATGGCTTTCCAGCGGTTGCATTCCACAACCACAATGGCAGCGCAAACAGCTTTAACTGCTGGAGCGCATCGACTGATTATGAGTCATTTCAGTCCCCGCTATGCTCCCGGAAATACTTTGGAGTTGAAGGATCTCCTCAAAGAAGCTCGTGCTATTTTTCCCCGTACTGATATGGCTCACGATTTTATGATTCATGAAGTACCCAGACGGCGGGAAGTAGAGTTAACCAAGGTAGGCGTTTAAATTTTGGATTTTAGATTTAGATTTCCTATTGAACGCTTCTAATCTAAAATCTAAAATTAACCAGGCTCTATCTTAGATTTTAATAGTCTCAATTAAAATGCCAAGCAAATAAACAGCAGTTTATTTTTCTGAGTAAGTCAACTATTTAACCAACAATTTACGGTTAACTAGATGTATCAATAATATACAAATGGTATGGTTGAAATATTTTTCTCAATGTGTTTTTACTATTACAAGTTATCAAAATAACTTTAATATATAGCAATGTTGCGAGTTGGATAATTTTATACTCAAATACTTAGGAAAAATAATTAATTTTTTGTCAAGATTTTTCTTCTTTAAATAAAATATTTATTAAAAATTTATCCTTCCAACACTGATTAAGAATTTATATGCATGAATTGATGAACATGAAAGCGCCAGTTGACATAATGTTATGCCAAATTAGCTTGTCATTGTTGGAAGAAGAATAAAGTATGCGATCGCAGCTATTAGGTGTAAAAAATCATTTCATATTTCTCATAAATCTTCCAAATAAATATAGTGTTTCGATATTAGAGGAGTTTAATAGTGGCTAAGACTAGTCTGAATCAAGAGCAACAGGTTACTACTTCAGCACAAGGCGCAGTTGATATTAGACAACTATCTACTATTTTGCTTCGCCGACGCTTTCTGATCTTTGGGGTTTCCTGTGTAGTTATGTCAGCTGCTAGCCTCTTGGCTGTCATTGCCAAACCTACTTACCAGAGTAATATGCAGATATTGGTGAATTCCAATTTATCTGAAGGGGCACAGTCAAATACTCAGCTTATTGATTCAAATTCTCAAGTTGTTGATTCCACTACTCAGATGAAACTCATGCTGAGTTCTAAGTTGCTTCAGAAAGCTGTAGATTTACTCCATTCTGATTATCCTGATATTACCTTACAAGACATCAATGGTCAAAAAGAACATAACAAAAAAGCACCTTTAGAAGTAACTCCCGAAGCGGGAGGCATAGGAGCAAATAAAGTTTTTAATCAGACATTTAAAGTTTCTTTTAATGATAAAGATCCAGTAAAAGCACAAAGAGTACTTCAAGCTCTACAGAAAGTCTATCAAAACTACAACAAACAGCAACAAAAAGAACGTCTGAATCAGGGATTAGCTTTTGTAAACACTCGCCTACCTGAAATAAAAAAAGAGGTGAGTAAAGCTGAGAAAAACTTAGAACAGTTTCGCAAAAAACATAAATTACTAGATCCCGAAGTCCAAAGTAAAATTCTGCTAGAATCTCTAGCCGATATTCAACAACAGCTACAAACCACTCGTGCTAACCTTCAAGATGTAAACGCTCGCTACAATAATCTAGAGCAACTAATAGCGTCTTCGTCCCAGCAGAATACATTACTTTCTTCTCAATTAAATCAGTCAAGCCGCTATCAAGCATTATTAAGTGAAATTCAAAAAACTGAACTAGCTTTGGCTAAAGAGCGGCTCCGCTATACAGATGATTACCCATCAGTACAAAAATTAAAGCAGCAACGCCAAAGTCAACTGTCCTTATTACGAGAAGAGGTGAAAACTATTACTAACAGCAGTAAAGATAAACCCTTATCAAAAGGACAAATGCTAGGAGTTGATCCAACCCTTGTAGATGAGTTTGTTTTAGTACAGACAAGTGTTTTAGGACTAACTGCCAATGAAAAAAATCTCATCGAATCAGAACAGCAACTACGCTCTGAGCTAAACAAATACCCAAGTTTAATAGCAGAGTATAATCGTCTGCTGCCAAAGGTAGCAACTAGCCGCAAAAACCTTGAACAATTACTCCAGGCACAACAGTCATTGGGACTGAAAATTGCTCAGGAAGGATATAACTGGCAAGTTTTGGCAGAACCTTCTCCCGGTACTTATATGGATAATAACAGATTATTACTCTTGCTTGGAGGAGCGGTAATTGGCCCGATTTTAGGTATCTTAGCAGCCCTAATTTTGGAAAAGTTTAATGACGCTATTTATTGTGCCGAAGATTTAAAGAAACTGACGAACCTACGTGTACTGGGATCGGTACCAAAACTACCATCAATTGGTGTCAAAAAACGGCGGCTTGGCCTGCCTTGGAATGGCCGAGTCATCTCAGATTCTTCTGTAATAGAAGCTAGTAATAAATTGCCTGTCCATGAAACTTTGGACATGATCTACCAAAATATTCAAATATTAAAATATCCCTTACCGTTCAAGTCGCTGATGTTTACTTCAGCACTACCAGGGGAAGGGAAGACAACCTTAGTATTAGGCCTTGTAGCTAGTGCTACCCGGATGCATCGACGGGTATTAGTAATTGATGCTAACCTACATAATCCTAGCCTGCACAAAATCCTGGAACTATCCAATGACTGGGGGCTATCTCTGTTATTAGTTGATGAGACAACTACTCATTTTCAAGATTACATCCAGCCGATTCACCCCTCCATTGATATTTTGACTGCTGGGCCAGAACCAGAAGATACAGTGAAGTTGCTCAGTTCTCAACGGATGAAAGAACTAATAGAGGTGTTTGAGCAAAGTTATGACCTAGTACTAATAGATGCTCCATCTATTTTAGGCAGGGTTGATGCCAGGATTGTGGCATCTTTTTGCAGTGGTATTGTTATGGTAGAGCGCATGGGAAAAGTGACTAGAACTGAACTGACTCAAGCAACAGAAATTTTGAGTAAGTTGAATTTAATTGGAATTATCGCTAATGAAGCGAGCAATTCTCAAAAGGTATTGGCATCGTAAATCGGAGAATAAAAGTTTCTCTTCCACAGCAGTCAGATTTAAACGATTCACTTCCCCAATTTCTGATTTCTACCTTATATTTCAAGCAAAATGCATAATTAGTAGGAGGTGGCAACCTCCAGCGTTGGAGAACTGTCTCATCTTAAAGTAGTAGACGCCATAATCCAGAGCGTCAATTAAATACTAGTGTGATTAGATGATCGGTATGAAATTCCAACTTTACTTAGGCTCTTTATTTTCTCAGATTAAAGTACGTTATTGGTGGGTAAGTATCTTTTTATGGATTGCTTTGGTTGCCCCAGCCCAAGCGTCTGTAATTTTACGCGTGGCAATTGAGAGGGGCGTTAATCAGGTAAAAGTGGGTAGTTCCACCACTGGGATCGTTAAGGATAGTACTGGCCGGACTCTTGGACAGTTACCAGCAATGAGTGCATATTATGCTCAAGCCGTTCCTGGTGGAGTTGCTTTAGATAAGTGGCAGTCTGGTTTATTTTGGATTGAGCCAACTGGTAAAGGATTTGTTTATATTGGCGATCGCTGGTATCGTGGCAGAACTCTGGTTGTCCCCACAGAAAAAGGCTTAACTGCTGTTAACTGGGTTGATGACCAAGAATATCTCTACAGCGTTCTTGGTGGCGAAATGGATGCTAGCTGGCCCCAAGAAGCTTTAAAAGCTCAAGCGATCGCAGCCCGCACTTACGCCCTCTACGAACGAGAAAAACAACGAAATAATCCCGTTTATGATGTAGGCAATACCCCCGATCACTGGCAAATTTACAAAGGTGTCATTAGTGAATCTCCTGCTACTTACACCGCAGTGGATTCTACTCTAGGGCAGGTACTAACTTACAAAAACCGGATTATTCTCTCAGTCTTCCACGCTTGTTCTGGGGGACACACTGAAAACGTAGAAGATGTTTGGGGAAGCAGCGAACCTTATCTACGTGCTGTTCAAGACTACGATCAAAATATCCGCGAGTGTAATTGGGTGAAAACCTTCTCGCCCAGTGAAATTAGCGCTAAATTTCCTGAGGTGGGCAGTGTGATGGCGATGATTCCAGAAACATACTCACCTTTTGGCAGTGTTAAAGTTTTGAAAATTGTCGGCAACAAGGGCACAAAGATGCTACAGGGCGAGCAAGTACGAACAGCCCTCAAGTTAAAAAGTACCCGCTTTACCGTCACCAAAGGAGGCGATGGTAGTTTTGTACTGCAAGGACTTGGCTACGGTCATGCTTTAGGCATGAGTCAGTGGGGGGCGTACAATCTGGCTCGGCAAGGAGTGAACCATCTGCAAATTTTGGGACATTATTATCAAGGTGTAGCTCTAACACCAATTCAGGCGAAGTAATCAGGGATTGGGGATTGGGTATGGGGCATGGGGCAAAGGAGTGCTGAGTGGTGAGTTTGTCTCCTTGTTTCCTGCTCCCCTGCTCCCCTGCTCCCCTGCTTCCTATTCCCCACTCCCACGTTCTAAGCGCCGTTGCCATTCAGCATCAATTTTTGCAGAACGTTCAACTTCTTGGTCGAGTAAGTCAGTTTCGCTAGAATACACTAAATCTTCGTTGCCGATGACTTTTTCTGCAGCAAATTGTTGGGCATAGTCAATTTTTTGTTGCAAAGGTGCATCAGGACTCGCCAATAGCCTTGCTCTGGATAGGCGATCGCGGTTGCGATCGCCTATTTTACGATTACGCCACTGAATCCAGAAATAACGCAATAACGGTATGCCTAAAAAACCTGCTCCGTAAGCCAATAGCAGCCAATAAATTCCTTGTACAAAAGCTACCAGTCCACCTAACTGGACGGCAACAGTTCCATCTCTCAATAAACTTCCCAGTACTAAAGCACCAACAAAATTTAGTATCCCTAACCCAGCACTCAGCATAATTTGCCCGGAACTTGCGGCACTAAAACGCCAGGGAAATTCCTCCAAGTGATCTGATATTGCATGACGGCGCTTTTTAACTGCACTCACCTGCAACTCTGGGAAGTAATAAACAATTTGCCCTTCTGGGCTTACTCCCGGTTGCCCATTAAATCGCGTCAGAACGGGCAGCATATAATCTTCGTACTCTCTTGTGTATCCCTGGCCAATGTCATCCAAATATGGGGCAATTTGTTCTGCCACCACTGCACCACGGTTACTCCGAATCACCGTAGCAATTTCTTGCCAGCGACGTTCTTCTAAGTTGGCGTTTGGATTACCATCGCCAAACAAAAACGAAAAAACAGCTTCAAAGAAATTCAGATTGCTTTCTTGCCGGCTTTCACGTCGCGGTTCCTGGTAGTGGGTGTCATAATTTGGGCTAAGATACCAAAATAAATTTGGAAAATAGAAGAAGCCCCCACCGCCGGAATTACTGCCTCGATTGTCGCCGTCACGGTCTGAATTGATAGAGGTAATGATAATGAAGATGGTAACAGTTATCAGGGCGATGGAAACAGTTAAGAAAATTCCAAAAGAAATGCGAATCAGGTAAAACAGAACACTCCAGACCTTTTTCCACCATTCCTGCAATCGTAACCGGAAGTATTTATTACGCAAAATTGCTCGAAAATTTTGTGGAAAAAGGAAAACTATATCACCAGAATCCGCTACCTGTAAATGTCCGCCAGCATCAGATGCCAGGGCTAACAAACTTTGATTAGCTTCAGCGACGTTCAATCCTGCCTGAGTTGCCACATCACCAACGGTAACACGGTAGCCCAGTTGTTCCACAGCTTGCATGATGGTGGGACTGGGAGCCATTGCTCTCCCCTCCTGTTAAAACTTATTCCCTTTTCTTAAGTATAAAGTTTTATTTTGAGCGACTTAGCAGGGATAGAGGTAACAATTCAAAATTCAAAATTGTTGGCACAGCATTTGGTAGAGAAGAGAGTTTTAGACTCTAATTTTAACTCCCATTCTAGCTTCCTTCCCACAGAGTAACTGAGCAAAGTCGCAACCACTAAACTTTCCCGAACTACGTGTTGACATTCGTCGGTATGAAACTCTTTAATTGACTATACAATCAACAAATGGTCTGACACGCAAAATGATATAATTACTTGCCATAGCTTGATTAAATCAGCAAATTTTCTGCTCAAATATGGTTCAATACACTCTCGCTCAAAGTCCAGAAATTATCCTTACTGTTTCTGGAAAAGATTCAGCTAAAGCTCGTGATAAAGCAATGGATCAGCTAATGGAACTGATGGATGCAGGTAAGCTATCCACGGAACTGGAAGAAGGATTTGGCCCTCAACAATTAATAGAGGTAAAAGAGTCAACTATTGATACTGCTAGTGGTGAGGATACAATTACACAAGCTGTCCAGATTCTGAGTAACCTGGCGACGCTCAAGCTGAAAGTTCAAGAGTCACGAGCTGAAGCGTTGGAAATTCGCAAAGCTGTTGATATTCTGTTCACTGATGAGTCGGTGACTGAAGAGGAAATTACTCGACTCAAGGAAGGTTTTAAAGTTCTCAAAAATTTTGCTCAAGCTAATGTGCGTTATCAAGAAGCGCGATCTAAAGCAGAACTAGCTAGGCAGACTCTAGATCAAGCTCTTAAATCCCCTGACAAGTAACATTTACAGAATTATATGCATTGAGATACATTTTAAAAATGCAATTAAAAAATCTAGAACACAGGTTGAAAATCCTGTGTTCTAGATTAACTGGGGCGCTAGGATTCGAACCCAGGGATGGCGAGACCAAAACCCGCTGCCTTACCACTTGGCGACGCCCCAACAATTTCACTACGGTTAGTATAACACTTAATCCTGGGTTAATGTCAAGTACTTTAATAATTGATTTCAAATAATGGGTTTTTACCGCAGGACATTGATGAGTCGGAATCCTTACACTTAGAATCTTTCATCATTTTGAGGTTGACCCCTTGAATCTTGATGCTTAAGGCATAAAATTTTTTCCTTGGCATCTAAAATCTGCTTTACTTGATGGGTGAACGCCTTAGAGTCATGTCTAGCCTATTTCTTTTTCTTTAGTCCCCAGTCTCGTGAAGAAAGACCGCTGCAATCCGACTTGATGATAATAGTTGTTTAGTAGCTAGCCATATAAAGAGTGGAATAGTCTTCGCATAGCGGCCGCAAAGTCGGCGCGGTTCTTGAATCCATCGATATAGCCATTCAAGTCCCAAGTCTCGAACAATGCGGGGTGCCCGCTTATGAATTCCGGCATAAACTGGGAAAACTCCACCCAGTCCAATCATTACAGCTTGTATTTTGCCCTTATGTTGAGCTATCCAATTTTCTTGTTTGGGACATCCCAAAGAAACTAAAACAGCGCTAGCACCACTAGAGTTAATCTTTTGAACCAAGGTTTCGTCTTCAATTTCCGTTAGGGGACGAAAGGGTAGAGGTTCCATCGCTGCAATCTTTATCTGCGGAAATTCCTTCTCTAATCTGTTTTGCATCCTAGATAGAATTTCTGTTTGGGAACCTACAAAGAAAATGCTCAGATTTTGTGTTTGAGTTAGCTGACACAATGCGAGAAAAATATCCATCCCTGCCACACGGTCTTGGTAAAGCGCTCCCATTTTTCGCATCATCCATACCAAAGGCATACCATCAGGAGTAACTATATCTGCATTTCGCAATACGGTGGCAAATTCTGGATTCCAATGGGCTTCAATGAGCATGTGTACATTGGCTACATATACAGTTTTGCTCTCACGCCTACTTGCCCACTTCAGTATTGTTTGTATCTGCTCGTCAAACCGTAAAGCAGTAATAGGAAAATCAAGCACTTTTTTAGTAGGTAGAAGCACTCTTGCCACCATCAATAACTCCTGTATCCAAGAAAACAATTCATAGATTACCTAGACCAATCCAAATTATTTAATATTTCGGATTGGATGACTCCTGACTTTTTGTCGGCTTGTGTCATTGTTGGAAGTTAACACATGGAGGTGCAATTGCCTTTTTAATATACTTTTAACTTAATCAGTAATACTAGAATTATTTGCTGCTGTGTCTTAGCTTACTGTTTTCTGTTAAGGATTTTAGATACTGCTTGACAAAATTCATACTTCCTTCATAATTAATTTTTGGTTAGTTCATCCAAGCATTATAATTGCGATAAATTCCTAGATAAATGCTGTATATAAAGTAGTAGATAGTACTTAACTCCTTAGGTAGGAAAGTAAAATGCTAGCCACTAAGTTTACCAAGTTTATACGTAAATATGCGCTTAAGGGATTGAATTAAAATTAGTATATTTTAAAGAACAGCTAATAACTTTTGATTATGATTTACAAATTTATTACAGATTTAATTTAGTCTCTGTATTGATGGAAAATCTCTAGATTTTATTTGTTTCTGAAATAAAAGCCCAAAAAATAAGGGAAAGATAAATTTATCTTTCCCTGCTCTCTGGTTTTTATTATTGTCTGACTTGTTACTTTCTTTAAGTCTTTGGCGTAACATTTGCCTTTGTTTTTTCAGTTGACGCTTCCTAGCAGAACCGCCTTTACCTTTATCATTTCTGCCTTCTTTACGGGGAGATTCCCATCTTTTCAGGCGCATAAGTTTTTAACCTCTTTAGTAACTTGCTTGGTAGTGGGCAGGAGGAGAATCGAACTCCTATGACCGTAAGGCCGCCACATTTTGAGTGTGGTGCGTCTACCAATTCCGCCACCCGCCCTTATATCTAACCTTAACTAGTATACTCTAAATTAAGAGATTTTGTAATAAGTCTGAAAATTATTTCTCAAAGTTTTGCTGGAATAACAGTTTTAAGAATCTTCAGCTTAAAGGCGTGGCAGGTTCAATAAACTAGGGTCAATATCCTGTATTTTGGCACAACCGCTAAGGGCCATTCCTACATTTAACTCATCTTGCAGCAGTGAGATGATATGAGATACGCCGATTTGTCCTGCTACCGCTAGTCCCCACAATATGGGTCGTCCGATCAGTACTGCTTTTGCTCCTAATGCCAGAGCTTTGAGAATGTCTGTGCCTCTACGAATGCCTCCATCCAAGACCACTTCTACTTTACCATCCACTGCGGCTACTATTTCAGTCAGGGCATCTAAAGAAGCGATCGCACCATCGAGTTGTCTGCCACCATGATTGGAAACAACAATTGCTTTGGCTCCATGTTCTACAGCCCGCACAGCATCATCTGGGCGTAAAACTCCTTTGATGACTAAAGGTAGCCCAGATAAAGACTGTAACCATTCCAAATCGTCCCAAGTGACTGCTGGGTTTAGCTGTTGGGCAAAATAGGTAAATAACCCAGATTCACCTTTTTCATAGGAAATATCTAGCCCTGAGATGCTCGCAAGATTAGCCAGATGTAAGTCTTGGGGTAAGGCAAACTCATTACGTCTATCTCTTTCGCGCTGTCCGAGAACGGGTGCATCTACAGTTAGACAAAGTGCCTTATAGCCTGCTTTATAGGCTTTTTCTACCAAAGCACGAGTTAATCCCCGGTCTTTATGGATGTAAAGCTGGAACCATCGTAGAGAATCTGGAAACTGATTACATGCAGTCGCCACTTCTTCAATGCTCTTTGTTGCCATTGTACTTAACACCATACCCACACCAGCTGATGCAGCAGCTAAAGCTGTGGCAACTTCTCCGTCTGGATGGGCTAGACATTGAAAAGCCATTGGTGCAATTAACAAAGGTAGTTGCAGGGGTTGTCCTAAAATCGAGGTACTTAGATTACGATCGCTCACATCGACTAATATCCGAGGTCGCAGCTTGACTCGCTCAAAGGCAGCACGATTATCTCGCAATGTAATTTCGTCCCAAGCACCACTGCTGTAGTAATCAAGTGTCGTTTGAGACAGATATTCTTTTGCTAGCTTTTCATATTCAAAAAGGTTGATGGGTTGAAAGCGATCGTCATTGGATAAGTAGGTAGACATAATTAAATGTAAGATAAAACTTTTGTTCGTAGTGAGCGATTTATCGCTCTGCATAAGATTTTAAATGGCTAGAGCCACTGACTACGAGCTTTGATTTAATCCGATTGTCCGATTCACAAATGCCCTTCTTCCTGCGGTTTTTTAGTTGATCGAACTCACGTTAACCCGGTTTCCTTTTCACGGTTTTTGCGTCGGTTGCGACTCGCTAGGCATAACGAAGAAAAGCCGTGTGTTGGTAAAATCAGACAATGATGAAAGACAGGCAGGATTAAAGGTGACAATCGAAATCTACGTCAGCACTGATATAGAAGCGGATGGCCCTATCCCAGGGCCCCACTCAATGCTTAGTCTTGCCTCAGCTGCGTATACCGCAGACAAACAATTGTTTGCTACTTTTACAGCTAATTTAGAAACCTTGCCAGGGGCACAAGGACACCCCAAAACCATGAAATGGTGGTCAGAACAGCCAGCCGCCTGGACAGCCAGTCGAGCCAACCTGCAGCCCCCTATGGAGGTCATGCAGTCTTACCACTCCTGGCTTGTGGCGTTGCCAGGTAAACCAATCTTCGTTGGCTATCCAGCCGCCTTTGACTTTATGTTTGTCTACTGGTACTTGATAAACTTTGTGGGCGATAGCCCATTTGCATTCTCGGCATTGGATATCAGATCGTATGCGATGGCATTCCTGAAACAAAACTACAGCGAATCTGGTAAGGAAAATCTACCTGCTGCATGGTTAGAAAATCTTCCATTGGCACACATTGCCTTGGATGATGCTATTCAACAAGGGAAGTTATTCTGCAATCTGTTGCAAGCGAATCTACAGCCTTAAGCAAGATAGCAATGCGATCGCATCTTTTCAATTTTGTAATAGATTTCCGATAACGACGAACCATCATTTGTCGTTATTGGAAATCCCTCGCTGCTTTGAGAAACCGAGGATCTTACTTTATACCTGGAAACCCTCGATATAAGACTTAATCGTGGGTAACGCTGTCATTTTTTCATAGAAGAAATTGTTGACTATTTTCATTACTTCCGCCTGGGCTACATCTACTTCGGAATCGAGGGGAGTGCCAGGTTCTTGGCGGCACAGACTACGGTATAAGCGTAGCAGATGACGCACGATTTCCAACTCTTCTTCCCCCTCCAAGACCTTGACGACCGAGATGATCAGTTCATCCGTCTGATTGAGAATGCTTTCGATATCAAAGACAGTGCTCTTGTCCCTGGCTTCTTGGACAGTTCGCACTAGCGCATGGACTTGATAAAGCAGCGCCGTAGGTTCATCGAACAACTCACGCAGAAAAGCTGCTTCTTCATAACGCCCGTTCAGTCGGAAAATGTTGTATAGGCGCTTGGCTGCTTTGCCGTAATTGAGTTTATCGCCTTTGACACATTTTTTAACTTCCTTTTCCAATTGCGCCACATAATCATCCATGACATCAGTCGAGACCTGCTTCACCAGCTTGGAAAAGATTGGGGCTGATTCCGCATCCAAGTAAACCTCCTGGAAGTAGCCGTCCAGATAGCCGTCTAGTGGAGTGATGACACCATCTGGTGCTTCCCAGGTGACATCCAACATATTACTGGCATTGGACAACTGACCGCGTACTGTGTCGGCGATCACCCAATCTAGCTTGCACCAACCTGAGTCTTGTGCTACAGAATCCCAGATGATGACGACAGGATTGCCTTTTGCGTCGATCGCTTCGATCTGACCAGCAGCAATATCATTGGGTAGCCAGCTAATTGGTGAACCAACACGCATAGTTTGTTCTCCCCGAATCACCTCTTGGGGGTAGCTACCAAACTTCACCTCAATTAACTGGTAACTTGGGCCAGACAAGCTGTTGAGCGCCTTCTCACGCATCAGTTTGGCAAGAATCTCGCAGGCTTCGGTGCGGGTGGGTGCAATGATATTCACCCGCTCGAAGTAGTCACAGTCACCGGGATAGGTTTGAATCTTGGATTGAGCCGCTGAACCAGAGAGCGCCAATGCAGTTTCTACAACACCAGGGATGTCGTTAAATTCTACGATTTTGCCAATGGCGCGAAACCGTGCCAGCTGTTGCGGGTCGAAATCTAACATGGTGACTTTGTGCCCAAAAACACCTGTGTCTTTATCCACCACAATATTGCTGTCACCTGTTGCCTCGGTGATGGAATTCATCCAGCGTTCCAATTCTTGCTCATTGAGTTGAACTCCTAAGCGATTAGCAGATTCTACGATGCGGTTACGTGCATCTAGAGTTTGATCCTGTGCTTTTGTCATAGTTTATTCCTTATTGATTTTTGTAATTATACTTTATAGATGATTTCAAATAAATTGATTTTTGTAATCGTAATTGAAGAATATTGATTGAATATTAAGTTTGATAAAAATGCGCTGCAAATTCAGCGCTTGATGAACTCAAAGTAGCCAAAGTTCTCTCCAGTAGATGCTTTACAACAAAAGTATTTACTAAGTATTTGTTTGATTTGTATCTCTAGCAAATAATTTTTAAGGAAGAAAAATACCTAGTAAGAAATCTCATGATACTCCAAACTTATTCTCTCACTGATGCTTACTATGTTAAATAAAAAATAAAATTGGAAAATTAAGCGGCAGTTGATAGATGATAATCTTCAGAATAAGTAATAGCTAGTCGGCATAAATAAAATTAACTAGTTAAGGTTGTTATTTGCCCTTTGTCATTATTTATTGCTAAGGCTTTCAAATGTATTTACTTTTAGTAACATAGTTGTATTTATTTTCACTCACTTAGTTAGCGATCGCTCAACTGATTTATGTACCGAGGTTATGTGTCGAGGCGTTGCTCAAACAGTATGAAGATTGCTCCAAAAAAAAAGACCTCTGGCGCAAAGCAGAGGTCTTTCTGTTTCAGAACATTGTAAAATTCATCAGCAACGTAAAACGCTGATATGGTTAATTTCGTGGCTTCTGTGCCATGAACTCAAAAATAGCAACCCAATTGCCAATCCCATACTGACCATTATTATTACTCCTTTACCGAAAAGGCGTAGGCGCAGCCCGCCGCAGGCATCACCAATATTTAGGTACAGACCTAGAAATCTAATCCGGCGATCAAAACTTCATCTTAATCCAAGGTTTTAGGAGAACTTTTCCCAGCATTGGGCAACTAATTGGCTTAACCAGCGACGTTGTTGCCGATCCAGGAGTGGATCGTCTGCTAACAACTGAGCGGTCAATTCTTCCAAAGATTGACCCTGAGCGCGGACAATTTTAATTACTCCAGCGATCGCACTGGCAACTAGTTCTTCATCAATCGGCTGTTGTCGCAGAGCAATAATTTCTTGGGGACTATCTGGAATAGGATAATTCATGGCGTGGGTTTACAGAAATACAAAATGAACAATAACTTTGACAAACTCTTAAAATTTCTTCACTGAATCTTTACGAAACTAATAGGGCGGAGTTTACCTTACTTTATGCCTTAAGAAAATCTGTCTTAGTGAGTAAATTGATGGGAAATGTCAGAAAAAGATGAAAGAAATACTTTATTTAGAAGTTCCAACTCCAGATATAGAAACTGTGCGTAGTTGGTTACAAACAGATTTTGAACCTGGAAATGGAGAAAAAGTGCTTACCTCGGAAGGCTTTCGCCTTAGAATAGCTAGTGCTACTACACCTGCGGGAGTGGCTCTTTCCGAAAACTTGCCTACAGAACTTTCGGTATTTGTGTGGTCGGTGCAACGAACTACCTATCTGAAAGTGTTTCGCTGGTCAGAACAACCCTTTCCCAGTGAAGGACAAATTCTGCAACGCTTGACCAAGGAAATCAGAAGCCGTTTTCCGCATCATTACCCAGAACTGCCAGCAATTGATTTATCCCAGCAATCAATATTTGCCGCATTAGGCTCTACTTACCCCCTTACCGTCAAGTATTTTCAGAAAATGCCCAACGGTGAATATGACCTAACTCGTGCCTATTGGTGGGAAAAACAATGGCGCGAAGGGGTGCAAAATCCGCAGCAGCCGCGTCAAGTGGTGTTTTCGCAGGGGAGCAAGGGGGAAACAAGCAATGCCCCATGCCCCATGTCCCATACCCAATACGACATCATCTACATTGGCGGCGCATTAGGCGCAATCCATGCAGCACTGATGGCAAAACTGGGATATAAAGTCTTGCTGGTGGAACGAATGCCCTTTGGGCGGATGAACCGAGAATGGAATATTTCGCGCGACGAGATTCAAAGCTTGGTTAACTTGGGTTTAGTCACCCCCGCTGAGTTAGAAACCATCATTGCCAGGGAATACAAAGACGGATTTAATAAGTTTTTTGATGCTAATAATCCAGCCAAACTGCGATCGCCCGTCCTCCACACACCCACAGTCCTAAATTTAGGCTTGGATTCCGAAAAATGGCTCCAAATGTGTGGGCAAAAACTGCAAGCCGCAGGCGGTGAAATTTGGGATGAAACAGAGTTTATCCGTGCAGATATTGATATATCACAGGTAGTTTTGCAAGTCAAGCACTTGCCCAGTCAGATTGAGAAGCAAGTAAGTGGACGACTGCTAATAGATGCAATGGGAACTGCATCCCCCATCGCTTGGCAATTAAACGGTGGTCGTGCCTTTGATAGTGTTTGTCCGACAGTGGGAGCGGCAATTGAGAGCGGATTTGAGCCAGGAGTATGGGATTCCCAATATGGGGACGTTCTTTATAGTCATGGGGATATTTCGCGGGGAAGGCAGTTGATTTGGGAATTGTTTCCCGCAGCTGATGATGAACTGACGATTTATTTATTTCATTACCACGAAGTCAATGCTAAAAATCCTGGTTCCTTGCTGGAGATGTACGAGGACTTTTTCACAATTTTGCCAGAGTATCGCAGGTGCGATATGGACAAATTGGTGTGGAAGAAGCCGACATTTGGGTATATACCAGGGCATTTTAGTGTGGGAAGTCGCGATCGCACAGTTGCCTTTGATCGATTGATTGCGATCGGTGATGCTGCATCACTCCAGTCTCCCCTCGTCTTCACCGGTTTTGGTTCGCTAGTTCGCAACTTAGAGCGTTTAACAACGCTGTTGGATACTGCTCTCAAACATAACTTGTTGAGTTTCCGCCACTTGAACCAAATTCGCGCCTACCAAAGCAACGTTTCCGTGACTTGGCTATTTTCCAAAGGCATGATGGTACCCACTGGAAAATTTTTACCACCCCAGCGGATTAACTCCATGCTCAACACCTTCTTTGGACTGTTAGCAGACGAACCCCAAGAAGTAGCAGATAACTTCATTAAAGATAGGTGTGATTGGTTAACCTTTAACCGTTTAGCACTGAAAGCAGCCAGGAAAAATCCTGCCTTGCTTTTATGGATTTGGGAACTTGCTGGCCCTAGAGATTTAGTGCGATGGCTTGGTAGTTATTTCAACTTCGGTCGTCATGCCTTGATTAGCGCTTTGCTGAGTCCGTGGTTCCCGCGCTTCTTAAACCGAGTAGGTTTTTGGCTAGAACCCCGGAATCCAGGCTTGTGGCTGTGGCTGTTGGCGATTAATTATGCGATCGCCACAGGCAAACCGCGATCGCCCAGCCAGGTTGCAAAAACCAACCCAGAAGCCATAATTCCGAAGTCAGAAGCAAGGATTCTGAATTAGGAATTGGGCATGGGGCATTAATCACTTGTACAGACGCGATTAATCGCGTCTCTCCTAACTCTTCGGGCGAAAATTCGGCAGTTCTACAGATGCCAATGATTTACGCCCTTTGGGTGGACGCTGGGGATAAACTACTGGTGAAGGTGAATTGTCATCATTGGTGTTATCACCTAATGACTCTGGAGACAAATCAGTTGCTGACAATTCCACCTGTGTCATTTGTGAAACTTCTGACCAGTAGTCTTCAGTTTCTCCAACAGGCCTTTCGGTGTGAGATGGAGTGGAAGAAACCAGTAAGTCATTGGCTGGTGAAAGCACAGAATCCGTCGTCCAAGAAGTAGAGGTAGTTGCAGGAGGATTAATTTCTGCTTCCAAATGTTCCTTCTGTGGATTTTCTATTTTTTCATCGTCTTCTAAGATTGTTGCTAAAGTCTCCCAAATCGGGGCATCACTAACATCCGTTTTCGCAGCAGGTGGTGGTGATATAGATGCAGGCTGGGAGGTGAAAAACATTTGGATTAGACTATCTAATTGCTGATCTAAATTTGATGAACCCGAAGGTGAAACCGCTTCAGTTGTATATGGAGAATTATCAACTTCTGAAGATGGCGCGGGTTGTGTTGGTGTTGGCGTGTCTTTCTTAACTGTCCAGTTCCAAGGAGATGATGGCGGCGTCGCAGAGGCTTCATTTCTTTGGAATGGGATTGGTGCTAAGGGTTCACCCCAAGAATTATCTGAATCGTTACTTAAGGATTCTTCTTCTGCTGACCAAGGTTGAATTGGCTGGGCGTTAGGAAACAAAGACCGAGCTTTTCTAGAGAATCTTCCTTGGCTACTAGTTATATCTTTAGGATGTTTTGCAGTATCCTTTAAGGAGTCATAGCTAGGAACCGATGTATCTAGACATTTTTCCAAAGCTGCTTTAAATTGCAGCGTCTGGCGTTGTTGTCGCATAAGTCTAGTACGTAACTCTCGACAAACATTTTCTGACTGCAATAGCTGCTGAGATTGTTCGTTGTTATTAGTGTGTAGCAACGTACATTCTCGCTCTAACTGGGCAAGGCGTTGTTGGCTAATTTGTAGTTGTGCTTTATAAGTATCAGTGAAAATTTCCTGGCGTTGAACAGTTTGTACAGCAGTTTCTAATTGTTGAAATAGAGATTTTATCTGTTCTTGGGCAGCAGCTAGTTCCTGAGTATGTTGGTTGAGCATCGACTCACTAACGCTAGAACGCGTTTTCTGCCACTGCAAAACCTTTTCTGACTCAGCTAGGTTGTCTTTTAGCTGCTCCACTTGTTCATACAATTTATTGTTAGCCGCACGTAATTCTTCGTTCAATGCCAGCAGTTTCTGAAATTCCGAGTCAATAAGTGCTTGTTTGCCGCTTTCAGGCTCTGCAACCCAGTCCTGCTGGGTGGTATCTTGTAAAAATTGTGTATCTTCAGCTGGCATGAGGAGTGGCAGTTTTTTAACTGTCATATTGTCATTAGGCACAACTGAGTAAAAGGGACAACTCGCCTGCTCTGATTGTGGCGAATTAGCAGAATTTAGGGATTCCATCACAGCCCCCTTGTTTGAGGTGTCAGCTTCATTTATCACTCTTGACTCACCTGCTTAAAAATATTCAGCAGTGCTGGCATTAGCATTGCTTATCAACTGTGTCTAATCAGGGTTTGCTCTAGAAGCTAAGTTTAACTCTCTCCAAGCACCAGCAATTAATCATCAATTGGTGTTCCCCATTTTGTATCTAGACTGATGCCGTTATAACACTATGATGCTCTGCCCCGTCAAGAAGAGGTAGAAGGAGAACTCTGGCCGCCTTTGAGGATCGGCGAGAGAGAGGAGAAACCCGATACATTAAAAATTAAACTGTATTGGCTGGCTGATGAAGTTTTTTACATGAAAAAACTGCCTCAAATTATACTTTATTTTTGATAATCGCATCTGTCTTAAGAGATAAATTATAATTTTCTCCTGAAATACATTTTGTAATGCCTTATTGAGTACTTAGATATAGATGTCCGTACAAGTATCTACTCTTCAATGATAATTCTCTAATCCTAAGCGATCGCTATTTCTATATTAATGTCAGCAAACAACCAAGAGCTTCCGCTATAACTACAACGTTCAGAGATACCGTTTACTACAAGTAAATACTTATAAAATTTTGATAAATAAGTCATAATTTATATAAGTAAAATAATAAAACTTTTTTAAAGAGTAATCTCAAATTAGTGAGGGCTTTTTCTCGATAAATACATTGTCAGTAAGCAATTGCAGGTTGTGTCAGTTATAAGCTTTTCGATCGACTTATCTTCAATACGTCAAGTTTGTTTAATGATTATAAGAAAATTATCTAAAGTATAGGTTACTACTTAATCATATTATATATATTGTATGTTATTTTACTATAAAAATACATAAATTAAGTATTAACACTATTAGTAATTTTAACTATTTTATTAAAGAATAATTGTAGTAACCGCGTTTTCTACTAGAAACAAAGTAATTATAAAGACCATAATTACTGGCAATTAATCCGATTGCAGCGCCAAATAAGGTGTTGTGGCAGTTAGGCTTTTTCAAAAAAATCCAAATTTAAAATAGGAGTGCTAAAGATGACTGATGTACTTGCAATTGGCGCAAATATCAAGCAAGAGACTGCTAAATTTGACAGCTTTTGGGACAAAGAAATCAGACCGTTATTTACAGATGAGTCTCTATCTTTCAAGGTAAAAACTCTTAACGGAAACTATGTCAAGTACGTCAACTTGGATAATGGAGCTACAACCACACCCTTTGCAACCCTAAAGCAGTACGTGGACGAAATGCTTGACACCTATGGCAGTGTACATCGAGGTTCTGGGCAAAAGTCCATCATTACTACACGAGAATATGACGCCAGTCGGAACATTATTCGGGACTTTGTGGGGTCATCTTCAGACAATTATGTAATCTTTGCGAAGAATACAACAGAAGCAATTAATGGAGCCGCCACACTTTGGGCAAAAAAACCTGGGAAAATCTTAGTTTCTGATATCGAGCATTCATCTAACCTGCTGCCTTGGGTTACTAGAGACGAAGTTGTGCAGTACAGAACGCAGCCAGATGGAAGTGTAAGTGTTACAGAAATTGAAGATATCTTCAAGGCACACCAAAATTTCCCCGAAGCCGAGCAAATTAAGTTAGTAACTATTACAGGTGCTTCCACAATAACAGGTTACAGACCTCCAATTTACGAAATTGCAGCTTTAGCACATCGGTATGGGGCGAAAATATTTGCTGACGTGTGTCAGTTAATTCAGCACGAACGAGTCGATATGCGTGCAGATGACGATCCATGTCATTTAGATTTTGTGGCTTTCTCTGGACACAAGATGTATGCCCCTTATGGAACCGGAGTTTTGCTGGGGCCAAAGGAATTTTTTGATAGCTCCTACCCTTATCAAATTGGGGGTGGAAACCTACCTTATATCACCAGAAACCTAGAGATCAAGCGTTTTTATACAGAACGGGCGCACGATCCTGGAACACCAAACGCAATGGGTGCGATCGCTATTGCCAAGGCGATTGAAATTATCGAAGCAGTAGGGCGCGATCGCATTGCTCAGTACGAACACTCTCTAGTTGAATTTACATATACACGGCTTGGGCTGATTCCTGGTGTCAAAATACATATTCCTGGAGATAATTTAGCCCATGTTATTCCCTTTGATATTGATGGATTTGACGGACGCTTAGTAGCAGAGATTTTAGCACAAGAATATGGCATTGGCGTTCGGGCTGGGGCTTTCTGCACTTATGAATACATTCGCAAACTCAAGAATATTTCAGACGAGCAAGACTATGAGATTGCTCAGGAAGTAGATAGGGGAATTACGCGTAATATTCCTAGTATTATCCGAGCCAGCTTTGCTGTATATAATACATTAAAAGATTGCGATCGCTTTATAGATGCGATCGCTCAAATAGCTAAAAACGGATTGGCTCATTATTTGCCCAATTACACACAAGATCAGATAACTGGTGTTTGGACAGCGATAAACAGCTAGTTTTATTAAGGCATTGAAAAAGGTAGAGGAGCAGAGGGGCTTCAGGGAAAAGATTTACTGCAACTTCTCTCCTGCTCCCCTACTGCTTCATTCTCTGTTTCTTAATTACGAAGTACAAATTACAAGGGGGTAATAGCTTGAGCAATGAAAACCTCTTTGACCAGGAGGATTATTTACAGGCACGGGTTGAACAGTGCATCTGGCAAAAAAGCACAGATGCAGGTATTTCGCGCCAGCGCTTTCTGAAAATACTAACTACTATGGTTGGCGCAACAGCCATCGGAGGGTTAGCTAAACCTGCACTTGCTCACAGTCAGACAGCTGTTAAAACTAAAGGCAGCAAAATACTTAAGCCATTGCCACCAGGGTATATCTCTCATAGCAAAGGCACATTAGAGATGAACTGGGAAGCGATGTATGGGCGTGGCTATTTAGTACCAAATGATTGGTTCTATGTTCACAACCGCAGTACACCTCCCCCTTTTGACCCATCTACATGGCGTTTGCAAATTCATGGAACTGGCGTTTCTGCCCCCTGTGAGTTTACCTACGATGAAATCATCGCCATGCCATCCATCTCAATCACTTGTGCCATTGAGTGTGCTGCTAATGGTCGGCGCTTCTTTGAAGAAGCTTACAACACACCACTCCCTGGAACACTGTGGAGACTTGGGGCTATTGGTGTGGCTGAGTGGACTGGTGTACCACTTGGTATGTTATTAGAGCGAGCTGGATTGAAATCCACAGCGAAAGACGTACTCGTTGAGGGTGCAGATGTAGATTCGCTGGACTCTGAGGAGACAAATAAATCCAAGTTCAGCAGTGTAGTTCCAATTAGCAAAGCATTAGCAGATAACTCGCTCGTCGTCTACGCTATGAACGGAGAACCATTACCTCCAGACCATGGCCGGCCATGTCGTGTGTTATTCCCTGGTTGGGGAGGAAACGCCAACGTTAAATGGATTGAGCGAATTGAGGTTTCTGAAACACCGATATATACGCAGTGGGTAACGGAGCAAATGGTGCTGATTGGTGCAGATTACCCAGCGATCGCTCCCTATAAAGGTAAGCTGATTACGTACCAAAACGTTAAAAGCGCCTTTGAGTTGGCTTGGCCAGCTACGCTTTCTGCTCAAAGCCACTTACTACGTGGACGTTCTTGGTCTGGGAAAGGAAAAATTGTCCGTGTGGAAGTCAGTCTAGATGGCGGTAAAACTTGGCAATTTGCACGACTGAGAGAACCAAATTTTCCATTTGCGTGGGTACGCTGGGACATTGAATGGAACCCACTTCCTGGGGAATATTTTCTCCAGGCTCGTGCTACTGACAATTTAGGTAATACACAACCGAATACAGTTCCGTGGAATGATTCAGGATTGCTTTATGGAGGCGTTGTTAGCCATCCAGTGACAGTACAGGCATGAGGAAAATAAGGGAGATGAGGGTACAAAAAGAATAATCTATGCCCAATGCCCAATGCCCATTGAGTACTATCAGTTCTGTAGAAAAATAATTATTTATGATTGATTTTAGTTGGTTGATTTTAGTGACCGGGGGTCTAATATCTGGAGTCATAGCTGGACTTTTAGGAATTGGTGGCGGTATTATTACAATTCCTCTTTTAGTCACACTAGGTTATACTCCCGTTCAGGCGATCGCTACTAGTAGCCTTGCTATTGTGATTACTTCAATTTCTGGAAGTTTGCAAAATTGGTGGATGGGCTACTTTGACTTTAAACGAGTAATTTATTTAGGAATTCCAGCTTTTATAACTACTGGAATAGGCGTATATTTTGCCAATAAAATTCCATCATATATAATACTTTTTACATTTGGCATCATACTACTTGCTAATATCTATCTGATTGAGCTTCGCAAGCAATTATCCTTCCAGGAAAAAGAGGATACAGCCCCAGTATTTAACCTATTAGTTTCTAAAATTGGCACTGGGGGAGCAGCAGGAATTTTAGCAGGTTTATTCGGTTTAGGTGGCGGTACGATTATGGTTCCGCTGCAAATGCTGCTACTTGGAGAAGAAATTAAAGTAGCAATTCAAACTAGTTTGGGCGTGATTGTCATCACTGCTTTAGCTGCCTGTACAGGACATACATTAGAGGGAAATATTCTGTTTGTTCAAGGTATAGTTTTGGGATGTGGCGGTCTTTTAGGCGTTCAAATGAGTACTCGTACACTGCCAAAACTACCAGATTCCACAGTGAGTTTAGTACTTCGTATTTTTTTAGGAGTACTATCAATTTATATTTTTTGGGAAGCTTGGATAAATTATCAACAAATAATTATTAATTCGTAATTCGTATAATTACAGCAGGTTTAATTTATTTTAACCACATATCTTGTAGCGAAATAACAACGCTCGTAGATGTTAACTTAAGCTAAAATAATTGGTTATTCATTACTTGTTATGCTAAAAACGTTTATAAATTAACTCACATCCCTTGCTGGGTAATAAAGACAGCTTTTAATTTTGACGTTTTAGCTTTGAGGAAAAAATCTAGGTTGTAACTGCCTGAAACCCCTGATTTTAAAGGCGAATTCCTAATTTTAGTTTAAACTTTAGCATAACACCTACGGAAGAGCCAAATAATTTTCAAATCTTGTTTCCAGCCGTCTAACTGGAAATGTTGCTCATTGTACTACTGCCGCGAGGAAGGCAAAGCCTCAATGAAGGGTATTCCCAGTCTGAGACTGGGAACGAGGCAACCTAAATTTGATGTTTGTAGTAGTGCCCACCCTACAGTTATTACTACTCATAATTACGAATTACATAGCTTGCTTCTCACCTTTAGCGAGTATTACGACTTACAAATTATTCGCTCAAGGTAGCCATCGGGGATGAAATCCGGCTAAGGGAAGTTGTTCTGGTCTAATTTCAACAGTCGCAGCATCTGCGATGGGCAACAGAGGCATTAACCACAGGCTACTGGTAGCAATAACATCTCCATCATCGGTTTTCAAAGTGTTTGTGGGTAATGATGCTGTTGTGTTTGTCTGCGGTACTACTTGGTCAAATAACAAGCCTAAACCGTCAGCAGATAAACTCATTTGCACATTCCGTTGAGCGGGAGGCAGTACTAACAGTGGTTTCTGTTGCCCAGTTTTCAAATCAATTGCCACCACATAGGGCTGTTCTATATATTGTTCCTTGGATACTAGCTGTGTTAGCAAGCAGTAGAGGGTGGGTGAGGCAATGTCAAATTGGCAACTGAGAATTGAACCTGTTGTTTTTAATAGCTGTTTCTGTACACCTTGGTTTGTCACCAAAAATAAATCCCGCGTGTAATCTGTATTAAACTTTACCATCGCTGCTTGAGAGCCATCTTTGGAGAAAGCCTGTACCAAACCAAACTGCGGCAGAAAATCCAAAGGTTTACTGGCATCACCTTGCAATGGTAAAATCGCTGCTCCCTGTCCTTGGGCAACCGCTACAGCTTTACTATCTGGCGTGATCATAAAGTCTCCCCCTGGCTGGCTTTTTAGACGTTTCGGGGTGGGTTTTTCTGCGGAACCATCACTGGTTGCTGGCATAAACCATAGTCCAAAGTCGCCAGGATTAGTTTTATTTCCTCGCTGGATAACAATAGTTTGCCCATCAGGTGATAAGTCAAATTTCAGGTTTTGATAATCTTTACTATCTAAAGTCAGGTCAACTTTGCCTTCTGGCTCTGCTTTTTGTCCAGATTTAGCAGAAACGCCTGTTGTCACCGTATACAGTTGGGCTGAAAGTAAGTCTTGATTGTTTGCGGCACGAGCAGAAAATAAAATTTTCTCACCATCAGGAAATGACTCAAAGTCAATTACTATCAGGTCTTTGGGAGTAAGTACCCTTTTTTGCTCTTGAGTCAAGTTGTAAAGAACTAACCGTCCCTGTTCTTCTTGGTCGGTTCCGATGTAAAGGATAACGCGATCGCGTGTACGAAAGCTACCTGTAAAGGGCTGTATCAACCGATTTTTCCCTTCTTGCTCCGCAAACTTATCTTGAGCTCCTTGTAACTGCACTTTATAATTTGTGCCATAAGGTGCTGGTGTTACCAGTGTATAAACCATCCGCCGCCCTGCCCAACTGAATTTACCTGCTAGGGGTGGCTCGATTTTCAAGTTATCTTCGACGCTTTTTGCTTCCATTGGGCGGCTGAAGGTGAGGGTGAAGGAATTATCTTCTGCCCCAATTTGTTGATTTTGCCAGGTAAATTCCCGAACACGAGCAGTTACCACATCACCTTGTAAGATGATTAACCCAATTAACACACTCAGCAGTAGCATTAGTGCGATCGCTATCCGATCCAGTGGTTGGAATGCTTTAGATTTAGTCATTGGTTATGGGGCATTGGGCATTGGGCATTGGTCGTTAGTTATCTAAAAATGACAAATGACAAAGGACTAATAACTATAAGGATTCTGCGGTTGAGGAATCTTTTTTAGAGAGGTAGCAGCAATGGTAAGTTGGCGTTTACCTGCCAAATTTTCTGTTATCATTTGTCCTTCTACTTCCAGCCAGGTATCAGTGGAGTAAGGCTCTTGATTATTTTGTAGTTTGACGGGCAATCCCACAGGGTAAGCATCTGCTGCACAGCAAGTTAAGACAAATCGTGCTAAAAACAAATATTCTTTTCCTATATCCGGCGGGTGGATAACAAATCCCTGCACCTTGACTTTTTGCCCTGTATATGTATCTGGCTCTGGATAGACATTAACGGTGCGTACCCAGTCTACAAGCGATCGCTCCTCTGGACGAACTGTAGCCCGAAAGGCTTGAGGTTTGACACGTGTGCTTCCCAATAAATCAGCTGTCACCCCCCTTTGGAGTGCTTTATCACTGGCAAAAACTTGCGGGGTGATAATAAAACCTAGAATTGCTGTAGTCAATAACAAAGTACTGCCCCAACCAGGGGGAAATAAACTAATATGCGGGGCGTTTGGCGTCATATCACGGCGACGACGTTGCCAAAGTTCCTGCATCTTGAAGAAACCAATAACAATTAAGCTGATACCAGTTACAACTACGAACCAAATGTAATTGGGATGAATCAACAGGTTCAGCTTATTAGTTAGCCAATATCTCAACATCAAAGTGCCCCAAGCTGTAATTGCTAGAGCATCCAGCCAAGGGAGTAATAGATTTGGAATTCTAGATTTGGGATTTTTGTTAGTCATTAGTCATCAGTCATTAGTCATTGGTCATTGGTCATTAACAAAGGACAAATGACAAATATTTTTTTAAAAGACGTGCAAGTTCAAGAAAAGGGTGAACAAAAATGTCAATTGTGCTGCTAAAGCAAATAAGTAAAAAACTGTTTTGGGTTTAAAAATGGATAACATCAAACCAATGCCTTTGATGTCAATCATTGGGCCAAACACTAGAAATGCCAACAATGAACCACTGCTAAAGGTTGAGGCAAAAGATAGAGCAAAGAAAGAATCAACTGTAGAACAAATTGACACCACTACCGCTAATATCAGCATGACCACAATTGAGGTAATGGGCCCAGCACCCAAACTGAGAATTAATTCACGGGGAGCTAGGACTTGAATAGCAGCAGCGATCGCACTTCCAACAACCATGACTCCGCCGAGTTCTCGGAATTCTTGGATGCTATTATCCACAACTAAGCGCAGTTTCGCTGCCAGTGGTTTATTGGAAGTAGAGACTGAGCTAGGTGGTACGAAATTAGCATCTATCCGTAGAGGTATACCTGCTTTTCCTCCTAAGATATAAGTCCCGGATTGTAAGATATTTGGTGTCAGTGCTTCCTCCTGTGCTTGGTAACGCTTACCACGGCGTTTAGTTTCAGGCTGCGCGGGTGGATTAAACTTCATATAACGAGCGATCGCAGGTTGAAGTATGGGATTTAAGTCCTTTTGAAAACTGAAAACATACCCGATAATTGTGGCAATTGCTAGGGAAAATACGACTCGTAAAACCACTATTTCTGGCTGATCTCGAAATGCTGTCCAAGTTGACCAAATTACAATTGGGTTAATTGTTGGTGCTGCTAGCAAAAAACCAATTGCCACTGGTGTGGGTACTCCTTGAATCAGGAATCGCCGCGCTACCGGTACATTCCCACACTCACACACCGGAAACAAAAAGCCGATCGCGCTGCCAACTAAAGCACCCAACAGCGGATTTTTGGGCATTTTTTCTACTAGTTTGCGCTCATCAACAAAAAACAGCAGCAAACTGGAGAATAAAACCCCAAGAAGCAAAAAAGGCATCGCCTCGACTAGCAGACTTAAAAATAGCGTAAAACCATTGTTCAATTGATTCATGGGCGTCGCAGTCAAAAGCGGTTTTTAGTTTTAGGGTTCTGCCTAGTCATTCTATCGAAATGGGGATCAAAAGCAGTTCGGGAAAATTAAACATTATTTAAGTAGCAAGTTATCCTACTTCCAAATAGCGGTTAAGCGCTACAAACCTTGGTTTCACACGAGTTCGTGACTTTTAACTGAGTGCATTTCCTGACGATGACCATTTCTAAGATTGTCTAAGTTCAGAAATTGTTCCCATCTAGAGAGCAAGTAACTGCACAGATGATTTGAAATTACCTATGTTTATACTTACAGGAATTTGCTGGATGAGATATTAGTTGGCTGTATTTTCATCAAGTATTCACAGTTCTTCAAGATTTGGGGTAGGCGTAGCCCGTCGTAGACATCGCTGTTGGTTGCTACCATCATTGATTTTGACTAGTTATAGCAAAATTCGATCTGAGCTTTGGTTGATTTTCTACTACAAAAACTCTAAAAAGGCAAGACCAAAGTTTAGCAGATACAGGAGATAATTGGGGGAATCTTTCGGCGTTAGCGATAGCCTAACTTTCTAGATGACGTGAAAAGTTGAGCTATGGCGAGTCACTCAGCCTTGAAAGCAGCGTCAAAATGATATCCCCAATTTCTTGTAAGAAGTCGGGGATATAGTCTACTCTTTGACGATTATTTTCTCCAATCGCTGTTAATTACGTTTTGTGGGAATCCCCCAAATCTTGATTTGTCGATCGAATCCACCACTGGCAAGAATTTTACCATTTGGACTAAAAGCGATCGCACTTACCCAGTCTGTATGTCCATTCAGTGTATTTATTAACTCGCCTGTAGTTAAATCCCACAATTTAATTCCATCTCTACCGGCACTAGCAAGGGTTTGTCCATCGGGATTAAGGGCGATCGCATTTACCCAGTTATTATGTCCTGTAAGAGTACGGACTAATTCTCCAGTATTAATATTCCACAGTCTTATGGTGCGATCGTGGCTAGCACTGACTAATGTTTGTCCATCTGGTGTAAAGATCACACCGCTAACAGCACTAGAATGAGCTACCAATTCACTGATTAATTTACCAGTACTCAAATTCCACAGCTTGATTACACCCTTATTATCACCACTAGCTAAGGTCTGTCCATCAGGACTAATAGCTAGGGTATAAATCAAATTATCAAAGCGTACTATAGTCCCTAGAGGACGCTGCTGTAGCAAATCCCATAAACGAATCCCATCTAAAGCTCCACTGACGAGAACTTTACTATCAGGAGATACCGCTAAAGATAATACGTTACTGGTATGTCCGACAAAAGAGCGGCTAAATTTTAAATTTTTCAGGCTCCAAAGGTTAATCGTATCGTCATCGCTACAGCTAGCGAGGGTTTGCCCATCTGGTGAAATCACTAAAGATTCTACGGCTGCTTTGTGTGCTTTGTTAATAGTCGCTAACTTTTTACCTTTTGCTAAATTCCACAGGCGAATTACACCCTCGTTTTCTGCACCTCCACTCACAAGAATTCTGCTATCTGGAGTGAAAGCGAGGGATTTAATGGTTCCGTTATGTCCGATGAGTGTGTAAAGCAGTTGAGCATTAGCAAAGTTGGTATTAGCTGGGAAGTTTGGCGTTACTTCAATGGCAGCATGAGCTTGATGAATATAAAACCCTTCCCAGGTAATCACTGGAAGGGCCACAGCTGCCATAAATGCCAGGATAATATCCGGCCGCAGAAATTTACCGCCACCTCTTCCCTCACTACTCACTCTTTTTCCTCACTTTATATAGATACAGTTAAACCCAATAAATTTTGCAGAGTTATTACTTAAATAACTCTGCACATCTTAAAGAGGTGGTTTTTTCTTAGAAACGCTTAACATTGGTAAAGGCGCACTAGAAGAACGAGAGGGCAAATAATGTTGCACTACAGGCTCCTCTGGTAAAGAACGACGCTGCTGAAAACGCCACAACTTAAAGCCTAGCGCTATCCCTGCCGTTCCCAAACCAAAAGCAAACAACGACCAGCTATCATTCAATCCGCCAATCAGGGCATCCATAACACCCATTGTCATCAATACACTGATTAGTGGCTCTTTTCGGTAGGTTGACTTTAAAAAACGAGGTAATACAGCATTCATCACAGCTTGGTTGGTTCCAGTTCACCTTTTGTGTATATTTACCAAGAATACCTCACCCATAATTTGCCTTTTTCATTCAAGGCAGACACTAATTTATGATTTTTTTAGTAGGGGGAGGAAATTTACTCATTAATCGCCTTACATATACTAGTTGCAAGTCTATGATATTTTGATCGCTAATAGGTATTTCAATTCCTCTCTTGCTTACATTCTAGGGCAGTTATTTATGAATAAGTCTAATTAATCTATCTAGGGCGAAGTACTCCGCTATCAATATATTGAAGTCCAAACCAACTGGTTGTTCCAGCTGGTTAAAACTCTTTTAATTACTAGCTTACAACTTCAAGATCGTACTTAATTGATGGCACTACTTCAGACCTAGCCATGATAGCACCCCTTGATTGCTTGTATATTCAATCACCAGCACTAAACCAAAGCCAATCATTGCCGCTCGACCATTCAAGCGTTCGGCATATTCGTTCAAGCCAAACTTAGGCTCTTCTAGTTTAGGTGTAATTGTTGGTTGTGTTTGTGTCATTTTTAAAAAACCTTTTTTTGGCAAATGGGACTTGATATCATACTTCTGGTAGAAGTCAGGGAATGTAGATATAATCACTACTTACTTTTCATGGTATCTGGAAAACCTCTCTCTAAATCTCTCTCCTAAAAGGAGAGAGATTTGGAATTTTTCAGATGACGTGAAAAGTCAGGTTAGCTTAAAAGCTGATTGCAGTGCTTGAATGCCAAGATGACTTGATAAATTCAGCAAGAGCTTCCCAGTAGTCCACCACACCAACTGTAGTGGGTGAATAAGCTCGTAGTAAGGACTAAAGTCCTTAGCTTGAGGGCTTTAGCCCTCGCTACGAACTCCGCAAAGTTGACTTGATAGACTACTAGTAGTGAGCTATACAATCGCTATTTTAATAAATTGTTACTATTCTTTATATATTGTATAAATACTGGGGCAATAGTCAAGGATAAGAGTTTGGGCTACTCAGATTGAATTGAGAAAGTTAGAACAGAAGTTAGGTATCTCTAATCCAGCTATCTCTAATACGGAACTAGCAAGATGGAAGTAGCAAGCTTGAAATTGGAAGGCTACAGTTAAACAAAAAAATTATCTGAGGCGATATATGGAAATCGGCGTTCCCAAGGAAAATAAGGATCAAGAGTTTCGGGTAGGGTTAAGTCCTTCTAGCGTGCGGGTGCTGCGAGAAAATGGTCATAGCATCTTCGTCGAGACGCAAGCCGGTAATGGTGCTGGATTCTCTGATGATGACTACAGAATTGCTGGAGCCGAGATTGCCCCTACATCAGAAACGGCTTGGAATCGGGAATTGGTTGTTAAAGTCAAAGAGCCTTTGACATCTGAGTATAAATTTTTGCAAAAAGGGCAAATATTATTTACTTATTTACATTTAGCAGCCGATCGCAAATTGACAGAGCATTTAATTGATTGTGGCACTTGTGCGATCGCTTACGAAACTGTAGAACAACCTGGTGCAAACAGACTACCCTTGCTCACCCCCATGAGCATTATTGCCGGTCGGCTAGCAGTACAATTTGGGGCCCGATTCTTAGAACGTCAACAAGGTGGTAGAGGTGTACTTTTGGGCGGTGTCCCTGGAGTTAAACCAGGCAAAGTAGTAATTTTAGGTGGCGGCGTTGTTGGCACAGAAGCAGCTAAAATTGCCGTAGGCATGGGTGCTAGTGTCCAGATTTTAGATGTGAGTGTCGAGCGCTTATCTTACTTAGAAACACTCTTTGGCTCTAGAGTCGAATTGCTTTATAGCAATTCTGCTCATATCGAAGCCGCAGTCATTGAAGCCGATTTGCTCATCGGTGCAGTTTTAGTGTTAGGACGTAGAGCGCCAATATTAGTATCTCGCGAATTGGTCAAACAAATGCGTCCTGGTTCGGTAATAGTTGATGTAGCTGTTGACCAAGGCGGTTGCATAGAAACCTTACACCCTACATCCCACACAAATCCGATATACATTGAAGAGGGTGTGGTGCATTATGGCGTTCCTAATATGCCAGGAGCAGTACCTTGGACAGCAACTCAGGCACTTAATAATAGTACATTACCTTATGTTGTCCAGTTGGCAAATTTTGGAATTTTGGCACTGGAAGTTAACCCAGCATTAGCTAAGGGTGTGAATGTGCAGAATCATCGCTTAGTGCATCCTGCTGTGCAAGAGGTGTTCCCTGATTTGGTAAATTAGATTTTTGTAAATTTAGATTAACCATAGTTTCTCGAAAACCCCATCCCTAACACCTCCCCGCAAGCGAGGAGGTGAAAGTTGGTGCTAAATTGCACCAACTTTATGAAGAACTACAAAAATGATTAAGATAGTTATAGAGTTTCCGAAATAAAGGGCATCTTCGTTGAACTTCATCTGGTCGGATGTCTTGTAATAGTGCCGGGGTGTGCAATCTTTTAGAATAACGTGTCGAAAGGCTATCAAACTCAGCTAAAACACTTGAATCAACTAGTGCCTCTGATAGCTTTTCTTGACAACAATCTCTGTCTTCATCATATTCACTAAATGATTCTGGTTCATTAAAAGGAATATTTTTTTCCTGATTAAGCCAGTAACGCATCCGCTCGTGTCTACCTCGAAAATCTGGATGTCTAGCTATTGAGTTACTCCAATCTGCAATAATCCAAGCTTCCAGTTCAGGAGCAGCAAACACAACAATTTTATTAATATCAGCACATTCTGGTATAGTTGATATCGCATCCAAAATTTTCTTTTCTTCAAGCTCTGGCGTGCGGCAATCTAAATCGTCAAACACTAAAATTAGATTACATTTATTTGGTTCATATCTTAAGGCAATAGGTAGTTCTTTAATCATTTGCTCAATTAGGCTTTGACTTGTTCTGCCATAACTACTTCCCTTACCAGGCTTAGGCCCAGGTTTTTGACGAGCTGGTGTTTTTCGTTCAAATTTACAATTAGAAAAATTTTGTTCTAAAAAAGGGATTAATCCTCTAACTTCAGCTTCCCCACCACCAGCAAAAACCCATACTACCACGGCCATCCTCCAATACTGGGGTCGCCAACACGATATAAATCACCTAATTGCCATCCTTCTTTTAATTTTTGATTTAGCATTTCTTTGGAGAGTGTTTTGATAGAGAAATGTGTTTTATCTTCTGAAGCAAAACAAAAAACATTTTCTAAACAATCCGTGAAATGATCTAAAAGATCGGGACTATGTGTGGTGATAATTAATTGGGTTTTTGCGGCAGCTTTTTTAATCCACTCTGCTAAAATTGGCATCCACGATATGTGCAATCCTAATTCTGGCTCATCAATGACTAGCAATGAAGGAAGCACTGGAGAATGTAATATAGTAGCCCAACAAAGCATTCTGACAGTTCCATCTGACATTTCATTTAGATAAAAAGCTTCCTTAATATCATGAAAATACCATTCTATAGCGTTTCTTAGTCTGGTGAAGTACAGTAACAAGAATGGGTAAACCAGTTA
>NZ_CAXTTT010000080.1:0-1399 GCF_964247315.1 uncultured Nostoc sp.
TCTGCCCTCTGCCTTCCCCCAACCGAGATCACCAAAAGTTGCCAAGAACCCATAAACCCGACTTTTAGCTAAAGCATCTGGTGTGTCTTGGCCACCTTGTAAAATAAAAATCGGCACATCTATCATGTAAAGCCGCTTTTGCACTAATTCCGCCTCAATTTCTGCTTGCCGCCTTTGGAAAAGTAACTGGCAAGCTATGGGGTAACGCAACAATTCCTGACGTAATTGCAAATCCTGTGCAGTTTTTTCATACCAACCCAGAATTTTAGTGAAAGGAATTAGCGGGGATGTAGACACCGCAAATTTTCACAAATCAGATAGGATTGCTAAAAGTCGAGCATTAGTTTACTGAGATTGATTTGGATTCAAGTTGCGATCGCCCATTATCGTGATATGACAGGGCCGCCATTCCATGTTCTTGGGCACGCAGCTCTTGACCAGAGATTTCTGGCTCTTTAATATAAACTGAACTCAGTAAGATATTCAGGACTCCACCTTCTTCAGCCTGACGCACAGCGCAATGCGTAATCAATTCACCCACATTCAGAATCACATTGTCTTCTGGATCAAGAATGACGCGGGTAACTGGACGACCCAGTGCTTGTTCAATTCGTTGCTTCCTCATTGCCCGTGTGCTGCGTCTTTGTAGCATTTCTGCCTTTTGTTTCAAAGCTTGCCAGAAAGTATTGAGATTCTCTTGGGCGACGCTTGCCCCCTGGCGCAGTTGAACTTTGGTTTCTAACCATGTGTCACTTGTAGTAGAACGAACTGCGGTTGCTAGAGCCAGACCAGCAGCGTTGAGTAATTCTGCTTGTTTGCCGTAAGTCTGGGCACGAGCAAGGACAGATTCAGTTACAATCTGCCCAGATGCCGCAATAATTAAGCCATCGTCAGCACGCACCGTTTGCAGGACTCTGCGCCCTCTTACCTGCTGGATCGCCTGTGCTGTCAGCGCATTAACGGAGTGACGTAGGTTAGCAGCACTGCTCATCGTTGCGCTCCCAATTCGATTGCTAGTAGATTCTGTTGCTGCTTGCAAATTGCGGCTGATGTTTGCAGTCAGACTGCCACCGGTAGCTCGATAGAGTTCATCAAGGATACCCATACGGGCGGCCGCTTCTGCATCAACTAGCGTGACTTCTTGCCCTTGTAGTAGCAGTACACTACCGTCTGGAGTTAGCACATCTCGCTCAACATGCTTGCCAATCACGTATACCTTTTGCTCGGCAGGGTCAACCAAATTATTTGTCAGGGAGGCAGATGCATTTCGATTGAGGTCTTGCAGTTTGCTGCTAGTAGCATCAGTTGCGGCTTGTAGTTGCTCACCTGCATTCTGGCTTGCTGACTGTAGCCTGCGCTTCACGTTCTCTACTGAGCTTTGTAGTTGCTCACCTGCATT
>NZ_CAXTTT010000080.1:1499-33960 GCF_964247315.1 uncultured Nostoc sp.
ACTGTAGCCTGCGGTTCACGTTCTCTACTGAGCTTTGTAGTTGCTCACCTGCATTTTGGCTGGCTGACTGTAGCCTGCGGTTAGCTGTTTGAGCCGATTCTTGGAACCTGTCTTCAGTTGCTTGGACGGCTCCCCGGATACCACCGACCTGTTCTTCCATCATTTGAGCAGTTTCTGGAGGCACAAAGGCAACATCGTCACCAATTGTCAGTGCTTTGGGAGCAGGAACGAAAGATCGCCCGGAGTAAGCATCGGCAAATATACCGCCAGAAACTTCGTATCCTTCCACTAATCCACTATGTTCATCAAAGAACAAATCCACCAGTCCACCAAGGTAAAGTCCCTCAGTGGTCAGAATTCTCGTTCCTCTTAATACGATATTCTGGTGCAGAATCTCTTTAATTGCAGGCACACGATGTGCCTTAACAACAGATTCTTTCGATCTAACTATGATCGCATCTGACCCGATCGCTTGCACCTCTTGTAGGGGAATCACTTTTGCATCCCGAAACAGTCCCTTCTCTTCAACTAGGAAACCCAAAAGTTGATTGCGTTTGTGATCAAAAATTAAATCTATAATTCGCTGAATTTTCTGACCCTTGTCAGAGGTGACGACTACTTTATCGATCACATCACTACCTTTACGCATTTCTCTATCCCTTGCAGTTATTATTGATTAGGTTGTCCAGTGACTTGTTCGTTGGTTGGCTGAATTTTTAGTTGAAAATATCGTCCCTCTCTGCCAAAACCAGGAACGGTGTCAATAACGCCAAAGTATTCCAGGAATACCCCAAAGATGGCAACAAGGATGATCAGAACGGTGAGATTTGCTCCAGTATTAGAGCGTTGTCCTACGAGTCTAGGCATTTTTTTCCTCTTATTTATATATTTTTTTTTATCGCCAAGCTTGTTAGAAAAATCAGACAAGGTTGTTTAGATAATTATTAATTGGACGTACATATCTATCTACCCACATATACCATCGCTCAGTTTGTTCTTCAAAAAGAAATAAATTCCACAAAAAATATAGGCATTTGATTATTTTAATTTTTCTAAGCAATGGTTTGAGTCATTTTAATTAGCGCTCGTGCTGATGATGGGGCGGCTTAATTTAACAGACCCCCCTATACATCTGTACAATGATCAACTAAAAAGCCGAGTTTTACTTGACTACAAGTCTTCAAACACACGTCATAGTGGCGAACAAAAAGTTTTTCATTCGCCACTATGATGTGGTTAGTTCAAAGTCTGTGATTCTTGTCTGCCTAAAATTTGTTTTTGAAGCAAACGAATTTCTCCTGCTAATTCTTGCCGAGTGGAACCTTTGAGCAAGTAGCGGAAAGTAAACCAAACTGTGTAACCCAGTCCAATGAACTGTAGAATTGGAGAAACTAATGGAATATCATTTATTGCGTTCAGTACTGCTAGAAATATTTTCAGTGCCGTAATCGTTATCACAAGGAAAGCAAAGCTGATAATCGGTAGTTTGTATTCTTGGTAGAACCTACCTATGTACTCAGGTAGTTGTGCCAAAAATGCAGAAATCTGTCTGCCAATTCTTTGCCATTGTTCTTCAGGTTCCGAGGCAGGCGGTAACATTGGCAAGTTTCCAGCCTCTGAACCTTTAAGTGCTTCTATCCGGTTTTGGGAGGCAGCATCAACATATTGCTGTTGCTGTAATTCAGTTTCCATAATTCTCTCCTAATTTTCTGCAATGAGAACGGTTTTAAAATTTAGGCTTTGTTGCTATCAACTTTGGCAATGGTTGCTTTAACAACTACATTTTTAACGCCTTTTATTTCCTTAGCTATGAACTTTTGACTCTAGAGAGTGAGTTAAACAGTTTCATGGCGGCAGTCAGCAATGATAACAGCAGGGTCTTCACTGTTGTTATCAAAACTCACTGTTTGACGAACTCCTCGGTTGTCTCCTGTCGAGGTATCATCAATAATGAAATCCTCAATTCCTCGCTGTTTGAGAATCGCTTTCGCACGCATACTCTCAGTAGCATTGCCTTTAATTCTTACTAAGTGATCAGATCAATTGAAGCGATCGCTTAATTTCTTAGGCCTTTAATAACATTAAGACATTTTAATTTTAATTTTTTATCAATCTCTTGGAGTAAGTTTTTTTTCTTTAGAGTGAGATCAGGGCTTCAACTCAAACAATAAGTGCTAAACAAATATCAGGATATTTGATTGAAATGTAAGGTTTTAAGAAATTTAACTAACTGAAAGTTCTGAATATATATGAATATAGGTACGTTTTAACCTGACATTTCCAGCTAGAACCTAGTCACAAAAATATTAATATATAGAGGTATCCTGGTTTATAAATACTGCCCTCTAGAGTTTCTAGTGCGACGGTTGTGAGCAAGGTTTAAACCCCCACTTTGTTAAATGGCTTATTTCCAGATGGGGTTAAAGCTCTGACTGAAAAATCCCTAAAACCGGACTTCCTTCTGGAAAATTTTAGTTATAATAGATTTCATCATAGTGAGAAAAGTCAAGATATTGAAATAAGACTTCTTTATAATGCAAGTAAAACTAAATGAGATTACTACTTTTTATTAAAGCTCAATATGATTTAACTCAATCTTCGGAAATAAGATTTATATAAATTTAATGTGCTAAATTATAAAAAAGAAACAGCACATTTTAAGGAATAAAATAATGCCCCTGCAAAAAATAAGTGAATTTGATACAGACTACAAGAATGCTATTCAAGGTAACGACATCAAAGGAATGGATGTGTATGTTCAAGGAACTGATGAGAAGATTGGCACGGTAAGTGATGCTGTAGTAGACGAACAAGGAGCGTTCCGCTATTTAATTGTTGACTTAGGCCTTTGGATTTTTGGCAAGAAAGTATTACTACCAGTAGGAAAATCGCGTATTGACTCTAGAGCAAACCGTGTATATGCCGTTGGTATCACAAAAGAGCAAGCAGAAAAGTTGCCCGAATATCAAGAGCACACAGCGCTTGATTACGACTATGAAGAACAGGTGCGTGGAGGATATCGTACACCGTCTGTAGGAAGTTCAGTAGCTTCGACAGATGGTCGTACTGATCCCACTTATGATCGCAACAACTACACATATGCAAACGACGCGGATTTGTATGATGTCAACGCTCATGAAGATCAAACCTTCAAACTCTACGAAGAAAGGCTGGTTGCCAACAAACAACGCCGGAAAACTGGAGAAGTGACAATTGGCAAGCATGTTGAAACAGAAACTGTAAGAGTTTCTGTTCCAGTGGAAAGAGAGCGAGTCGTGATTGAGCGAGTTACTCCTCAAGATGCAGGCAAAGTTGTGTCTGCTGAAACAGCTAACTTCGGTGAGGGCGAGGTAGCACGTATAGAACTCTATGAAGAAGTTGCTGATGTCCAGAAAGAAGCTTTTGTGCGCGAAGAAGTCAGAGTCCAAAAAGTTGTAGACAAAGAAATCGTTGAAGTTAAAGAAACCATTCGACGTGAAGAGTTAGATGTTGATGCTGAAGATCGTACTATTGAGGAAAAAACTGGTAATAAGTTGCCCAAAGACCGTATTTAAAAAGACTGCTTTTAGCCTTCATAGCTTGTCAGACAGCATAGAGATTCCAGGGTGAGTCTGGAATCTCTTTAAGGGTTTTTGGCATTTTTGTGATCGAGCAGAACTCTTGAGAGTACATAAACAAAAAAGTATTGGCCGCCTCAACCAATTTAACCAAATTTGTCTTATACCATTGACTCCTGAAAAGATGCCAAAAGCAGCCGAATTATGGGCATGGGTACGAAACTAGGGGAAGCCTACGGCAAGATAATGACAGCTTGGATGGTGATGTAATTCTAGCTGTTTAAGCAATTCTCCAATTGAAGAGTTTTGATCGGGTCATAGTTGTGACAACAAACTTGAAACACATATTACGCTTTGAGAGCGAAGGAATATGTGTAGCAAATTGGCAGCAAACTCTCAATAATTTAGCTTAATTGGTTGAGTTCAGGGCTTTTGAGATACGTAACCCGCTTTCCTCTAATTACTAATTTCCTTTAATAAACTCCCGAATCTCAACCGCCACAACCCCAGCACAAGATTCTGGTAAGTCATTTCCGGCATGAGCAATTATTTTCAACTCGACTTTCGGCATCAGTTGAGCATAAACACGGCTTCTAGCTAAAGCATCTGGTGTATCTTGCCCACCTTGTAAAATAAAAACTGGGACATCTATCATATAAAGCTGCTTTTGCAGTAATTCCGCCTCAATTTCTATTTGTCGCCGTTTGAAAAGTAACTGGCAACCTATGGGATACGGCAATAGCGATTGACGCAACTGCAAGTCTTGTGCAATTTTTTCATGCCAACCCAGGATTTTAGTCAAGGGAGTTAGCGATCGCAAAAATTTGACTCCTAGTGGTGGATAATTCAATAATCGCCGCATCTTCTGGCAATACTCTTCTTGTCCTGCTATCTCTACGCCCTCTGGTGCTAGCAGTACTACACCATCAACTTTCTCTGGATACTTTAAAGCATAGCTAGCAGCAATCCAACCCCCAAGAGAATGCCCCACTAAATATGCTTTTTCTAACTTCACAGCTTGCAAAAATTCAGCTAGACATTCAACTTGTAAATCTATCGAATGGTGGATATTAGGATTTTCTGATTCACCAAACCCTAACAAATCAGGTGCAAAACAATGAAAATCTTGTGCAAGGGATTCCATCACAGATAACCATTGACTGCTCTCATTCCAAGCACCATGTAAAAAAATTATAGGAGTTTTTTCACCGACTTCACGCCAGAATAGTAGCCCTTGAGAGAGCTTTCTCCGGGAGTTACGGAATAGTGTATCCATTTTATTTAGTAGTTAACTTTTAGCACCATAATAAATAGTCATTAGTCATTGGTCATTATTAACTAGTTCTGGACAAATTACAAACACACAAGTGTGAGCCAAGGCTTTTTGAGGTTATAACTTTGGCGGCAAATGACAAAGGACTAATGAGTAATGACTAATGAAAAAATACTGTTATGCCAATGTTGTCAAGCCATTTAAGTAGTCTTGCAACTGCCGAGTATGGTCGTGAGACATCTTTCCTGAAGGTAGTAAACTGGGAGAGAAAGCTTGGATTTCCATGACTTCTAAAGTGTCTTGAATTTCCATTGTCCCATGCACTTCGGCTTCAACCACAATACAAATTGAATGGATTCTAGGATCGCGGTCTGGTGCAGAGTAAACTCCTACCAAACGGTTAATTTTCACCAATTCTAACCCGGTTTCCTCTATCAATTCCCGGCGGACTGTTTTGGGAACATCTTCTCCCCAATCCACAATCCCTCCAGGCAATGACCAAAGACCATTGTCGCGCCGCCGGATCAGTACAATCCGACCATCGGGTAAAATTGGGATGATACTAGTGCCAGTAATGGGATGACGAAATATTATACCCAATACTGTTTGTCCAATACGCCATAAGCTACGTGTGGACTCTACAGCTGCCGGAAAAAAAGCAATAACGTTCAATCTTCAAAATTTATGTGTTGTATTCTATAGTTCTCTACCACTTACATAGACTCAACTAATAAAATTTTTATTGAGTTTTGTTTTATACAAAAATGTTTGTGGTTTGAGATTTTATTCTCACGATTTACGTAGAATACTATCGATTCTAACATCAAGTTTCAATAGAAGCACTGTATTTCTATATACAGAATATTTCTTTAACCTGGTAAATTTTAAGTTTATAGCTAGCATTAGTGCTGCTGAAACTAGCTATCACTCATAGTTTTTCAGTACACATTAAAAATAATATGAATAATAAGTAGGTCGGCAGAATAAAACCAAACTATGTTAACAAAAATGAATGAGGCTAAAACTCTCTTCTCTCCTGCCTCCTGTCTGATTACAACGACAAATATTTACGCCCACCTACTTAAGTCAAAATCAAAAATTCCGAATTCGGAATTTATCAGAGGCAATTAAATAGGGTTTAAGACCTCCACTTAATTGAAGACCACTCAATCAAATATTATGCTTTATGCTTAAATTCATCTATGTCTTCTGAGTTTTGATGACTGACCCCTGAATTATATTCTTGATAATATTGGTTTGTTTCCAGAACAACAACTAGTGAGCTAATTTACAATCTATTTAACAGATTGAAATCTAAGAAAAGATATTTTTTCTCTTACTTGCGGGGATAATTCAAAATTTATATTGACAAAATTAGATAAAATGCGGTAGACTAGTACACTGTTTAAAGCGTATTTATTGCTGCACTAGGTTACAGAGTATATCAATAATATTGGTAACTAATATTGCCTAAGTGATGCCTAGTTGCTACTTTTTTGTTGTTTATTAATAGAGGTGAACATGGCCAAGCGCCGTAACCCGAAAAAAGAAAAGGCGCTACGTAACCAGGCGTATGCCAGAAAGTTTCGTAAACGGACTACGACAGGAAGAATGCAGAGAAGGTTCCAACAAAGACCACCAAAGAGTGAGGAAGAAGAAGGCGCAGCAGCAGCTGACACTGAATAAGCTGCTTGCCTAAATCCTTATTGTTTGGGTTATTTACCTATTTACCTTTTGGGGCGCACATTTATTTGTACGCCCTTATTTATTTTTGGGCATTGGGCATAGAGAAAAGACAAGGGAGAGATTTATTCAATAATTTTCCTTGTCTCCCTTATCCGCCCACTCGCCAATCCTCTATTGAGCAATTTGGGTGCGGGCAGCTACGAGTGCTTTGTTTACCTGTACAAAGCCAGTACCTCCGTAACTGTTGCGGGCAGCAACAACTTGACGGGGGGATATCGCCTCATAAATATCTGCTGCAAATGCCGGATGTAGTTGTTGCCACTCTTCCAATTTCAAATCTTTTAGGAGTTTACCTGCGGCAATACTAGTTTTTACCACCTTACCCACAAGATTGTAAGCTTCCCGGAAAGGAACGCCCCGTGCTGCCAGATAATCTGCTACATCGGTAGCATTAGAAAAATCTTCTGCCACAGCTGATGCTAACCGTTGGGTACGAAATTCTAAGCCTTCCCTGAGCAAAATTGTCATCGCTTCTAGTGAGGCTTTGACTGTGTTAACGCTATCAAATAGACCTTCTTTATCTTCTTGTAAGTCTTTGTTATATGCCAGAGGTAGCCCCTTCATAATGACCAACATCGCCTGGAGATGACCGAATACACGTCCCGTTTTTCCCCGCACCAATTCTGGGACATCGGGGTTTTTCTTTTGGGGCATGATACTGGAACCCGTAGCACAGCTATCTTTGAGGGTGACAAAGCGAAATTCTTCAGATGACCAAAGAATGACTTCTTCTGCAAGGCGGCTGAGGTGAACCATAATCAAGCTAGCGGCACACAAGAATTCGATCGCAAAATCGCGATCGCTCACTCCATCGAGGCTATTAGCATAAATATCGTCAAAATTCAAGAGTTTGGCTGTGTAGTGGCGGTCAATAGGGAAAGTAGTTCCCGCTAAAGCACCACATCCCAAAGGTGAGATATTCACGCGGCGAGAAACATCTCCTAAGCGTTCCCAGTCACGTTGCACCATTTGAAAGTATGCCAAGAGGTGATGAGCTAAACTCAGAGGTTGGGCGCGTTGGAGGTGGGTATAACCAGGAATTAGAGTCTCAATGTGCTTTTCGGCTATATCCAGTAGAACACCTTGAAATTCTCGCAATTCGCTTTTGATTTGTTGGATTTGGTCGCGCAGGTAGAGTCTGGTATCGGTGCCAACTTGGTCATTACGCGATCGCGCCGTATGCACCTTTTTACCCACATCGCCGACAATTTCTGTCAGTCGCCGTTCAACTGCAAAATGCACATCTTCAGCATCGACACCAGGCTGAAATTTCCCCTGGTGGTACTCTTGGCGAATTTGTTCTAAACCTGCAACCAGTTGTTCTCCTTCTTCTGGGGAGATGATGCCCGTGTGAGCAAGCATTTTGGCATGAGCTTGAGAACCAGTGAGGTCGTATTCGATTAATTCAATATCAAAACTTATACTGGCATTAAAACGAGCGATCGCCGGATGCAACGCTGATTCAAACCGCTGGCTCCAAGTTTGTTTTTCAGTCATAAATTATCAAGGAATGGGCATCAATTTTGGATTTTGGATTGATGATTAATCCAAAATCCAAAATTGAAAATTACTTTAACCGTAGCTAGTTAGATTCCGAATCATATAGCCAATGACTAAACCAATCAACAATGCCCACACTTGACCTGTTTGTATAAAGTGGCTCCAAGCTTTTTGCATCTGACCCATAACGTTTGGATCGGTGATTGTTTGTGCTAGGGCTGTCCAATTTACAGGCAAATGCCAAAGTAACTGAGATGTCAAATCGCTGTAATAGCTCATCTTTGGTGATTAAGAAGTTAGGGGTGGCAAATTTCAGCATCAGTTTATTATTTACATTAATTACTGATATTTACTGAAATATTTGGATATAACTTCAATGTCTTAACTCAAGATGCAGCCGATGCCAACCGCAATTTCTCGGCAGTCCGCAAAATCTGCCCCGCCAAAACTGCTGCGCCAAAACCATTATCGATATTGACTACGCCTACTCCCGCAGCACAAGAGTTAAGCATTGTCAATAGTGGTGCTAAACCACCAAAACTTGCGCCATAACCGATGCTGGTGGGTACAGCAATCACCGGACAACTCGCTAAACCTGCAACAACGCTAGGTAAGGCGCCTTCCATCCCCGCTACCACAATCAACACTGATGCTGACTCAATCAGGTGGCGGTTACTCAGCAAACGATGAATCCCAGCAACGCCTACATCCCAGAGGCGTTGTACCCGGAAACCAGAAAGTTCAGCAGTGACAGCCGCTTCATCAGCAATCGGTAAATCGGCAGTACCAGCAGAAAGAATACCAATCTCACCCCTGAATTGTGGTTCGATGGTAGGAGGAGCGATCGCACAAATTCGCGCCGATTCGTAATATCGCAAACCGTTAACTTTTGATTGCAGTGCGGCATAAACTGCTGATTCAATGCGAGTTGCCATCACCACCGGGTTGCGGAGGCGCATCACCTCCATAATTTGGGCAATTTGATCGGGCGTTTTACCAGGCCCCCAAATCACCTCTGGGAAACCAGTTCTGAGTTGGCGATGGTGGTCAATTTTGGCAAATTCACCTACAGATTCATAAGCTAAGTCTTTGAGTGAGTCTAATGCCACATCTGGCGTAACTTTACCATTGGCAACCGCTTCGAGGAGTGATCGCAAACTTTTTTCATCGGTCATTGGTAATTAGCCCTTTGTCTTTTGTTCTTTGTTATTTATCAGTCGTCCAATGCCCAATGTCCAATACCCCATGCCTAATCGGTTACTTTCAATTCGTAAAGATTCCAAAATGGACCACCAAGAGCAGTATATTGAATTCCTTGGAAGCGATCACGCACTGCTTGCAGATTCAACCTCTCCACTAAATGAATAAACGGCAACTGTTCTGAGGCAATGCGCTGATATTCATAATAAACTTCCTTGCGCTTGTTTTCATCCAATACCTGTGCGCCTTTAATGTAAAGCCTGTCAATTTCCTTTTCCCAGTCGGAAACTTCCCAGCCAATTATGGGTGGATCTCCCGGTTGTGGCCCCAAATTAAATGCGTGGGATGCACCGGCAATTCTCCATATCTTGCTAGCGCCGTGGGGTTCAATACCGCCTTCAGTAAATCCTCCAAGGTAACAATCCCAATTATGCGTAACTTTGAGTTTTTCTAAATAGGAATTGAAGCTAAGAATTTGCAAATCTACTTGAATCCCAATATTAGCGAGATCCCGCCTGATTTGGGATGCCATATCTCCTCTAACTTTTCTTTCCGAATTCGTTAAGAGTGTAAATCTGACTCTGTTACCATCAGTATCTAAAAGCTGATTTTGGTCATTATATTTGAAACCAGCTTGTAACAATAATTTCTTCGATTTATCTGGTTCGTAATTATATACTTTTAGCCCTTTTTCTGGAGTCAGGAAATAGGGACTTTTGACATAAACAAATGAATTTTGCAGTTTACCCAGTCCCCGATAAACATTTGTTTTCATCGTTTCGCGGTCGAGGGCGTGGGCTATAGCCTGCCTGAATTCCTTTTTATTAAACCATATAGATTTAATTGGGTCTACAAAAGGTTTACCTTGAGAATTCTTTGCTTTAATCAGATTGAAAGCAATAAAACTTGTACTTGTACTTGGCCCACCGTTATAAATTTTAAACTTCGCCCGTTTTTCTTCTCGCTTCAGCAAACTGAAACCTTCAGGAGGAACTTCTAAATTATCCAACTGCCCAGAGCGAAAACTAATCAACTGGTTTTCAGTAGATTCAATAATTTGCCAAACAATACGCTCAATGTAAGGCTGAGAATTACCCTGAGCATCTTTGCGCCAGTAATATGGATTACGCCGAAATATAATTCGCTGACTGGAAACGTAACTTTCCATGATATATGGGCCGTTACCAACAATTTGTTTCGGATCAGTGCCTGTTCCCCACATTGAGAGAAACTTAGGATTTCCATCAGATCCAACTGTGCGAATTGCTTTCTGTAGAGCATGGGCTGGCATAATTGGGATACGACCTACATATCTTAAAAAAGGAGCAAAGGGTTCTAGTATACTGAATTCAACTCGGCGCTCATCGATTTTTTTGACCTTTGGCAAAGTGCCCTTATCACCAATTCTTAGGGCATCCTTGGTAGAGGTGGGAATTTTGGGGTTGAGGTAGATTTCGTTATAAGTAAAGACAACATCATCAGCAGTCATTGGCTGACCATCTGACCACTTAATTCCTTCTCGCAGAGTGATCACAATCCGTTGACCATTTTCAGAAACTTCCCAGTCCTCTGCTAAAGCAGGCTCTAGTTTTGTGGTTAGGGGATTCTCATTAATCAATGAGTCATAGATGAAGCTAAAAACGCTATATGCTGATTCATTTAAAGCATAGTTAAAAGTTGAAGGCTCACTCAAAACTGCGGTGACGAGTTGCGGTACTTGAGCAGCTGCGCTTTTAAAGTTCGCTGGGTTGCAGGCGGTAAGTGTAAGTGCTATTGCTGAAGTCAGAATTATTGGCAACCAAAAACGCCTAATTGCAAAAAAGATGGAGGGTGATTTCATAGAATTAAATTTACTGGAATTCTGTCTAATTATGGTCAATAAATTCACCCGCAGGTTTATAAGACAAAGATTCAAGTGTGTATAATCCTATATATGGAGTAACTTTACCATTGGCAACCGCTTCTAAGAGCGATGCCTACGGCGGTAAACTACGCAAAGTTTTGTCATTTGTCATTGGTCATTTGTCCTTTGTCCTTTGTCCTTTGTCAGTTGTTAGATACCATTAATGACTATTGACTAATGATTAATAACTAATCCGTTACTTTAATTTGTTCAATATTCCAGAATGCACCGCTAAGAGCAGAGAATTTAATGCCTTCAAAACGATTACGCACCGCTGATAATGAATAAGGATTAACCAAGTAAATAAAAGGTAAATTTTCCTGGGTAATCCGCTGTGTTTCAGCATAAATCGCTTTAACCTTAGCTTCGTCTAATTCTCGTGCCGCTTGAATGTAAAGATTCCCTATTACCGCTTCCCAAGGATCAACCTTCCAACCCTGAATCGGCTTTTGTCCTGCTTGGGGTTTCTGATTAAACATGTGCAATCCGCCTTCCGGTGCCCAGACATTAGCACCATCATTCGGTTCTAATCCGCCGGTCAGACCCATCAAAGAAGCTTCCCAATCCAAGGAGTTAGAAGTTTTGTCAGTAAAAGTATTCCATGCCAACGGGGTGAAATCAACTTGAATGCCAATTTTGCTCAAGTCTTGTTTAATCTGCGATCCCATTGCCTCACGGATTTTATTTCCAGCATTAGTAAGCAAAGAGAAACGGACGCGATTTCCTTGAGAATCTACTAACTGATTGTTGTTGTACTTAAATCCTGCTTTTAGAAGTAATTCTTTCGCTTTTTGCTGGTTGTAATCGTAAACTTTTAATCCTTCTTTAGGGGAAAGATAATAGGGGCTTTGCATAGAAATTGGTGAATCCTGTGGCACGCCCAAGCCGCGAAAAGTATTATTAATCATCGTTTGGCGGTCAATTGCATAGGCTACAGCCTGCCGAAATTGCACATTATTGAACCACTGAGATTTAACTGGATCGACCAGTGGTTTTCCGTCCCTTTTACCTTTGTTGAGATTGAACCAAACAAACGATGTACTAGATGTTGGCCCACCATTATAAATTGTGAAATTACCCTGCTTTTCTTGCACCTTTAGCAAAGAAAAGTATTCTGGCGACACTCCCACAGTATCTAACCCGCCAGAACGAAATTGCAGCAAGGAAGTATCTGTTGATTCCACAATTTGCCAAATTACTCGTTCAATATAAGGTTGGGAATTACCTTGAGCATCCTTGCGCCAGTAGTAGGGATTGCGCCGGAAGACCACACGCTGACTCGTGTCGTAGCGCTCTATTTTATAAGGGCCGTTGGCAATAATTTGGTCGGGAGGAGTATCAACACCCCATTTTGTCAGAAAAATCGGACTCCCATTTTGGTCTTTCGTTTTTACCGATTTTCGCAACACATGAGCGGGCAAAATGGGATAACTTGTACTTAGCAAGAAAGGTCTAAAGGGTTCTGGTACGATAAACTCAACCCGGCGCTCATCCACTTTTTGCACAGTGGGTAGCTTCCGACTCTTACCAATTCTCAAACCGTCTCTTACATCTGTAGGAATCGCTTCGTTAAGGTAAATATCGTTGTAGGTAAACACCACATCATCTACTGTTAGTGGCTGACCATCAGACCATTTCAACCCTTGGCGTAGGGTAAAAACAATCTTTAATTTATCATCAGAAATTTGCCAGGATTCCGCTAATGCTGGCTCGATTTTTGCAGTGATTGGATTTTGGGTGATTAACCCCTCGTAAATCAAAGGAAAAACATTGGGAGACTCTTGACTCAGAGGATAGTTAAAAGTTTTAGGATCGCTGAGAATGCTACTTACCAATTGCGGTACTTGAGCAGCGGGACTTTTGAAGTTAGCTGGGTTGCAGGCGGTAACTGTAAGTACTATTGCTGAAGTAAAAATTATTGGCAGCCAAAAACGTTTAATTGCCAAAAATATTTGTCTAAAAAAGTTCATAATTACTAATCTATTTCCATCCTAATCAGTCTTGAATATCTTTATTAGAAGCTAAAGAAAGTTATTCTGAAGCACCTAGCAAGACAACAGCATAAGCACATATACCTTCTTCACGTCCAACAGGGCCTAATTTTTCGTTAGTAGTAGCTTTGATGCCAATTTGATTTGGTTGTAATTCTAAAACCGCCGCTAGTTTGTCGCGCATCTTGTGAATATGCGGCTTTAATTTTGGACGTTCTGCTACTATTACCGAGTCAATGTTTCCGATCTGCCAGCCTCGATCCCGAATCAGTTGATGTACTTGAGTTAATAGTACTAAACTATCTGCTCCTGCCCATTGGGGATCGCTAGGCGGAAAATAATGACCAATATCCCCCAAAGACAATGCCCCAAGCATGGCATCCACGATCGCGTGCGTTAACACATCAGCGTCACTGTGCCCCAATAAACCCAGTTCATGGGGAATTTCAATTCCACCTAAAATCAAAGCGCGATCGCTCACTAGTTGATGAATATCGTAGCCATTACCAATACGAATTTTAGTCATTTGTCATTTGTCATGAGTTAGAAATTATTATTCTCTCCCTGCTCCCCCTGCTCCCCCTGCTTCAATTTCTCCATAAGATCGGGGCGGCGATCGCGAGTTTTTTGAACTTGTTGTTCGTAACGCCACCGGGCGATCGCTGCATGATTCCCACTGAGCAAGACATCAGGCACTTTCAAGCCGCGAAAATTGGCAGGACGAGTATATTGAGGATAGTCCAATAACCCTTCCTCAAAACTTTCTGCTGTCAGGGATTCAGTTTTGGCTACGGTTCCTGGTATTAGCCGCACTACGCCATTAATCAAAGCCATTGCTGGAATTTCCCCACCAGTCAGAATAAAATCGCCCAAAGATACTTCACGAGTTACCAAATGTAGCACCCTCTCATCCACTCCTTCATAATGCCCACAAATAACTACTAACTGGTCATAATTTGTCACCAATTCTTTCAAAAGAGGTTGATTAATTGCTTGACCCTGTGGACTCATCAAAATTACTTCTCTTCGGGGTAGAATCGGCAGCGACTCCACAGCGGTAAAAATAGGTTCTGGCTTCATTAGCATCCCAACACCGCCACCGTAGGGTTCATCATCTACTTTTCGGTGCTTGTCAGTTGTAAAGTCCCGTGGATTAATCAGATGCACTTCGGCAATCTGTTTGGCTAAGGCTTTACCTAGCAGCCCAGAATTGAGAACAGAGTTAAAACAGTCAGGAAAAAGCGTAACTATATCAAAGCGCACAGTTATTCGTATTCGAGGATACTAATCTTAAATTTGAATGTCTAGCAAACACCAGCAAGCCAAGGTCGGGTTAAACTCCAGTTAAACTTTTATCAATAGTATCTAAAACTACCAGACCTCCTGGATTTTAGATGAGATCAAAAGTTTTTCTAATTACTTAATTTATGTTTAAATGTTGTCACAACTACATTTAAATTAATAATCATATCAAGTTAACAACTTCCAGGATGCATCGAGCCAGCCTCAGAAAAAAGCGTAGTCTTAACTGCTCGTCCCCAACTCTAAAGGGGAAATCTAGCTACTTAAAGACTATTTTGCCCTGCTGCAAGTGGACAGGTGAAAAACAAGGCGCTGGCTTTGAGGAATGGGAACAAACACGTTTAGACTGAGGTTTCGTGTGCGTTAAGCGAGAATTTGGAGAGTGGCTTTCCCCAGTTCCAAACTTCCAAAAAGTGTCCTCTCAAAAGTTGCAAAGCGCAAAAATTATCAGGCAACTGAACCTTGTTAAATTCACCTGAAGTTGTTGACAGGAGAACCAAAATGCCGCAATTACAAGCTAAATCGCTAGAAATGAGGACACCCCAAGCAACTAAAACCGCCGTTCTGGTTATCGGAGGTGCAGAAGATAAAGTTCATGGGCGCGAAATCCTACGAACTTTTTTTGGACGCGCCGGTGCTAGTAAGGCTTATATTACAATTATTCCATCTGCCTCTCGCGAACCTGCCATTATCGGTGGTCGGTATATTCGCATTTTTGAAGAAATGGGTGCCCAGAAGGTAGAGGTTTTAGACATCCGCGAACGAGAACAGTGTGAAGCCTCCCAGATCAAAGCATCCTTAGAAGCCTGTAGTGGGGTATTTTTGACAGGAGGAGACCAGCTGCGTCTTTGTGGCGTATTGGCAGATACGCCAGCAATGGAAATTATTCGCCAGCGGGTGAGGGCGGGGCAACTTACGTTAGCAGGCACCAGTGCAGGAGCGGCGGTGATGGGGCATCACATGATTGCTGGCGGCGGTAGTGGAGAGGCGCCCAATCGTTCCCTAGTGGATATGGCAACGGGTTTGGGATTTATTCCGGAAGTAATCGTTGACCAACACTTTCACAACCGTAATCGCATGGGGCGACTAATTAGTGCGATCGCAGCTCATCCCGATCGCTTAGGTATTGGCATTGACGAAGATACTTGTGCAGTGTTTGAACGCGATGGTTGGCTACAAGTTATGGGTAAAGGTAGTGTCACCATTGTCGATCCCACCGAGCTAACCCATACCAACGAACCCCATGTCGGTGCTAATGAACCATTAACCGTGCATAATTTACGTCTCCATATCCTCAGCTACGGCGATCGCTTCCACTTGTACCAGCGGACTGTATTACCTGCTGTACACCGAATCTCCAGCTGACGGGATAGAGTATCTGAGGTTACACTGAGTTGACCGCACATTTATTATTTCTTACCGTAGAAAAATGATAAGAATACCATGTAAAAAGAAAAAACTGTTTTTAACGAACAGTTTAGCGGTCAATTCCAGTAAGAAACTAGAATTTTGGTTCCGAATCTCCATCTACCTATTCCCATGAGAATTCTCAAGATCCAGACATTACGCGGCCCAAACTATTGGAGCATTCGACGCCACAAACTGATCGTCATGCGCCTCGATTTAGAAAACCTTGGCGAGACGCCCTCGAATGAAATCCCTGGCTTTTATGAAGGATTAGTTGAGGCGCTGCCAAGTCTGGAGGGCCACTATTGTTCGCCTGGCTGTCGTGGTGGTTTTCTGATGCGAGTTAAAGAAGGCACTATGATCGGCCACATAGTAGAACACGTAGCTTTAGAACTCCAAGAATTAGCTGGGATGCATGTCGGCTTTGGTCGCACCCGCGAAACTGCCACACCCGGAATTTACCAAGTAGTGATCGAGTACCTGAATGAGGAAGCGGGACGCTACGCTGGACGAGCCGCAGTACGGCTGTGCCAGAGCATCGTTGATCGAGGCCGTTATCCCAAGGCAGAACTAGAGCAAGATATCCAAGACTTGAAAGACTTTTCCCGTGATGCTTCCTTAGGCCCTTCCACAGAAGCGATCGTCAAAGAAGCAGAAAAAAGAGGTATTCCCTGGATGTCGCTGGAAGCCCGCTTTTTAATTCAGCTGGGCTATGGCGTGAATCAGAAGCGGATGCAGGCCACAATGACGGACAATACCAGCATTCTGGGCGTAGAACTAGCTTGCGATAAAGAAGCCACTAAACGTATCCTCGCTGCTGCGGGTGCGCCAGTACCCAGAGGTACAGTAATCAACTTTTTAGACGATTTAGAACAAGCCATTGAATTCGTTGGCGGCTATCCTATCGTCACCAAGCCAGTGGATGGCAATCATGGACGTGGCATTACCATTGATATCAGAACTTGGGAAGAAGCTGAAGCCGGATACGAAGCTGCCAGACAGGTTTCCCGGTCAATTATTATCGAACGGTATTATGTTGGACGCGACCACAGGGTACTGGTGGTAAATGGCAAAGTAGTAGCAGTAGCCGAACGCGTCCCGGCTCATGTCATTGGCAACGGCAGATCCACCATCTCCGAACTAATTGAGGAAACAAACCTTGACCCAAATCGCGGTGAAGGACATGATAACGTCCTGACCAAGATTGAACTAGACCGCACCAGCTACCAACTCTTAGAAAGGCAAGGCTACACGCTCAACAGTGTGCCACCAAAAGGAACCCTTTGTTATCTCAGAGCAACAGCCAACTTGAGTACAGGTGGTAGTGCCGTAGACCGTACCGATGAAATTCACCCAGAAAATCTTTGGTTGGCACAACGAGTAGTCAAGATTATCGGTTTGGATATCGCCGGACTCGATATCGTCACCTCGGATATTAGCCGTCCTCTGCGGGAAGTGGATGGCGTGATTGTCGAAGTTAACGCCGCTCCCGGTTTTCGGATGCACGTTGCCCCAAGCGTAGGTATTCCCCGTAACGTCGCTGGCGCAGTAATGGATATGCTGTTTACTAACGAGCAATCTAGCCAAATTCCCATCCTCAGCATCACGGGTACTAATGGCAAAACCACCACTACTCGACTACTAGCACATATTTATAAACAGACTGGTAAAGTAGTAGGTTATACTACTACAGATGGAACATATATCGGTGATTACTTAGTAGAATCTGGCGATAATACAGGTCCCCAAAGTGCCCATGTCATCCTCCAAGATCCCACAGTAGAAGTAGCAGTGCTGGAAACGGCTCGTGGTGGCATTCTCCGTTCTGGATTGGGCTTTGAAGCAGCAAATGTGGGCGTGGTATTGAATGTAGCCTCCGACCACTTAGGAATAGGTGATATAGATACCATTGAGCAGTTAGCTAACCTCAAGAGCGTAGTAGCAGAAGCTGTATTCCCAGATGGCTACGCGGTACTTAACGCCGACGATCGCCGTGTCGCCGCTATGTCAGAAAAAACTAAGGCTAATATTGCTTACTTCACGATGAACCCCGATTCGGAATTAGTGCGGAAGCACATCCTAAAGGGTGGAGTAGCCGCGGTATATGAAAATGGTTATTTGTCAATTGTTAAAGGTGATTGGACACATCGCATAGAAAGAGCCGAAAATATACCTTTAACAATGGGCGGACGTGCGCCGTTTATGATTGCCAACGCTTTAGCAGCCAGTTTGGCAGCGTTTGTGCAAAACGTCACAATTGAGCAGATTCGTGCTGGTTTGAAGACCTTCCGGGCTTCAGTTAGCCAAACACCGGGACGAATGAATCTATTTAATTTAGGCAACTACCACGCTTTGGTGGACTATGCCCACAACGCAGCTAGTTACGAAGCTGTAGGTTCTTTTGTGCGGAACTGGACTACAGGACAACGGATTGGTGTAATTGGTGGCCCTGGCGATCGCCGCGACGAAGACTTTGTTACTTTGGGTAAATTAGCAGCACAAATTTTTGATTACATCATCATTAAAGAAGACGATGATACAAGGGGACGCTTACGTGGTTCAGCTGCCCGGTTGATTATTCAAGGTATCACGGAAGTTAAGCCTGATAGCCGCTATGAATCGATTCTGGATGAAACCCAAGCGATCAATAAAGGTTTAGACATGGCTCCTGATAACAGCCTAGTGGTAATTTTGCCAGAAAGTGTTAGTAGGGCTATTAAGTTAATTAAGCTGCGTGGTTTAGCCAAGGAAGAGACACACCAACAAAATCCCGGCACAACTGTTATCGATTCCCAAAATGGGATCGCGCCTTCTTCTGTTGTTAATACCTTGCTGTAGTCAAGAATCAGGAGGAAGTACCGCACTGGCTTCTCCTGATTCCTTTAATTACTGTTTTTCTTCTTCCTGATTGGTTTCCTCGCTGGGAGTTTTCATTTCCTCCTTAAAACCTCGTAGGGTTTTGCCCAGTGCTGTCCCCAGTTCGGGAATTTTTTTTGGGCCGAAAATTAGAATAGCGACTATGCTAATTACAGCTATTTCTGGCCATCCCAGTCCAAACATATAAATTTCCTCTAAGGCATCTGTAATTAAATATAGACATTGATGGCTCAAATCCGATGAGTTCGCCACTGATAAGTACTCTACATCTTGTAAAACAGGGTATAAATAAAACTAAATTATTCAAGTATTTTTACATATAGCAATACCGATCTCACCAAATAAATATCTCAACTTTTGTCATCTATTTCATCTTCGATAGTTTCAGCCATCAAATCTTCTTCCTGTTCAATTTCATTTAACTCTTCGTCAGAAACGTCGAGTTCTTTCTTCGCAATTTCATTAGCGATTGATTTTAGAAGGGATGCTAATAGTTCAGACTGAGCTTTACTGGTTAATCTGACTTTATTCGGTTTAGCTCCTCTGCCACCTGTGGTTTTTTCTGTTTCTATTAAACCGAGAGTTGTAAGAGGTTCAATAACATCCTTGACTAAATTTTTAGTTGTGAGTCTTAATTTATAAATACTTCTGGTATGTTGTGCAACTTTATTAGCTGGTATAAGTTCTTTCACATCAAGATTCAGCAGACTAAGCAGAAAATGTTTTTGTCCTGGAGTCAGGGTATAAAGCTCGTCGATAAAATCTTTATTGATGCCTATAATTTCGGAAACAATATCCCAGTTTATTTCGTATTCCCGTTCAAAGACACCTGTCAAAGACAACCAACTTCTCATGGTACTTGTGTAAATGGCGTTGGGTGATATGGCATATCCCCTTTCTTGTAATTCATAAGCTATCGACTCCAACTGTGGTTCTTCTCCTCTGGAATTAATTGCGTCGATAGCTTTTAATAAAGCCATGCCTGACAGATTATTTAATATATGAGTCGCAAACCGTCGATTTACAAAAAAAGTATTGTTGCATTTCGATAAAATTTCCTCAACAAGAGGAGTGATTTTATATTGACGTGGCTGTTCCAAGTTCTCAATCAGCTGATAGGCTCTGAGTGATAAGAAACAATTCATTGCCAATTTCCTGATATTTTCTGAAGCCAGCCTAGATAATGCCCGTTTAGAATGTTGGGAAAAATAACGTTGGGCAATATTGGCTTCCAGTGTGTCTCGACTTGGTTAACACTCTTTACATAATTCCAGAATTTCAACTAAAGAGAATTTTGCTGGCTCAAACTGATGTCCATAAGTAAACCTTTTTAATTTATTAGACTCCATTGTGCAATTTCCTTAAAACATCTGATGGTTAGAGCGCCTTCTTTAAAACAGTCCTAACTGTACTGACTGGTTATTATCTGTATTTTCTATTGCTATTGATGGTAAATCTACTGGAGGTTCAACAACCAAAGGAGCATTTTCTTCAAATCTCAGTTTTGAGCTTTTGATGTAGTTTTCATCAATCTCAAAAGCCAACCAGCGTCTTTGTAAAGTTTCTGCAACCCGACCTGTCATATTAGAACCAGCAAAAGGTTCTAAAACAATATCACCTGGTTCTGTACAAAGGTTAATAACAAACTCTGGTAAAGCTTGAGGGAATCTTGCTGGATGTGGCTTAAAACCTTCTTGTTTGCAACGCCTTTGGTAATAATCGTTAGAAGCAGTATTTGAGGCAGAAATTACATTTACGGGCTGGACTAAATCTTCAAATAAAGTTTCTTGTATAAGAGTCTGTTGCCCTATTTCTTCTTTGTCTGTACTACAACGTCCATCAATAATATTCGGGGGAATGGCTCCTCCCCTGTCCTTTCCAAATTTATCGGAAATATCATGGCCTGATGGTCTGATTTTGGGTTTATACCCATTCTTTAGAAGGTTTTTCATCGCATCACTATAAGTCTTTAAAACCCTTCTGTTATTAGCTTTAGGATGCGGTTCTTTTGACAGCCACCAAATTGTATTTACTGAATCTTTAACTCTTTCCCTGCGAACTGTTACCCATTCGGCAGGGGTGGGTAGTTTTGCTGGATTATACCAATACAATTCTTGTGCCAGATAAAATCCAAGTCCGCCTTTTTCTTTTGCTTTGCACAAAGCAACAACTAGTTCAAAATGATATAGAGAACGAACTGGCATTCCTTTAATCCAACTGCCACCTATATCAATAACTAGTGAGCCTGTTGGTTTAAGAATACGGTAAAACTGGGCTGCATAATCTTTAAACCATTCAACATATTCCTCAGCATCAACATTTCCGTATTCTTTTTTACGAACCAATGCAAATGGTGGAGAGGTACAAATTAAATCGATACTTTCGTCGGGAATACCTGCCATTAATTCTAAGCTGTTTCCCAAATAAGTAGCACCAAATTTTGTTTCGTAGTAAGGATTACAATTAAGTCTCATCTAAACTTTGTTAGTACAGTTGTACGGTCTATGAAGACAGTATCATCCATAAAAGCATAAGTTTTCAAACTATTAGCTATTTTTTTGATCAATTTACTGAATGAATAGGGCAATGTGCCAAATATCTACACTCACAACAGTACGTATGTTCTGTACTGAGTATGGTCGAGATAGAACTGGACACTTTGAATAAAGCCATGATCAGCGCAACTAACTTCTAATTGGATTGGTAATTGGTAAACCTAACCAATCGCTTAATTCCTGAGCTAGCCATTCCAATTCCGCTTCAGATTTAATTGCACCACCACTACCACCAAAATGATATTTTTTTACTCCCACCCAAATATCCAATTGTGCGGGAACGGCAATTCTCGTGCCTTCAGAATCTTTCGTAAAATGTTTGGGAATATAAACTAACTTATTAATACTTTGTCTTGGCGATGCACGGGGACGATAAAATTTCCAAGAAAACAACTCCCAAGTTAGGGCTATTTGTTCGGAATTCAGGCGTAAGCAGATGCGTCCAAATAAATGAAAGAGAAATTTATACACCATGAGAAAGCCAACACCCCAAAAAGGAAGTGAGAACAAGGCAAAGGGGATATTGGCAGGAAAATTTGCCAAGAGTAAGATAATTGTCCACAACAGGACAAATGAATTCCAGGCGATCGCAAATAAACCTGTGAATACTATTGATGGATCAAAACCAGATGGTGGAACGATAATTTCTAGAGAATCCCCATTTTTGGTTAGTTGAATCTTACTTCCATCTGGTTTGCCAACAACTAAAGTAGGCAAGTTTGTCGGTTGTGGTTTCTCTAAAGCTGCGTAGGCGGAGCCCGTCGTAGACATCGCTTCGGCAGCAGAACTCAAACGCCGTTCTAAACTAGGTTCAACCATCCACTTTAACCAATTGCTAAAGCTGGGACTGAGATTAGCCAGTTGTTCAAACTGAATGCGAAAATCCTTTTGGGGTAAATCGGCTGGGTGAGTACCCGTCACTAAATAAATTAAGGTTGCGCCTAAACTATAAAGGTCGGATGCTGCAACAGTGCGTCCGCCAAATTGCTCTGGTGGCATATAGCCATAGGTTCCTACCACAGTCCTTGTCCCGGTTTCGCTAGCTAGGACTGTCTGTACTGAACCAAAATCTACCAAATAAACTTGACCGACACTATTACCAGAACGCTCCCCCAATAAAATATTGCTAGGCTTAATATCACGGTGAATTACAGGCGGATACAGCCTATGTAGATAAACGAGAATCTCTAAAAGTGCTTTGGCTATCTGTTTGACTTCAGCTTCAGTAAAACTTCGCCCAGTCTGTAAGCATTGCTCTAAAGTTTGTGCTCTTATATAAGTTTGTACTAGAGCAAATCCTTTGATGGTTGGTAAATTTACCTCAAAATAGTTTAAATAGCCAGGAATTGAGGGATGTGCTAGGTTTTTTAAAGTTTCGGCTTCTCGCTCAAATAATTTGAGTGAATCCCACTCAAAATCACTACTAAAAGAGAGTAATTTGATAACAACTAATTCCTGAATTTGCAAGTCACGAGCTAATAGCGTCCGCCGCCCTGCTTTTTTTCCTAATAGCTGCTGAACTTCGTAGCGTTCGCCTAAAATTTCGCCAATCATTATGGTTTCTTGTAATGCTACGGTTGAAAAGTTTTATAGCTTATAGCTTTTCAATTTGGCAAATCGATATCTTTAGTATAATTGCGTAGTTCTATGCCCTCCCAACTTTGGCCTTATATTACCCCTGGTATTCCTGATGAATTATTCGAGCATTTGCCAGGAATTCCCCTGAGCCAGCGAGAAGTCCGACTACTATTGATTGCCCAACTGCGGCTAAAATCAGATTCTGTGTTGTGGGATATTGGTGCAGGTACAGGTACAATTCCAGTAGAGGTGGGGCTATTGTGTCCAGACGGACAGATTATCGCTATCGAAAGGGATGAAGAAGTAGCTAATCTGATCAAGCGTAACTGCGATCGCTTTGATGTGAAAAATGTCGAAGTTGTTGAAGGCAGCGCCCCAGAGTGTTTGCATGACCTCAAAATTACCCCTCACCGCGTTTGTATCGAGGGAGGTCGCCCTATTCAGGAAATTCTGCAAGCAGCTTGGCATTATTTGCCGCCATCCGGTCGGGTTGTAGCCACAGCTGCTAATCTAGAAAGTCTGTATGCTATTTCCCAAAGCTTTTCCCTGTTAAGGGCTAGAAATATCGAAGTTGTCCAATCTGCGGTTAATCGCCTAGAAACACGCGGCTTTTCTCAAACCTTTACCGCCGTCGATCCCATTTTTATCCTCAGTGGTGAGAAACTGGATTAGGGAATGGGGCAGGGGGCATAGGGCATGGGGCAACAAAGGAAGGAGGAAAACGGAGATGAGGAAGTAGGGGGAGCAGAGGAAGCAGGGGAAAAAAAATAACTAATTAATTAATGCTCAATGCCCCATGCCCAATGCCCAATGCCCAATGCCCCATGCCCCATTCCCAATGCCCATTCCCAATGCCCAATATTTAATACTTCTATGCCTTGGTCTCGGATTATTAGTGGAATTGTTGCGATCGCTCTTGCTCTTTGTGCAACCCTTTTGGGGGGTTGGTACTTTACCATCATCTTTGCGGTTATCATCTTTTTGGGTCAACAAGAATATTTTAATTTGGTGCGAGCCAGAGGCATCGCTCCCGCTGCTAAAACTACTATGGCTGTCAGCCAAGTCTTGCTAGTGATCTGCACTCTTGATGGCAGTTTAGCTGACGCTGTGATGCCAGTTGCTGGCACCCTTATTTGTTTTTACCTGCTGTTTCAACCAAAATTTGCGACGATCGCTGATGTTTCCGCTTCCATTATGGGGCTATTTTACGTAGGTTATTTACCAAGTTACTGGGTGCGGTTACGAGCAATTGATAGTGATGCTTTTAGCAATCTCCCTTTTGGAGGTTACTGGCCCACAACCTGGACAGATTTCTGGGAAAAGGCAAATTCCGCTTCTTTAGCACAAGGTTTTACAGCTACACTACTGACTTTTTTGTGTATTTGGGCAGCTGATATCGGTGCTTACACCATTGGCAAATTCTTTGGGAAAACCCGTCTATCTGACATTAGCCCGAAAAAAACTGTAGAAGGTGCTGTCTTTGGCATTACTTCAAGTGTTGCCGTAGCCATAGCAGGAGCCTATTATCTTCACTTGCCTAAATCCCCCTTCACTGGTTTAGCATTGGGTTTGTTAATTGGCATTGCTAGTCTTTTAGGGGATCTCACAGAATCTATGCTCAAGCGGGATGCTGGAGTTAAAGATTCTGGACAATTAATCCCTGGTCATGGTGGTATTTTAGACCGTACTGATAGTTATATTTTCACAGCCCCTTTGGTTTACTATTTTGTGACATTACTTTTGCCACTACTTAGTAAATAGGTAAATTGGACATTGGGCATTGGGCATTGGGCATTGGTTATTAATTATTCTCCCCTGTTCCCCTGCTCCTCTGCTCCCCAGTCCCCACTAAACGCCATATCATTTAAAATAGGGTATTAATATTTTTTAATTTGCGATCATCAAGGGTTAACGTTAATCCGCCCACGACACACCAGCTTACCTGGGATCAGCGTTAGTTCTTGGATATCGACATCTGAGCCAAGATCCAGGTTGTACTCATGATTGTCCTTTAATATATCTTGCTGGTCAGGCTTGATTGGGATATGTGCCAGTTGCAATTCATGCCCACTGAGTAATTGTAAGCCCAGACAAATCTCTAGAGGCATTGTTTCACTATTGGTTACTCCCAAACCTCGCAGTATAATTTGGTTGTTCCCAAGGAGAATTTCTTGCCACTTGATTGGTTGTGACTGCGGGTAATCTGTTGGTAAAACCTTAACCAATAGATCGCTCAAAGCAGTCGATAATAAATCAGATGAGAGAGAAGCATTCAGATCCTTCTCGTCTACGATTAAATCGCCAATCACTGGTACTGTTTCTAACAGTCGCAGAGGTTTTCCCTTGAGTACGGAACCGATATTTACCCGAATATTTTCTGCTATTAATTGAATTTGTGTAATTAGGAGACCTTGATAAACTGCATGAGTAGCAAAAACAGATACCGAAGGAATGCGTCCAGAGAAAAGTTGGCGATCGCTAGCTTTAATCTCCACTTCTAATTCCGATATTTGGCTGACTTGCGCTCTTAACCAGAGCTTGACGGCTGTTGTGAGTACCTGCGTAATTATGCGGATTTTATTTGTACTTTTTGTTTGAGAATTTTGATCTGGCATCTAAACTAATTTATTTATGAGTGTTTATTCAACAACCGAACATAAATTAAATAAGCTTTAAATGTAACATTTATGCCTACTCGCTACATAATGCAAATATCATTTAATTGATAACAGTAAATAAGCAATTTCCACATGGAGGTACGGTTACAAAAAATTCTCGCTCAATGGGGTATCGCCTCACGTCGTGAAGCCGAAGAAATGATTAGGCATTCACGGGTGCGGATTAATGGGGTATTGGCACATTTAGGTCAAAAAGTCGATCCTGAAAAAGATGCGATCGCAATTGATGGTAAGTCTGTATCCCAAAAGCAGCGTCCGGCTTTAATATACCTATTGCTGCATAAACCACCGGGAGTGGTTTCGACTTGCTACGACCCTCATCGAAGACCAACAGTCCTAGATTTACTACCGAAAGAATTACAGGAGGGTTCAGGTATTCACCCAGTTGGTCGTTTAGATGCAGACTCTACAGGAGCATTAATCCTGACTAATGACGGAGAATTGACATTTGGATTAACCCATCCACGTCACAGTATTTCCAAGACATATCATGTTTTGGTCACAGGACATCCTCCAGAAACAGTACTGCAAATGTGGCGTCAAGGTGTGATGTTGGAGGGTAGAAAAACTAGGGCTGCTAAGGTACATCTAATAGAACGTCGTACCGAGCAAAGTGTTTTAGAAATAGTGTTGCAGGAGGGAAGAAATCGCCAAATTCGTCGGATAGCTCAACAGTTAGGATACCCAGTAATCAAGCTGCATCGGACTGCGATTGGCCCAATTAAATTACAAACTCTAAAAGAACCCTTTTTGTCAGAGGGTAAATATCGTTCCCTCAAAGATTATGAGATTCGCTTTTTGCAAGATCGGATCGCGCAACCTAATTATTGATTCAGTGGAATTAAGGAGTGTCAGTAGGCATGAAATGGCTAAGAAAGAAGAATAAGCACCAGCCATCACTTTCATTAGAGGAACAACGAGCCGAAAAGTTGGCAGAATTAGGCGCTCAACTTTGGGCATTGCGTCAAGAACAGGGTTTATCTCTAGAGCAAGTGGTTGCATTGACCAGGATTCCCCGACGATTATTGCAGGCGATCGAAGAAGGTAATTTAAACGATCTGCCAGAACCAGTATATATTCAGGGTTTGATCAGGCAATTTGCCGATGCACTAGGCTTGAATGGAGTAGAATTTTCTGGCACTTTTCCAGTCAGTTCTGCACAAGTTAGCCCTCTAAGTAGAGGGAATACTTCACCCCTGGCTCAACTACGTCCGATTCATCTTTACTTTCTTTACATATTACTAATAGTATGCTCTGTAAATGGCTTATCTCAGTTATTAAATAACGCCTTACTACAAGCAAGTAATAGCCCAAACCAGCCATATCCAAAACAAAAGTCCGTTGTTAAACCAGAAATAGCTCAACTAAAATCAACGCAGGTACAACCTGTCAGCGATACCCTCAGCGGTGTCCAAAAGGGCCAGATTGTCCAGGTTGGTGTGACTTTGAAAGCCTCATCTTGGATTCGTGTAGTAGCCGATGGCAAAACCGAGTTTGAGGGTATTCTGCCAGAGGGAACTCACCGAATTTGGAAAGCCCAAGAGCAACTGACAGTGAAAACTGATAATGCTGGTGGTGTGTTGGTGAGCGTCAATCAAGAGAAAGCTAAGAAAATGGGAGAGCCAGGGAAAGAGGAAGAAGTTAAGATTGCTGCCAAGCCTAAGTTTTGAAATATGGAGTATGGGGCATTGGGTATGGGACATGGTGATTATCCTTGTCCCCTTGTCCCATGCCCCACTCCTCACTGGGCTTGGGCTTCCGGGGCGCGTCCATTGAGTTGGGTAAGAACTTTCAAGCGATCGCGCAATTCGTCTGTTATCGCTCCTGGTTGATAGCGCCACTCCCAGTTCCCCTCAGCAATACTGGGAAAATTCATCCGCGCTTCGTTTCCTAATCCCAAAATATCTTGCAAGGGAATAATCGCTTGATTGGCTATAGAATTCAAAGCTAGGCGAATCAAATCCCAATGAATGCCATCAGGGCTGATAGAACCTAAATAAAGCAGCAAGTTTTGCTTTTCCTCCTCCTCAGCAGTATTGAACCAACCTATAGTTGTATCATTATCGTGAGTCCCGGTATAAACTACAGCATTGTGCCGATAATTGAATGGTAAAAATGGATTAGTAGAATCAGCACTAAAAGCAAATTGCAAAATTTTCATCCCCGGAAATTCATACTTGTCTCGCAGCGCTTCTACCCCCGGTGTAATTACTCCCAAATCTTCTGCTAAGACGGGTAGCTTGCCCAACTTTTGCCTAATCACTTCAAAAAAAGCATCTCCAGGCGCTTCCACCCATTTACCATTCATCGCAGTTTGTTCACCTTGCGGCACAGCCCAATAAGCCTCGAAGCCCCGGAAGTGGTCAATGCGAATTATGTCTACATAATCCAGCATTGCCTCAAAGCGCTGTACCCACCACTTAAAGTCTTGTTTTTGCAATTCCTCCCAGTTGTAAACCGGGTTCCCCCACAATTGACCGGTGGCGCTAAAGTAATCTGGTGGGACTCCTGCCATTTGGGCGGCAGCTCCTGTCTGTTCATCTAGACAAAAGATGTTGGGATGCGCCCACACATCAGCACTATCATGAGCTACATAGATGGGGATATCGCCAATAATGTCAATACCGCGCATATTAGCGTAGCTTTTAAGCTCTGACCACTGGCGGAAAAACTCAAATTGGACAAACTTGTAATAAAAAATCTCTCCATCGAGCCGCTCCCGTACTTGCTCCATTGCTTGGGGATCGCGCTTAACAAGTTCTGACGGCCATGTGTGCCAGTTTGCATTCTCGTTGGCATCTTTCAATGCCATAAATAAGGCGTAATTATCTAGCCAATAGGCTTTGCTGTCGCAAAAACCTTCAAACTCTTTTTGTTGGATGGGTGTGGCATTCACTTTAAAATGTTCATAGGCTTTTTTGAGTAGCCCAATCTTAATCGGCACAACCTTCTCGAAATCTACCTTTTCTTCTGGAAATCCTGGTAAATTAGCAAAGTCTTCTTCTGTTAGCAGACCCTCATCTCGCAGTTTTTCTGGGCTAACCAGCAGGGGATTTCCCGCCATTGCCGAGTAGCACATATACGGAGAATTACCGTATGCGGTGGGGCCCAAAGGTAAAACTTGCCAATATTGTTGATGGCTTTCTTTAAGAAAATCGATGAAGCGATAAGCTTCTAAGCCTAAATCCCCAATGCCAAATCGACTGGGAAAGGAGGTAGGATGCAGCAAAATACCACTTGATCTAGGAAAAGGCATAAGTAATCTGAATTATGGGAGGAAGCTATTGTCTGATGGAGACGCTAGGCGATCGCATCAAATTTATCACGGAACAGTATTTGCAGGGAAAATCAAGTAAACTCATTTTGTTTGTCATTTGTCCTTTGTCATTTGTCCTTTGGGAATAACCAATGATTAATGACCAGTGACTAATGACCAATGACTAATGACTAAATAACTATGACTTACCGAAATCCTACACCAACAGTTGATATCATCATTGAACTTGTAGATCGACCTCATCGGCCAATAGTGTTAATTGAAAGACATAATCTACCCTTAGGTTGGGCTATTCCTGGTGGTTTTGTGGATTATGGAGAAGCAGTGGAAGTGGCGGCCCGGCGGGAAGCTCAAGAAGAAACGGGTTTACAGGTGGAGTTAGTTGAACAATTACTGGTGTATTCTGACCCCAATCGCGATCCCCGTCAGCATACGATTAGTATTGTGTTTTTGGCAACGGCGACGGGGGAACCGATGGCTGGAGATGATGCTAAGGGTATAGGCGTTTTTGAGTATTGGCGTGTGCCTGGTAATTTATGTTTTGACCACGATCGCATTTTGCGGGATTATTGGCGATATCGGCATTATGGGATACGTCCGAGGTTGGGGTAAGAGGGAGAACCGCAGAGGCGCAAAGGGCGCAGAGAGAAGAGGGGAGAAGAATATCTGTGACACAAAGTTTTTGTGATTATACTGTGTCAGTGGTATTTAAAGGTGAATTATGGATGCTGAGACACTGTTGGAGAAATACGCCGAAGGACAAAGGCAATTTCACAACGAGAATCTTAGAGGAGTAGACCTCAAATATGCAAATCTAAGTGGAATAGACCTAACAGGTGCAGATTTGACGGGTGTAGATTTAAATGATGCGAACCTGAGTAAAGCATTACTTAGAAATGCAAACTTCACTAGAGCTTCTCTAACAGGTGCAAATTTGAGTGAGTTGGGCGAAAGTTCAAGTTTAAATTTGAGTTGGGCAGACCTAAGTAGTGCTGACTTGATTGGAGCACAACTAAGTAGCGCTAACTTTAGTAACGCTAATCTGGATAATGCCAACTTGAGTAAAGCATACTTGAATAGCGCTAACTTTAGTAATGCCAATCTAGATAACGCCAACTTGAGTGATGCGACACTCAATTCTGCAAACTTAACCGACGCATCCTTAAATGAAGCAAAAGTCGTTAGAGCTAACCTTACTAGTGCTGATTTAAGTAGAGCTAACTTATTTGCAGCTGATTTGAGTCAAGCAAACTTAACTAATGTGATACTCAAAGGTGCTAATTTGCAAGCAGCTAAGATTCGGGGCGTTAATTTATCTCAAAAGGATTTGTCAGGTATGAATCTGACTGAAGCTGATTTAGGTGCAGCAAATCTCATAGGTGTAAATTTCAGAAAAGCCTGTCTAAAAGGGACAAATTTAGAGAAAGCGGAATTGCAAAAAGTAGATTTGATCAACGCGAATCTAAAAGAGGCAAAACTGAAGAAGATAGATTTAACTGGGGCAAATATCTATGGTGTCAACTTTAAAGATGCTGACCTGACTGGTGCGATAATGCCTGATGGAGAAGTCTACAAGCCGATCGCTGCTGAAGTGGAAATCGGTAAACAGGAAACATCGTTAGAGAAAGTAATATCTATGACCCGTAAAGTAATTAATACTGATAACGCACCCGCTCCAGTCGGCCCTTATAATCAAGCGATCGCAGCTTCAGGTCAATTTGTATTCATTGCTGGACAAATTGCCATCGATCCCCGCCTTGGTGATGTTGTCTACACTGATGATGTCAAAAAGCAAACTGAGCAAGTATTAGCTAATCTTGAAGCTATCCTCACAGCAGCCGGAGCGACTTTTCAAGATGTAGTGAAGACCACTGTATTTTTAGCTGATATGAATGATTTTGCGGCGGTGAATGCCGTTTATGCGAAATATTTCCCGGAAGATACAGCCCCAGCGCGGGCTTGTGTCCAGGTATCGCGCTTACCTAAAGATGTGTTGGTGGAAATTGATGCGATCGCAGTGATTAGTGATTAGAAGGAACGTATCAATGAGCAAAATCTTAACGGTTACATTTGATGGTTCTGTTTTACGACCAGATATACCACTTGATTTAGAACCGAACAAGCGCTATGTAATTACCATCGTTTCTGAGGAAATTAACTCATCTCAAATTAAAGCGGCTGATGTGTGGGATGTATTAGAAGATTTAACAGGGACAGTTGATGCACCCGAAGATTGGGCAAGTCAACATGACCATTACTTGTATGGCACACCAAAACGTCAGCCTGAAATTAATACATGACGGGTGAGCAAATATTTTTAGACACTGTTTTTATCCAAGCGTTACTGAATGCACGCGATCAATACCATATCAAGGCTAGAACACTCCTACCGCGTGTCCAAAGCGCCCTGGAAGTGTGGGTAACTGAAGCTGTTTTAATCGAAGTTGGTAATGCTTTGAGTGCTTTTAATCGCACAGCAGCAATACGATTTATCCAGCAGTGCTATCAAACACCAAATATGTGTGTTGTAAGTGTAGACACACAACTACTCAACCGTGCTTTACATCTCTATCAGTCCCGTCTAGACAAAACCTGGGGGCTAACTGATTGTATTTCGTTTATTGTCATGCAGGAGCAGGGCTTAATTATTGCAGCAACAGCTGATCAACACTTTGTCCAAGCAGGTTATCAGGCACTTTTGCTGGAAACAGAAGCTTGAGTTATTATTACTTGAAAAATTAGAACATTAACAGCAGAGTTGGGAATTGGCAATTGCAAGTATTTTTGAGTGTTCGCCTCTAATGAATGCGATCGCCTTTATAACTTTGGGAATACTGAAATTAAGTACCCTAAAGGAGTATTAAAAATGGCAGAAAATCGTATCAGTGCCAGCCTTGCCCCAGCAGATAAGGAAGTGGTCATGCAAGCGATCGCTACAATTAGAGAAAAGTTACCGTTTTTGGTAGATTTGACCCCTGAAGATCGGCGAACAATGTTGAAGATGGGAGATAAAAGTCGGGCTTTTGTAAGCAAAGCTTTAGAAGTGGCGACACAGAACCCTAACTTTTTGCCCCGTTCTTTTGATTTAGAAGAGATGCGCCGAGATTTAGAAATATATGAGGACTTGTATCCGGTGCTGTTGTCTTTAACTCAACTGCAAGAATTGGTGGATGATACCTGTATAGCCTCTGCTAGCGAAGCTTACGCAGCAGCATTAGCAGTTTATAGCTATGCCAAAGCTAGCGGTGATGTCGCAGGTTTGGATGCAGTAATTGATGAGATGGGACGCAGGTTTAACCGCCGTTCTAAGAAAAAGCAACCCGAAGTTCCAGTTAGCTAAAGCTTAAAATAGGTAATCATACTAGTTATCAATTTGGTAAAATACACGTCATTTGTAGGGGCATAACATTGTTATGCCCTTTTCGTGTTTTGTATCCAAAGATTTTTGAAACCCGCGCAGGCCAGTAAAGTCTCGTGTAGCCACGACTTCTGTCGCCAAGGCATTTTTGAGTTTCAGAAGGTCAACATTGAGCCTCAGAAGGTCAACGTCGAGCCTCAGAAGGTCAACGTCGAGCCTCAGAAGGTCAACGTCGAGCCTCAGAAGGTCAACATTGAGC
>NZ_CAXTTT010000080.1:34060-36063 GCF_964247315.1 uncultured Nostoc sp.
GAGCCTCAGAAGGTCAACATTGAGCTTCAGAAGGTCAATATATATAAAATTTCCTAAAAAAAAATTAATAAATTCTGAAATATAGAGTGTGTATTTAGTAGTTATTCTGTAAGCATTAGCACCTTAAAATTTAATTTTGTAATGAACCCACAAAACAAGCCCAGGAACCTACAAGATATTATTAAGCAACGTCAGCAATTAGGTTTTGTGGGTCGTGAAGATCAAACCAATCAATTTCGCCAAAATCTGGCGTTGCATGTAGAAGACGATCGCTGTCATTTTTTGTATAACATTTGGGGTGAAGGTGGGGTTGGTAAAAGCACGCTTGTACGACAGTTTCGCAAAATTGCTAAAGAAGCAAAAAATATCACGGCTTATATAGATGAAGCCGAGAAAACTGTACCAGAAGTGATGGGTCGTCTAGCTGAAGACTTGGAACGGCAAGGTCATAAACTAACGCAGTTTACAGAACGCTACAAAGTTTACCGTCAAAAGCGCCAAGAATTAGAAACCGATCCAGAAGCTGCTCAAGGATTTTCGGCTTTTGTAGGCAAAACTGTAGTTAAAACTGGTATGCGTCTGGCGCGTCGAGTTCCCGTTGACGGTGCTGTCTTTGATTTGGTAGATGAGGATGCTTTGGCTACCCAAGCCGTAGAATGGGCATCTTATGTTGCAAAGAAAATCACAAATAAAGATGAAGTGCTATTAGTTCAAGAACCTGTAGAAGTCCTGACCCCACTATTTTTACAAGATATTTTTAAAATTGCTAAAGAAACTACTATTGTTTTGTTTTTTGATACTTATGAACGTACCGGGGAATTTTTAGATAACTGGTTACGAGAAATTTTGGAGGGTCGCCACGGTGAAGTATCTCTGAATATATTGATAACCATCGCCAGTCGGCAGGAATTAGATAAAAATCATTGGGCACCTTACGAGGGGTTAATAGTTCGTTTCCCTCTGGAACCCTTTACAGAAGAAGAAGCCCAACAATATCTAACTCGCAAAGGTATTACTAACAGTCGGGTTATTGAAGTGATTTTACGCCTTTCTGGAAATTTACCCCTGCTGGTAGGAATGTTAGCAGATGCTCATCCTAATGACCCCAACCAAGTAATTGAGCCTAGCAGCAGTGCTGTAGAACGCTTTATAAAATGGATTGATGACCCGAAGCGGCGACAAGTTGCTCTCGATGCAGCCATTCCTCGCTGCTTGAATCGGGATGTTATAGCCAAATTGAGAGGAGAAGAAGAAGCTGACGAGTTATTTACTTGGCTGAAAGAAACATCCTTTGTCAATGAACGTACCGATGGCTGGGCTTATCATGATGTGGTTAAAACCCAAATGTTACGTCACAAGCGCCTTTCATCGCCGCAAAGTTGGGCTGACGTACATGGTAAATTAGCAGAATATTATGACAGCCTGCGGAACGATCTGCAATTGGACGAAGAGAATAAACAGCGCGATCCTAGCTGGCAAAGTCACACATTAAACGTGTTATACCACAACTTATGTCAGTCACCACAAAGGAATTTATCTGTAGCTCTGAATGAATTTCTTGCTGCACTCAAAAATCAACGCAAATTTGCCCAACAATATGCAGAAACAATGCTTCAGGCTGGTAAAGATGCGGATTCTGCTGAAGTTCAGCGTTGGGGTGAGCAATTAGCAAATGGGTTAAAAGCTTATGAGCAGAATTTTTACGAAGTTACATTAGAAATGTTTACCGCAGTCCTACAAAATTCTCGGATTGAATTTAAATGGCAACCAATTGCTTTAGGTTGGCGCGGTGAAACATACCGCTTAATGAAGCGTTACCCACAAGCCCTAAAAGATTTTGACCGCGCCATTCAACTTGACCCCAAATCTGCCTGGGCGATCGCAAATCGTGGTGAAACTTACCGCTCAATGGAGCGTTACGCAAAAGCTCTACAAGACTTTGACCGCGCCATTCAACTTGACCCCAAACTTGACTGGGCGATCGCACTTCGCGGTGATACTTA
>NZ_CAXTTT010000081.1:0-1585 GCF_964247315.1 uncultured Nostoc sp.
GACTGAACTGCTATGCCCAGTCAGGGTTTTGAGCGCTTTGCCTGTGCTGACATCCCAGAGTTTGATTGTGTTGTCAGCACTTGCAGAAGCCAGTGTCTTGCCATCGGGGCTGAAGACTACGCCCCTGACCGAACTGCTATGCCCTTCTAAGGTATTTACCTCTATGGCACGATTTTCTTTCCTTTCATTTGGCTTTAAATAAACGGCTTGCTGTAAAGTTGCCACAGTTAGCATTGAGATATCGCTTCTGTGCTGTGCCCAAAGTGTATGCTTGAGTTTGTTACTTGCCCTTAAGGCTGTTATTAAAGCATCTGGGTATTGTTCAGAGACAGCAAAGGCTTCAGAAGAATTATTGATGGCGTTAATTTGATTAACATTTGCCTCTACTGCCCACTGGAATGTTGCTGCTGCTAAAACAGCAAATCCTAAACCTGCGGCGACAGAACCAAAAAGGGCGCGTTTGAGAAAGTTATTCAGTTTCGCCTCACTCAGTTTTCTTTGTTCTCTTTCCTTTTCCAGTTGCACCATTACCTGCTTTAACTTCGGTTCTTGTTGCTGGCGGATAAAGGCGGCGATGTAGTCGTGTACCAGTTGATAACGGTCAGCCGGGTTTTCTGGTAGCAAAACCACTAAGCCGGATTGGACAAAAATCTCTACAATTAAATCTAATTTGCTGATGTCAAAAGCTTTATCCTCCCTAGTTTCTGATCCCCCCGCCTGCGGCGACCCCCTTAAAAAGGGGGTAGAAAGAATAAAGCCCGCCTTTTTAAGGGGGGTTGGGGGGATCTCCGAGAAATATGCGAACAAATCGCGTTCCAACTCAGCGCGAGTCTTTAGAGGGCGAGTTCCTTTTTCATCCGTCAGCAAATACAGTAATATGTCTGCTGCTTGCTGATTTTCTTCACCGCAATCATTAACAACTTCATGCAAATAACGCTTAACCAATTCATCCTTAGTGCCACGCTGCCGATATTCTGCCAGAGTTGTAATATTCTCCGTTTGCAGTTGCGCCCCCACAACCTGCAACTCAATGGGACGAACTTCACCCAATTCTCCGGCTAAATCTTGCACCAGTTGTTCAACTAAAACATCCTCTAAGTGAAAACTAGTATTTTCAGTTAAACGCTGAATAATTGACTTCGTATCAGCAGGTGAGAAATTCCCTAACTTGTAAAGCACATTATTACTGAGAATGTCATTGCCAATAATCTTCAGGCTGGACAAATCATTGCACTCCAGCAAGTAATGGATGTAATCCACCCGCAGCGATAAGATAACTTTTACCGATAGAACATTCAGACACTCTCCCAGAAACTCAAAGAATTGCTTTCTTTGTGCAGGTTCAGTGTAAACAAAGAAAAATTCCTCAAATTGATCGAAAATTAGCACTGTGCGGAGATTGCGCTGTTCGTTTTCTTTAAGTCTGGATATTAAATATTGCGGAGTTCCGAGTTCTGAGGGTGAACTTTGACCTTCTGAGGTCGAACTTTGACCTTCTGAGGTCGAACTTTGACCTTCTGAGGTCGAACTTTGACCTTCTGAGGATGAACGTTGACCTTCTGAGGATGAACGTTGACCTTCTGAG
>NZ_CAXTTT010000081.1:1685-35820 GCF_964247315.1 uncultured Nostoc sp.
TGACCTTCTGAGGATGAACGTTGACCTTCTGAGGATGAACGTTGACCTTCTGAGGATGAACGTTGACCTTCTGAGGGTGAACTTTGACCTTCTGAGGATGAACGTTGACCTTCTGAGGATGAACGTTGAGGTTCTAACTCTCTCTCATCTCCCCCATCCCTCTGATCTCCCTGATCTCTCCCCAAAAGCTTCCCCAACTCTTCCACCCAGTTAGTATAAACGCGCATTACCACTGGCAAGTAATCTTGAGTACCGATCGCTTTATTTTTTAAAGCTGGTTTCAGTCCCGCATTCACCAGGGAACTTTTGCCTACACCCGATTGCCCATGAATTACTATCAGCTTATAATCAGGGCGACCCATGCGTTCAATTAAACGTTCTACATCCAACAGGCGACCAGATGCAGCAATTTCTGGGGCAATATTTCCTTGGGGAGAGTTTGAGCGCAATGTCTCTACAAATGCCTGTTTTGTAGCTTCTAATCTACCCGCACCAATAAAAGCCCGCAAGCCAAATTGCTGTTCAATGGAACGCCGTTGCTGTTTGATTTTGTATGCTTTGAAATATTCTTTCTGCTCAAAATAAAGCTGTTGTAAAAAACTGAGAATATCCAAGTAAAGCCTGACATCTTCTAGGGGATTACCCACATCCCTAGCAGTTTCTAAGCTGAGAGTTGCCTGTGGAGTTTGACCTAAATGGTATTGAGAACGACCTAAAATAAACTGATACAAGCTCAAATCTTTTGATTTTAAAACCCTTTCGGAATTATCAGATAAAACCCCTGAGATATTCGCTGATTCCAAATTGGGAATCGCGGCAAAAACTTCCAAGGCTTGCTGAACTAGCTGATTTGCTTTCACCCAGTTATTTTGAGCCAAAGCCACTTCAGCTAAAAAACCGTAATCCTTGGCTAATTCTCTTGGCTGGTTGTTACTTTGATGGATTACTAAAGCCTGTTCTGAAAGACTCTGCAACATTTCCCACTTTTGCAAGTCTCGCAAGATATCACCAAATTTAACTACTGAGTTAGCAATTAAATCTAGCCTTTGAAACTGGTTAATAAAATTTATATACCCTTGAACATAATGCCAAGTTTGATGCCAATCTGGATGATTGATATCTGGATTTTTAAAAGCTTTGAGATAATAACAAAAGCCCATCTCAGCGAGGATTTTTGCCTGCCTTTCTAAATTATTACTTTGCTGCCAAAGCTCTAAAGCTTTGTGATAATGCTGTAGCGCCAAATCTTTTTGATTATTTATTTGTTTGATAAAACCTAACAAAGATTCTAAATCAGCTTGAATTTCTAAATTATAAACGTCTGGGTGATTGAGTAAATATCTTTGTGCTGTTTCTAGCTCATTTTCCAGTTTGATATATACATCTACGCTAAATTTTAAGTTATTACTAAACCATTGATTAGCCGTTTCGATGATAAAATCTACTAATTCCTGTGTTAATATGGCAAAATTTCTCGTAGTTGCCCAACTTTCCAAATCTGGTGCAAACTGTATTAGTTGCTTGTAAATTTCATCGTCAATCCACAACACTAAGGGAAAAGCAAAATTCTTGCGAAACTCTTCCCGCACCTGATTTGCAGAAGTTAACATCACAGGCAAATTCTGCACTGATTCCAAACCGACAACCATCACGCAAGCTGGTATTTCTTGGCCGAATTCTTCTTGAATCGCAGTATAAAGAGTCCTGTTAGATTGCTGCACCACCAAGACACGAATTTCGACTTGACAAATTTCCCGTAATCTGGAGATTAAGCGATCGCGCAAGCTAGCATAATTACACCGTGCCAAAATCAGCTTAAACTGTCCTACAGAGGATTCGATCGCCCAAGCTAATTGTTGCAGTCCCTTTTCATTTTTAGGTTGCTGTGAATCTGTCATACCAATTTGGAATTTTGGATTTTGGATTAAAAGAGCCAGGGCGAAAAGCAGATGTCGGGTGTGTACCACGAAGCATAACGCACCGAAAACCGGAGATGATGCGTTACGGAAGCCGTAACACACCCTACCTTAATAAACGTTCAACTCCCTCGCTTCTGCCAAAACCGGATTAACATCAAACCAAGACTCGCCACCATCCCGATATTCAAATACAAACCGACTGCGGATCAGTTTTTGATATCCCTGGTCATCACTCACCTTTTTCCTTTCTTTGACATGACGTAACAATTGCCACTCATCCTCAGAAATCGGTAACATGATTTCATTCCGCCGAGAACGAATCACTTGCTCTAAGGTTTCACGAGTTAAAGGAAGACTCATTTCTTCCATAATCCAGGTATTCAGCAGCCTCAGCACGTCGCGCACATGACCACCGCTCATTTTACATAACCGCTCTAGGCTAGCAGCACTATCAAAAATCTCGGTAACTTTACTTAAACGTTCCTCTGGTGTCATGTCAGGAAAAGCTCTAGCTAGTACCATCTGCTGCATGAGTGCCATTCCCTCTAGATGAACACTGCCATCAGTCCTTTGTACAGGTACCATTGGTAACACCTTAGGATCTTCTGGGAAACGCTGAGTCAGCATTCCGTAATCATTGGAAAACTTCAAAGCCAAGGGCATAGTGTAGAGTAGATGACAATTAAGCCTTGTCAAAAACTCACCTTGATCGACAAATAAATATTCCTGCTGCGGACGACCCCAAGGTTTGGCACGATTATCTATGCGGTCAAGATTATCGACAATTACGACTAGACCATTTTTACCTTGCTGTTTGAGTTTAGCGATCGCAGGTTCCAATAATTCTTGATTAATCGCTTCCAGCAGCTTAGTTTTTTGCGGTGCTAAATACTGATTGAGTTTTTCTCGCAGGGTTGGGTCATTTTTCATCTTCGCGGTGATTTCCCCAATACCCACAGACAGAGAAAGTTTTTCTTTTTCAGAGGTGACACCAAAATCGCCGACATTGGGAACCTTAACTTTTACCCCCGTCACCTCGGAGTTTAAGACCTTCCAAGCCCCTTGGAGCAACTCATTAAACTTGTTAGGTGACTCTAGAGTAATTTTATCCAGACTTTGACTCACACGACGAGCGATCGCTAGCAGCACATCAGCAATATCGACATCGGTCATTTCCAAGTCATCACTGGACTCAAAATAGACGACATGGAAGCCTAATTTTTCCAGTTCAGCTTGTAACCGTAATAATTCTGTCGATTTACCACAACCAATATGCCCAGTAAATAAAGTGCAGGTGGGTTCATTCGGCTTAAAAAAAGTAATCTTCTGCTTCAGCTTGCCAAGAATATCACCACCTCGTACCGAGGAAAAATCTATATAATACTTGCCATCAGAGCTATTGTTGACAAACAGAGTTCTGCTGGGATCGCTAGCCTGATAAAATTCCCGTAAATCTATGGGCATAATGCTGGTAGTGCAATTATCTCGTATTGTCTTAACATATCCTTGTTGAAAAGGATAAAGTTATTTACATCTTTGCATCTCAATATTTCGGAGAATTTACGATTTTGCTACCTCAAAGGCGATCAAATTACATCACAAATTCTCTGCGTACCTTTGCGCTTACCTCTGCGCTCCTCTGCGTTTAAATTTCACCCCTCAATTGCAAAGCTGTAAGTAATATTAAGCAATCTGCAAAAACCGAGACTTTTTTTTGATACTATTTAAGACCGGACTCTTTAAATACTGATTGACGTATGAGCAAAGGTACCCTGTTTGATAAAGTTTGGGACTTACACACCGTTGGTACACTTCCCTCAGGGCTGACGCAACTATTTATCGGGCTTCATCTAATTCATGAAGTCACCAGTCCTCAAGCCTTTGCTATGTTACGCGAGAGGGATCTAAAGGTACTGTTTCCACAGCGTACCGTCGCCACAGTCGATCATATTGTGCCTACAGAAAACCAGGCGCGTCCCTTTGCCGATAACTTGGCAGAGGAAATGATTCAGGCGCTGGAAAATAACTGTCAAGAAAATAACATAACTTTTTACAATATTGGTTCTGGCAGTCAAGGTATAGTTCACGTCATCGCTCCAGAACTTGGGCTGACTCAACCCGGAATGACGATCGCTTGTGGAGATAGTCACACCTCAAGTCATGGGGCATTTGGTGCGATCGCATTTGGTATTGGTACTAGCCAAGTTCGGGATGTTCTCGCTTCCCAAACCCTTGCTCTCTCCAAACTGAAAGTCCGCAAAATTGAAGTTAACGGCACTCTCAACCCAGGAGTTTACGCCAAAGATGTCATCTTGCATATCATCCGCACCCTTGGCGTGAAAGGTGGCGTAGGCTATGGCTACGAATTTGCAGGTACGACATTTGAGCAAATGAATATGGAAGAGAGGATGACTGTCTGCAATATGGCGATCGAAGGCGGTGCTAGATGCGGCTATGTCAATCCCGATCGTGTCACCTACGATTACCTCAAAGGTAGAGATTTTGCACCCAAAGATGCAGATTGGGATAAAGCAGTAGCTTGGTGGGAATCCATCAAGAGTGATGCAGATGCCCAATATGATGATGTGGTGGTATTTGACGCTGCGGAAATTTCTCCTACCGTTACCTGGGGCATTACTCCCGATCAAGGTATCGGTATCAACCAGTCAGTACCTCAACCGGAAGAACTGCTGGAAGAAGACCGATTCATTGCCGAAGAAGCTTACCGCTACATGGATTTATATCCCGGTCAACCAATCAAGGGCACAAAAATAGATGTCTGCTTTATTGGTAGTTGCACCAACGGCAGGATTAGTGATTTGCGAGAAGCAGCAAAAATCGCCAAAGGTCGCCACGTTGCAGAGGGAATCAAAGCCTTCGTTGTCCCTGGTTCGGAAAGGGTGAAGGAAGAGGCAGAAGCTGAAGGATTGGATAAAATCTTTCAGGAAGCCGGATTTGAGTGGCGCGAACCGGGATGTTCCATGTGCCTAGCCATGAACCCCGATAAGCTACAAGGAAGACAAATCAGCGCTTCTTCCTCCAACCGCAACTTTAAAGGAAGACAGGGTTCATCCTCTGGTCGGACATTGTTAATGAGTCCGGCGATGGTCGCCACTGCTGCGATTAAAGGCGAAGTATCTGATGTGCGCGAGTTGTTGTAATTTCCAAAAGGCATGGGGGATTGGTTATTCCCCTTGTCCCCTCATCTCCCTCATCCATTTTTCAACAGACTGTCATTGAAATAATAGATAAAATCTATGGTGAGTGAAGTTAAAACAGTTTCAGGGCGCGGTATACCCTTAGTGGGCAATGATATAGATACCGATCGCATTATTCCGGCACGATATTTGAAAGCCGTTACCTTTGATGGGTTAGGTGAAGGCGTATTTATCGATGACCGGACAGCGCTTAAAGGTGAACATCCCTTCGATCAACCCCAGTACCAAGGCGCGAATATTTTAATAGTTAACCGTAACTTTGGCTGTGGTTCATCACGGGAACATGCACCCCAAGCGATCGCAAAATGGGGAATCCAAGCTTTAATTGGTGAAAGCTTCGCCGAAATCTTTTTCGGTAACTGTGTGGCAATGGGCATACCTTGTGTGACAGCCGATGCTGTTACTGTCAAACAACTGCAAGATTTAGTCGCTGCCAATCCCCAAGCCGCCGTGACAGTGGATTTGGAAACCTTGCAAGTGCAAATTGGTGATTACACTGCCCCAGTTGCGATCGGTGAAGGGACAAGAAGCACATTTATTTCTGGAACTTGGGACGCTTGTGGTCAGTTAGTAGCTAACGCTGACCAAGTTCGGGCAATAGCTACAAAATTACCCTACGTCGGTTGGAGCAATTTAGCCGCAAGTTAGTATTTCTTCGTTCCCTGGCTCTGCCGGGGAATGTTAATTTATAGCTTTTATTTGCATTATTCAGCCAGAGCTAACAATAGCCTGATCTATTTCAGATTTGGCATATTTGTTGGATTTCGATGACGCAGCATACAGTTACTATCAAAGTTTGCGCCAACAAAAAATCCAGATAGGTACACAAGACTTAAGAATTGCTGCGTAGGCGTAGCCAGCCGTAGGCATTGCTCTGGCTAAGGGGGCAATTTTGGTTACGCGTAATCAAAGAGATTTTAGCAAAGTTCCTAATTTATGTCTTGAAGATTGGACTATGGATGGGTATTCTTAAAAACACATGGCACTAAATCCTGTGTTGAATGTAATGTCTATTACACTAGGTAAAATATTGATTGTACGTTTTGTACTAACGCTTGAAATTCTTTTTTGGCATTGCTTTTAATGAGATTTGGCTCTTTTCATAAAAGTGATTGGTAACTGTGCAATCAATACATTTAAGCTAAGTAATATCCTTAGCTATTAGGTGGTAATTTTAACAAATAAGTATTTAATCCTTGCAGATTATAAGCACTATTGTAAACTTTAACGAAAATAGTTCAATCAGTCGAAAGCTAGCTTGCAAAGGGCATTCACAAGCTATTCTTTCTTTTTAAAATGACGTGAAAAGGTTAGGTCTGTCTCTAAAACTCATAGTGAAGAAATTTTACAAAAACCAATTTTCTGCATAAAAGAAGAACATATCTCTGATTAATACTTAGCAGCTAAAAACTATAAGTTTTGTAGTTCGTAGAGAGAAACTAGTACTTCCATACATTTCTTAAAAATGAAGTATTAGGAACTCATTGTTCATTTAGATAAATTAAGAATTAGGAGTATTAATCATGTCAGTAACTTGGATTCCTGGCCCAGGGCCGACTAATGGAGCAGATGTAGGTATTAGTAATGCCGCTTCTGATAACTTCAATGGTTTGGGTGGAAATGACAGCCTTTATGGAAATGCTGGTAACGACCTTTTACAAGGTGGCGATGGTATCGACTATCTATCTGGTGGGGAGGGGAACGATACCATACTTGGAAATCGTGGAAACGACACCTTCACAGGTGGATACGGCAACGATCGCCTGATCTGGAACAATGGTGATGGTAGCGACAGAATCAGTGGTAATGCTGGCTATGACGTGGTTGAGGTCAACGGCGCGGGTGTAGGAGACAACTTCCGCCTGCAACAAGATGCTCAAGGCAGAGCAATCTTCGATCGGTTGAACTTGGTTCCTTTCACTCTGACTGTAGACAGTGCAGAGAGGTTTGAAATCAATGGTGGGGGTGGTGATGACATCCTCGATGTCAACAACTTGTCAGCAACTTCTGTAAATGCGGTATGGTTTACAGGTGGGGCTGGCAATGACTTCCTTGATGGTAGTGGTACAGCGACACCGTTGAGAGCCTTCGGTGGCGAGGGTAATGACATTCTCTATGGTGGTGCTGGCAATGACAACCTTTATGGAGATGCTGGTAACGATATATTACGAGGTGGTAAAGGTAATGACATCCTGACTGGTGGTGCTGGTAGCGATCGCTTTGTATTCAACTCAGGTGCTGGGTACAATAGTGCCGATCTTGGTGTAGATAAAATTACTGACTTCAGCAGCTATAGCGATAAAATCGTCCTCGATAAGACAACTTTTGCCGGACTCAATAATCTGTACCAAATTACGATAGTAGCTAATGATGCAGCAGCTGCAACTAGCTATGGACTCATTACTTATAGTCTTGGAACTGGCAACTTGTTCTTCAACCAAAACTTGACATCACCAGGCTTGGGGACAGGTAGTCTGTTTGCCAACATTGATAACGATAACAATCAATACACAACCCCACCATTATTATCAGCTACAAACTTTGAGATCGTTGCGTAAACATCTCTCAAAATCTATAGAGAAGCTAAGGCATGTCTGCAAGCTTGCAGCTAAATCCTAATTAGCAATCATCAATATTGCTAATTTGGAATCGTTGAATCCTCCTCATACTTCAAGTTAAGGGAGGATTATAATTTATCTTATCGCAGGTAACACGACACAAACAGGCTTGAAAGTCTCTTGTTGTGCTTGTTTTTTATGAGTTCAATCTAGATAGATACGTAAAACTTAAGGTTGCTGCGTAGGCATCGCTTTGGACAAGGAGGCAATTTTGGGCGATCAAAAATATTACGCCAAAGTTCCTAATTAATGTCTGGAAAATTGGATTATGAATGGTATTCTGAAAAAATGCAGATTCATTTATCTCCGAAAAATTTTTCATTAAAAGATAAAATTTATTTAAACATCCTCTCGTAAATAAGTTAAAAATTGCTGTATCATAATAATAGTTATATTTTTGAAAACCAATAAATGGATTAATATGCGTTTACCTATGATTATCAGTGCAACACTATTGCTATCTCTAAGTCTGAACTTAGCAGCAATGTCCGAAACTCCCGCAGAGAAAGTACAATATCAAACGCAAACAAATAATAGCTTGAATTCAAGACGGTTGAGATTTAATAAGCGTTTGTGGGAACAAGCAAATATTTCTAACTATCGGATTACGGTTAGCAACAGTTGCTTCTGTATACCAGATGCTAGAGGGCCAGTAATTATTGAAGTGCGTAATGGTCAAACAACTTCAATCACTTCTGTAGCTACTGGAAAACCAGTTAATCCAGAATTATTTCAAAAATACAACACAATTCCCAAGCTTTTTAATGTGATTCAAGATGCGATCAACCGGAAGGCATTCAACCTGGATGTAGAATACAATGCAAAACTCGGCTATCCAACCAAAATTAATATCGATTACAATAGTCAAATAGCTGATGAAGAAATCTTTCTGACAATCGAAAATTTTCAGGAAATTAAACCTAGATAGATACTAAGTTAATTACTTCCGCTGAATCTCGACTAACAATAGGGGTAAATTAGTAACTCTAAAACGAGATTTAATACTTCAATTTACCCCAAAGAGGTAATGGCATCACTTCTTACAAAAATTAACAATCTGATGAAGTTATGTTGATTTTACGCAAATAATTCTCAATTATTCAACGAATTTGTTGTGTTTGAGGGCTTGACTAAAAACAGTCACTTCTGATAGTCTCAAATTACTCGATAAGATTAGGGCTTGCTATAAGTTTCTTTTGCTAATTGTGATAAAAGTAACTTTACTAACACCACAATAAAATTTAACTTTTTACAGATGGCTTAAAGTTGTACACCCATTTGTGAAAATCATCATTAAGACTCATTTGACGCTCTTGCGTCTGTCCAGTAGATGCCGCGTTATTAATGTCGTAGTACCGCATTTCACCCAAGGCACTACGAGCTTGAATGAGTTTTGTCCGCTCGATGCGACACTGTTCGTAGCTAGTCAGAGCTTCTTGCAAATTAGCTGAATCAGAAAAACACTCTCGCAGTTGGTATGCATCTTCAAAAGTGGTATTGGCTCCTTGTCCCATTGCAGGTGCCATTGGATGAGCGGCATCGCCTAAGAGAGTCACTCTGCCTTGACTCCATTGAGTTAACGGTGGGCGATCGCAAATTGGCCCTTCCCAAATTTCCTCGGCTGGTGTCGCTTCTACCACAACTCGAAAGGATTTATCCCAGTTGGCTAATTCATCGAGAATGCGAGATTTCACTTCATCAGCGCTGTGGGAAAGGGAGTACTCAGGCGAGAACTTCCGACTAATCCAACTGGTATAGCCGCCGCCAACATTGAGAAGGTACATAAACTGTTGGTTGCCTTTGACAAAAACTAGTTCATAGTCATTAAATAGCTCGTGGCGATACTTAATGACGGCACGCCAACACATACTACCGATATAATTAGGCTTACCCTCGCCAAATAAAGTTTCTCTGATAACAGAGTTAACGCCATCAGCCCCAATCAGCAAATCTGCATCTACTGATTTTTTACCATCAAAATGAATTTCCACACCGTTTGCATCTTGCTCAAAGCCGATAAAGCGATGATTGAGGTGAATGATTTCAGACGGCAATCTTGATGCTAAGACTTGCTGTAGACGATACCACCAAATAGTTAACAACGGTTGTCCGTATTGTTCTATATATTTAGTTGCGTTAGTTCGGATTGTCTCAGACTGAATATTCTTTAAAACCGTGTGGTGAACCTCGCAGCCTGAACTTTTGAGAGTTTCGACAATTCCCGGTGCGATCGCATCTAGAGAATTCAAGCCATTCGGAGCTAGTCCTAATCCAGTTCCCGCCGGACGAAATTCTTGGGCTTTTTCGTATACTTGAACCTCTATCCCTTGGCTTCTCAGTGCGATCGCAGCAGCCAAACCGCCTGGGCCAGCACCGACAATTGCAACTTTCTTTACTATGGGTTGGGATAATTTCTGAGTGAGATTTGCGTTCATATTATTAAGTCAGAATTTACTCTTGATTATAAATGTCAGGAAGTCTAGCTAGAAGAACCGCAGACTTTTTATCGTTACTATAGTAAATGATGTAATTATTATCTACGTGAAATATGGAAGAAAATTCCTTAGCGTTAATAACTTCAGACTCATTTACTCAAGAAACGAAAATATTCGGTTCAGAGGAAGTAGAATTATCACTGAATGTTAATAATATATCTTATTCCTTAAAGCTAGAACCTCGTGTGACATTACTAGATGCACTTCGAGAAAAGCTGGGTTTGATGGGCACTAAAAAAGCTTGCGATCGCGGTGAATGTGGTGCGTGTACTGTATTAGTTAATAATCGGCGAATTAACTCTTGTATGACTTTGGCAATCATGCACATCGGTACTGAAATTACCACAATTGAGGGATTAGCACAAGATGGTAAACTCCATCCCATGCAAACAGCCTTTATTACCCATGATGCTTTTCAATGTGGTTACTGTACATCAGGACAAATTATCTCAGCCGTGGGGATGATATTGGAAGAATCGCCAAAATCTGAGACAGAAATTCGAGAAAAAATGAGTGGAAACCTTTGCCGTTGTGGAGCATATCCAAATATTGTTGCGGCGATTCGGGATGTGCTAGAGGAAATAGAAGATGCAGCCATTTAGTTATGCTAAAGTTACCTCAGAAAAAGTGGCGATCGCCACAGTTGAGCAAGATAAAACTGCTGCATTTATTGCTGGTGGCACAGATTTACTGGGATTAATAAAAAATGGAGTCCAAACAGCGAATATATTAATTGATATTAATAGTTTGCCCTTAGCAGATATTGAATCTCAACCTCAGGGAATCCGCATTGGTGCTATCTCTCGAATGAGCGACGTGGCTTTTCATCCCAAAATTCAGGAATGTTATCCCGTAATTAGCCAAGCTTTATTACAAAGCGCTTCACCGCAACTGCGAAATATGGCAACAGTGGGTGGGAATTTACTGCAAAGAGTCCGCTGTGGTTATTTTCGCGATCCGGTTTTTCCTTGTAATAAACGTACTCCCGGTATAGGTTGTTCGGCAATTACAGGTTACAATCGAATGCACGCTATTTTCGGAGCTAGCGAACATTGCATTGCCGTTCATCCTTCCGATTTAGCTGTAGCTTTGACGGCATTAGATGCAGTGATTTGCATCCAAGGAATAGAAAAAGCACGGCGAATTTCAATTCATGATTTTTATCTCTTACCAGGCGAGACACCAGCAAAAGAAACTCTATTACAACCTGGAGAATTAATTGTTGCCATTGAAGTTCCAGATTTTGCATATAAATCCCATTATTTAAAAGTAAGGGATCGAGCCTCTTACGAATTTGCTCTTGTTTCTGTAGCTGTTGCTTTAGATATAGAAGAAGACACGATCAAATCAGCACGTATCGCTTTTGGAGGAGTAGCACCCAAACCTTGGCGTGCAAGGGATGCTGAGGAATTTCTCAAAGGGAAAGCAATTAACGAAGATATCTTTACAGCCGCAGCAGCAGCAGCCGTCAAACAAGCAAAACCGCAAACACACAATGAATTCAAAATTGAGTTAGTCAAACGCGCTTTGGTACGCGCACTCTCAGTTGTGGCAGAAAAATTATGAATAAAATTATCGGTAAACCACTTGATCGCGTTGATGGTAGGCTGAAAGTTACAGGAGAAGCACCTTACACAGCCGATGTGCCAATAGAGAATTTAACTTATGGAGTGATTTTTCAAAGCGCGATCGCCAGTGGTAAAATTATCCAAATAGACGCATCCGCAGCCGCAGTCGCCCCTGGTGTGCTAGATGTCGTTACTTACCAACAAACCCCATCTCTGGTAAAAATACCCTTCTTTGGCCCTCCACAACCCCAGTCAACTGAAAAAGACCATAATATCTACTACGATGGTCAACATCTGGGGATTGTAATTGCCCAAACTTTAGAACAAGCCGAAACTGCTGTCTCCAGGATAAAAATCATCTACGAGGAAGCCATTCCGACAGTCACAATGGCACGTACAGAGATATTTGAACCCGAATCAATATTTTTTGGCATGATGCCAGCTAAAATCACCAGAGGGGATGTTGAATCGGGGAAAGCACAAGCAGATGTCTTGGTAGAGCAAGTTTATACCACGCCAATAGAACATCATAATCCCCTAGAACCTTCTGCAACGATCGCAATCTGGTCAGGGGATAATTTGACGCTGTATGAAACCACTCAAGGCGTTTCTGCAACCCAAAGCCGAATCGCATCTATTCTGAATATTCCCGAAGAAAATGTCCGCGTCATCTCCAAATATTTAGGCGGCGGATTTGGTTGTAAGGCACTGCTGCGATCGCACACGATTTTAGCTGCGATCGCCGCTCGGCAAGTAAAACGCCCTGTGAAAGTTGTGCTAACGCGATCGCAAATGTACACTGCTTGCGGCCACCGATCCGAAACTCAGCAGCAGCTAACATTAGGTGCAACCAAGGAAGGCAAACTAACCTCGATCGAGCAAATTGGTACATCTTTAACTTCCCTGTTTGATGATTTTGTAGAAGCAGTGGGTGCAGCAACAACGATGATGTACGCCTGTGCCAATTTGGAAATTAAATATCGATTGGGACGCATTAATGCCGGCACACCAACCTTTATGCGTGGCCCAGGAGAAGCGCCGGGAATGTTTGCCTTAGAATCGGCAATGGATGAACTGGCATACACCTTAAATATTGACCCAATTGAACTAAGATTAAGAAATCATGCAGATATCGATCCGCACAAAGGATTACCTTGGTCAAGTAAATCCCTGAAAGAATGTTACCAAAAAGGGGGAGAAATTTTTGGTTGGTTACAACGCAATCCAGTTCCCCGTTCCATGCGAGATCGTCATTTCCTGATTGGTTGGGGAATGGCAAGTGCGACATTTCCCACCAATGCTAGAACTGCATCAGTTAAGGTAGAAATTTTTGCTACTGGAGAAGTGAAAGTACAAAGTGGTACTCAAGACATCGGTACTGGTACTTATACAGTGATGACACAGGTAGCTGCTGAAGTCTTGGGATTACCAGTGCAGTTTGAATTAGGTGATACTAATCTTCCTAAAGCCCCGATTACAGGAAACTCAGTTACAGTTGCGAGTGTTTCCCCGGCGGTATATAAAGCAGCGATCGCCGCACGGGATAAGATAATTAAAATGGCGATGGAAGATGCAAATTCTCTGCTTTATGGCTCACAAGCAGAAGATATTACCATTGAGTCAGGGGAAATATTCTTAAAACAAGACCCATCGAAGCGAGACAGCTACACCGATATTCTGCGCCGTCATGGATTAGAAAGTTTAGAATTTACAGAGGAATCGTCACTCAACTCAGAGAGCAAAGAATACGCTAAACACTCTTTTGGGGCAATATTTGTTGAAGTTGCAGTTGATGAGTTGTTAGGAGAAATCAAAGTTAGACGTTGCGTAGGCGTTTATGATGCAGGGCGAATTCTCAACTTCAAGACAGCACGGAGTCAAGTTATCGGCGGGATTACCTGGGGAATTGGTATGGCGCTGATGGAGAAAACTGTCATGGATGCTAATCAGGGCAGAATAGTTGGTGCTAACCTTTCTGATTACCTGATTCCGGTTCATGCAGATATCCCCAATATGGAAGTGCAATTTATTGAAGAAGGCGATCCTTATGTGAATGCACTAGGAACCAAAAGCTTGGGGGAACTTCCGATTGTTGGGGTAGCTGCTGCCATATCTAATGCAGTTTATCATGCCACAGGTAAGCGAATTCGCGATCTGCCAATTACACCAGATAAGTTGCTGTGAATGAATTGGTTTGTAGAGAGAAGGGGTTAGGGCATAAGGGCAACCCTAGAATTCTTTCTCTTACATAACTTCTATAGCAATCTTTGCAGGAGTCGTGAAAAATATAGATAAGGAAACGAACCGCCAAGAACGCCAACTCTTGGAGAGGCTGACGCCAACGCGAAGCGTCTCTAAGAGTTGGACGCAAAGGGAAGAAAGAACAAAGAGATATATAATTTTCACAAATGATTTAGGACTGCTATACCTGAAGTTTACACTATGAGGAATGCTGTGCCCCTACAACAGATATGGTTCAAATACATGAAATGCTCTAGCAGTCTTTGTGCTTGTTGCGATCGCCAGTTTTGAGTCTGTCCCCAGCTGGGTTGAGCTATGAGCATTACTCTTAAAGGCGTTAGACAAACACCCACAGTCAAAAGACTGGTGAGAATTTTTTTCATAAAATAGCGCAGAGGTAGCTGTTTTAATTAGGTCTTAACAGAAGCTGTTCTCACCAATATGATGATGTTTTTTATAAACATTGCAATGTTTCGTATTAATATCGTGATGTTTGTAAGGAATATTGCAATGTTTCGTATTAATATCGTGATGTTTGTGAGGAATATTGCAATGTTTCGTATTAATATCGTGATGTTTGTGAGGAATGTTGCAATATTTGTGAGAAACATTCCAATGTTTCTTATTAATATCGTGTTTGTCGTTAAAAATCTCTAAAAGCTCAGGGGCATAAATATAGACCCCTATAGATGAAATAATTCATGATCAATAAGGTTTTGCCAGAATGGCGATCGTTTTTTGTTGCGAATTGAACTGGATTTCATCTACTACGTATAAACCAATACGCTTGGGTTAAGCATTTTTTCTCTTCTCTCTGTTTCCTCTGCGCCTCTGCGGTTCGTTAAAAAAGCTGACTTTAATAAAGAGTTTTAGCCTTTACCCAAGCGTATTGAGTTATAATTTCTAAATCTATACAGAAAGCCCAAAAACCCTTCCTCTCTGCTCCTCTGCTCCCTGCGGTTTTAATGATAAGTCTTTAACAGGACATGATATTAGGAACTTTTGCACGAGGTGTAATGAGAAATCGTCCCGCACTAATCGACCCTTATCTACAAGACGCTCCCCTCTTACCATTTTGGGAGAAGGAGTTGTAGGCAAATTTTGCATTTGTGCAATAAGTCTAATCAAGTTGAATATTTACCATTAATTTCTATATAACCCTCTGAAAGATCGCAACCCCATACAGTTGCAGAGGATTCGCCAATATTAAGACTAACATGAATATCTACTTTATCTTTAGACATAATTTTGCGTAACTGTTCTAGATTTGCCTCAGTTAAGCTACTAGGATAAACTTTCACATTATCAAAACGAATAATAACTATTTCTGGATTTATCTGCTGTTCATTTTCACATTTGCCTATAGCCATAGCAACTCTTCCCCAATTCGGATCTGCTCCGTACACAGCAGTTTTTACTAATGGTGAATTTACAATTGCTTTCGCTACTGTTTTAGCTTGTGCATAGTTAATCGCTGAATCTACAGTCACCTCAATTATCTTAGTAGCACCTTCTGCATCTCGTGCAATTTTCAGCACTAATTCCTGTGCAACTTCTTGCAATGCACTAGCAAAATATGATTCCGAAACTTCACCGGCTATTCCATTAGCTAGAATCACCGCAGAGTCACTAGTAGAAGTGTCAGTGTCTACACTCAGACAATTAAAAGTTTTATCTATAGTAGAGCGAAAAATAGAACGAAGGCTATTTGCAGAAATTGCAGCGTCAGTAAAAAAGAAAGTTAGGAGGGTAGCCATATTAGGCTCAATCATACCAACACCTTTGGCAATTCCTACTAGCTTGGCATTTCCTATTTGCCGTGTAGCTAGTTTTGCTACTGTATCGGTGGTCATAATACCACGGGCTGCGGCATGAAAATCAGCATCAGTCAATTTTTTGCCTAATCCTAATAAACCAGCCCGGATTTTTTCAATAGGGTAATGTCTGCCAATTACACCTGTAGAAGCTATCACAATATTATGTGCAGCAATTCCAGTTTCAGTTGCAACTAATTGCAGAACCTCTTGGGCGTCAGCAATGCCAACAGAACCATTAGCTACATTTGCATTTTTAGATATAACGATAATTCCTTGTGCTTGTGAATCTTTTAAGTTATCGCGGCTAATAGTAACACTTGGCCCAGCAAAAAGACTTTGAGTGAAGACTCCATCTGCAACACAAGGAACTGATGATTTAATAAATACAAAATCATCAGTTGTATCTCGTATTCCCAAATTAGTGATGAATGCACTAAAACCTTGAGGTGTGGAAGATATATTTAATGGCATTTTTTGATATTTAATAATTTGCTTTAATTATCTCATATCAAGTTTGGGTTATTACTTGTAATAAAATCTGTCAATGTAGGTTGGCGAGCCACTGCGTTGGACGGGTTCCCCGGCTTGTTCGCGCAGCGTCTCCCCTTGGGAGAAGCAAGTGGCGTTTGAACACCAGTGAAACCCAACATAAACAAGGATCCAATGTTGGTTTACCCTGCGGTCAGCCCCTTTAGGTCTACGTTCCTCAAGCCAAATTACAGATATTATAAGTGTTTAACTGGACATGATATCAGTTAATGTAAGAGTGAATGTAGTCCATCCATTGCCACTTTCTACTTGAATATTTCCTTGCAATTGTTCGACTAATTTCTGTACTATAGATAAACCTAATCCTGAACCACCTTTATTCCAGATATCTGCATTAGAAAGACGATAAAATTTATCAAATATCCGTGGTAACTCTCCTACCGGAATTTCTGCTGAATTACTGACAGTAATAATAGTTTTTGCAGGTGCTTCCGAGGAATCGTGACTTACACTTAAGATAATTTCACCACCTGCAGGTGTGTATTTACAGGCATTATTGAGCAATTCTATTACGATGCGTTCCAAGCTAATGCCATCTGAGAATAGCGGCGGGAGATTTGCAGGAAGATTCGACTGTAAAGTTTGCTGATGTTCTTGAACGCGGATTTGAAACGGCTCGATAATCCAAAGTAACCACTGTTGTAAGAGCAATGCATTAGGTGTAATAAGTGGATAGGATGAGCTTTCTAGCCGTTGTAAGTCTAGTAGATCGTTAATTAATTCTAGTTCGCGATCGCATTCGCTTTCCATTAATCTTAGATAGCGTTGAGCATCCTCAGTATTATTCGATAATTGTATCATTTGAATCATCATCTTGATATTACTCAGAGGCGATCGCAGTTCGTGAGAAACTAAATTCAAAAAGTCATTTTTGAGTTGATTTATCTGCTCCCATTGCACCACAAGTTGTTCTTGCTCAATTTGCTTTTGACGCGCCTCAATCGCTCGTTTGCGCTCAGTAATATCTCGAAACACTAATACAGCGCCTATAATCTTATCTTTGTCATCTTTAATCGGTGCAGTGCTGTCATCAATTGGTATTTCTGCACCATCTTTAGTAATCAAAATTGTTTCTCCAGGAAGATTAACGATTGTACCATCTTGAAGAACTTTTATAAGCGGACTTTCAATAAGGTTATGAGTTTTGCTATTAGCAATATTAAATACTTCTGAGGAATTTCTACCACAAGCTTCTTCTTGTTTCCATCCAGTCAAATTTTCAGCAACCGGATTCATAAAAGTAATTAAATTTTGTAAATCACTAGCAATCACACCATCGCTGATACTTCTTAAAAGCGCATCCAGCCATTTTTGATTAACTTTTAATTGCTTTTCTAAACCATGTTTAATCAAAGCTATTTCAATATTTGTTTGTAGTTCTCTTTCTTTAAAAGGTTTTATTAGGTACCCAAACGACTCAGTTATCTTAGCTCGTTCCAATGTATTTTCATCTGCATAAGCAGTCAAATAAATTACTGGAATATCCAAACGCTTATAGATTTCTTCAGCAGCTTGTATGCCGTCCATTGACCCTTTAAGCTTGATATCCATCAGTACTAAATCTGGAGATATTTCTCTTGCTATATTAATCGCTTCTTCTCCTGAAGAAGCGATAGCAGGCACTGTATAACCAAATTTCTTAAGCCGATATTGTAAGTCTTTAGCAACAATAGCTTCATCTTCCACAACTAAAATTTTTGCGTTTGTCATCTTTTATTAATTGCGTATTTATGGTAAAGGAAATGTCACTTGACACTCTAATCCAGTAGCGCCTGTAATCTTGATATTTCCTGCTAGCTGATGGGTTAAAGCATCCACCAACTCCCAGCCTAATGATGCGAGTTTTTTAAAATCAAAGTTTGGTGGTAAGCCAATACCATTATCACTAACTACTAGTTTTAAATTATTATTAATTATTTTCTTGATTTCAATATTAATTGCGCCATTGCTATTTTTGGGAAATGCATATTTTAAGGAATTAGATACAAGTTCATGGATAATCAAGCTACAAGGAATTGCTGTATCTAAACCGAGAAAAATACAATCTTCGGTATTTATTGTTAAAGCGATCGCATCTTCATTTACTTCATAAGCAGTAAATAAACTGGCTACCAAATCTCGAATATATTCACCCAAATTAATCTTTGCTAAGTCTTGAGATTGATACAATTTTTCGTGAACGAGAGCCATTGATGCAATCCGCTGCTGGCTTTGTTGAAATATTACTAAATCTTCTTTGTCTTTGATATAGGCAGATTGCAGGTTTAGCAGACTGGAAATCACCTGTAAATTATTTTTGACCCGATGGTAAATTTCTTTTAATAACACCTCTTTTTATAATAGTGATGCTTGAATTTGCTCCTCCCACTGCTTGCGTTCGCGCTGCGCGGCTTTCCGTTCGCTAATGTCTTCGACCACAGAAATAAAATATTTTGGCTCCCCACTAGATTCGCGCACTAAAGACACAGTAAGATTAACCCAAATTATAGAATTATCTTTGCGAAAATAGCGCTTTTCCATCGAGTAAGTTTGAATATTATCTGCTAAAACCTGCTCAACATATTTCAGGTTAGTATTAAGATCGTCTGCGTGAGTAATATCTTGAAAAGTTAACAACTGTAGTTCTTCGAGTGTGTAACCGAGAATATCACAAAGCTTCTGATTAACTAACAACCAGCTTCCATCGATTGCGACATGGGCAATGCCAACAGCAGCTTGGTGGAATGCAGCTCGAAATCGCTGTTCGCTCTCTCGCAGTGCTTCTTCTATTCGCTGGCGTTCACTAATTTCTGTCTGTAGTGATTCGTTGATTTTTGTTAACTCTGCTGTCCTTTCCTCAACCATGCTTTCTAATTGGTTAAGTAGACTATTTAGTGTCTCCTCTGCTTGCTTGCGATCGGTGATGTCAGTATGTGAGCCTGCCATTCGTACTACATTACCATCTTCATCCCACAGTGCTTGACCTCGATCTAAAATCCATTTATAGGTACCATCTTTACATAAAGCTCGATACTCAGTAATGTAAAACGGTGTTTTCTGATCAAAGTGATCTTGAACAGCTTGTTTAACCCAGTCAAGATCGTTCGGATGCACTCGTGTCACGCATTCATCTAAATGCTTAGAAATTTCATTATCTTCGTAACCGAGCATTTCTTTCCAGCGAGCCGAGAAGAAAACTTCATTGGTTTTCACATTCCAGTCCCAAATTCCATCATTATTGCCGCGCAAAGCTAATTGCCAGCGTTGTTCGCTTTCCCTCAAAACCTCTTCAGTCCGTATGCGTTCAGCAATTTCCTTCGCTAGTTGGTAGTTTGCAGCCTCTAGTTGGGCAGGACTCGGTAGAACCAGCAACTGCGGCATTAATGACACAAGCTCTAGAGCAGTTAATACGGAGACAAAAGCGGTGATAGCTTTGAGCAACCCTGATAACCAATAGGTAGGATACCAAAGCGTCCATACATCCATTAAATGAGTTGTGCCACAAGCAATGATGAATGTGCCAAACATTAGGAATATCCAGCCGAAAGGCATATCTTGCCGCTTACGAACAAAATAAACCAACATCACTGGAATTGAATAATAAGCAAGTCCAGTTAACACATCTGAAATCAGATGCAACCAGACCAATCCTGGTTTCCAAAGGTAGCAATGTCCGTGGGGAATAAACTGGCTAGTAGAGAAAAAATTATTTAAAAATTCCATTATAAAAACCTACACATTGCACAAGTCTTTACCAAAGCCTGAAGTGCGAGAGAAGAGGTTTTTAACCTCAGACCTCTGTAGACGCGCAAATGCCTAGAGAGTAGCTCTCACATTCTAAAGGAGAACTACGTTTGGCATTCGTCAGAGTTTTACCGTACTAGTTTTAGGCTAGAATCAAGTAGTAGCTTGAGCTTCTATATTCTGTGTTCGTCATCTTCTCTGAGTTTTTTAATCTGATAATATAAGATTTATTAAAATTAAAGTACCGCGATCGCTTTGGTTATTGTTACCGTATATCCTCTGAAATCAACCATTTACATATATAAAAACCTTCAAAAATCACAGTAATATTTTGGTTATATAATAATCTAATTTTAATCTAGTTGCATACGTGTATTTGCGGACTAACTCAACTCAGTTTGGGTAGGTCAGCACTACTAATCTGTCATATAGTGTCCGGTCAAAGACTTATCATTGATACCGCAGAGAGCAGGGGAGAAGCTCACGATCAAGATTTGGAAACAGAGCAACTGGCATTAGATGAGGCTGAGGCAGCAAATCGCAGACTCTGTACCGAATGGCAAAACTATCAGTAACCCGATGCTCTTGTAGCTCTCAAAAATCTAGGTGTCTTCATCGCTACATCGGTAAAGTTGGCTCGAAGCTCAATAGGTGCGTCTGAGCATTTCAGAGTATATTTGTTTGGACTAGGTATAGAGAGACTAATTAATTTGTCCTGACGACAGTTAATTAGTCCGAACGACATTAATCTGTCACCGACGACAAATGTGACTTTACCCATAACTTTGCCGCTACTGGAACCATAACTTTGCCGCCAACAACAGTATAACCCTCATTCTTGCGTCAGCTAATTTTGGATGAAATTGGCAGTTTGGAACCATAACTTTGCCGCTAGTCCAAATTTGAAGGATAAGCTTGCCGTGAGTCCCATCAAGCATAGAAAGTAGGAAAGTGCCGGATTTCTTTAGAATGGAGCAGAAGCGGTTCATGCTGGTATGGGATAGAAACTTTTGGCTATCCATCAGTTCTGAGTAACTACTAGAGTATTAGAAGCTCCTCCTAACCAGTGAGAACATTGCGAACAATAGCCTAAACTGGATTGCCAGTCTAACCAAAGTACTGGCAATGACAATGAAGACAAGTTAGCACAAGAAGATGTTGATGTATTAAACAAGCTATGACATCTTTAAATTTTTCTCAAAATTTCCATCTATGGTAGCCATATTAATTCAAAGTGAGGAATATATAGACTTAACGTTTAAGCTAAGAGGCGCACCGATTCCTCTTGATAATGGTTATGTTATCTATAGTGCTTTGTCCAATATTTGTCCTAGCCTTCACGAACTAAAGTCTATTGGAATTCATCCGATTGCTGGAATACCGACCAGAAACAATTTGCTTGAACTCACTGCTCAATCTCGTATAAGAATTCGGATTTATCATCAACAAATTCCTTTAATTTATCCTTATTTAGCGGGTCAAGCCTTTCATATAGGTCAAAATTTTTATCAACTAGATATTCCTGACTACAAACCGTTAGTTTCTTCAGAAAGTGTCTATTCCAGATTAGTGGTAATTAAAGGGTTTCAAGACTCTACTAACTTTATTGAAGCTGTGCAACGGCAAATGGATAATTTAGGAATACAAGGAAAAATTGAACTTCTTACCCGACAAGATGGAACACCTCAACGAAGACAATTAACCATCAATAAAGAAGGGAAACAGTTTAAAGTTAGAGGATTTGGCGTAAAAATCAGCGAACTCAACCCAGAAGATTCCCTAACCTTGCAAGAACAGGGTATTGGCGGGAAACGAAAGATGATGTGTGGAATATTTGTCCCAGCGACTCGCAGCAAGGAAGAAGAGGAAACCTGATCATGCTTGCTACCCAACCCAAAATTTCCCTATCTCTTGATGCTGCGGATACGACCATAATGCACCGCGTCGGAATGACCGGACTTTACATAACTTTAAAGCGATTAGAAAAGCAATATCCTTTATCTCGTCAACGGGGAGGACATATATCATGGTTTTTGACTACTGATACTATTGAATTATTCTGGGAAGGAAGTGATTTCGTTGCCCTATCTTGGTTAATTAATGAGTCTTTTAAATTAGATGATATAGGTTTAATTCATTTAGCAGGATTAGACAATGATGCAATAGATTTAAGTCAGAAAATCTATATTCATGAGGGAATGTGTGCTGTTTTTCTGCGTCATAATCAATTTTATCAAGCAGGAAAGCTAGTTAACACTGAACTAACTGTTGAAGAAAAAAAAGTCGATTATCAATATAAATCCCTAACTTGGTACGCACATCAAACCTTTGCAGAGAAGTTATGCGAGGCAGATACCCAGCAACTTAGACATGATTATGTTCAAATAACCAGTTGGTTATATTTAGGGGGAATTGTTCGCCATGCTAGGACGCAGAATACTACAAAACTAGAAGAGAAACTTGAATACGCCTTAGCACTATTATTTGTACCAGTAGTTTGTCATTATTGCTTACTTCATATTCCATCAGAAGACTTAAAAGAAAGGAAACCCCATCGCTACTTGGTGGTGATTCCAGAAATCAAGGATTTTGAAGACGCTTCTCAAAGGAGATGGCGATTACAGCAATTAGAAACTAAACAGCTTCATGTTAGTACCCTTGGTGAAGCAGGATTACTTTATTACAGCTTAGACGATATTCAGTCTGAAGGCGAGTACTATCAAGCTTGTCAAGTTTGGTTATATGAAAAAATAAATCAAGCTTCTCGTCAAAGGACATTGATGAGTATAGAAGAAATTAAAATTGATAAGAATACTTTAATCACTTATCAACAGGTTCAAAAATACTTTCAAACCAATTATCCGAAGATTAAGCCTAAGCAAATTTTTATTAAAGTGAATCTGATTCGCTCCCTGATTGCTGATAATTTAGTGAAAGGAATTCATTGGTGGTCTAATTTTTGGGAAAAATTGGTGATAGAGGATTCAAAAGGATATTTATTTAACCAGTTATTTTCCAATCGAGAAGGATTCATCATAATGGCAGAGAATAGTGAAGAAGACAAACAGTATCTTATTTTTATTAAGGTATTTCAGCAAGCTATGAAGGGCAACTTTGCTAAAATGTATGCCAAAGCAGAGGAAGGAAAAGATCCTCCAATTAAGAAGAAAGTTGAACGATTAAGGGCAGAGCTAAACTATTGTTATGATGAATTTTCATTCAAGTAATATTTGTCCGATTTTTTAGTAAGAGGAGGATTAAATAAGTATTTTAATGAGCATCAAGAAGAAATTTTACTACTAATTAAAAAATCATCTTGGCAAGAACTAAGAATTTGGTCATTGTTAGCGATCGCCAGTTATAAACCCAAAGATAAATCCACCAATAGGGATGATAATTCATTCCCAAACAATCAAAACCTAGAAGAAGTGAATGATGAGTCAGAAAAAGAATGACAATAATATCCCAAATTATTATCTTTACGGAACAGTCCTCACTCGTTATGGTTTAGCGTCCTTAAATCATGACATTAGACTAGGAAATAAGCAGGGCGGCCGCATCATGTCAACAAAAGGATTGTATTTTCAATAAGCTCCCAAATAGTCGCATTAATTGTTGCTTATTGACACAGGTTGAAGCGATCACTTTGAGCTTGGGAAACTAAACCAAACGATAAATGCTGATTTTTTCGTTGGTTCTTAACCTTGGTTGTGATCAAGAGTAATTTAGATGCGTTTGCCCTGAGGAAATAAGACTATTCTGCAAAAAGGCTATTGGAATGGTAAAATTCATTCTTTTGTAGGTTCAAGTGCAATTCGTTGGGCGTTACGTTTTTATCTTCAAAAGCAAGATTACTTAGTTAATCGAGTTTGGAATGAGGACGAACATATTAATCGGTTAACAAGTGAAGATTTCAATCCAGAACAATTTTATGATGATGATATTTTTGGGTTTGCTTTATTAGAGTCTGCTGAGACAGAGGACGAGACTTCAACAACAAAGAGAAAAAAGAAACAAACAAAAGTCAGCACTCCTAATCAGCGAATGGGTGCTTTAGGGATGAATATGGCTGTTTCGCTAACGCCTTATGATGGTGCAGTCAAGTTAGGGGTAAAAAGTGGCAGAGAAAAGGATAGCACATCGCTTCATTTTACAGAATATCATGCAACTAGATATCAATATTATTTTGGAATTAATGCCACTCATCTCAAAGATTTTTCGCGGATTTTACCTCTGATAGATGGGATTATGAACCTGCCCAAGGTAGGAGGGAATAGTAATATTTTTAATTATCCTTTCTGTCCAGATAGTTTTGTATTTCAATGGACAAATCATTTTGCTTCATATATTTCCTATTGCTTTGAATATTGCGATTCTAAGAGTAAGGAAGCAAAATTTACACAAGAGTTTATAGATGAAGTGGAATGCGGACAGATTGACCCTAGTAAATTGTGGATTGGGGGAACAATTGTTAAGGAGTTACAGCAATTGGATGATTTTGATAATTCCCCTTTTAAGAAAGCGCATATTTATCGTAATCGAAATGAACTGATTGCAGCTTTGAAAACAGTCATTAAAAGAGATTTGGGCTTAGAAGAATCAAAATGATTGCACCATTAATTCTCTATTTGGATATTCCATTTGCAACTTTTCGGGAGTCCCATGCAAGAGAAATGGGAAAAACCTATCCTGTCCCTCCTCCAGCGACACTGTATGGGATGTTGTTGTCTTTGGTAGGGGAAACGAATGTCTATCGCCACTGTGGGGCAGAATTGGCGATCGCGATGTTATCTAGCCCCAAAAAGTCACGAATTTTGCGTCAAATGAGACGGTTTAAGAATGCTGATTTTAGCCATCCAGAGAATGTTATTCCCTGTTATCAAGAAATATTGTCTAATCTGAAGTGCTTGATTTGGGTTCGTTCTGACGAGGAAAAGATACAACCAAGTTTAAGGGAGAGGATAGAGTTAGCGTTTGACCATCCTGAGCTAGTAAGACGGTTTGGTTGTTTATTTTTGGGAGAAAGTGACCAGTTGATTAAAACGCTCAAACTTGTCTCAGAAGATTATCTAGAGGGGGTGAGACAGTGGGCGATTAGGGATAATCGAGGCAGGTTAACCTTACCCTATTGGGTTGACCATGTGGGGTCAAGAAATACCCGATTTTTGAAGTATCGGATTGAGGAAATGCCAAGCTCACTACCTCCTGATTTGGCCTGGACGATGATTCAATCTCCAATTTGACAAGTATCTCTTATGGGAAAGGGAATTTAGCGTAAAAGAATGGTGGGAAGGTTTACACGGTAAAGGATATGGTAATTGAGACAAGGAAAAAGGTGCTTGTCATTTTTGGGAAAGCTTATCAGCACTGGGTTTGAGGGGCTGAAAATAAGGGAAACTTTGGTAAGTTGTATGCTTTTGGTTTCTCGATCTGGAAAATACTTGTAAGATTGTAAATGAAGCTTCCTCAGTTAAGGGTTTTCAACTTTGATGTGATTCGTGGCTTTATGCCGTTAGGCGTTGCTCAAAAGGACTTTGACTGGGGCTACCACACCATTATATTCGTGATTCGTGGCTTTATGCCGTTAGGCGTTGCTCAATTTGCACGGGCGCAGCGTAACGGGTGGGATAGTTGATGATTCGTGGCTTTATGCCGTTAGGCGTTGCTCAAATATCGAGGTCAAATTACTGACTACGATCGCAGAAGTGATTCGTGGCTTAATAAGGTTGGGGGTTATTCCTTCAGCAACTTCCGCTAACCTTTGATGGTACGGTTAAAGATGCAGAACCAGGGCGTAGTGTAACTCTTACTCCATCCTGCTGAAAATCTCAAAATTTGCGACCCTACTCCAAACGTGTAGACGCTTGAATATCCATTTCATCTAATGGTTCCTCGATCGCATTACGTATCCAGTTGAGGTCAAAACTATCCTGCGTGTGTGCCTGTACCTCAATTGTGATAGTCATCCCCTCAGCTTTATCAGATAAAGCCTGTAATACATTAAACAAGTGAAATATCTTTACCTTGTCAGTAGAGGATGTCAGCTTGTAGTAACGTGCAGGTTTTTTTCCATTAACAATATCAACTAACACAGTTCGCTCAATACTACTTGCTTCTGATTTATACTCTACAGTTTGTTTTTCTTCAGAAACTCTTCTCTTTGTAGTGCTACCAGAGTCACCCGAACCATAAATTAGTTTAACACTATTATCTTCTTCCGCATCCGTCGTTATCGTCTCCCCTATTTCTGGAGATTTCACAGTACGCAACTTATTAACCAAGCTGGGGGATAAAAGATAACCGGCTAGGTCTAACTCATCGGCAGGTATGACTTTCTCAAAACTGATTAAATTGGGATTATCTACTACAGGGATTTCACCACTAATAGTCATTGATGGTACATAACCAATTAAACCTTGTTCAATGGCTTTGAGAATAGATTTTTTAATTCCTTCTACCCCTAACATTTTGGGTAAAGTAGGGAAGCGGAAAAAATAACTCACTAATTCTTCACCAGTTATATATTCCTTGCCTGGACTTTCTAACCCAGATAAGCTGACTAACTTACTAGCAGTAGTAGTTTCAAAAACATAATTCTTTAAAGCATCTAATACCCGTTCTTGCAAATTCTGACTGGTATTGAGTTGAGATTGTAAATCAACACTTTCCAACCTCACAGGTTTTTCACCGCTATTGTCTGGGAGAGGCAGTAAAATATATTCATACAGACGACGCACGGCAGCGACAATCTCACTGGTAGCATCCTTAGCTTTGTTAGTAAGTTCATTGAATTCTTCTAATTCTTCAGAAGAAGCCTTCTTCCTATCCTTTTTTTCAATTAGTCCAGATATAGCTAAGGTAGTTCTTGCACCTTTTTGTGCCTTATCCATTTGTGCTTTATTGGGAACTACAAAGGCAAGTGCATTTTTAAATTCCCGTTTATCATTACCGCGATTCTCTAACCAATTTAAGGCATCTGCCAAGACTAAATCCTTACTCTTATCTGCCCAACTTGGCTCTAGGTAGACAATATTAAACTGCTTAACTTTATCTGGAATAGCAGCAGCATCTTTGGGCCAGACAACTTTACTTCGGATGTTAGGCAGAGTTTTATTTAGTTCCTCCTGAATTTTCTGCAATACTTCATCGCTACTCACCTTACCTTCTTCATCAGCAATTAACTTATTCAAATTTGCTTTAGTTTCAAAGCGATAACGTTGACCAACATAGTGTAGATGAAGTAATTCTTCGCGCAAATCACTTAAAGCAGCAGTAATTGTCGTCCTGTCTAATCCTGGTGCAAGGCAGGCAGAGGTAATTTCTTGTTCTAAAACACCTTTGTCTCCTCCTCTTGTACCAAACGAATACATTAAAATGGCAGAAGATAGACGAGTACCTACCTTTAAATGGGATAATGCCGGAGCATCAGCAGCAATGCGATTATCTACTGTTTTAACCTTAGCCTTCCGCCCAGTTAAGTCAGAAATTAATACAGAACTGTAAGCATCTCTTGCCCCAACTTGCGAAAAGAAAGCATTTTTCACAATGTCATTATCAAAGGGAATACTTCCCGGAGTAATTAACCAAGAATTATCTTTTGCTTGCCACAAAGCATAAGTGGCGGCAGCAAGAAATTGTAAAGCACCGCGAGTCCGTTGATAACTGGGCAGAGTTCCCCAGCGATAATACATTAAATCAATTAAATCAGGATGGAAAGGATAACTAACTAAAATTCTTTCTGCTAATAAATCAGCTTGTTGTTGAATTTCTTGTTTTTCACGATTAGTATCAGCATAACTTTCACGCAATCTGCGGAATAATTCTGCTTGTTGTCTAGCTACTTCTTGAATAATTGTCGTATCGCCAATATTGCTAAATAACCGTCTCTGGATTACCTGCATCACTTCATCGCCAGAAACAGGTTCTTTTTTGGCATCAATGCGACTAACCAATTTATCTAAGGCACTGAGTAAACCTTCATTGCCAAAAGATTCAGCGACACTAGCTTGCAGGGAATACACTAAAACAGTTTTAGGTAATTCTCTCACAATTTCAGTGAGTTTTTGGATAAAAATGAGAACCTGACGACCAAAGTTAGAATCTCCGACTTGTACCGCCGGATTTGTTTCTGGAAAATCCCAACACATTGGTAATCGACCATTACTAATTGGGCTTTCTATAGTTTCACGCCCCGTATGGTAAACTCCTAAGTTGCTACCTCTATTTGCAGTTTTTGTAGTTGCAAGACTCAAATAAGTTACAATTGCTTTTGCAAATTCATCTTCATATTTGTGCTGTAACATTTCCTGATGGGCCAGCTTTACCCACTTTACAAATGTCATCAGCGACAGTAATTGACGGTATATAAATAAATCAGACCATTTTACTAAGCCATAGGGCTGTACTCGAAAACCCAACACCCCATAATTTGGTAAAGATTCGTTGGGAATTGTTAAACCTGTATCTGTACAAAGTTGCTCAAATTTATTTTTTAATTCCATTTCATCTGGAATATAATGATTATAAAACTTTCCTGCTAAATAAGTTTTACCTTGTTCACCCAAGGTCGTGCAAACAATAGCCATTAATTGCTGATTAATTCTACACGCTACACCTTCTTTTTTAACATATTTAACATCTACTGTTGTCCCGCAATGACGACAAGTAGAAGTACCACGAGAACTACCAACAGCAGGGTCAAAACCTAACCCTTTTTCCGTCGCAGCTTCCACCACTTCAAACTCAACCTGCTTTGTCTCATAATTCGGAATCACTTTGAGCGCCACATACTTTTTCGGCTTCTTACACAACCAAGTCTGACGCACTAAAGGAACCTCTGCACTACAAGCAGGATTAGGACATTTCACAGTGCGCGTCCATAAATATGCAACTGGAGTTAAAGTTTGTGCAAGACTTAGTTGTTTTACTTTTGCATGTTCCAGTAACTCTAATTGCTGAGGTTCTTCTTGCAGAAGTTCTCCGACTTTAATGGCAGGATACAAGTCACCAATCTCTCCTCGCACTTTTTCAATTACCCAATTTCCCCATTTCTCCACTTCATCGGCTAATTGTTTCCCGTATTTTTGGGGATAAACTAGCGTACAAAGCTCAATAATATGAGCCACTGGATTAAGTTCAACAGCATAGGTTTCACAACCCAAGCGTAATGCTTCTAAAGGAATTGCCCCTCCACCAGAAAACATATCTAAAACCTTTGGTGGCGGTACTTGATTTAATGGTGTGTCTGCTGGTAAATTTAACCGTTCTCGTTGTGCTTCTAATATCTGCCTTTTAGCTTTAGCAATAGTTGCTTCCCCAGCTTCCCATTTGCACAATTCAATCATTGCCTTACTTAAAGCTGTGCGCTTTTGGGAAGTTTCTGGTGCGGCGACTAACGAAGCGAAAACCGCCGCCCTAGCAGCTACTAAAGGTCGCCTTGCCCACCATAAATGTAGTGTAGAGATATGACCCTTTCTAATAGATTTTTCTCGTGCAGATTCAACAGATATTTCCTTGATGGGGATGAAGTCTTCAATTAGGCGACGGTCGGTAGACATTATTTTGACTGAGCTAATTTATGTATAATCGCTTGATGCAATTTATACCTTGGCTCAGACATTGATTAATGTCAACAATTAAATATTAAGTTATACAATTGTGTTGTCTAATGCCTCAGCCCCCACGACATACCGCGTTACTTGCTTAATTTCCTTGGCATCACCAGCGAACACCTTAGCCGGATTTTGTATCGTTAACAATTGCGGATTTTCACTTTTACATCCCCAGACTACATACAGCCAATAAGAATCACCTAACTGCTGTGCCTTCCGCCATTCATTCACAGTCAACGCAATTTCTTGATTGTGTTGCGCCCTTCCTTTCACCTCAATGCGCTGCACAGGTGCAATTCCCGTCACTTCATCAACTGGCCCCACACTGCGAATGTCAAAACCACTACCATCATGTTTTTGACTTACATCCTCTGGTTCCCATCCGCGTTGTCGTTCATAGTCCATCACATACTGCATCGCAAAAGCTTCCACTTCTGGATCATTCCGCATCCCTGGATATTTGGACACTTCTACAGGTGCAGGATATACTAAGGCGCTTCCCAAATATGCCACACGTCCAGGACGAATAATTTTTAAATAGTCCAGTTCACCTTGTTTATTCTTATAACGTTCCTGCAAATTCCGTACCTTATTTTGAGCATTATCCCTTGTCACGCGGTAGGTTTCATCCCCTCCTGCAACCTTCGCTGCTAATTTCATCTGAGTGCGTTGAGCCTCTGTGATGGTGCTTTCCATCGCTTTCTGTAAATAATCTTGGCGGATTTCTAACTCCCGTTGACGTTGCGCCCTTTCTAAATCCATTAAAGAACGCTGCACTTTTACTTTTAACCAGTTTTCCACCTTTTGTTGTTCCTGGGGGGTGGGGGGATAAATCACCATATCTGGAGATAACTGGGTAGGAGCTAAATCATGGAGACAGTCTGGTGAAATTAGTACCAGTTCCCCTGTAGACTTTTCGGCAACAGCACATAACCGTGCTTTGAGAACTGTGTCTTTACCTTTTCGTCCCATACCCGCCACCTGCACTTCAAAAAAGTGAATGCGGTAGGGTTGTTGGGCATCAGCATCAATAAATATGGCAGACTGTTGGGATACTCTTTCCCATAATTGGGAATCTAACCGTTCTACAATGGCAGCGAATAAAGAATGTCCTGGTGATAATAAATCTGCATCTTGATGTACTGGTTGTGCCAAATGCTCTTTATAAAAAGTCAGTTTGAGATATTCTTTCTCTGCGATACCATATTTGCGTACTGACTCCAAATTATTAGAACGAAATTCCTCTTTGACATAACTTACTCGCCATAAACCATCAGCCCGATTATCTAAATTCACCCGCATAAAGTCTACAGGCACGTTTAAAGAATTCCTCCACATAGCGGGGCATTAAACGCTGTTCTTCAGAAACGTAATCTTGCGTTTGGGTGCGACGAATTTGGGATAAATCTACATGAGAAGTTGCTAAAGCCACACCCGTAGCTTGTTCAAGAGATTCTAATTTTTTAGGGTCGAGACGTTCAATTTGCTCTAAAACTTCATCTTCACTGGCTTTCGTATAAGTTGCTTCTCTGACCAGTTCCTCAAACCGGATATCATTTAATTGTAGTAATTGACCAATAACATCAAAAACCCTGTCCCCCATTGCCTTGCGGATTTCTTCTAACTTAGCCAGCAACTTCTCTAATACTCTACCTTCTACCGTATTTTCCGCCACGAAGTTAAAAACATAAACATCATTCGTTTGACCAATTCGGTGAATTCTGCCCATGCGTTGCTCTAAGCGATTGGGGTTCCAGGGAAGATCATAATTAATCATTAATCGGCAGAACTGTAAATTTATTCCTTCACCTGCGGCTTCTGTTGCTAGACAAATTTGTTTACTTAATTGAAAATCTCTTTGGGCAGCTTTTCTGGCTAAAATATTCATTCCCCCATGAATTTCACAGGTACTATATCCCCATGCAGTTAAATTCTTTTTCAGATATTCCAGCGTATCCCTGTGTTCCGTAAAGATTAATAATCTACCACTACCATCTTTGATTTCATTAAATCTTGCTTCTTCCAGACTTTCCTTAAGACGATTTAACTTAGTCTCAGTACCAACATCAATCACCTGCTGGGTGAGCTTGACTAACCTTTCTAACTCCCGTAACTCTTCTTGGAGTTGGTCTACCTGCTCTGCTACTGTAGACTCAATAGCTAATTCTTCTAATTCATCTTCTGGACAATCATCACTTTCTAATTCTGGATCTACTATTTTCCCCAAATTAATTAATCGCTGTTTTTGCTCTTGAGGTGGTAATTTATTTAATTCTTCTACTAAATCTGCAAAGCGGCGCTTACGTCTATCCAAAGAACTATAAATGGCATTTAAACTACTAGCCAAACGTCTCTGCAAAACCGTCCTAGCTAATGCCACAGCCGCCTGCTTTTTGCCTTTAGTCTTACCTAAATATTTATTAATATATTTTGTGATTTGCTCATATAAATGATGCTCGGCAGTAGATAAAGTAAATGGTACTGTAATTGGGAATCGTTTTTTAAATAATTTGTTACCCTGAAAATCTTTTAATTCTTCTTTAATGCGGCGCAAAAACCAAGGACTATCATCTAAACTTAGTAACTGCGGATTAAGTTCATCAGAAATAAATTGTTCAGGGTCAAGTAAACGTAAGAAGTTATGAAAATGACTAACATCGCCTTGGTGAGGAGTAGCCGTTAATAGTAATATTCTTTCAGTAATTTTGGATAATTCTTCTGCTAATTTATAGCGTCCAGTCCGGCGTAAATCATCGCCTTGGGTACGAGCAGAACATTTATGTGCCTCATCAATAATTACTAAATCCCAATCTACTTGCAAGATACCAGGGGCAACATCATCGCGTTTTGCAAAGTCAATAGAAGCGATACACTGGCGAAACCTTTCCCAAGGATTACCTGCTAACTGATTTTTGGCCAGTGTCGAATTAATAACCTCAAAAATTTCAGAAAATTTACTGCGTAATTCATCCTGCCATTGAATTGTTAACGGCGCTGGTGCAAGAATTAAAATGCGCTCAATGGCATTTCGCAGTTTAAGTTCTTTTAACAACAACCCCGCCATAATGGTTTTACCTGCTCCTGGATCATCAGCAAGGAGAAACCGTAGCCTTACCTGGGGTAAAATACGTTCGTAGACTGCTTCTAACTGATGGGGGAGAGGACGGACACCGCTAAGACTCACAGCAAAGTGTGGATCGTAATCGAATGCGGTTTTTATTCGTACTGACTCAATAAAAAGAAAAAATGCATTAGCGTCAACAGTGGCAACTGATTTCTGTTCTTGTGAGGCGAGTATTTCCTCAATCTCAAAATTACTCAAAATAGCTTCACGCAACTCGCCCTCTTGGGTGCGAACCGTCAACAACAATGTGTCATCAAAAACATCAAAACGTTCAACAGTTACAGCACCAGTAAACTGTCCTGGAATTTGAATCCGTTTTCCAATCAGTTGCTCTACCATTAGCTATCTCGACTCAGTGTAGGTTTTGTTGGCATCCTTGCTTGGATCTACTATCTGCCAATTTTGCTAAGAGAGAGTGATTATTATCACAAAGCAGCAACTATATTTTTATACCTTAGAAAGACAAAACGAATAAGATGCTGTTCTGTTTGTGATTTATTTTTCAAACAAAGCCAACATTTGCCAAGATATGATTGCCTCAGTCACTTGCCATTTGGCAATTAGGAAGGCTATGGGTATTGCTCCAAAAATTCCAACTCAGAGACACTGGGATGTATTGAATTCATATTTACAACCCTTAAAAGATTATCCAATGGAACTCGACGAGTTTCTGAGACATTGGGATGTGTCACGAGAAGAACTGGCTTTTATCTGTGACTGTTCGTTAACAACCGTTAATCATTGGTTTTCCCAAGGTGTTGACCAGAGAATACCAAGCGAAAAACATAAACAGCGCCTAGCATTGGCACACCATATCTGGACAGCAATCCAAACTGAACCAGAGTACCTGCAAAAGCTTCGGGATGTATACCACCAAAAGCGACGCAGAAATCCTGCTAAATAGGCACTTGCCAAATGGCAAGTTTTTATTGCCACTGTGGCAAGGGAAAACTTTAATATTATTTATCAGAATTCTTCTTGATTTTTACTGTTGTTGGTCAACTTGCACCCAAAAAGATTACTATGCCTGATCTGTTTTCCCAAATTCCACCAGTAGCGATGCCAGAGGTAATTCCCAGCGAATTGCCTCAACAGAGATTTCATCTCGGTGAATGGGTGCGCTGGTTTCAAGTACCCAACGGTGATTTTGGTCGCGTCATTGGAGTCATATACACCCAACAAGCCAGTTGCATTGCTACTGGCTTACATTACTTGGTTCTTTTAGATGAGCGCAGCCCCTCTCGTGAAATTT
>NZ_CAXTTT010000082.1:0-35292 GCF_964247315.1 uncultured Nostoc sp.
TAACTGGTTTACCCATTCTTGTTACTGTACTTCACCAGACTAAGAAACGCTATAGTAGTAGCTGGCCGATTCCGCTAGCGATCGCAGTTACAATGTTTGCCGCTTACTTTGCCCAAGCTGGTTGCGGTGCAACCTACAGCATCGTACCTCTAATTAAAAAGGAAGCCACTGGACAAATTGCTGGTAATGTGGGAGCTTACGGTAATTTTGGCGGCGTAGTTTACCTGACAATTTTCAGTTTAACCGACGCTCCAACACTATTTTCCACAATGGGTTTAGCTGCACTAGTCTGCGCTTTTATGTGCGCCTTCTTCCTCAAAGAACCAAAAGGTTCCTTTGCTGCTGTATCTGAAGGTGAATTACCAGAAACAGCAACTCAAAACTCTATCTTCTTAACTGAAGAATAGGCCTGTATTGAAAATAGGGCATGGGGCATGGGGCATGGGCATTGCAAGATAGATTTTCATCTTTCCTTGTGAGTGCAACTTATGGATTCTCTTGCATAAATCAAAAATAAGAAGCCTACCCCATCTTTTACTTACATCAAAGTCTCCTCTCCCCGCTTGCCTACACTCTTGACCTGCAATCTTAATGCATCGACCTGCAACGTTAGTGCATCGACCTGCAATCTTAATGCATCGACCTGCAACGTTAATGCATCGACCTGCAACGTTAGTGCATCGACCTTATCCTTGTCAAATTGCTACATCTGAGGTTGCACAATTCAAATAACAAAATGGTACAACCGCCATGAGTGAATTTACCAAAACTCTCTGTCCTTACTGTGGTGTTGGTTGTGGGCTAGAAGTTTCACCCCCAGCTCAACTTGGCAAAGCAACTAATCGAGATAGCCAAGGAAATCCAACTTGGCGGGTGCGTGGTGATAAAGCCCATCCATCTAGTCAAGGAATGGTTTGCGTCAAAGGCGCAACGATCGCAGAATCTTTAGATAAAAATAGATTACATTACCCAATGGTGCGAGACTCCTTAGATCAAGAGTTTCGCCGGGTTAGTTGGGATGAAGCTTTTAATATCATCACGCAGCGCATTCAAACCGTGCGCTTCAACCAAGGGCCAGAAGCCTTATGTATGTACGGTTCCGGTCAGTTTCAAACTGAGGATTATTACATAGCCCAGAAATTAATGAAAGGCTGTCTGGGTACTAATAATTTTGATGCCAACTCTCGCTTATGTATGTCTAGTGCTGTGGCTGGTTACATTCAAAGCTTTGGCTCAGATGGGCCTCCATGCTGTTACGATGACTTGGAGTTAACCGACTGTGCATTTTTAATTGGTACTAATACAGCCGAATGTCACCCCATCGTTTTCAATCGGCTAGAAAAATATCATAAAAAGAATCGCAAAGTCAAAATGATTGTGGTCGATCCCCGTCGCACACCAACCGCAGAAGCAGCTGACTTGCATTTAGCAATTAGTCCCGGTACAGATATCGACTTGTTAAACGGCATCGCTCACTTGTTGATGCGCTGGAATTACATTGATACCATGTTCATGGACGACTGCACCAGCAACTTTCCCGCTTATGCTGAGGTGATTCGCCACTATCCCCCAGAAATAGTAGCTCGTCAATGCGGAATCAGTATTGAAGATTTAGAAACAGCAGCACATTACTGGGGTCAATCTGAGCGGGTATTGTCTTTGTGGTCAATGGGTGTGAATCAATCCTCAGAAGGGACGGCTAAGGTAAGAACTATTATTAACCTGCACCTGATGACTGGACAGATTGGCAAACCTGGGGCTGGCCCTTTTTCCCTGACTGGTCAGCCGAACGCGATGGGAGGACGGGAAGCCGGAGGTTTGGCGCATTTATTACCCGGTTATCGGACGGTGAAAGATCCCCAGCATCGTGCAGAAGTTGAAGAGTTTTGGGGACTCAAGCCAGGACAAATTTCGCCCAATCCCGGTTTGACTACTTGGGATATGATTACTGGGTTGGAAAATGGCGCTGTAGAGTTACTGTGGATTGCAGCGACTAATCCAGCGGTGAGTATGCCAGATTTAGAGCGAACTAAAAAGGCATTGTTGCGATCGCCTTTCACTATTTACCAAGAAGCATATTATCCTACAGAAACCTCTGCTTACGCTCATGTTTTGCTACCAGCAGCCCAGTGGGGTGAAAAAACTGGCGTGATGACAAATTCTGAACGAGTGGTAACTCTGTGTTCAGCATTCCGCCAACCGCCAAAAGAAGCTAAAGCCGATTGGGAAATTTTTGCTGAAGTTGGACGTAGATTAGGTTTTGAGAAAGAGTTTGCCTTTGCTAACTCTGCTGAAGTTTACGCTGAGTTTGTCAAACTAACTAAAACTCGCCCTTGCGATATGACAGGTATCAGTCACGCGCAATTACAGACAGAAGGCCCGACTCAATGGCCTCATCCTGAAGAGAGCAGGAGGAACAGAGAAGCAGGGGAAGTAGGGGGAGAAGCATCTGCTAATCCCTCTGGCAAAAGACTATACACTAACTTGCGCTTCCACACCCCTGATGGACGCGCTCGATTTGGGGCATATTACTCCAAGGGATTGGCAGAACCACCAGACCCAGATTATCCGTTTGTCCTAACTAATGGACGACTTTACGGACACTGGCATACGCAGACACGCACCGGTCGAATTGAAAAAATTTGCAAAATGCATCCCGAACCGTTTATCGAAATTCATCCCCGTGATGCTGCTCGGTTAGGTATTGTCGATAGTATGGATGTGGAAGTGCGATCGCGTCGGGGTAAAGCGAAGTTTCCTGCTAAAGTCACAAAAGCGATCGCGCCTGGTACAGTTTTTGTCCCCATGCACTGGGGTTCACTGTGGGCAGATAATGCCGAAGCCAACGCCCTCACCCATCCAGAATCTTGCCCCGATTCGCTGCAACCAGAATTAAAAGCTTGTGCAGTGCAGTTAATCCCAATTTCTGTGGAAGTTACAACCAAAAATCATCAACTCCAGTCCTTACAATCGTAAGCTGCAAAGTAGTAATTTATAACCAGCAATATGTAATTTCGTCAATAATCAATAGTCAATAGTTATTATCATTTTTTCTAACTCTCTAATTTTGACTGTTACCAATTACCATATCTAAAGAGGCTAAATCTCTAGTTACTAGAGGTTTTACTAACGTCTATTTTAGCGATGGATAAAGAATAAAAAATAGACAGAAAACTTACCAAATATTGGCAAGTCATCTTTTTTTAATCCTCTAGATTTATCTATAGGATTTTGTTTTATTTTAGAATTGGGTGCAGCAGATGAAAAAGTTAATGAGGCGAATTTTAACAGCGACCAAAGATGAGAACTTCATGCACATCATTGAAAACATAGAAGTGCTAGTTTCTAAAGCTCTATCTATTTTTATGGTGATTGTAATTTTGGTAGCGATTGGAGATTTAGGAATCTTTATTTTTAAAGAGTTATTTACAGTCCCTTATGGAAAATTTAACTTAATATTGTATAAAATTTTTGGTTTATTTTTAAATATTTTAATTGCTTTAGAAATCTTAGAAAATATTACCGCCTATCTCCGACGACACGTTTTTCAGGTTGAATTAGTTATTGTCACTTCTTTAATAGCTGTTGCTAGAAAAATTATTATTCTTGACTTAGAAAAAGTTCCAGGTATTGATATAATTGGGCTAGGTATAGCTATTCTTGCTTTATCAATTAGTTATTTAATAATTCGTCTCAGTAATTCCAAAGATGCAAGTTAAATAAAATAGCGAACAAACTATAGCGGCTCTCAATTGCATGGAATACAGACCACTCTTAGGGGCATAGCAATTTTGGGTTTGTCAAGCAACAGTATAAATTATTAATTTTGAATTTTGAATACTTCGACTTGACAAGCTCAATACAAGTTTTAAATTTTGAATTCGGAGCGAAGCGACGTGACAGATTTCTTTCAATTTGAAGCAGACTTTGTTGATTCTCTGCGTTGCATCCCCATGCAGGTGCGTTGTAAATTAGATACCTGTGGCATCAAGCTAAAATTGTCTGATTGGAATCAAATGACGACAGATGAGCGTCAAGCCTTAGTCGAATTACCTTGCACTACAGAAACGGAAATTCAGTCTTACCGCGAATATATCGAGCAATTAATCATACAACGCACAGGTATCCCAACTAAAAAATTGCCCATCGAGCCTCATCCGGCATGGTTAGACTCTGCCACTGTACCAGTTAACCTTCAGGAAAAAGCTCAAGAAATAGGTGTAACCCTAACACCGCAAAATTGGGCAGCTTTAACGCCCTTACAGCGTTTTGCTTTGATTAAACTCAGTCAGCCAGGACATGAAAGCAAAAACTTTAACAGAGCGATCGCAGAATTTCATCTGCTTTAATTAGTCAATAGTCATTAAAAGAAAAAATCTACAGAGCGATGGCTACGCCCGCCGCAGCCATCGCAAAGCTTTTTGATCTACTGTATCTATTAACTCCCTTAGTACACGTCACCATTAATAGGGATTGAAAATCCTAACTCTTTGTTGGGTTTTGCTCTGCTTAACCCAACAAACGCAGGGATGTTGGGTTTCGTTCCTTAAACGCCACTTGCTTTAAGCCGGGAAACCCGTCCAACGCAGTGGCTCCCCAACCTACAGAAAATCGAATTCCAAACCTTTTTTATGGTGGGCTGTACTTAGGGAAAAATTTGAGAATTATTTGCAATTGCTGAGTCATTTCCTGTAATGTTTATTCTCAAGTAGCTGACTGCCAATCTCAGTAACTAACAGCTATTTGCTGCTTTGTTGAGAGTAGTGGTAAGTAGAGAGTAGGTGTAGGGGTATTACATAGTGTTAAAACAGATATTGAAGATTGTTTTGGTGACAAGCTCTATTTGGTTCTGCGTTGCAAGAAGTACAACTGCTGCTGAAATGAACAAACAAGCACAGGATAAATCTGTTGCATCGGTATTACGCAATTCTAGAACGATTAGAGAGATTCCAAGACTCAATGAAATAGAACTGACTAACACTAGCGCTCATGAGCTAGTACAGTCGCCAGCACCACAAATAATACCTACCTCAGAAATTGTGCCAGTGACGGCAGTTAAGGCTAATCCCACTAAGCAGGGTTTAGAAGTGATTTTACAGACCTCCCTTGGTGAAAAATTGCAAGTGGTGAATCGCAGTTCCGGCAATAACTTTATTGCTGATATTCCCAACGCCCAACTGCGCTTACCTTCAGGTGAAGCATTTACATTTCGTTCAGAGCAGCCAGTTGCAGGTATTACCGAGATAACGGTAGCAAACTTGGATATTAATACTATTCGAGTGACAGTGATTGGTGAGGCGAATGTACCGACTGTAGAGTTGTTTGACAATCCTGACGAGGGTTTGATTCTTAGTTTTGCTAGCGCAGCACCTTCCACACAAGCACAACAGCCTGCAACTCCCACTAAGCCAAGTCAACCTGACTCTGAGGGTGATGAACCGATTGAACTTGTAGTGACAGGTGAGCAAGATGGTTATACTGTGCCAGATGCATCAACTGCAACTAGGACTGATACACCTTTACGTGATATTCCTCAGTCGATTCAGGTGATTCCTCAGCAAATAATCAAGGATCAGGGAATCACACGTATAAGCGATGCTGTTCGTAATGTGTCCGGTACTACAGGCGTATCGGGCTATGGCAATAGTTTAGGTGATGTCAATATTCGCGGTTTTTTCGCCGGTACTTTGGTAGATGGGTTTACTGGTTTACTTCCTGCTAATGGTGCCAACATTGAACAAGTGGAAGTACTCAAAGGCCCCGCTTCAGTGCTGTATGGTCAGTTAGAGCCAGGTGGAGTGGTGAATTATGTGACAAAAAAACCAGGACAATAGCACAACTGATACCAAAGGAATTTACCTACAAGACCAAGTGACATTGCTGCCCAATCTGAAGTTGCTTGTAGGTGGTAGATATGATTTTATTGACTCAGACAGTGAAAATATACCTGACATCAGTATCAGTAGCGAACCAGACGAGTCTAGATATTACTTTGATGCCTTTTCACCGCGTGTAGGCATTGTTTATCAACCAATTGAACCCATTTCGCTATACGCTAGCTACAGTCGCTCCTTTTCAGTAGACCCAGATAGCAGAACAGTAAACAATGAGTTACTAGAGCCTTCTCGCGGGACTCAGTACGAAATTGGCATCAAAGCGGAACTGTTTGATAAACGACTTTCAGCAACCCTCGCAGCCTATGACATTGCTAAAACAAATATTGCCACTATAGACGTTGACAATCCTCAATACGTAATCGCGCTAGGAGAAGTGAAAAGTCGAGGGATTGAATTGGATGTAGCAGGGGAGATTTTACCAGATTGGAAGGTTATTACTTCTGGTTTTCTCAATGATGCTTACGTTAGCAAAGATAACGACCCAACAGTCCAAGGTAAGCATTTAGAAAATGCACCTTATCATGGTGCGAGTTTATGGACAACTTATGAATTTCAAAAGGGTAACTTGCAAGGATTACAGTTTGGTGCAGGGTTCTTTTTTGTAGGCGATCGCGTTGCTAACCAAAGCGAGCAATTTATCCTTCCTTCCTATGTTAGAACCGATGCTTCTATCTCCTACAAACGAAGTAACTGGCAAGTTGGACTCAACTTTAAGAACATTTTTGATGTCAAATATTACGAATCAAACGGCTACCTCACCTTCCCCCAAGCACCATTTACTGTACAGGGAACAATTTCAGTGACCTTTTGACCCCCATGCTAACCCTCCCCGATGTATTGGAGCTACCGCGTACACACAAGTCGAGTTTGAAATCAAATGGACGAAAAAGGAGCGTCTATCTTGAGTTATAAAAAACTACGTAACATTGTATTTACTCTGCATCGCATCCTGGGTTTTGCGATCGCATTGATTGCCATCTTGGTTAGCATAACTGGAAGCCTGATCGTCTTCCAGCGCGAAATCAATGACTTTCAACGACATCAACAGTTTGGCGCTATCTTACCCCACGGCAATCGTTTATCGTTGGAAGTTATCTTGGATCTTGTCAAAGCTGCCTATGGCAACCAGCCTCAAATGGCATTGCAAAGGGTTTATTTCCCAACTAAACCGGACGATTTTTTTAATGTCATCATCTCAGTTCCGGGCAATGATTGGGTAGAAGTCTACGTCAACCCCTACACAGGGGCAATTCTGGGCAACAGTCTGCATCCCAGTGCCGTACAGCGCTTTCTCCAGGTTGTTTATGAACTCCACACCTCGTTGAAATTGGGCGATCTGGGTTTACAGATTACTGGCTTCGTGGGCTTGGTGATGTGCATTGTTGCGATCGCGGGAATTATCTTGTGGCCCGGTTGGCGCAAGCTGATGGCAGGCTTCAAAATTAAGTGGGATGCCCACCCCAAGCGCTTTAACTTCGATCTGCATAAGGTGTTTGGTATTACTACCGCTATATTTTTACTGTTCACATTTTTCACTGGATTTGCCTGGAATTTGGGCTATGTTGACCCACTGATTCGTGCCATTACCTTTAGTCCATTGCTGCCTGAACTCGTTTCCCAGCCGATCGCAAATCAATCTCCTTTACCACTGAGCCAGCAGATGGTAACAGCTCAACTTGCCCTACCCAATGGAGCATTGCGGAGCATTGACTTAACGACAGACCCGAAAGCTCCTTTACGATTGCGGATGAAGCTCCCCCAAGAGCGAGAGGAATACGGCATGAGCAATGTCTATCTGAATCGATACAGCAGTCAGGTTTTACGAGTTGAGAATTCGTTAAAGGCATCGTTAGGCGACAAGATTCTCAATTCCTTTGAGCCACTGCACTACGGTACTTTCGGCGGCTTACCTACCCGTATTCTCTACATCTTCGTTGGTCTGGCTCCATTAATTTTATCTATCACTGGCTTTGTGATGTGGTGGTATCGCAAACACAAGCAGAAAGATGATTATTCTCCTAAACAGAGTTATATAAACTAATTCTCAAGCAATCGGCTTTGTTTTGAAAAATACGATTAGGTGTGTGGAGTTATGACAGTTTTGCGTAGACGCTCTTAGCGGTGAGGGAGTCGCAGTCTTCTCCCAAGGGGAGACGCTAAGAGCGATGGCGGTTCCCGTCGTTAGCGCAGCGTTAGCGACGCAGGAGCGTCACTCCCGAACCCGTTGGCGCAGCCTCTCGTAGAGAAGGGCTTGTCGTAGACATCGCTCTATTCGTCCACCCACAACAAAAGTTTTTGAAAGGCAGATTTAAAGCTAATTTTGGCTCTTTGTACTTTTAAGTGCAAATAATGGACTGATAAGGCTTCTGGAAAACTTTTCGGTCTAATAACATTACAAAGCTAAATGTGTTGTAATGTATCAAAAATTCATGGGGATGCTAACGCCTAAAATAGCTGACTCTAAACTAATATTTACTTTATATAGCGTTTTCCAATAAAAGTGGGGTTAAGCTGTACCTCACCTGCATAAAGCACAGCTTTATCTCTCCTCTCCATGAATTGCCAGAGTGATTTCAATATTTACTTCACGTCACGCACCTGGCAACCACTATAAACAACTATTGACAAAAGATGAGGGTAACAAAATATGGCTGCAAAGAAACTTTTGATGCTTGTTGGCGATTATGTAGAAGACTATGAAGTGATGGTTCCTTTTCAGGCGTTGCAAATGGTAGGACACACTGTCCATGCAGTTTGCCCTGACAAAAAAGCTGGCGATTGGGTGCGGACAGCAGTTCACGACTTTGAAGGAGATCAGACTTACAGCGAAAAACCCGGACACAATTTCACTTTAAATACTACGTTTGCAGAAATAGAAACTGCAACCTACGATGCCTTAGTCATTCCCGGAGGACGGGCACCAGAATATATCCGCTTGAATCAGCAGGTGCTAGAAATCACCCGTCACTTTGCCCAAACGAATAAACCGATTGCTGCCATCTGCCACGGCTTGCAGATATTGGCAGCTGCTGATGTACTGCAAGGTAAAAGATGTACTGGCTACCCTGCTTGTAGCCCAGATATCAAGAATGTTGGAGGGATCTATGTTGATATCTCTGTCGATCGAGCAATAGTTGATGGTAACTTGGTGACAGCACCAGCTTGGCCTGCTCACCCGCATTGGCTAGCAGAATTCCTCACAGTACTTGGAACTAAGATTGAACACCCAGAACTGGCTACAGTTGTTTGAGGCAAAATACTGGATATCTTTTGATTCAAGACTTCAGAATAGTTTCTTTACCTACTCTCCACTCTAAAAGAGCTTAGTCAATTATCAGTGGCAAAAACAAGTGACCTTTCAGGTGACGCTCTTACGTCGCTACCGCTTTTCTATGAGACGGGATGCGTTCGCGTAGCATCTCGTACAGAAGGAAAGGCGATAGCCTCTCCCTTTAGGAGAAAACCGTACTGGCTCACAATATACGACTGAAAATTATATATTTTTGAAATAGAACTAAATGCAGTAAAAAATACTATTTTTTAATAATTTGCAGTGGGTTTAATTTGCCGCTACGATGTCAAAAGTAGAGCATTGAGACAATCTGATTTATCCGCTTAACAAGCCAGTTTTAGGACAAACTCTCAGCAGATGGAATACTTCTTTACATGAGGTGAAACAATTTGAAATTTTGCATCGAGAATTTTAAATTTCTTAGCAGGAAGTGAAGCTATAGTGGATTTAGCAATGCTGCTGTTAATGTGGCTAAGGTTAGTCCTGCCGCCAAATTATGTGAAGAATTAGTTTAGAAACGCACTTCTTATCGATGACAGGCAAAAACGCAAGACATAATGCATTTCTGCGGCTAGTGTCTGGTAATGGGGCAGCTTTTGGAGCAGAATCTCGCTACTCGCTGCCCCCCAGTAAAGAGATGGTAATTGGACGCGACCCCAGCTGCCAAGTTGTCTTGGATGCCATGATGTACCGAATGGTATCTCGTCGTCATGCAGTGGTTCGTCCCCTCTCTCTATCCCCAGAGAGCAAATTTAGCTGGGTGCTTTGTGACTTGAATAGTGCTAATGGCACTTATTTGAATGGACAACGCTTATATGAATGTCAGGAATTGCACCCAGGCGATCGCATTTCTCTAGGTGCTGATGGGCCGCAATACATTTTTGAGTATGAGTATACCTCACTGACTCCGGCGACGACAGTCAACCAAGTTACACCACTGCCTTCGGCGACGAACTACCACAACCACACGCAATTAAAGCAGCCAGATTCTGTTAGCTTCACTCAGCTTTTTCCGATTATTTCCACTGGTAAAGATTTAACTAGTAAAGCTTACCTTGTACCGGGAATACTGACCGTAATTTTTGTGGTGCTGATGTTTGCTACAGTCGGTCGGCCCCAGGCTAATCAAGTGATTGTAGCAAGTTACATCGCCTTCGCTGCCTACTATTTTGTTTACCAACTTTGCGGCAAACAGAAGCCTTGGTGGGTGCTAATGGCTACGTCATTGGGTACAATCCTGATTTTGCTCAGTCCGCTGTTGGATCTATTTATTTTCGTATTTCGCGGCATCCTGCCTGGAAGCTTGCCCACACCCCAAGAATCTATCACCTTCACAGAGTTACTGGTGCGGATGTTTTTTGGCGCTGGGTTGATGGAGGAATTACTCAAGGCATTACCTGTACTAGGGGCTTTTGCCATCGGTAGAATATTATCTTCACCTTGGCGAGAACGCATCGGTATTTGGGAACCTCTAGATGGTATTCTCCTAGGTACAGCTTCTGCTGTGGGCTTCACTCTCTTGGAAACCCTCGGTCAGTATGTGCCGGATATTACTCAAAATGTCACGCAACAGGTGGGTATAGGGGCTGCTGGTCAACTGGCAGGTTTACAACTGCTAATTCCGCGAATTTTAGGCTCTGTAGCCGGACACATGGCTTATAGTGGCTACCTGGGTTATTTTATCGGGTTGGCTGTCCTCAAACCCAGTAGAAGTTGGCAAATTCTGTCTATTGGTTATCTGAGTGCCTCTGCGCTCCACGCTCTTTGGAATGCTACAGGGTCAATCAATGCCTTACTGTTGGTAGTTGTTGGAGTGTTATCTTACGCCTTTTTGATGGCGGCAATTCTCAAGGCACGGGCACTGTCACCGACGCGATCGCAAAATTTTGCTACCCGATTTCTTGGCCCAAAATAGAGGAAGCAGGGGAGCAGGGGAGCAGGGGGAGAACAAGCAATGCTTGAGTATTTACCTCTTGGGATAGATGGCCTAATTTGAAAATCAGCGTACTCTTAACTTATTATGGGGTAAATATAGTTACAAAAATAAAAAACACTAAACTTCTTCTTGCAAAAGTCTTGATTTTCGACTCTATATCTTTGCGTAAGGGAAACCAACATCTTTGCAATAGACACCTCTGAAAAAAGTGAAGGCAAAGCGCGGATTACACGAACACAACATGTAATGAAAATTTTTTTTATTCCCTACTCCCTAGTCCCCATTCACCATTCATAGTTCAGGTTGAGACTTGTTAAGTTCAGTAAAAGCATAAGAAGCGATCGCTAAACTAACCTTTGCTTTCTCTACTTCTGATAAAGCTGTCCACTCGCTGTTTTGAAGATTACTGAGTGCAGATACCGCGTTTTGCGATTCGCTACTGCGCATAGCGTAAGCAAAAGGACGAGCCAAAACGATCAGATCCTCTGTTCCCCAAGTTGGTAGTACTGTCTGAACGCACTCAACGAGTTGCTCGCTGATTAATTGGCGAACCGCAAATATCTCAGCAGCTTTGGTGGCGATGGTGTTGAGCAATATTTGGGGGACACAGGCGGAAAAATTAGTACGTAATGTTTCTTGAAGGTTAAGTACTACTGACTGTTGTAGGCTATCATTATGGTCAAATGTAGAAGTAATACTAGACCAAAGTGTATCTAGATGTCCGTAAAAATCTTGCGATCGCCTCATTAGTTCAACGCCTTGCAAATCTTCTATTCCGAACTGTTGTTCTAGTTCCTGAAAATAAGCTTCTGATTCCTCATCACCTGGATTCCAGGGATAGTTAGCATCCTCTGGTTCTAGTAAAGCTTCTAATAACTCTAAATCTACTTGAGATGGCAAAGAAGAGAAAGTATCTGAGCCGTTAATTTTGTGAGCCATATTTTCTTACCTGATGATTATTTGGTGGTATTGACAGCTACAAGTTCTAAGAGGAGATTTCCGCAAAAAAAGTTGATTTTTTCTCCAAAAAAAACAGATTTTGAAAGCTGATGCTAAAGACTCAAATTCATTTACGCAATAGCTCTGCTATGAGTCTTCAATCACAAACTCCCAGGTTTCACCTCTAGCACTTCCAAACTTTAACTGCATTCCCGATTTCAAAGGGACTTCCTCTCGGAGGATTTGTTGCCAGCCATTAGGGCCTAAAAACCAGGTTGTCCCGTAGGTGGAAAAATCTTGCAAGTAATAAGTTCGCATCAGTGTAGCATCAGTAAGAGTGTTGCGGCAGAAGATTTCGGCGTGGCGTTTGGACACAGATGGTTCGGGGATGACGATATCATTGTCTCTCGTCGTGCGGCCGATCCGGGTAACTCCATAACGCAGTGGCCAGCTTTTACCTTTGGGAGTGAGTGATCGCAAAGAAGCAATCGGAAGCGAGGAACCTACATCAGGAATGGCTGTATCTGGTAGTTCCGTAATACCTTCATCCAGATTCTTAATGAGTTCGCCATTAAAATCTGGATGCAGGTAAAGAACAGGCAAAGTCCAAGCAGGTTGATTAAATTTATACAGCGTTAACAACTCTTGCCTAGCCAGTGCTACGGCTTCATCAATTGGCTTGTGCAATCGCAAAGCTTCGGTAAAAGCTTGAATAAAACTGTGGCTTTCGTGGTCAGCGATTTCATCGCGCATCCCCAAAACTGCCGGTACACCTTGACGAATCAGTACTTCTGCTAAACTGCTGGCAGGGATAGCTTGATGATTGATCGCGGCTGGTTGTGCGCCCCAACAGGCGTTAAAAACCGCTAGTTTCACACCCGTACGGGTCAATACTTGCGCCAATTCTATGCCATTGAGGGGCATATCTGGTCGCAAAAACAGTAACCCTCCATCTGGGTCTGGCAAACCATGTCCAGCGTAAAAGAAAATATTATATTCTTTAGTTTCTAATTCATCAATCAACTGTTGTGGAGTTGGTTGAATGAGTTGATTCACGATACAAGGTGCATATCTTTGGGCATTATCAGGCGTATCTGCAAGAGCTTGCTGTAATATAGCAGCTTCTTGTTCTAGTTGCAGCTTGTGATCATGACCTAAAACCAGCAGGATACTTAAAGCTTGGTCAGTTCGCAAATACGGTAACGCGTCAACTTCAGTGGTGGTGCGACTAAATAGCAAATCTTGCGACAGAGACATCGCCGATTGACCAGGCTGGCGCTGCATAATTTCCCAAGGGAAAGCGATCAGATCCGGGTCGCGAATTTCTAGTTGAAAGCGCAAACGTGTATGCTCACCCATAGCCATACCGTGACTGCGTTCTAGACTACCAAGAATTTGCCCGTCGAATACCCAGCGCCATAAATTCATTCCTAAATATTGCATCAGACGACTGCTGTAGGGGCTAGTAGTTTGACCTGAAGGGGATGAAATCCAATCTATAGGCAATGGGTTGGCGTTTTGAGATGTTGAGTTTGGGGAAATATCTAGGCGACCATGACCAGCAAACATCTGCTGCCATTCTTGCCAGACTTGGGTCAGTTCAACAGGCCATACACAGTCACGTAAAACGTAGCCACTGGGATACGGAGCCTTGACCACCCAAATTGCGAAGTTGTCTGTGCCAGTATTTACGAGACGGGCGATCGCCAAATTCAGGGATTGCATGGATTCATTAAACTAAAAGCTAAAAAAATAATTTCAAATAACAATTTTCCAAGGTGAAAATTTTCTACTTTTTTGACCTTGTAAGTTTTTTACTCTGATTGTTACCTGTTATTATTCCAGGTTTTTACCAGTTTATCGAGTATTTGATTAAGTTGGACTGGTGTTAGATGGTTCGGTAATTCGCGGTTGGGTGACATTTCTACATGGATTTGCTGCGTCTGATTGTAAAACAACGCCAAAACGGTTGAGTTGGGAGGAGTTTAGCAATGCTGTTGCTGGCAAAGGTTTTGAATTTGGTGGAACTGAGGTAGTTACAGCTGGGTTATTCGGATTAACTGGAGTTTGTGTACTTTTATTATTGGCACAGACTCGCATAGACACCAAAAAACTGCCAGAAGCAGGATTTGGATTTGATTTTTTCTGAATAACTTCTAAAAACGTCCCACGGGGGAGTGATTGGTTGTTTCCCAAGGATATGTCATTATTGGTTTTAATTACCCAGCCAGGAGAAAGATTAGCTAGCGATCGCAGTGTAGGTGTTGTTTCGATGGCAGGATTTTGAGTTTGTAACGGATTGGAAAAAATTGGAGAAGCCCCTGATGGCGATCGCAGTTGCTTGACGAACAATCCTAAAAAACCTGCTGCGACCACAAATATTAATGGAACTATCCACTGTAGGGGGAATTGGCGAGATTTAGCAGGCTCAGTGTCTGGAATCACCTGAGTTTTATGGTTTGGGCTGCCTAAAACTGTCGCATCTGTCGCTTTAGATGCTAAATCAACAGTTTTGGCAGAATAACTCTCTGGAATCACTGCTTTGATGGTGATTTCTGGTTCCCAATATTGGACTTGATAGTGAACTAAAGCGACGGTGACATTATCATGTCCATTTTTAGTATTAGCAATTTCGACTAATCGATTGGCAACAGTTGCTATATTTGCTTCCCCAACTAAAATCGGCAAGATTTCTGTTTCCCAGTACTCCTCCACCCGATCAAAGTCACTCAAACCATCCGATGTGAGTAGAAAAACAGCATCTTCATCGAGCATAAACCGTGCCGATGTAGGATGCAATGAAGTGCTAGAACCCATCCCCAAAGCTTGGACGAGAGAGCCAGCCGCACTCTGTTGCACTGCCTCGCGGTAAATGGCATAACCTAGTCGCACTTCGCGGGAGGCGACATCATCATCGAGGGTAACTTGATAACAGCCGTGACGTGTAATCCAGTAGGCACGACTATCGCCAACGTGAGTAATATACATTTCATGAGCAACAGGCAATGCCATGACTAAAGTCGTGCCCATGCGTTGACGCCCTTGGCGATTTTCACCGTCGTTGCGCTGACTGATTTTGTCATTGGCCATTGCCACTGCCTTATCTAGGTCATTCAGCAGCAGTGAAGGGTCTATGTGGTCGTAAGGAACCTTTGTTAGTTGCTGTACCTGCTGCTGGATTGTTTCAATGGCTAAATTTGAGGCCACATTGCCGCCCTCGTGTCCACCGATGCCATCACAGACAATTGCTAAGGCTGTTGGCTGGGGTGGTTTGCTCACCAAAGTTCCACTGGGGGGGCTACAGGCATCTTCATTACGTTGGCGACTTGGCCCAGTGTCGGTTTTGGTGATAATTTGGATGGTGGGTGTTTGCGATCGCCCTAACCCAGCCAGTCCCCGATCTAAAACTCCGATTAATTGATCGGTTGAATTAATCTCTCCCTGAATTAAAGCAAGGCTAACGCGATCGACAAATTCCACGATCGCTGGTTTGGCAGTGCTGACCAACTGTTGCCAAAATTCACCTAATTGCGGCAATTCTGGTGATGTAGCGCTGTCAAAACGCAATTCCAACAAACGTACTAACGACCCTTCTACCCGCAATACATAAGAGTCAAGTAAGCTAGAAGCGACACCTTCACTTACCAGAGGTTGCCACAGATGAGCTATTTGCCATAACCAATTTAGTTGGCGCATTGATGTTGCATCACGCCAAGCGGTGGTTAACTCGCTGCCTAAATGTACTTGTTGGATAGTGTCATCTACTAATAGTGGCGGTTTTTCTAAGAGTAATATTTCTCGGTGGGAAGACTCGTCAGCAACAAAAAGCACTCCATATACCTGCGGTACGTGTAAACGGTAGGGAATCAATCTCAGGTAGGCTTTTAGAGGCTGCAAATTATCTAATTCAGGCGTTAGCGCTAATAAACCAGGCTTCGTATCTAAAAGAACAAATTTATCAAGGATTAAATAGCGATCGGCTAATATTTCTCCAGGGCTACCCACACTTGGGCTATCTACCACAGCCCAGAGATAATTTTTGGGTAGGGGCGTGGAACATCGCTGGCAAAACTTGTGAGTCAGGGGGTTGGCAGCCTGACAATTTTCGTTTGGACAGTAGAGCGTTGCCGCGTCATTTTCCATAGTTTTCGCACCGATCAGCGATTGGCAATTTCTTTAATAGCATTAGTAGGGACAATCTAGACCGCTCATCTTTCTTAAACTTGACATACCCAGACTTTAGATGATGATTTTAGCCGACGGATATCAGCAGGTGCTAATACTTATCCGATCCAAAAAATACGCTCCTAACTCAACCCTACAGCCTAATCATAGCTTTTATTGCCCTGTGACTCTCTATCGCCAAAGCAACTAACTCCAACCCTGTCACCACAGCATAACCCAAGCATAACTGCGCGATTTGTTTTTGCTAAATTACCCCATCATTAACAGGCAGAGAATGTTGGTATTTATTTAGTTTATAAGTAGGATAGCAAGAATTAACTTTAATTTAAGAATTAAGAATAGCAAATATTAATTTTGGCAAAAGTACCTGATAAATCTAGTGGCTCTAAAAATCTCTTGAGGACTGCCGTTAGCGGATAGCTAGAGTTGAGCCAGTGCTGAGTTAAGAAGTAGACTTATGAATCTTTTCACTCTAAGCCGAGACACTTTTAACTCAGCACTCTTCGTACAGAAGGGTTCAGCCAGCCCGATACCAACTCATTGGCTTATTGTTTGTCGTCAATGGCAACTTGAGGGACTCCCATGCTGTAGTTAGTAACACGGGCAGAAAGATTGTAACTGACTTCGCCGAGTTGCAGAAGCGATCGCAGATAATGCTCTAAATCTGACCCTACACGGCGCAAGTTATAGTCTGTGAGGTCTTCGCCACTAGATGCTTCTACTAGTTCATCAAATTTTCGATAAATTTTTTGTAGTGCATCTTCATTCCAATTAAATTCGTTATCTGGGTCAACATCTAAGGTTAAGACTTGTTGACTAGGAACTAAATCGCCATCCCGGTCGATTTCACCTGCAAAAATGCGGATATGCCGGGTTGTGGACTTGAGCAGCATCGGGTTATCCATAAAAAGGTGTAAGATTTGCGTGAATTACACTGAAATTATTGTAGACGTTAATATCCAAGCTTGAATGCTCTCAATTTCAAAGCTTTGAATGCAGTTTCAAAAGGGTATATTGAATGGGCATAAGTAAAAATATCACCTTTACTGATGAGTTTGCTACTTCTGTTATGAGTTGAAGATATATTTAACTGCTAGTACTGACAGTAGTCGAATTATTTTTCTGTAAAAATTAATGGGTTAAGTATTTTCATTTGGTGTACTAATCTGACCTACTGCTAAGATTTTTCTACTCGACTAAGCCCAGAAGACAGTATGGAGAGGCACTTGGGAGGAATAATTTGTTCTGTGTACATTTTTTTCTAAAGAACAAAAGTTTTGACATTAATAATTATGCTCATCAATTTATCCTGAATTTTCTATTGCAAAAAACGTACATCAAGTAATTTCACGCAATAGCGCTACATCGACCGCTGGCTTTAAGAAACTCAAAAAAAATAAGCGGTTTTACTTACGTAGAAACACTAAAATTCGAGTAACAAGTCAAACTGTTATTGACGTTCACATAAAGTTGATGTAAAAACCTTTAAAAAGGTTGAACAACTTCTTACAGAAACTTTATTGTGTAGAATCTTAAAAACTGAATAATAGTTATGGCTTACCATAAGCTACATCTGGCGCAGAAACGTCAAAATCTAGACACTGAAAATCTAGCTTGAAAATCCACCATAAGAGAGTGAAATAGAATACAAAGGTGATTGATGAAGAAAAATTCTTAATTCAAGCACTTTGGATTCAAAAAGGATATAAAGAATTTTTGCTGGACATCTACCTCCTTACCCTCATAACAACCAAGTAAAGGAATCTCAATAAGCTATGAACTCCAAAGCATTACCACGCCAGGTAAATAATCTCGAAGTAGGTGTTTATGAGTGTGAAATACATCTCAAATTCCGGTTGATTGAGGAAAAGAGTCTATTGAGCGATCGCGAGCAACTTTTACAGGTGCTACTTGATGCTTTAACAGAAGGTTCTGATGACTTTCTAGAAACGCTACAAGCGTCTGTTAAAGCCCAGGAAGTGTCAGAGTTTAAAGCCTCGCCTCAAATGCGGCGTCAGCTAATGCGCTTACGTAATGTCGCGGAAAATTCTCCAACCTAAATGTGTAATTTAAGTAGTGAAAACCGTGAATTTGGCATCAAATTAAATGTTGATCCCATACCCCCGTTGCCATAAAAACTAAGCAGTAAGTAGAATTCATAAAATATTGTGATTTCTACTTTGTGAAAGTCTTATTTAGCAGCACAAAGTCCCAGGAACAGTTTCCGCTATTAAAAGCTTTGTAGCAAAGGGTACTGGTAGAATCTGAAAGCAAATTCAGCTGGGTGCATTTTACCGAGTTTTTATCAAAACATTGCAGAATAATAAAACCCTGTGTCTTTACAGATGGGGAATTAGACAACAGGTGCAAATCAAATGAAAACCTAAAAGATCAAAGTAAAAATAAATCACCTTTCTTTTAGCTTTTTGCTTAAGCTAAGTGCCTGATTTGCTGAAATACTTATGTTTTATCTATTACTGGTAATAGGTCATGGTTTAGCAGCCAGTTACCTATTACCGATTACCCAGGAGTAAGGGAGCAGGGAAAGCAGGAGAGAATAATAATTCTTGACAAATGACCAATGCCCTTCAGGAGTGCTGAGTGCTGAGTGCTGAGTGGGGAATCTCACTTCTTTACTCGCTTGCCGAGGAACTCGAAACGGGCTAAACGCCCCGCTGACGCTAACGGAACTGTTTTGCCCAATGCCCAATGCCCAATGCCCAATGCTCAAATGCCCAATACCTATTTAGCAAGACCATGTTCTAGAGCAAAACGAACTAACTCTGTACGGCTATTGGTACCAGTTTTACTAAACAAACGGCTGACGTATTTTTCGACATTGCGGACGCTGGTTTCTAAGCGACGGGCGATTTCTTTGTTCATCAACCCTTCTGCGACCAAATTTAAAACACTTTGTTCTCTGGGAGTCAAATCAATTTTAAAAGGGGCTGGCGATTGGGAAATAGCATTTTTTTGAGTTAACAATGCTTTAATTTGGGCAATCTGATTGGCTAGTTCAGCAAGATCGGGGGTTTCAGCATCATCTCCCGTACTCGCAGCCTTAGCGGCGCGACGGGATAGCAAATTTTCGACTATAGCCACTAACTCGTCTGGATCGAAGGGTTTGGGTAGATAGGCATCAACACCAGCGTGATAGCCTTGAATGCGATCGCCTGTCATCCCTTTAGCAGTTAAAAATACTACCGGAAGTGCTTGAAAACGGGAGTCTTCTCGTAGTTGCTTCAGGAACTGATAGCCATCCACTTGAGGCATCATCACATCAGAAATCACTAAATCAGGTGTATTCAGCTGCATCCATTCCCAACCTTCAAGGGCGTTACTGGCGACTTGAACGCTGAAACCGCTCTCTTGCAAATAGTCTTTCACGGCTTCCCGTATCCCTGGTTCATCATCTACCAGTAACAATTGTGCTGACATTTAAAATTCCCTTGAGTTTTCCTTTTTCCAATTTAGCGAAAGTTGGTAGGCATTGAGCAACTTGAATTCACCTCTACCGCCTCTAAAGTTTTTAAAGTTCGCATCTGTGCCTCCATCAACCCTGTTGCTGCATTAATAATCGCACCTTCATAGGGAGGGGCTGGGCGCAAAGTTGTCCAACAGTTGATGGCTTCACCTTGGCTACCGCTGAGGAGAGTTTGCTCGTTGTAGCTCAGACTGAGCAATCAATATAGTAAGGCAGTTTCCAGTAGCTATATGCCAAATTTTGATGGCGCATAGGCTAGACAAAACTATGCTCAGGATTTTAAACAACTCTTACCATTGAGGATTTTCCATAATTAATGCTTCTGCTGCCGAGCTATTTAACGGAACTGAGAAAAAATGTCCCTGGCCATATTGACAGTTTAACTTTCTTACAAGTAATAGTTGCTCTTTTGTCTCTACCCCTTCGGCAAACACATCCACACCTAGCTTGTGTGCTAAGGTGACAATTATCTCAATAATTTCTAAATTCTTACTATTAGTGCCTATCAGGCTGATAAAAGAACGGTCAATTTTCAACAGACTAATTGGAAAGTTATAAAGACCGCCTAATGATTTCCGTGGCTGTAGGTGAACTTCCCAGTTCAGTATCTCCTGCAAATTGTTTATTTGAGAGTTAAAGGACTGGCGGTCTTGTTGAGCTATAAAAAGAATTAATGGTTTGCCTACTAAATATTTTTGTTGAACACTGAGCAAAGTTGCTGCCACATAGTTAGCCTCTTGGATTATCCCGTTGGTATTAGTTAGCAAGTAACCGTTTGGAGGAAACTCGAACAAGTCTTGGTAACACTGGCGCTCTTTCTCTACTGCAGCTCGTATTACCTTTAACTCCTCGGAAGCTATCAATAGTTCTTCCATTGCGGTGTTAAGTTCATCGAAAGCTTCTGTTATCATCTCGTGTTGTGAGTTGAGTTTAGTTACATAGCATTTTAATAGTCCCTCTATCTGTTGATTAAATCCATCCATTTTCATGTTGCTCAACTCACAAAACTATGAAGTGTAACTGTCAATTAAGAGAGCAGGGAAAGCAATCCTCATGCTTTCTTCAAGACTTCAGACGCTATTGAGCAGGGAAGGAGAGAAGGTTACTTGAAAGAGCGGACACTCTATAAATAAATATGACAGAACTTAGTTTTTTGATTTACTAACTTATCTCTCTATAATAATGAGGAAGCAATCAACTTTTAGCCCTATTTAGTGCCACAAACTTGTTTAATAACGACCAAAGTGCTAAGTGGCAACAAGCCCTACCTACTGAAATTTTTATTTCATTAAATACAAGGTATTAAAGTTAAAAGCTTATTAATAACAGCATATTTGCTTTACTTGGTTTTGAAAATACTTCTTAAGATACATTCGATTTTGTGAGCTAAGGAAAGAATAAGCGTCTGAGTCAATGCTTCTGGACTTACCAGAGCATTTTTGCTTAGGCGTTATTAAATTCAGTGATAAAGATGATTTTGCATGATTTCAAAACCTTTGTAGAGACTAGTACAGCAAGGCGGAAGTCAAAAGTCAAAAGTTTTATAGAATAAGTTCTTTAGAGCTTTTCAATGGTCTGCTTATTTACACCGTGCTGTACTAAAAACTGCAACTTCTCTATACCAAAATTTATATATTTAATCAGAATCAGCAACGCCCTTTTTCTTCGTTACAGTCGAGCAATTATCTTGGCATTCTCTGGTAGCTTGGCGTCTCTTTGTCCAGCAGTACGCGCCCTAGCTGTGAACAAACCAATGGGAGTATTTAATAAATCTACAAGGGTAGCTTGACCGGCAATCGCCTTTTTAATATCTCTTGGTACTTCCTTTAATAACCAACGTGCCAAACGATAGCCGTATTCTTTGGGTGTCATCTCCCGCATTAAATCTACACCGTGCAGTTCGTGCAGATAGCGATTTGAGCATCCATAACGCCGCCATTGACTTTGCAGCTCTTGAAGTGTAGCGCGGTGGCGGTGCTGAACGATCGCATTTGGGGCAAATTCCAAATGCCCAATGTTATCCCCCAAAATCCGCCAACAAATATCAGCATCGCCACCAGTAGTCAGATAGGGACGAAATAAACCCACTTTTTCTAAGACAATGCGTCGAAGCGCCAAATTAGCTGTTTGACCATAGGGACGAAAGGAATGGTTAAGGGTATGCTTTTGCGATAAAGTTTCTTGACGGTCTGCGTGTTGTTCTAGCAGAGTTGTGCCTGGTAGTGCCAAAATCTCACCAGCAACAATTATCACTTCTTTGTTGACAAAAGGCTGGATTAATGCATCTAACCATTGCGGTTGTGGGCGACAATCTGCATCAGTAAAAACGATAATTTCACCCGTAGCGGCGCGAATCCCGGTATTACGAGCAGCGTAAGAGCTTTTAATTTGGGTTTCGCTCAAGGGGCGAATTGTAATTGGGCAATTTTCGGCAGATGTTTTCAGGATGGAAAGAGTGCGATCGCTACTGCTATTATCTACCAACAAATATTCTACGCGGTCTTTTGGGTAAGTTTGAGACAACAGACAATTGATTAACTCTGCTAAATCTGCCTCACCGTTATAAATAGGAACAACCACCGACACCATTGGTAAAAAGCTGGTGGCGGTGGTTGCATCAACTGGCTGATGATTCATAAATCTGAGATTTTGGAGATGGGATTACTAACTAGTATTCCCAAATCAAAATCTTGGAACGGTAATATCAAGCAGTTTCCATAACTCCAAAAATCTGGATTTGGGAATATAATATGTGAATACTCGGTAACAAATAACTCACCTAAAATTTCAAGTCACCAGCGCGGCTCATGGGTCGAGTCGGTTGATTTGCTGGCGGCTGGGCAAAGTTGTTGTTTGATAGAATTGCGATCGCTCGAGCATATTGGGGATCGCTCTTAGTTCCGATTAAATTTGGATTAGAAGCCAATTGACGCTCTTGTGCCTCTGTTAAGTCTAGCTTGATATCTGGTGTAATTCCTTTGTGGTTAATATCCGTTCCCGCCGGGGTGTAGTAATGGGCAATGGTGACAGCCAAGCCGGAACCATCTGCGAGTTCATGAACTGACTGGACTAAGGCTTTGCCAAAGGTTTGACCACCTACAACTACCGCGCGCTTATTATCTTTGAGCGCCCCTGTAAGGATTTCACTAGCACTAGCTGAATTACCATCCACTAAGACCGCCAAAGGACGATTTGTCAAAGCAGTACGATTGGCTTTAGTTTCTTCACTGCTGCCCACACGGTCTATTGTCTTGACAATTCCGCCGTTATCATACCACATCCGAGCAATTTCAATACTTGCCTGCAACAAACCGCCAGGATTTCCTCGCAAATCTAAGACATAAGAATCAACTTTCTTAGTGTTTAAATCGCGGATGGCTCGTTGCATTTGGTCTGCGGCGTGGGCGCTAAATTCTCGCAAACGGATATAGCCAACGCGGCGGTTCCCTTCTTGTCTGAGGGTATAGCGTACTGTTGGGACTTCAATACTTGCCCTTGTCAGCTTCACATCAAAGGCATTTTGGCCTGCGCGTCCCACCCGTATCTTGATGGGAGTACCCGCTTTGCCACGGATTAGCTTAGAAGCATCATCCACTTTCATTTTAAGAGTGGATTTGCCGTCAATTGCCAAAATTTCATCGCCTGCTTTGATTCCAGCTTTCAGCGCCGGAGAATTTTCTATGGCTTCGACAACGGTGAGCCGCTGAGTTTTTTCGTTCACTTCCATCCGAACGCCGATACCAGAGACTTCGCCAGACGTTTGGCTAGTCAGAGCTTCAAACTGTTGGGGATCCATGAACCGAGTGTAAGGATCTCCCAACTTTTGTAAAGCTTCGCGGATGGCAGTGTATGCTTCTTCGCGAGAAGAGTAGTCTTTGCTCAACAGGCTTTGCCTGGTTGCTTGCCAATCTTGTTGATTAAATTTACCATCAACATATTCATGATTTACCAGTTGCCAAACTTGGTCAACTATCACTTTTGGGCTGTCTTGTAGGGCTAGAGCAGCACGGACACTACGAGTCCAAGCGGGGCCGAACACGGACATGGTAGCAGTTGTGGCGATCGCTCCACCAATCAAGGCTACTTGGAGCGGTGAGTAACTTTTAGCAGATCGGTTCATGTATACTTAGCTGGAATAATTGTGTTGTTGACAGTTTAGCAATCAGGCTTTCCAGAAATTTTTAAGTTTTTATACCCTAGAATCAACTATGCTTATTCATCATTTTTATCCTTTTAATGATGCCAAAAATGCTGCATTAGTTATTAACAATCATTTCTCACTTTGTTAGTCTTCTCCGGAAGGCTATCCTGAGCGTGTGACACTTTAATTTGCGTCATGTTTGCATTCTAGATTACTTTTATAAGATAGCACTTTGCTCGTTCAATTGCAGTATTGTTAAACAGCAGTAAAATCAGCTTTTCTTACTTAAGTCATGAAACGCAAATTTACCATCAAATCATTAATTTCTATTAAAAAAAAATCTGCTAATCTGTGGCAATTGTTACAAAAACTCAGTGGTGGATTGTATCTTATCCTGGGTGCTTGGCTGATTTTTACTACTATAACCTTAGTTTTTGCTTCTTCGCAGCCGATAGATGCCTTCTTTGTGCTAGGTGGCAGTATTCGTCGAGAAACTTATGTTGCCCAACAGGCAAAACAATACCCACAAACCCCAATTTTAATTTCTCATGGTTCCCCAGATCCCTGTATATGGTTAATTTTTCAGGCGGAATTAGCAGAGTTACAAAACGTTTGGTTAGAAAACTGCGCGAATTCTACCTTTGAAAATTTTTATTATAGTATTCCAATTCTGCGCCGTTGGGGAGTGCATAAAGTCATGTTGATTACCTCGGCCAGTCATTTACCCAGAGCTAAATGGATGGCACAGATTCTTTTAGGCGCTCATGGTATTTGGGTAGAGACAGAGATTGTTCAAGAATTGGGTATTCCTGGTAATCATGAATCTTGGGCTAAAACTGGATTAGATGTAACACGCAGCTTATTTTGGGCGATTTTAAGTCAAATTATTCAACCGCAATGCTCAAATGTCACAAAACTTACCGATGTAGATATGCAAGCTTGGGAGCATCGAGGTTTTCATTGCGAACACCAAGGAGGGTTGACGAGATAACTTACTTGTAATGCCTGCACAGACGAATTATCTTGACTACTTGCTCAGATTCGAGGATCTTATATCCCAACCGATGCTGTATATTTCTCCTGTGAGAATAAGCACCTGATAAATCCCAACCAGCTTTTCATCAGGTGGAGGATTTTGAAAAGGATTTTCTTCAAGGGCTGCGACTAATTCCTCGGCCTTTTCTTTTAAGTTACTATAAGCTCATTTCTTCGCGTCTTTTTACGCTTGTTTTGTGTAAATCAACCTCCAACTTGCTCCTTCGGAGTTTGCAAGTGGCTAGCAGATTAGTGATGCTTGCGGCGGGCTACACCTACGCATTAACAGACTACGAGACGGTGGCAAGCTAGAAGAACCATTCTGTGTTTGGGAGAGTTGAAACGCCCATATTTGACTGAGTTTCAGGAAAGGCTGTTGAGTGTGATCGAGAAAGAATACGGGGTTACAGATTAAAATATTATGCTTAACGCCTTACGGCATCAAAGGTTTGGTCAGTATAGGCAAATTATTCAGTACTGATAAAGAATTGACAAGTTAATCAAAGGATTCTTCATTGCGATCGCAGTTTACATACTGTAAATTTTAAAATTGTAGAAGATATTCAGTTAACTTTTTGTTTCCATAAAATTTGAATTGTCTCTTCTATAAAATAAATTATATAATTTACACAACAAATCAAGGATTTTTTGGAAGAATAATATATTTAATAAAATTGAAATTCAAGATTTTATAAAACTTAATAGTTTTGGAAAATTGAGATTTTAAATTTACTGTGTTCATTCAAAATATGGCTGGTTCAACTAGTTTTATTTCAATTAATATTTGCTTAGATGCAGTGATAGCAACAGCACAGAACATATATCCCTTTACTGGGAATTATCGCACTAAGGTTAACATTCATCTGATATCAGACAATATTTCACAGGTATTGGAGATAAATGTGAGTACAACCGAGTGGATTATAAAACTATTTTATCTTAATAATTTTTCTATTTATATACAAAGATTATCTAGGGAAATGCGGTTAAAAAATTTAGTTTGTAATACCTGAAACAAAGTTAGATATTGGCGATATGGGAAAAAAAGGATAAGACATGATTGACTTCAACCTGACTCAAGAACAGCAGATATTGCAAATACAAGCTCGTGACTTTGCCCAAAATGAAATTCAGCCTATTGTTCGTATAATCGAAGAGTCTAACAATCTAGAGATAGAACCTTGGGAATTTTGCCAAAATTTGTTCTATAAGGGATCTGAATTAGGATTTACGTCCTTGATGCTTCCAGAAAAGTTAGGAGGTGTGGGGCGAAAGTGTATAGATTTGGCTATAGTACTGGAAGAAATAGGCGCTGTGGATGTCAGCATTGCTTGTAGTTATTTCAATCTCACCGCAGCGATGTCACTATTTGTCACTAGGGCAGCAACCACAGAACAACAAAAACGAATACTATCTTTTGTCAATTCCGGTAAACCCCATCTGTTCAGCGCCGCAGAGAGTGAACCCAATGTCGCCACTTCTGATATGTTCTGCGCGCTCCCAGACTCCAATATTGGGATGAAGACCTTTGCAGCGCGTGAGGGCAATACATACATCCTTAATGGGACAAAATCCTCGTTAGTCACAAATGCTGGAATTGCGGATGCCTACTTTATTATTGCCCGTACAGCGATGGATAAACCATTGCGCGAAAGTTTGTCTATCTTTTTCGTTCCAACAGATACACCTGGGATTAAGTTTGGCAAAAAGACACAGATGATTGGTTGGAAAGCCTCTCATCATGCTGAGATTAGCCTAGATAACGTCCCAGTCCCTGCGGAAAATCTGATTGGACAAGAAGGAGAAGCCGGAAAACTACTAATGTTGCTTCCAGAAGTAGCTATTGGGCTGGCAGCTTCTTATGTTGGTTTGGCTCGTGCTGCTTATGAATATGCTTTGAGTTATGCCAAGCAAAGAGTCAGTTGGGGTCGTCCAATTATCGAACATCAGGCAGTGGCTTTAAAATTAGCGGATATGATGATTAACACCCAGGCTGCACGACTGGTGGTATGGGATGCAGCAGTTACAGCAGAAACTTCTCCCCAACTTGCCGCCACAATCAAAGCACCAGCCGCCAAGACTTTTGCAGTGGATGTTGCAATCAAAAACGCACAAACAGCCGTTGAAATTCTTGGGGGGTATGGGGTGACAAAAGAGTGCTTGGCTGGCAAGTTTCTTGCTGATGCAACTATCGGTTATTCCTGTGACTTTACGCGAGATATCTTGCGTCTGGGGATCGTGAACTTTTTGTAATAGATTGAGGGGTAGCTAGTTACTTCCAATAGCGGGCATGCCAGGACAATATAATATCTCGTACCAAGTTGCCCCTTGGGTTTAAGAAAGGGCTTTTTCGTTATATTTGTCAAGTTGAGCAACATCACGTCAAGATTCAGGTATTGGTGCTTTGGCATATAACCTCTTTACAGAGGAAGTATGTTAGCAGCTTCAGGATTTTCAGTTTGATCAAATTAAAGTGTTGGGTATCAAATACAATGACTTCGCCAATGAAAACTTTTCTAGTAAGCAATGGAAAAAGCGTAGCGGCTTGTCGTTAGTCATCGTTTCTGTTGATTGCATCCAATGGAGAATTAATGCAAAAGTTCCCAATCTTGCAGCATCAAAATAGCATCTCTATACAAAGACAAATCCACCTGGTTAACTTCTATTCCTTCTCCGATTCCTTGTAGAAGGGTAATTGTCAATTTTCCTCCCAAGTGTTCGCGGAACTCGGTAAGCCCCCTAAATAGACAATGCGGATGGTCTAGTCGATCTAATTGCTCAGTCAATGCCGATATATACAAAGTAAAGCCTAATTTTTTGAGTGTAGTTAGAACCCTTTGCCACTCAGATTGCAAGAGTTTACCTGTTAAATATGAATAGGTTGTATCTAAAGCAATGCCGATCGCAACAGCTTCACCATGACGTAGGCTGTAATTAGTTAAATGCTCTAGTTTGTGAGCAGCCCAGTGTCCAAAATCTAAAGGACGCGATGAACCCATTTCAAAGGGATCGCCGCTACCAGCAATATGCTCTAAATGCAACTGGGAACAACGATAGATTAACCTTTCCATTATGTCCATGTCTCGATTAGCCAATTTCTCGGCATTAATCATAATGAAATCGAAGAAATCTGCATCTTTAATTAACGCTACTTTCACTGCTTCTGCAATACCCGATCGCCAATCTCGATCGTCGAGGCTAGTAAGAAAATCAAAGTCATTCAAGACAGCATAAGGTGGCATGAATGTACCCAAAAAGTTTTTCTTACCGAAGGCATTGATTCCGTTCTTTACTCCTACACCAGAATCATTTTGCCCTAATACTGTTGTCGGTACTCGTAGCAGCCTAATTCCTCGGTGAGCCGTTGTTGCTGCGTATCCTGCCATGTCTAGGACGGCTCCACCTCCAATTGCTAAAACGTAGGAGTGACGGCACAATCCAGCTGCATTGATCCGCTGATGAATTTGCTCTATAAATCTAGAATCATTCTTGACTGCTTCTCCACCTGGAACTATTATCGGCTCACCACTCAGTGTTAGTACATCTTGATAACATTGAGCATAGACTGATAATTTTTTTAACAGCCCATCTTGATACTGTAAAAATCCTCCATCTACCACCGCTAATACTTGTTTTGGGGTTGTCTCCCCATCTGCGGCGATCGCTTGTGCGAGTAAAGGATTATCTAACTGAAACAGACCTTTAGTAAAGTGAACATTATAATTAAAGGTAACACGTACGCATTGGTTAATTGGTTGCAGATTCAGAGCGCTTTTTTGTTGAATAATCATTTGAATATTATTGTTTTTAAGTAACTGTAAATAGATATACTACTGCAATTTAAACTTATCCCGAAATAGGCCTGATAAATTTCCTAAGTAATTCAAACTGGAAATGAATTCCTAGACAAATCTATTTACTCACTTAATCATAGTTTTGAAGTGTCTTTGCCTAGCGTTCAAGTTAAAAATAACATTCATTCATGTATATTTTTTATTGTTGTCTATATTTCATCTATAAGGTTTGTAATGGAGATCGTTATTACATAAAATTCTAATTTTTTTCCGTAAGATAATTTGAGGATTTATCTAATCAAAATGGTATCTTTACAGTATCTTCTTTAAAATCAAGATATTTTTATAGATTCAGTGAAGTTCCGATCTCAGTAGGATATTATCTAACTGTTTCAATCCCCAAAAAATCAAGTTTAGTGGTATATTTTATACTTGGTTGTCACAAAAAAGTTGTCACAAAAAAGTTGGGCAACTTATCCTGAATTTATCATGAGTAAAGTAAACCAATTACTGCATCGTTGGCTGTTAAAGTCTGTTTCAGAGAAAGCTTTTACTTGGTTGTCACAAAAGCAGGCACAGATTGCTAGCGGCGCTGCTGAGAGAGTGTTTTTTACGGCTTTTAGTGCTGTGCCGCGTTATTTAGGTAAACAGGATTTGCAACTAACATTCCAGGACTTGGAAGCAGCAGAGGATATAATTCCCGGTTGGTATCCTGGTAATTGGAGTGTAGATCAAGCAGGTCGCACACTTTTGCTTTTAGCATTGCCCCACGATGATCCCCAAGGCTATGTGCGATCGCTCGATCGAGTTTTCTCTACTGCCGATATGGGGGAATTAGTTGTCCTTTATCAAAGTTTGCCGTTATTACCACACCCAGAGTTACATCGCCATCGTACTGCTGAGGGAATTCGCAGCAATATGAGCAATGTATTCCAAGCTATAGCACTACGTAACCCTTATCCAGCGAATTATTTAGATAATGCTGCTTGGAATCAGATGGTGCTGAAGGCTGTGTTTGTCGGCAGTCCGTTACATCTAATTTGGGGTTTAGATCGGCGTGCTAACCCAGAATTGGCGAGGATGTTGGCAGACTATGCCCATGAACGTTGGGCAGCTAAACGCACAGTTACGCCAGAACTTTGGCGGCCTGTAGGGCGGTTTGCCGATAGCGCCATCATCACAGATTTGGAAAAAGTATTGGTTAATGGGGATATACACGAACAAGAAGCAGCAGCCTTAGCTTGTGCTGAGTCTCCTTTACCCCAAGCGCAAGCATTACTTTCTCATTACCCAGATTTACAGTCATCCATTCAACAAGGTAATCTGACTTGGAGCAGTTTTAGCCGCGATCGCCTCTTCGTTTACAAATGAAAAGGAGTAGGGACTGGGTACTGGGAAAAAATTATTTTAATCCTAATCCCCAATCCCTAATCCCTAATCCACAATCATTAAGACCATGATGTTTATCGATCCTCACATTCACATGTGTTCGCGTACTACTTACGATTACTTAGTAATGCGTGAATATGGAATTGTCGCCGTTATTGAACCAGCCTTTTGGTTAGGACAACCCCGAACTAACGCTGGCTCATTTAAAGACTATTTCAGTAGTCTTGTGGGCTGGGAACGATTTCGTGCTAGTCAGTTTGGCATCCAACACTATTGCACAATCGGCCTAAATCCGAAAGAAGCTAACAATGAGGCGCTAGCAACTGAAGTTATGGAACTGCTACCACTTTATGCCTGTAAAGAGGGAGTTGTTGCCATTGGTGAAATTGGCTATGACGATATGACAGAGGCAGAAGATAAGTACTTTTGTCAACAGTTAGAATTAGCCAAAGAACTCGATAGTTTGGTACTAATTCATACTCCTCACCGTAACAAGAAGGCGGGTGCTAGTCGGAGTATGGATCGCTGTATTGAATATGGCTTAGATCCTTCACAAGTAGTTATCGATCACAACAACGAAGAAACTGTTGAAGAAGTATTAGGACGGGGTTTTTGGGCGGCTTTCACAATTTACCCACAGACGAAGATGGGTAACGCTAGGATGGTTGAAGTTGTCCGTAAGTATGGACGCGATCGCATTATTGTAGATAGTAGTGCTGATTGGGGTATTAGCGATCCTTTGGCAGTCCCAAAAACGGCTCAGTTGATGTTAGATAGGGGTATTCCTGAAGAACATGTGCAAGCCGTTTGTTATGAAAACGCCCTAGCTGCTTACAGTCAAACTGGGCAGATGAAAGCGTCAGACTGGCTCAATCCCCAATCTGTCGATCAACGTCAGTTGTTCAGTGGTAATTCTGTGCTGCGGGGACAAGAACCAGGAATCAAATCAGTTTCAGATTTTGTGTTGATTGAGTAGAAAATCGGGGAGAGACGCGATTAATCGCGTCTGTACTGGGGAGTGAGAAAAAGGAATTGCATAAATATCTGGTTCATCTGTAATATGCAGTTTATTTGGAGAAATTATTAGGCATGGAGGCAGATAAGTGAATGTTGCAAGCTTAAATTTTCAAGGCTGGCGGGGTTATCTGGAATTGATGCGTCCTGCTAATATTGTTACTGCTTGGGCGGATATCCTTCTTGGTTTTGCTGCTTCTGGTGGAATAATTTTTACTAAATTAATTAATGGCGAAGCAACTTTTGCCATACTAATTCCATTAGCTTGGTTGTTATTAGCTACAACTGGTTTATACGGCGGTGGGGTAGTTTTTAACGATGTTTTCGATGCCGAATTAGATGCAAAAGAGCGACCAAATAGAGCAATTCCTAGTGGTCGCGTATCTCGTCAAAATGCTACTTTATTGGGGAGTATACTATTTGTAATCGGGATTATAGCTGCTTTTCAAGTATCGTTGTTGAGTGCTGCAATCGCTATTTTTATCACTCTTTCATGCCTCCTCTATAACTCACTCGCCAAACATCATCCTTTCTTTGGCCCTTTAAATATGGGTTTGTGCCGTGGCAGTAACTTATTATTAGGTGTAAGTGCTGTACCAGAAATCATCGGAGAACGTTGGTATTTAGCACTAATTCCTGTTCTTTATATTGCTGCTATTACTGCAATTAGTCAGGGTGAAGTTCACGGAGGTAAGAAGATTACGGGAGTAGTCGCGCTACTGCTAATTGCAATAGTTTTGACAGCAGTTTTAGCTTTAGGATTATTAGGAGAATATACAGCGATCGCAGCTCTACCATTTGCTATTTTATTAGCTATTAGAATCTTGCCTAACTTTATCAAAGCTGCGCGGGAACCGATAGCCGAAAATATCCGAAATGCTGTGAAAATAGGTGTTTTATCTCTAATAGTCTTAGATGCAACCGTTGCATCTGGTTTTGCTGGTTTGTATTACGGTTTATTAGTTTTAATCTTGCTACCAATTTCGATGAAGTTAGCAAAAGTCTTTGCTGTTACTTAAATTTGAATGTGTACACCCAGTAATCTTATGAATCGTTTATATGGGCGCATAGATGTACGTAAGTGTCAACTTAACATATAAGCTAGATTTGGCTAACTTTCCAGGTTTGACCCTCACCCCCAACCCCTCTCCCAATCTTAGGAGAGGGAAGCAAATTCTCTAGTTCCCCTTCTCCCAAGTTGGGAGAAGGGGTTAGGGGATGAGGGCAAAACATCCTCTCAAAGCAGATTTTTTCTGAAGTTGACACCAATGATAGATGTGCGCCTTTAACCATGAATATGTGGCAGGTTTTTGTGAAATAGTATAAGCCAAAGAAAATAGATTACATATACAAAGGATAAGGCTAGAAAATGAAAATTACAAAAAACAATAATCACTTAACTTATTGCAGCAATATTCATCCTGGTGAAAGTTGGCTAGAGGTTTTCGCCAATTTAGAAAAGTATATTCCCGAACTCAAATCACGTTTATCGCCTACAGAACCTTTTGGTATTGGCTTGAGATTAGCAGATGTTGCGGCAAAACAACTTTTAGAAACTAATAATTTAGTTGAATTTCAAGCGTGGCTAACTCAAGAAGATTTATATGTTTTCACCTTAAATGGATTCCCTTATGGCGGATTCCATCGACAGGTGGTAAAAGACCAAGTTTATGCACCAGATTGGTCTACACAAGAACGGATTAATTATACATTAAACTTGGCACACATTTTAGCTGCTCTGTTACCCGAAGGACTTGATGGCGGAATTTCTACACTACCATTATCCTATAAACCTTGGTGGGTAAAAGACCAAGCCACTTCCGAGACAGTTGTGAAAAACAGTTGTTTGAATATAGCATCAGTTGTTGTAGAAATGATTCGTATCAGCGAAGAAACAGGCAAGATACTTCATATTGATTTAGAACCTGAGCCTGATGGTTTAATTGAAAATACCTCAGAAGTAATTGACTTTTATCAAAATTGGTTATTGCCAATAGGTGGTAGTTATTTATCAGAAAAATTAAATATCGAGCCGGATTTAGCAGAGACTAAATTGCTAGAACACGTTCGGGTTTGCTATGATACCTGCCATTTTTCAGTTGAATATGAGCAGCCACAATCTGTATTTACGCGTTTGCAAGCGGTAGGTATTAAAATTGGGAAAATTCAAATCAGCGCTGCAATTAAAGTAAAAATACCTGCTGAGGTTGAGAAGCGGAGTTTGATAGTTGAACGCTTACGTCCTTTTGCAGAATCTACCTATCTTCATCAGGTAATAGAACGTCGTAGCGATGGTACACTCCATCACTATCCTGATTTAATAACTGCATTACCACATTTAGAGCAATCTCTCGCTGAAGAATGGCGGACTCACTTTCATGTGCCAATTTTCATTCATGATTATCAAATTTTGCAATCTACCCAAGATGATATTGCTACTGTTTTGCATCTACTTCAGACAAATAATGCTTGCTCCCATTTAGAAATTGAGACTTACACTTGGGATGTATTGCCATCAGAAATGAAGATAGATTTGCTAACTTCTATTCAGCGTGAATATGAGTGGGTATTAAAAATAATTCGTAATTCGTAGTTCGTAATTCGTAAATTAAGATTTAAGCGTGGTTTTCTGGTTTAAATCTGTAGGGGTGCATTATAAAGTGCGTTTCTATTTATTGTTTCAAATTGGTATAATAGAGGATTAGGCTGATGCAAAAAACTGTTGTTCTAAATGTTGTGGGATTAACGCCCAGTTTACTAGGAGAAAACACACCGTTTTTATCTTCTTGGGCGGCTATTGGGCAACTCATCCCGATCGCAACAGTTTTACCTGCGGTAACTTGTTCAGTTCAAGCTACTTATTTAACAGGAAAATTGCCTGATGAACATGGAATTGTCGCTAATGGTTGGTACTTCCGCGATGAATGCGAAGTGAAGTTTTGGCGACAATCTAATAAACTCGTACAGGCTCCCAAAGTTTGGGAAATAGCTAAATCAATCGATCCAAACTTCACTTGTGCCAACCTTTTTTGGTGGTACAACATGTATTCTTCAGCAGATTATGCAATTACGCCGCGTCCGATGTATCCCGCAGATGGGCGAAAATTACCTGATATTTATACCCATCCTAGTGATGTGCGATCGCAAATTCAATCTGATTTAGGAAATTTCCCTCTGTTCGATTTCTGGGGGCCAAAAACTTCTATTAATTCTAGTCAATGGATTGCCAATTCTGCAAAATGGATTGAGGAACGTTATAGCCCGACATTATCACTAGTTTATTTACCACATTTAGATTACTGTCTGCAAAAATTTGGTAACAATCAAACACAGATTCAAGCAGATTTACGAGAAATTGATGCTGTTTGTGGCGATTTAATTGAATATTTTCAAGCACGTAATACTCAGGTAATTATTCTTTCTGAGTATGGTATTACGCCAGTCTCTAAAGCGGTGGATTTAAACCGCGTATTACGGGAAAACGGTTTAATTGCTGTGCGAGAAGAATTAGGGCGAGAACTGCTCGATTTTGGTGCTAGCATTGCCTTTGCCGTTGCCGATCACCAAATTGCTCATGTATATGTGAACGATCCGGCGTATATCCCGAAAGTGCGATCGCTTTTAGAAGCGACTGAAGGTGTAGCGCAGGTATTGGATGACGAAGGTAAACAAGCCTACCATCTCGATCATCCTAGATCGGGGGAGTTGGTAGCGATCGCTCAATCTGACGCTTGGTTTACCTATTATTATTGGCTTGATGATGCAAAAGCGCCTGATTTTGCTAGAACTGTAGATATCCACCGCAAACCTGGTTACGATCCTGTAGAACTTTTCCTCGATCCGCAAATAAAATTTCCTCAAGGAAAAATTGCTCTTAAACTACTTAAGAAACAACTGGGTTTTCGCTACTTAATGGATGTGATTCCTCTGGATGCTTCTCTGGTGCGTGGCTCTCACGGTCATATTACCACTTCTCCAGATGAAGGGGCTTTATTTATTACCCATCAAACTCACCTAGTTGACGAACATCAAATCAAGGCCACAGATGTTTGCTCGTTGATTCTCAAACATTTAGATCAGTAGTAGCGATTAATGGAGTTCAGAGGCTCATTAATGGAGTTCAAATACTCATTAATGGAGTTCAGAGGCTCATTAATGGAGTTCAGAGGCTCATTAATGGAGTTCA
>NZ_CAXTTT010000083.1:0-35143 GCF_964247315.1 uncultured Nostoc sp.
GTTCATCTCCCTTATCTCCCTCATTCACTCCTCCTAAAACTGCGATTGCTCCCATACCTAGACCGCTCCCTATGGTCAAACCCCCAAGTTCTCAGGAGGCTATTGACCAATTAGAACAAGCGGTGCGTTTGGATGTTGCACCCAACTCCAATGAGCCGATTGATCGCAACCAAGCGATCGCTCTCCAGCAAGAGCTAGAAAATCTGATTGGTCGGGTGGAAAGCGCTCATTTAGCGGTATTAGCTAATGCGGCTAATGTTGGTGAAGCGATATCTGAGGAAAAGCAGTCTTCTAGGCATTTGAACACTTATACCCCTCAATCTCTCAAAGAGCAGCCAATACAATTGGCCTCAACCAAACTGGGGGCGCTAGCCATGAGTAACGAGCAAACTTTGGCACAAGCAAGGCTAATTGCCAAAAATTTACCCCAATTGATTGCTCAAAAAAACTATGCTCTAGCTCGTCAGCAATGGCTGGTTGCTAAAACGACTTTGTGGCAGCAGTTTCCTATTGATCGCAGACTGGCTCAACCAGAAATTCGGGCAGTTTGGTTAGATCGGGGGACGATTGTTCGTGCTGGTAGTAAAGCGGGACTAGCCCAGATTTTTGATCGCCTCGCCCAAGCCGGAATTAATACCGTCTTTTTTGAAACTGTTAACGCTGGCTATACAATTTATCCGAGCCAAGTCGCAAAAGAGCAAAACCCATTAATTCGTGGGTGGAACCCACTGGAAGAAGCGGTGAAACTAGCCCATGAGCGAGACATGGAATTACACGCTTGGGTTTGGACTTTTGCTGCTGGCAATCAACGTCATAATCAAATTCTCAACCTTAATCCTAATTATCCAGGGCCAGTACTAGCGGCTCATCCCGATTGGGCAAACTACGATAACCTTGGCAACATGATTCCCGTTGGTCAGACTAAGCCATTCTTCGATCCAGCCAACCCCGAAGTGCGGCAGTACTTGCTTAAGCTGTATGAGGAAATCGTCACTAAATATAACGTGGATGGTCTACAGCTAGACTACATTCGCTACCCTTTCCAAGACCCATCAGCAGGTCGAACTTATGGCTATGGCAAAGCTGCAAGAGCGCAATTTCAGAAACTTACTGGTGTAGATCCAGTGAATATTTCTCCTAGCCAAGCAGACTTGTGGCAAAAATGGACAACATTTCGTACCGAGCAAGTTGATAGCTTTGTCGCCCAAGTATCACAGCAGTTGCGACAAAAGCAACCGAATTTGATTTTGTCGGTTGCAGTATTTCCTTTGCCAGAAATAGAGCGGATTCAGAAAATTCAACAAAATTGGGAAACTTGGGCAAGGCGGGGAGATGTAGATTTAATTGTTCCCATGACTTATGCTCTGGATACTTCTCGGTTTCAACGACTGGCCCAACCCTGGATTGCCTCTAAACAATTAGGAGCTACCTTGTTGGTGCCGGGAATTCGCTTACTTTCTTTGCCAACAATCGGAGCATTCGATCAACTCCAGTTGGTAAGGGACTTGCCAGTTAGTGGTTATGCACTATTTGCCGCCGAGAATTTTAGCAACGATCTCCAAAAACTCTTTACTAGCACCCAAGGTAGAAGTCAATCCACAACAAGTGAACCGATTCCTCACCGCCAGCCTTTCCAAACTGCTGCTATCCGTTACACCGCCCTACAACGGGAATGGAAATTTGTTTTCCAAAATGACCAACTACAAAGGTCTGCTAAGAAAATTTCAGATTTTAACAATCAGGCAGAAGTTTTACGCAGTGCTTTAAATCAGCTTGCGGCTTCCCCTTCTGCTAATAAGTTACTCGTGGCAAGAGCCTCTCTAACTCGGTTCCAGTCTCAATTTCGAGTATTAATGAGCCAAGAAATTAAGTCGAATTCCTATCAAGTCAAAGTTTGGGAAAATCGCCTCGTAACTATAGAAAGGCTATTACGTTATGGCGAACGGCGGGTGCAGTTGCGTCCTTTGTGAAGAGGCACAGAGGCGGTAAGCAGGGGGACAAAGGAGAATTAGTTATTAAAGAATTTTCTTCCTTGTCCCCTTGTCTCTTTCCAATGCTCAACTAGCTAGATATAAGCTAGTTTGTAATTCTTAACACACTTTTTGTAGTGTTTGTATTCCAAATATTACTACTTATTTAGCGTCAAAATCTTGGAAAATACTTAGATAACCAGCTTTAGATAACTATTATTTGATGATAGCTATCGTTAAAATCTATGCAAGCCTTACCTCAGCTCATCTGGCTACAAAGCTTAGAGTTAAGAATTGACTGTTTGCTGCTGATGGTTGTGTTAAAAACATCACTATTAAAGTAGATGCTACGTCTATAACGGGCTACGCTTACGCACTAATGTAGCATCGGGTAAGAGTGTCTTGTTTTTTCATCTTTGCAGGTAGTAAGGTAATTCACCAAGCATCATGTGGTAATGGTTATAGCTTCTAGAAGTAGCTTGAAAACAGTCAATACTTTTGAAGTTATGCATACCTTAGTCATGACATTGAATGTACCAGAGTTTTTGGAGACTGCCTCAGTGCTATCACGGTTGCACTAGCAGCAATTAGAACTAATGCTAGTTGTAGATAACCAAGGTAATATTGTCGGTAATATTACTCCTGAAAGTATCAGTTAAGCACTAGCACAAGAAACAAAGAAAACTAGATGTAATCTAGTATTGGTTCCTTTGAGGTACAATATCATATTCTCGCAGAGAGACAATTACTCAAGTCCCAATGGCTACTAGTACACGTTATAGTACGTAAAGCTACGACAGGCAAATACACTCACTTTATTATTAAAAATAGCAGTTTTAAAAAAGTATGTAGATATCTAGAAAGTTAAAATATTTATTACAAAAATGGTTATTTATGTAATAGATATTGCTAGAGTTTGCCGTTAAATAATACAATATAAAGATGAGGTAATATATGCCAAAAATATTAATAATAGAAGATGAAGAAGCAGTCAGGGAAAATATTTTAGATTTGCTAGAAGCTGAGGATTTTCAAACTATTGCTGCGGCTAATGGCAGAATCGGGGTAAATTTGGCTATCTCCGAAGTTCCTGATTTAATTCTTTGTGATATGATGATGCCAGAAATTGACGGTTATGGCGTGCTAACAGCATTACGTCAAGCTCCATCAACGGCAACAATTCCCTTCATCTTTCTCACTGCCAAATCTGCCAAATCTGACTTCCGTCAAGGTATGGATATGGGTGCAGATGACTATATAACTAAGCCATTCACACGATCTGAGTTATTAAGTGCCATCATGAACAGGTTGGAAAAATACGCGACTTTAAAAAAGTATTTATCTCCTCAGACTGTAATTAATATCTTGTCTCCAAAAATGCAGTTGTTAGAAATTAGCTTACACCGAGCTATAAAACAACATAATTTTCAAGAATTTGAAATTTATTATCAACCAATAGTCGATATTGCTTCTGGAAAAATAGTAGCTGCTGAAAGTTTATTGCGCTGGCAAAGTCCAGAATTGGGGATGATTTACCCAACAGAATTTATTCCGTTAGCAGAGTCTACAGGTTTAATTGTCCCAATTGGTAAATGGGTATTAAAAAGGGTATGTAAACAAATTAAAAGCTGGCGCGATGCCGGAATTCGTTCCTTGATTGTTGCTGTAAATCTGTCAGTAATTGAATTTAATCAACCAGATTTCATTAATAATATAGTTAATTTTATAGCTGTCAATGAGTTGGAACCACATTATTTAGAACTAGAACTCACTGAAAGTATGATTATGCAAGATGTAAATAGTGCGATCGCTACTATGAGCAAATTGCAATCCTTGGGTGTAAAAATTGCGATCGATGATTTTGGTACGGGTTATTCTTCTTTAATTTATCTGAAAAACTTACCAATTACTACATTAAAAATAGACCGTTATTTTATCCATAATGTTGCTAACGATTTGCAAAAGTCAGCTATTGCTAAGGCATTAATTCAGATGGCTCATAATCTCAATCTAGATGTAGTGGCTGAAGGTGTAGAGACAGAAGCAGAACTAGGTTTTTTACGCCAACATAACTGTAATTCAATGCAAGGCTTTCTATTTAGTCGTCCCTTACCAGTAGCAGAATTTGAAAGAAAATTTTTGGTTAAATAACTAATGCTTGTATGTGTAAATATTGGGCATTGGGAATAGAATTTAGTCACTAGTGCTTTATTTTTAAATTGTTAATAGGTTGACTAATTAAGAAAAATCAAACTTTTGACTGGCGACAATTATTAAGCCTCAAGTCTAGAGTAAGAACGTTGTGTATAGTGTCTACAATTATGAAACTCCCTGCGCGTTTCTTGCTGCCAGTTTTTTTAATGACTTTGGCAGCAGCCTGTAACCAGACTCGCGCTAACTCAGATAATCCTACACCTCAAAAATCTGTACCTTCTGCCCAACTAACACAGAATCCTACAGAGCCAAAAAATCTTGTCCGTACTGAAGCAATTTCACCTACACCCATCCGAATAAATCTGAAGAATTTACCAGCACCCTTCGCAACAGAAAGCGCCTCCAAGCAGCCTGAAGTTGTGCCTATTCCCCAAAATCCAGTGCTGCGTGTACCACCAGGCTTCACAGTAAATGTCTTTGCTGAGGGTTTAGATGCCCCACGCTGGCTAGCTTTAACCCCCAGTGGTGATGTCTTGGTGACTGAAACCGGGCAAAATCGCATTCGTCTGTTACGTGACAGCAATGCTGATGGAGTAGCTGACGTTCGAGAAACCTTTGCTAGTAGGGACAACGGACTCAATAGACCTTTTGGGATGGCTTTTGCAGGTAATTCCTTTTTTCTGGGGAATACAGATGCTGTGGTGCGTTTTCCCTATACTCAAGATCAAAATAAGATTACAGGTAAAGGGGAAAAAATTGCCGACTTGCCCGCTCAAGGTTATAACAATCATTGGACGCGCAATGTCGTTATCTCGCCCGATCGCAATAAATTATATATTTCAGTTGGATCGGGAACCAATGTAGATGAAGAACCCCTACCACGGGCTTCGATACAAGTGATGAATTTAGATGGTTCCCAACAACAAACTTTCGCTTCAGGCTTGCGTAATCCTGTTGGTTTAGACTTTCATCCTGTTACTAAGGAACTTTACGCCACTGTCAACGAACGGGATGGAATTGGTGATGATTTGGTGCCAGACTATCTGACACGCGTTAAACAGGGGGCATTTTATGGCTGGCCCTATGCTTATCTAACACCAAACAACCTCGATCCGCGCCAAAAGACAAATGATAAAAGTAAACGTCCCGACTTAGCAGCCCGGACTCAAACGCCAGATGTGCTGTTCCAGGCGCACTCAGCAGCATTGGGCTTGCAGTTTTATGATGGTAAAACTTTTCCAAAAAAATACCAGAATGGTGCTTTTGCTGCTTTTCGTGGTTCTTGGAATCGCGATCGCGGTACTGGTTATAAAATTGTATTTGTTCCCTTCGATGCTAAAGGGCGATCGCTTGGCTACTACGAAGACTTTCTTACAGGATTTTTGCTAAATCCTTCTGTACCAACTACTTGGGGACGACCTGTAGGTTTACTCGTGTTGCCAGATGGCAGTTTACTACTGACAGAAGAAGCCAATAATCGGATTTATCGGATTCAATATACGGGGGAGGGAACAATTCAAAATTAATAAATTCGGGGATAGAATCTGTTAGCTGGGGCCAAATTAGAGCAGTTGTGATTATTTATAGAAAGTTAAGATGTTATGACTGCATCTTTGTACCCAGGTTTATCTCGTTTAGGGTAAATTACTGATAAATACTAATACTTATCTGGTTGAAAAATTGATTATGACTCCTAATGAAAATAATACTCAGTCAAATATCAACGAATTGTCTGCACATTCAGGTACACGATATTGGGGTGAGGTGGAGGTAATCGAAGAGGGAGAAACCTATAGAATTAGTCGTGTTGAAATCAAGCCCAGGCACAGCATTAAACCACAAATTCATTATCACCGCAATGAACATTGGGTTGTAGTTTCCGGTGTGGCAAAGGTGACTTGTGGCGATGCGGAAATATTACTCAATCGAAACGAATCAACTTATGTCCCCTCAGCAACTCTACATAAAGTAGAAAATCCTGGACATATCCCGTTAATTATTCTGGAAATTCAAAATGGTGAATATTTGGGTGAGGATGATACTGAGCGCCCTTATGACTTAAATTTGGTCTAATCTGTAGCTGAAGGTTAGTAAAGGCTGGGGGATAGGGGAGCAGGAGAGACAAGGGGGACAAGGAAAATGACTATGCCCAATTCCTAACGCCCAATGCCCAATGTTTAATCAAAACCATCCTTCTTGTTCTAGGGTTTCAATTAGTTGCAAGCCACGAGGATCGCCCACTCCTAACAGTGAGGCTTTGGCGTCTTCCCGGACTCCCAAATCTTGGTCTTCGGCAAAGGCTTGAATTAGGGCATCGATCGCTGTGGCATAAACTACATTTGAAGGTAGTTCGCGGCACAGTTGACCAATTGCCCAAGCACTGTTACTTCGCACAGCTGCTACAGGATCTTGGACTAAGGCTTCGATTAATGGTGGTATTGCCCCTATAACTGCTTCATAACCCACCTCTGCCATCTGTGCTAAGGCGCTAGCAGCCCACAAACGCACTGCGGAAATGTCGGTTCTTAAAGCGTCTGCTAAAGGTGCTAAAGAACGGCGATCGCGACAGTTTCCTAAAGCCCAAACAACACCTTTACGCACATAGCCATTCCAATCGCTGTTTAGTTGAGCAATTAACGGACTCACTGCCTCTGAACTGGGATTGCGTCCGATGCCATAAGCTGCACTCACCCGCACTAAGGGACAGGTATCAGTTAACAGGCGAATCAGATGGGGGGTAGCACGGGCATCTTCTATATCACAAAAAGCACGTGCCGCTAACATTCTTTGCTGGGGCTGGGGATTTTCCAGTAAAGCTAGCATCACTTCTGGATCTGGCTTTGCCACAACTGATTCGGCAGTTAGCGGCTCTATTTTATCTAAGGGGCTTTCTAGCTCCTCCTCAATATCGAGTAGGCTTAGATCGTCTTCGTCATACATAATTTGATTTCAATCCCGAAAAGGGATTAACACATAATCCCCCGCGCTAATAAGTTAAAGCTTTATATATATTAGTTGGGTTCTTATACATTTTCCTTTCTTCCTCGTTGAGTTTTATCTCAACGAGAATCTCCATAAATCAAACGCTACAGTATGTTATCGCTATCCTTGAGTTTATTTTTCTGCACTCAGGAATTTTACCATCCAGATGGATTGGGTTTGATAACCTAACTGATTATAAAGATTCAATGCAGGTTTGTTTGATTGAAACACTTGCAGGCCAATTTGGCGATCGCCTCTTTGAATAGCCCAATTTTCCACGTATCGCATCAAGGCTGTACCAATACCCCGTCGTCGATGTTCTGGTACAACGTAGAGGATAAAGATGTGAGCATGACGGTTCCCATGTACTTGATCTATAGCATTGCCCACCCAGAGGCAGGCGATGGGGGGCAGAGGGGCAGAGGAGAAAGATTCTTTATTACTCGCTTGCTCCCCTGCTCCCCTGCTCCCCTGCTCCCCCTCCTCTTCTACCCACCACAAAGGCGTATTGCTAGAAAAGTATTGCTTAACTGTTTGCTCTAGGTGGGAAAAATCCTCGTTGGGAAAAAGATCCTGGTAAGTTCGCTGCATGAATTTCAGCAGGAGCGATCGCTCCAAAAGGGAGCCACGGCGAATAATATATCCAGGTAGTAGTTGTTCAGACACTTAAATAGATTTATTGACTTAGCTAGCTTGCGTTATGTGCTGCTGGTGGCAAATTAGCAGGAGTGGGTTGAGAACTTACTCCCACCTCTTCAATTGGTGCAGGTGCTGCCATATCGGAGGGTAAAAAAATCCGGGCGCTGACTGCCACTAGGGCAAAGAAAAATACTAATACTGCAAGCAGTGGGGCGATGTATTGACGAAAAATAGCCATATTTAGATTGCAAAGAGCTAGGCACTTTTATGAGAACCTAGCTGAAGATTTGTGAAGTATTCTTGATTTATTTTAGCAATTTTCTGTGCATGAGAATTGGGAATTGGGAATGGGGCGTTGAGTATGGGGAATTGGGCATTGTTATTCTCTTTGTCCCCCTACTGCCCTACTCCCGCTGGCGATCGCTCTCCAAGTCATCAAGTACTCTTTCGCAATACCAATTTTCCGGCATCCCAGGATAAGTCTCTTTTGCCTGTACAATTAACCGTTCGGCTGCGACAGTATCACCAGATAATTTAGCAATTAGCCTGTTTTTGAGATAGCTATCAGATAAACCCTCCTCAACCTGGGTTGGTATCCCTTGATTAATGGTTGATGGAGTTGATGGCCGGGACTGCTCTCTTCGCAATTGCCAAAATAAAACGTAATAAAGCGTACCAAAAATTAAAATTAGGCTGAGTGTTCCGAAAAAAGTTAGGAGGTTAAATGCTAGAAATCCTAGAACTAACTGCGAGAGAACATACCCAAGTAATAAACCAGTGAGTAAGAGGATGAATGTGCCGACAGCAATAACTACTTGATTCCCCATATATCCTCGTCTTCATTCTCTAATCCTGGTCTGGATAATACTACCACTGGCTTTGGATTCCAAGGGGCAAAGAATGGCAATAATAGTAATCCTGGTAAAGCAGCTATTGCTGTCAGTAGAAAGAATGTAGTCCAGCCGGTGGTTTGTGCCCACGTACCTGCTGGAGCCGTGAGAATATCTCTACTAAAAGCCTGCAAACTGGAAAGTAAAGCGTACTGTGTAGCTGAAAAGCTTTGGTTACAAAGACTCATCAAAAATGCGACAAAAGCAGCTGTTTCTAAACCGGCACAGAATTGTTCTATATTAACGGCAGCTAACATTAGATAGAAGTTTTTACCTACTACTGCTAACGCAAAGAAAGCCAAGTTGCCGACGGCTTGCATGATGGCAAATATCCAGAGCGATCGATTAACACCAATTTTGGTCATTACTGCTCCTGCTGCCAAAGTGCCAACAATAGTGGCGAAAATTCCTAGCGCACCAGGAAATGCGATGTCGGTTTGAGTGAAATGTAAGCCTTTATCTAACAAAAATGGGGTGGATACATTCTTTAGTAAAGAATCCCCCAATTTGTAGATTACAATAAATACCAAGATTAAAAGCGCTTGTAGCCAGCCATGACGCTGAAAAAATTCAATAAAGGGTAATTTGACGGCGGCAGATAAAGTCTGAGGCGGGCGATCGCGTAGGACTGGTTCTGGTGCAAAAATAGAAGTTACCAGTCCTACGAGCATCAGCAGCGACATCAACAAGTAAACAGCTTGCCAAGGGATTCTATCTGCCAAAAATAGGGTAACGTAACCCGTTACTAGAATGGCAATGCGATAACCCAATAAATAAATAGATGCTCCAGCACCTCTTTCTTCTACTTCCACTACATCAGTGCGGTAAGCATCAACTAAAATGTCTTGGCTGGCGCTAAAAAAGGCGACGGCCACAGCAGCAATTATTAAAGGTTGTAGCCCTTGGGATGGATGTTGTAGAGCCATGACAGCTATACTTGACAGTAATGCTATCTGTGTAATTACCAGCCAACCTCGACGCCGCCCCAAAAAAGGCGGTACAAATCTATCTAGTAAAGGCGACCAGAGAAATTTTAAAGAATAGGGCAGCTTGACTAAACTAAAAGCGGCGATCGCTGCCAAGCTGATTCCTTCTTTGGTCAACCATGCTTGTAATGTCTGACTGGTTAAATACAACGGCAATCCTGATGAAAAGCCAAGAAATAACAAAGCTCCCATCTTCGGGCTGCCAAAAATTCGTAGCAGCGATTTATTTACTTGCACAATCTTGAAGATTCCTTTTTATTTAGTTGAATTGCAGTTATCTTGCCATAACTGCTGTCTAATTTCGTGTAAGCACACAAACCTGCTAAGATTTACTTTATTTAAGATACATATCAGCAATACTTTAACAGTGTGATTATTCCTTAATTTTCCTTAATTGAATAAACCTGATGTCCCCTGATTTCTACCCCGTGGGCAGCGAGGCATTTTTCCCAACCTTCACGAGTGCCGATGTCGCTTTTATCCTTGAGCAGCCCTAATTCCTGTTCTTGTTGGGTGAGTTTAGCAAATTCTTCGTAGCGTGGGTAGTTGCTGGTAACAAATGTTTCCTTACGGTGTAAAATCGGCGGATTTGCCCTAGTTTCATAGTCTCGATGAGTTATGAACAGGGTTTTTAAATCAATAGCGATACTAGCTTTTAATGCCGGATGCGGATCGGTGTCGAATTCCGGGTAAGACAGATAGGATATTTGCGGCTTATCAGTGTGATATTTGATCAATGTAGCTTCATCAACACGCCCAATGGTGCGACTAGCGCAACCTTCACAAATTCGGAGTATAGGGTCAAGTGCAGCAAGTGCCGAAACATGGACGTAAAGGGCACCACGCGTGTGTTTACCAATTTTACTTTTTTCGCACGCAGTTTGAATTACCCCAGGTTTACCTAAGCTGAAAAGTTTTTGGTCGGCTACAAGGCACGCTTCTTCATAGCTACTAAAAAAAGCTTTGATATCGTGACGCATTTCTGGCGCTAGCTTTTGCCATGCAGGACGTTTATCAAAGTGGGTGAGGGCGAGATAAACTTGGATATCCAGAGAACGACGGTAAGCGATCGCATCCCATTCAGCCTCATCAGTAGCTTGCAAAACTACACCAAAAGCACGGCGGAAGTTACCAAATTCGCTCAGTAATTCCTGTTCATTTTCTAATTCGCCTTTGGCAGGTAGTCTACCGCGCTTGGTAAAAAAAGCCATGAGTGGTTGCAGCTGTTCTTCATAATCTTCAAACCGCTTGATCGGGATGCGGACTCGTGGTGTAGAAGTGGTAGAAAAGAAACGGATAGCTTTGTAGCTTTCTTTTTCAGCTTCATCTCGGAAAACAAAGTAGACGCCTAGAGCTATCGGTACTGCATCGACATTTAGCACCTCATCAATATAAGTTTTGAGTTCTTCTTGTTCGTAATATTTCTGAAAAGTATTGCGGCGCGTCACAATGCCATCATTGTAAGCAAGCTGCGTTTTGCTGGGAGCGTTAATCAGGATTTGAGCCGCGACAATTAAAACTTTCTCAGTGAGTTCCCAGGCTTGAATCAGGCTTTGACGGCGTTCCTCTGAGTCTTCAATGACGTTGAGGACATAACCCAAGTTGACCACATCGGCGGCGGTGCGTGGTACATCGGGATGGTAGTAAGGGTCCCAGCCTGCACTGGTGTAGCCTAAGTTTTTTACTCGCTGGACATCACCACCGTAGCCGCAACCGTAGTCAAAAAAAGTGGTGTCTGAATTCAGGATTGCCCATTCTATTGCTAATCGCACGGGGCGAGATAAATCAGTACGAGCGATCGCAGCTCTGTGACGCTCAATTTCTAGCGCTTCCGGCATAATATTAGTTTCAGTTAACAGTGAACAGTTAACAGTCAACTAATATCCTTTCAATTTTTAACCGCTAGTTCAATTAAATCTTCAATTTTCTTGATATTTGGATCGCCTGCTAAGTAGCCAATACCGCGATGCAAATGTAAGCGGAATTGGGTTGCTAGGGTTTCTTTGTCGGTGGGATAGCCGTCGTTGTGACAGCGTTGCTTGAGGGCGAGAAGGAGAATATCGGACATTTCGCCACCAAAGACGCGCCAACTCATTTCGACGTTGCTATCTTGGGGAATTGGGACGGGGGAGGGTGCAGTTGCTTCTGCAAGAGAACGACAAAACGCCCAACGGCATAAGATATTCCATTGGTCGATTTTAGTGCTGCGCTTAAGTTTGGTAAGTTGCTCTTTGGCTGTTTGAGAGAGTTTTATTCTTTCGATTGGTGATTCCATAATCTTCCTAAAAATTAAGGTAGTTTCCGCTCATAAACCCAAACAGTAGCGAACCGCAGTTTCAACTTCAAGCATCTTAGAATCAGAAATTTTTCCAGATGGATCGGCAGGAAAGCGATTTGGATCTAGAGAACGAATTTGAAAACATAAGAACACTGTTTCTATAAGCAATCCACTGTCACTTGTAGAGACTCGTATATTGGTTGGATAATCACGCTTAATATTTGTTCCTTTCGTACCGACAACTACAGTCACAACCAAAGGTAATTGATTGATAGCGTCTATAGATAAAACTAAAACTGGTCTTGTTCCTGCCTGTTCTCGACCCTGGACTGGATTAAGATTGACAAAATAAATTTGCCCTCTCTCGATGCTCACAGCTTTTCTAAACCATCCATTTCTGTAACATAAAATTCATGATTTCCTGAGCCAATTTCTGCCTGTATATCTAAATCACTAGCCATCGCAGCTAGTTGTTCATTCATATATTTAATATCAGTGAATTTATTTGATATTTGCTTTCTTTCTTGCACTTGTTTTTCGATACGTTCTAATAGCCATTCTAATTCTTCTAATGACAAAATACGTAGGCTGTACTCTATTTTTATTAAATGTGGTGAGTTCATAATTGATCTCCTTTCCAAAGGTCGTTAGATATATTGTAAAGATGTAGGCTTCAAAAAGTTGCGATCGCTCAATTTTTTAACAATATCTACTACCAAAAATATCCTGGTTGTATGGTTGTTTGGCGGGTGGAGGAGTCGTATTTGAGGAGATATTCGCGGGCGATCGCTTCATTCTCTCGCAGTGTTTCAACTTCTTTCTTTCCAATCTCAGTATCCGTAGATAACAAAATGACTTGATGGCTGGCGGATGGAAAGTAACGTTCAACTAAGTTACTGCGGTGAGAGGAGTCTAGTCTACCTAGCGGTGTATCGATGGCTACTGGTAGGCGGTGTCCAGAGATTTTGGCTAAACCCCAGAGGAAGGCGATCGCTAGTAGTTGTTTTTCGCCAGCAGAAAGACGATGTTTAGGGACTGGTTTACCATTTAAATCATACAAGTAAAGTCCAAAAGTATTACTATCAATGGCGATGCGATGTACTAAATCTGATTTGTGGAGGAGATAAAGGAAGCAATTTTTAACTTCTTCCTCTAATTTATTGAGCTTTCTTAAGGTTAGTTTTTCCCGGAAAATCTTGAGCGTTTCTTGAACTTTAGCTGCTGAGGTAATAATATGATCTTTATTTTTACGTTCAATATTTTCTACAGTATATTCTTGTAATTCTTTTTTGGTCTTATCAAGGGTAGTTGCTAACTCAGCTAACTTCTGGCGAGTTATCTCATAATTTACTTTAGCTTCAGAAACTTGATTTTGTGCTTCTTCCACAGCTTCGCGCAGCTTTTTATAGGCTTCTGGTTCTGCTGCTGTTTGTACTTGTCTTGCTAAATTGATAATTTCTTCTTCAAAATTTTTGAGAATATTTAATTTTTCTTTTGCAGTATTTAAAGCGTTTTGCAAATAATATCTGACATTATCCAATTGACTCAAACTTTCCTCATCAGCTAATAACCAAGGTGATTCTGATTGGGAGTTGGCTATATATAAACTATCAATATCTTTAGCTAAAAAAGAGTTAATTTTATCAACTTTTTCAGAAGCGATCGCTAATTCACTTAGCCAGTTGAGTAAGCGCTTATCTCGTTCAAGTAAAACATCTCTAGCTAACTGTACTTGTTGATAGCGAAATTCATTTACTCCCTGTGCTTGTACTTGACTCAGTAAATTAGAAATTAGCTCTAAAGGTAACACATCAGCAGCTAATTCACACATTGACTGACGAATGTTTTCTGCTGCGGCAGTTTTCTCTTTTTGTTGTTGTTCTAGTTGATTGCGTTCGGCAGCGATTTTACCCCCTTCCGAAACGAATTTATCTAAGACTTCTCGCTGTATGGTTTCTAACTCTTCAAGTTGATTTTTTAAATGGGCTAATTTTTCTTCTATAACTAGGTAATCTTCTTGCTGCTGCGTTAACCTTGTTTCAATTTCTTCTATATTAGCTAAATCTTTAGTGTCAGCCATTTCCTTACGTTTGCGGTTGACTAAAATCTCTAAATCAACTGCTAAACGGTCAGATAATTCTAGCCCTAAAAGTCCGCGAATAGCTTCAATTACAATTAGTGGTGGTGAATCCTGTTCTGCAAGGTTTCTTACTTGTTCACCATCGAAAAGAAATAAATTAGAAATTCCTAATGGCAGCAGATTTTCTATATAGTCATCCCAAGTATTCACCAAAGATTCAACAGGCCAAGTATCATCATCGCCTAAAATTCCCAAAGAATCTTTACCATCTTTAGGATTTTTTTCCCAAGTTCTGACAATCCGATATTTTACTGGTTTATCATCTTCGATGTGTTCAAAAACTAATTCAATCCGGGTTTTTTCAGTAGGATTAGCTTTACTATTAACGCATTGGTTCAAAAAATCGTTATAACTCAAATTACCACGGGTAGAACATTGAGCGCGATGACCATAAAGCACAAGGCGTATGGCATCCATCAGCGTAGTTTTTCCCCCGCCATTCATCCCACCTAATAAAATAATTGGACGCGGATTTTCATCTTTTCTTGGGTCAAGATTGATTACTTGTGTTCCAGAGTAAGGGCCAAAGTTTTGTAGTACAAGTTCAAGAAATATCATTGATATTTAAGAATAAAATATATGCCGAATGGAATTCGCTCAGTATTATTTCGTTATTTTTGTAGGGTGTGCATTGCCCACCCTATCATATTTTTTACTAGCCGAATTACAGTCACGTTGTCAGAATGTGCCTAGTTAAAATACTCATCACTTCTCCAGGGTTGGGACTAGGTAATAAAGGACTCCATTCATTAACTTGAGCAAAACCCAGCTTGTAAAGGGTGAGAATTGTGTTGTTAACACCTGTTTTAGAACCATAAATTACTACTTTTACAGACTCTCTCCTTGGTGTTGTTTCTTGAGATTCGTTGGCCCAAACAAGCGGCGAGATGCTTGGAAAGGTATCTGCCAAAAAGCTTTTAGTCATTGAGATTTACCTGATTGTTGGTGAGATACTCTGTTACTATTAGGTAACATAACTATCTTACACTCATAGTTACCAATAGGTAACATTTACTTGGTTATGTGCCTTTGACACAATCAAAGGCATGGGAAAAGCAGGAAAAGCGCTGAAACAGGTGTTGGAAATCTACGGTATTAGCCAAAACAAGTTAGCAGTAACGATGGGAACAGGACGGCCAAATGTTCACCGATGGGTAAACGAGATTAGAGATCCTGTTGCTGAGACAGTGCTAGAAATTCGGGATGCACTGAAGAAAATTAATCCAGCCGCAGCAGAAGAGTTTATCAGGCTGTACTTGGGAGATGCTGACAAAGATGAACAGCAAACTTAAAGCTTCGTTTCTCTATTTTTAAATTTTATATTTGCCCAAGTCTTAGCCTCATCAGCAGATTGTGTAGCATTGGTTACGTTAGCTTGTGCATTCGTAACGACAAAATCTGCTAAAGTTAGCTGCTTGACCTTTTCAATATCACCTTGTGCAACTGCTGTTTTCAAATCCCGTTTCAAATGAGCATTTTTCATTGCTTCATCTTTAGAACGCGAACTAGTAATAAAGCATTTTTCTAATGTGTCGTAAATTCCCACGCGCCGCGACATTTTACGAAATTGGCGTTCTGTGTCCAAAAGATTCGCCATCAGTTCTAAGTGCATCGCGTCACCTTCACAAATTTCTTCTAACACAGCCCATTCATCGCTACCTAATAAGCTAAGGTCAGCACCAGGACGGGGGTCTTGAAATTCTTCACCAGTCACTTCTTGATAAATCCGGGGTAAGCTATCATCAAATTCGTGTCTTTCTTCTAGCCAAATGCGACGAATTTCGCTCATTTCTTCTAGAGTAATTAGGGTGATGTCGCGCATATTTTCTGGCGCTGTTTGACGAATTTGTTTTTCAACTGTAAGCAACTTTCTTAACCAATCCTCCCGCGCTTCTTTAATAAACGGGCCAGGAATAGGTTCAATAGATGTCCCATCTTCTAAGTTACGTTCATAAAGTTGGACACCACCATTTCTACGTCGGAAATCTCTTTTCTCACGGGTTTCTTCAGCATCCAATTCTTTACGGAAATCAAGTAAAGGTTGCATCCACTCTTTCTCTTCGTCATTTTGAATCATCGCTGCTAGTGATTTATCTTGACTAACCAGCGTGCAAACCCAGCAACCAAAACGAGAGCTACCACAACTAGGGGTAGATGTATCGACAACTAAAGGACATTCATTATCAGCAGAAGCACCTCGATACATGGTAAATAAATCTTTATTGCTGTATCCCCAAGGGTTTTCCCACTGCATGAGATAAATCCAGACTTCATCATTTTGCCAGTCTTCAATAGGGCTATAAACCAAAGAATTTGGCAAGTTCATATTAGGACTGAGGTGATCGCGGACTCGTTGAGCTTCCAATTTTTTCATTCGGCTAGCACGTTTTGTGCTTTCAGCTTTGCGAGTCCCCAAAACAACGATCGCTTCTCCACTCGCTCGAATCACATCACGAATAAAACGATTAGAGGGATTAATTTTGAGGCGTTCTGTACACCAGCGAAATTTTCCTCTGGGTGCTGGATAACCTTTACCAATTAGGCCTACCCAGAATGTTTCTTTAAAATCTGGTTTTAGCAAATGGGGTTCAAAAGGTAATCCTTGCTCTTGGGCTTGAGATTTCATCTGTTTTAGAGAATTGCGTACCCAAGCAGCAACGATTGGATTTTCTACCAGTGTGTCTGTGGTGATAACGTATATTGTTTTAGTCCGCTTTTCAAGTGGGAGTGCTGCGATCGCATTCCAGACTATTTGTAGTACACATGAACTATCTTTACCCCCTGAGTAACCCACAACCCAAGGTATCTCATCTAAACAGTACAATTCTTGAATTTCAGTGGTGAGAGCTTTGATATCTTCCACTAAATCTGCTACAGTACGTGCTTGCTGAACTTTCTTTTCTGGTTGTTGTGCTGTAGTCATTTCTCGTTCTCTCTGGAAACACTGGTGTAATATTCGGGCGAATAGAATTTGCGGCTACACGAAACAAAACCCACTTCTGCAGGTTGAAAAAACAGTTTTTAAAAACTTGACTAGTAATACCCAATTTTTTAGATAATTAAACTACATAATCTTATTCTGTTTTTAAAATTTAACATGAAAGAGAGTGCATCTAACCCAACTGCTGACATCGCTAGAGAGTACCTGGAGCGAGAAAACAAGGAAAAACAGGTACTTTCTTTACTGCTGGAGAACTTTTTAGGTAGAAAAGATCAGATTCTCGTTCAAAAAACCGAGATGGGTGGTACTGAGGCTTATATTAGCTCTGTTAGCTTGGAATGGTTTGCAGGTCGGGTTCACTTCGCCTCTAACTTACCTCTGTTTCAGAAAAAGTACAATCCTGAGACTGATAATGTTGAGATTGACGCAGATACCATTGATGAAATTCAGCAACGTCCCCTTGATTGGTCACGTCAAGCACCGCTAGTCCAGTATTTAGCGGCTCGACACAACCACAAGTTTCCGCCAGTGCTGGTAGTAATTAATCAACCGTGGGTGGATAATCCCAAAGCAGCTGAGTGGGATAGTGAAGGACGCGCCACAAAGTCTACTACAGATTTCATCCCCCTAGATAAAGACGCTAAAGTAGGTCTGCTAAATATTTCTGAGGATGATGTGACTATTTATGCATTAGATGGTCAACACCGATTAATGGGGGTGCAGGGGTTGATAGAATTAATCAAAACTCGTAAACTCCAGCGCTATAAAAAAGATAAAGCTGCTGATGACAGTTTTATTACAGTCAATGATTTGATAGAAAAGTACCAAGTAGACCTTGCTTACTTGCAAAATTTACCCAAGGAAAAAATCGGTATTGAGTTCATCTGTGCGGTAGCGACTGGGGAAACTCGCATTGAGGCGAGGCGGAGGGTAAGATCGATTTTTGTTCATGTCAACTTGATGGCTGCACCATTGACTAAAGGTCAGCTAACACAGTTGAATGAAGATGATGGTTTTGCGATCGTTGCTAGAAAAATTGCAGTTACACATCCACTATTAAAACAACGACAAGAGCGCAATCCTCGTGTTAATTGGAATAGTGCAACAGTGGCTTCCAATTCTACAGTTTTGACTACTTTGCAAGCTCTGCAAGATATGTCTGAGCGCTATTTGGGTCAAAAGTTTCCTCACTGGAAACCCTTGGAGAAAGGTTTAATTCCCATGCGTCCAGAGGATGAAGAACTTGAGCAGGGAATTGAGGAATTCAAAAAGCTATTTGATTCTTTAGCTAGTCTTCCCAGTTATAAGATTTTAGAACACGAGGATACACCAGCTTTACGGCGCTTCAGCTTTGAGAAGGATGGAGGTGAAGGAAATATGCTTTTTCGTCCAGTTGCTCAAGTTGCATTAGCGCAAGCTATCGGAATTTTGATATTTAAAAAAGGTTTCTCTCTGTTCGATATTTTTAAGAAGCTGAGGAAGTTTGACCAGCAAGGTGGTTTTAGTGGTATGGAATATCCGCAATCTATTTGGTATGGGGTTTTGTATGACCCAAATAAAAAGCGAGTGCAGGTTGCTGGACGAGATTTAGCGGCGAAGTTACTGGTTTATATTCTGGGTGGAATTCAAGATCAGATAGAACGCGCTGAACTTCGCAAGGCTTTAGCCGATGCTAGGACTGTGGAAGATAAAACTATAGGTTTTGATGGCAAGTTTGTTGAACCAAAAGCTGTAGGACTTCCACATATCCTGAACTAGCAAAGTTGGGTAGAGATTTTGCACTGTGGTTTTTACCGATGCTATAGTCCATAAGGGTTGCGTATCATGTTTGCTAACATCTACTAATTTCTATTAGGTATTTATATGGCTCAACCAATTGAGGATGGTAGTAATAGCATTTCCCCTCAGATAAAAGCTCAGTTTAGCTCCTTTATTGAGCCATTCTTCTCACAATATCATCGCGATCGCTGCTATCCAGGACTTATTTTTAGGCAAGGAAAGCGGACAATGCTGCAAATTAATGTACCTGCGAGTGACTTTTCTGGTCTTCTGCAAGCCAAACCCTCCACTGGGAATGATCCTGATTCTGGTAAAAATCGCCCAGAGGTTAAAGGTCATGCTGATGAAATTCAAAAATATATTGTTGAACGTTCCCGAAAAGGAAAACCTTGGATTGTCGGAACTCTGACTGCTAATGTAGCTCCAAAAGACATAACAATTCTTGAACTTGGTAGGGGCATTTGTCTAGTTGTTATTCGTCGTGGAGTCAAGTTAGATATAACAGACGGACAACATCGTAAACGTGCAATTCACGAATTGATAGAAAGTACTGAAAGCCACTTAATCAGTGATGATGATTTTGCAATTACTCTCGTTTTAGAGGGTGACTTTCAACAGTGTCAGGCAGATTTCAGAGACATGGCTCAAACAAAACAATTAGATAAATCATTATTATTATCATTTGGTGAGTTCTCTGGTAGAGTTGGCATTACTAAAGAATTAATAAAAAGAGTACCAATATTTCAGGGTAAGACAGAGAAGATTAAATCAAGTCCTGCAACTAAACAAAAGCTGATTTACACAACTAATTTTATAGCTAGGTTTGTAAGTTGCGTTTTTACTAACGATCCAAGTAATCAACTTCGAGATTATGATGTTTACCAAGCATCTGATGCTTTAGTTATTTGTCTTAATCAATTTTTCTCAGAATGCAGTAACACTGAGTATATTGCTGATACAACTGTTGAAGAACTAACAACAGATGAAGTAGCTGCATTTAAAGAAGACTGTATTCTAGGTGTAAGCGTGGGGCTAGAAGTTTTAGGACGTTTATTGCACTACATATACGAGCCAGAAAACAATTTTTTTAATGAAGAAAAAGTTTTACAACTAGCACAACTAGATTGGTCAAGAGAAAACCAACTTTGGAAGGATAACGTAGTTAGAATAGATCCTAAACCTAAAAACCTAGATAAGCCTTATAAGTTATCTACTGCTGCAAATGCTGTAACGGATGCAGTCAAGATAGCAAAAATCCGACTGGAATGGATATAAATCATTACTTATGAGCATGATTAAAAATCAAAATAGGAATTTGGTTAAATTAAATTCCTCATCCTGCTCATCATTATTCATTCGCCCATAACTGAGAAATAATAAAATTCGCTCTGCATAATCTACTGATCCACGCAACTCATTTTGCAAAATTTCCAGTCCACCATTAGCATACTCTTCAAATATGTAATTACGTTGTCTTTCATATTCTTCTTCATTGATAGATAGTGTTTTAATATCTTTAGTTTCATTAATTGCTAATAATTTTATTAAAATATCATTCCCCATTGAGGCAAAATACTCTATCCTGATTGGCGATGGTTCCCTTTTAGAAATCTCTCCCAAAGCTACACGCTTTTTATGCTTTGCACCCAAAGCTGCTGCAAACACAATTACATCAGCAAAAGTATTAAAAGGCCCTGTTCCACCATCTGAAGATGTTAAATCCTTCACCAACTCAGCCTTATCTTTAGCAACCCGGATTCTGCCAGTTTCAGCCATGATATTAATATCTACATTGTTGCTATTTTAACCAACAGCCAAAAGCGATCCCTACGCATTTATTAAAGCATTTTTTTATACTAATATATAGGCGATCGCTAAACAAACAAATTATCCACTAACATAGTCCATCCTGGTACTGCGGGTTCAGCTTCAGCCACCTCATCACGGCGATAAACTTGTGGTTCTTTAGGATTACTAGCACGATATACTCTAATAACTTCCTCTTTGAGTACATCTACATCCCAAACTACCAACGTACCAGCCGCAAAATAATCACGGCGTTTACTAGCCATATCTTTCTCAACCTTATCACCGTAATCATTTTCACTTCGCACCTCAGCAGCAAATACAGGCGCACCATTAAGAAACTTCCCGCCTGTAGGTTTCCCAGTATAAAACGCAGCATCAGGACTTAAAGAACGACGATTAGGGAGATTGACAAGAAAGCCGACATTATCAGGTAAAGCATAACCACTTTTTGTCAGACGTTCATAATCCCGTAGACTTGCATAAATTTCACCGCCTGCACGTCCTGGTAAAAATCTCGTTGGAGACATCAGCATCAATTTCCCATTGACAATCTCTGCTTTACAATTGTCAGGTAAGTGGTACAAATCTTCAATAGTTGCCTCAGTTTTAATACTCATAAAAAATCTTCTAATTAGTTAGGGATAATTTAAATTTTACATCTTCTCTTCTCTCTGCGTCCTCTGCGCCTTGGCGGTTCGTTTCTCCTAAACTTATATTGCAAACAGAACATCCTCATAAACCAAAGAAATAGGAAAGTGAAAATCAACGCTAGTTAAATGAACTTCATCCTCTTCTTCATAAGGATGTAACTCCCAAATTCCTTTGTCATTTATACGAAAGCAATCTAAACTAATTTTTTCAGCATCGATGAGGATATATTCTTGTAAAGTCTGAATACGCCGATACTGCATAAATTTTTTGCCTCTATCGTAAGCTTCCGTGCTAGGGGAAATAACTTCAACAATTAAACAAGGATACTGAATAAATTTAATCGCTTGTCTATCTCTTTCATCACAACTAACCACAACATCCGGGTAGTGAAACGGCCCGTTCTCAGTTACTCCTACTTTTGCATCTGCCATAAAAGCACGACAGGAACTTCCTCGAAGGTAACTTTTTAATGCCGAAGCTAAGTTTAAGGCAATACTAGTATGAGGAATTGTACCTCCAGTCATGGCAAAGACTTCACCATTGATATATTCGTATTTAATATCTTGCTGTTCTTCCCATTCCAGGTATTCCTGGGGAGTCATATACTTTCCGTCTGGACTCGCAACCATATACTTTATCCTTTAAACATTACGTTCAACCGCGATAATTTCAGTATATTCATACTCGTTCGGACTTTGTTTCACCAAAGGATATCTTTCTCCACCCAACTCAATATAATCTTGTTCGCAATCGGGCTTAGATGAATAATACGTAAGCACATATTCTCTACCAATTCTGTCTGTCATTTCTGCTTCTACTTCACCCCGCCACTGAGTCTTAGTAACTAAAACTATCAACTGATTCGCTAATTGTGGAATTGTCTTTGCAATGTGTCGCCGCGAATTCTCATCCAAACTACCGAAGGGTGAATCCATGACAATTGGAAAAGTGCTACTATCGGGAATCATCATCATTTTGCGTTTCTCACTCCATTCCCTTACTTTGTCAATGATGCTGGCAATGAAGGATAAACTGAGAATTTGATTCTCGCCCGTGGATGCTGCAACTGGTGCTTCTATACCTGTGGTGTTTTCTACTAATGTCAGTTCATATTTATCGCTAATTTTAGGAATGTATGGAGTAACAGAAATCTCCATGAATATCTCTTGCACTCGCTTTTCTAGTTGCAGGCGAAATTGTTGCTCTTGACGATTTCTAACTTCCGTTAACCGTTCGATTGCATCTTGAGTGGCGTTAATTCGCCGTTGTGCTAAAGTTTGCTTGTCTTCATTCAGCTTTTGTTTGGCAATTTGTTTATTCAAACCTTCAATTTCAGTTGTGAGTTGAGCAATTTGCTGCTGATTTGCACCCTGTTCTCGATTTAATTCATCAATTTTAGTTTCAATCTCATCTAAACGTTTTTGCAAACTGCTAATTTCTTCATTAGCATCTTTTCGCAATCGTTCTTGAATATTGTCTAAATCGCCTTCAAGTTGAGATATGCTTTGCCTTAACTGATTAATCCTAGTTTGTTCTCTATCAACTTCTTCCCAAAATCCTATGGCTTGCTTATCAATTTCATCTACTTGAGCGCTCATCCGAATGGCAGTTTCTTCCACCGCCGAGGAACCTGCTTTATTTAACCAAGTACTCACATGAGTATGAGAATGATTACCTTCGTGCAATTCTGCGCCACAAATACAGCGTTGAGAATTGAGTAAATCATTCACAAATTCTCTTTAAATTCCTGATGTTAACTCCCCTCGCGCCTTCAAATCATTGATAATTTCTCGGAATTGGGATGTAGTTTCTGATAGTAAAACTGTATAACCCCGCGCAGAAATAAATTTTTTTAGTGCTTCCTTTGTTTTTTTATATTCTTCTTGATTCGCCGTCTTCTGTGATTCTAAATTCTGCCATCTTTCTTGCAATTCCTTAGCAGCACTTAATTTTCGCAAACGATTACTTGTCTCTTTTTTAAAAGTTTGTTGATATTCTAACTCTTCTTTAATTTCAGTTTGCCGTTTGCTAATACGTTCACGTTCTTGCTCTATTTTTTCTTGCTGTCGTAATAGCTGTTTAGTTTCAGAATCACCAATAGCTTTTAACTCATTTTCTAGAGTTTTTTTAGCATCTCCCAAGTGTCTGATGGAACGGTTGATAACCTCCACACCCAAGAAAATTTTTGTAGCTTCGGCAATTTCAGCTTTTTTGTCAGAACGAACGATTTCTTCAATTCGTTCGCCGTCAAAGAAAAAATATTGATGTAAAGTAGCGGGTAAAATCTGGTTAATTATATCGTCTGGTTGCTGAATTGGTATATTCCATTTGCCATCTTCCGCACCAACCCACATGGTTAATTGAGTTTTGCCAGCGTCAAAATCACCTTCGTTTTTATAACCCCGACAGGTGCGTTTAACTCGATAGCGTTTACCTTCATGTTCCCAGCCAATTTCTACCCAACATTCTACAGCTTGACCTTTTTGAGCTTCTGCGATCGCACGCTTATTTACCAACTGCTCTATCGATGCAAACGCTGCACTAAATTTATCATACAATACCCACGTAAAGGCATTCAGTAAACTAGTTTTTCCAGAGCCATTATTGCCATGAATAATTGTCGTGTTCTGAGCTTCTCCTCCAGCTAGAAGCATCTCTGGTGTCGTACCATAAAAGGAGCGAAAGTTGCATAGCTTGATTGAAGTCAGCTTCATCGCACCTCTTCCTTAATAATGTCCAAAATATTATCATTTATATGGCTGTTAATCTTTTTATCTAGTCTGCCTTTTTCCAGCTTCCATACCCGCTCAATAATTTGCCGTACTTCCGGCGGAGCGCTAGTTATTGGCTCCTGCACATCATCGATATTCGCATCTTGTGACATCTTCGGTTTGGAAATATAGTTTTTCTATATTTTAACTTTCTCTAGTAGTGCATTTACCTCCGTAAAGCCACTGTTAGCGTTATCTTTAATTTTGCAAAAACTATTTTTTCAAATTTATAATTTTTTTTGAAACAAGACTTTATTATTAAATTGTTTTCTGTTATTATTAATATTAATAATCTAGATCACAATTGGATGTAAGTAAAATTTTTAAAGCCGCTTACATCCGATTATGATCAAACTCATAATTTTATTATTTCATACTTAATGCCTCTTTTTTCAAAACTAGAAAAATTTTACAAAATAATACAACTATATAGTTCATCATCAAATATCTAATAAACCATAACGTTTTTGTAAATCAAGTAACTTCATTCTTGCCTCCCCTGCGTTATCAGCTAAATCAGCAAACTCCACAAAGCGACGTAATTCCTTTTTCAAAAGATTACGCTCAACTTCTATAGTTTCTCTATCTAAATCTGGCGGCAAAACAATCATGTCAAATATTGTTGCGCGTTCCTTAGCTGGATGAGGACGTAAAACTCGCCCCCGTCGCTGAATAAATTGGCGGGGATTACCAGAACTTGATAGAATCACCGCAGTTTGAATTGCTGGAATATCGACACCTTCATCTAAACAACGAATTGCGACTAAACCTTGCAACTCTCCACTTTCAAATTGATGGCGCAATATTTCTCTTTCTTGTAAAGTTGTTTGGGCTGTATAGGTACTTACCTTGTACCCTAAATCTACTCCTAAAATTTTAGCAACAGCTTTAAGTTGGCGTAGCGATGAACGTTGTCCCGCCTCTTGAGAACCATCACTACAATAAAAAAGTGTGTGAGTAGTTTCGCGACGAGCGATCATTAAATCCCGCAAAGCGGTTAATTTATTTTCTGCCGCACCAATTAACCTTGCTCTTTGCATCAATAATGGCTTTAAATCTTCATTGTTTTCAAAGTTTCCTACTTGTCCATTTTCTCGTTCTCTATATAGTAGCGATCGCCCAATTCTTTTAGTTAGCTTTAAATAGGCAATACTTTCTGCTTCAGTTAACTCTACCAACACCGGATAATAGAGATAATGTACCAAAGCACCTTGAGCGATCGCATCCCTCAAGGTAAACTCTGGCTGGAGAACTGGGCCGAAATAATCAAATAGAGATTGCGTACCAAAATCATCAAAATATCTCTCCGGTGTGGCAGATAAAGCCAGTCTCAACCCAACAGTACGCGGTAAACTTTCTTCTAACTTGGGTGCGCCTAAATTATGTGCCTCATCCCCAATAATTAAAGTTTTGGTGGGAAAATATTTCAGTTGAGACCCAAACCCATCTCCAATTAAAGTAGAGTTGGTAGTAATCACAGTAACAAACTGTTGAGAACCAGAACGCAGATTATAAATTTGGGTAGAAAGTTGACTTTGCCAAGTGCGTAAATTCTCAAAAGCTAAAATGGGTTGCAAATTAAATTTTTCACATTCTCGCGCCCATTGAGTAACGAGATGACGATAGGGACACACTACCAACAGAACTTGTAAATTAATCTGTTGGTAGAGTTCACAGGCGATCGCTAGTGCAGTAATAGTTTTACCACTACCAGTAGCCATTTTCAGCGTCCCTCTGCCATTGTTAGTAAACCAGCTAGCGATCGCTTGTTGCTGATATTGCCGCAATTGCAGAGACACAGGCATTCTTGGGCATCCTGGTAATGGTTGCAAAGTGTAATAACTGCCCTTACTTTCCCTTGCAAACGGTAATTTCAACCGGAAAGCGGGCAGTTGCTGCACTGAATTTTTCGTCAGGTACATATTTATTTAGTCATTGGTCATTGGTCATTGGTACTTATCTTTCCCATTCCCCACTCCCCAGTCCCCATTACTCAGTTGTAACCACGCCAAACACCAATGAGAGAACCTTGCACCTGTACTTGCATAGCACTTACTTCAATGGGATTGTACTTAGGATTTGCTGGTTTGAGGGTAACGCGATCGCCTTGGCGATAAAAACGTTTTAATGTGGTACCGAATCCATCTACTCTAGCGGCGACGATGGTGCCATTTTTCAAATGATTTGGTTCTGCTACTGGACGCAGAAATACCACATCGCCATCAGTAATTAAATCTTCAATCATGCTATCGCCAGCTACCCGCAAAGCGTAAGTTTGGGGAGGTAAATCGAAATTAGAAAAGTCTAAATGATCTACAGCATCAGTAAACGGTTCTATTAAACCACCAGCAGCGATTGTCCCCAAAATTGGTACACCTTGCTTCACAGGACGCAAAATCCGAATCGTTCGCGCTTGTCCTTCAGTCCATTCTATATATCCTTTAGTCCGTAAATGTTCTAAACGGCTTTGAATTGGGGCTGGTGACTTCAAGTTCATCGCTTGCATCATTTGCCTAATTGAAGGCGAATGCTGGTGCGATCGGATGTATTCTGCTAACCATTCGTAAAGTTCTTGTTGAGCTTCTGTTAGACGTTCCATAAATTTGCAGGAAGTAATTATAAATGTCTCTAGAACATTAGTACTACAAAAAACTCCCCATAACAAGAGAAAAGTAAAAATATGAAAGGCAAAAGCAAAATTATTTTCTTCTCTTTTGCCTTTTGACAAATAAGAATATTACAGGTTACAGGTTAGAGCTTACAGGTTATAAGGAAGAAAAGATACTCTATCCCCTGTGCCCTATTTTCTTACTCTGCCCCTAAAAGACTTGCAAGTAAAGCCTTTTGCGCGTGGAGACGATTTTCTGCCTGTTCCCAAACTCGTGATTGGGAACCTTCAATAACAGATTCGGTAATTTCTTCACCGCGATGGGCTGGTAAGCAGTGTAAAACAATTGCCTCTGGATCGGCAAGACTTAATAGTTGCTCTGAAATTTGATAAGGCTGGAAAATTGGCATCCGGTTGTCTGCTTCTGCCTCTTGCCCCATACTCGCCCAAACATCAGTGTAAAGTACAGCAGCTCCCTTAGCAGCTAATTCTGGATCGTGAGTGAGAAGGACTTCAGTTTTGTGATTAGCGATCGCTCTTGCTTGCTCTACAATCCTAGAATTTGGCTCATATCCACCAGGGGTAGCAATTCTAACATTCATTCCCACCAAAGCACAGCCCAACATCAGAGAATTAGCGACATTATTCCCATCACCCACGTAGGTTAAAGTTAACCCAGCAAGAGTGTTAAAGCTTTCTTGAATCGTCAATAAATCAGCTAATACCTGACAAGGGTGTTCCGCATCGGTAAGCGCATTAATTACCGGAATCTTGGCATAGTGAGCAAAAGTTTCCAAATCCTGCTGGGCAAAAGTGCGAATTGCCAAAATATCCAGATATCGATCTAACACCCGCGCTGTATCCTGCAAAGGTTCCCCGCGACTAACTTGAGTGACATTAGGGTTGAGATCGATTACCTGTCCACCCAGTTGGTACATCGCCACAGTAAAACTTACCCGTGTACGAGTTGAAGCTTTGGAGAACAACAACCCCAAAACTTTATTACACTGCAACTTTAACTGTTGTGATTTAAGTTGAGTTGCCAATTGCAGGAGTTCTTGAAGTTCCGTAGAACTGATATCCGCTAGACTTAATAAATCTCGTCCGAGCAATGCTGCCATGCTTGTAATCTGTAAAAAATAATTATATATTTCTGTTCCTTTATTCAACCGTGCCAAGAAAATATAGTTTTACAACTGACCAGATATTTTTGCGTTCAGTCCAAGATTTGAGTTAGCTTTTGCTATGAATATTAATTTATCAACTTTATCAGCGATTAGAATCACTGATTTTTTCTGGTTCATCACAATAGCAACGCCAGAAAAACTATCTAGGCGTACACAAGCAGCGATATTGCTAAAATTTCTGGTCTTTTAGCCTTATTTCTGGAGAGGTAGATATTTTTTAGAATTTACAGCTAGACAAATAAATAGATTATGGTACAATAATAAATTGTGGTTACTAATTAAAAGTCATCGTCAAACTTGCCAGCATAGCACAGTGGTAGTGCATCCGACTTGTAATCGGAAGGTCGCGAGTTCAAATCCCGCTGCTGGCTTTTCTTGAAAGAGAACAATTTTGCTGGCTAAAACTTGCTTGTGGTTTTTTGTCTTGTTGCGACTACCACGATTGACGATATTAATTTTGTGCTAAGTTAACCTAAATGATGGTTAATAACAGAACATAATTAGTTCAAATTTAGCTCGGATATTGTAAATTAAATGGACGATTGAAGTGGGTTAGCAAAGGTGTTGATGATTTTGCAAAAAATATGAAAATTTTTAAAGATGGAAGATTATATCTTTTAAATTTTCCAAAAAAACACCACTGCGTCGAGCAGTGTTTTAAATGAATGTGAACAGATGATCGAGATGTTGCGATCGCTTAAATTCGTAATTCTTGTGGCTTAATCTCCCAATCCTGTTTCTTGATTCTCTCGGTTGCAAGTCGTGCCAGCTTTTCTGCAACTTTTCTAAAAGTTGTTTTGTTCGTGTAATTAGGAGATGGCTCAATTTGTGCGTGAGATGGATTGTCATCTGTTGGTCGTGGGCAGACATCAATTTTGTAATCAAAAACTGGGTTGCCTTTTTGATCGTTTTGAGAAACATTTATCATCCGAACTTCGCCAGTAATTAGACTCACGACACCATCATCTGGGTTTTTCTGTGTGGATTGCGGGTCATAACTACAAAGCTTTGCTCTGTCAACAGAAGGAGCTTGATTTCTATCTGTAAAGGCTTGTGAGCTAAGTTCTAATCCAAACTCTCCAATGCGGTAATATTTGTCTAATCCACAAAAAATGCACCGATACAATAACTCATCATCTGTAACCACATCGCTCACTGCAAACCTCTATGAAACTAGCCATTTCCAGAGAGCCGTAAGTTCAGCAGGTGATGAAGACGTGCCGTCTTCCATTTCATTGTCAATGTCAGTCCCCCAAACTTTGATGTATTCTGCGGTATTTCTCAGAATATAAACAGTTAACTTTTTGGTTCCGTGCCACCACTCAAAAACTATTTCTGAGTCGATGCTCAGATTTACTAGTGGTTCACCCCACCACATTTGGTTAGCAACAACAATCTTGCGTAGTCGCTTCAACCATTCCGTAGTGTATTTATAAGTCTCATTGTCCGCTCCTAGTTCAGCAATTCTTCTGTGAGTTTTGTGAATTGGTGAATAGCTTTGGGGTGAGGGTTGAAGTTCTGCGCGATTATTAGATTGCTCAAAGACAATTTTGGCTTCCTTATAAGCAGAGACAGCTAGCTTAAGTTGAGGACTCCAATTGCCCACAGTTGAGGTTTCATTTATCACATAAACAACACTACTGGTTCCTCGTCCAATCGATTTAGTTTGTACACTTTTTGCCAAGGGAGGAAGTATATGAGAGACTGAGTTGCCGTAGTCATGAGATAGTAATACTGCCTTGGAATCGCAGCGTTCGTCCTTTGCGTAATAGGAAACTTTACTTGACATCGAATAACTCCCTTGTCCGATCAGTAATCAAACTCTCAAAGACTTGTCCTTCTCTACTCTTTAATTCATGTAAATTAGAAAGCACTTCTTTAAGGGATAGAGGCTTTTCTGTCCAGTTTTGAGAAACTTCCAAATCAAGTATAAATACAACTTGTCCAGATGGCGCTGTGCCATCCGATAAGATTATCACTAGCCTAATTGGAATATCTTCATAAATTGATTCAGTTCGCGTCACAAATCTTGATATTTTGCTCGGAACGCCATCCGGCAACTGAGGATATACATTGAAATATTCACTAAGCTCAACTGCCTCATCAACTGAAATAACTATTTGATTTATGTAGCGAAGAGCAATACGGGTTACACCAACAGGTTTAGCAACTTCTAAATAAAATTGAAATGCCTGATCAATTCTGTGACTAAATTCATCCCAGCCTTCATAAGGGCGAAGGCTATGGATGCTTAGTGTATCAGGCCCCACACCTACTAATTTTCTGGCATCGGCAGAAGGAAACAACAACTTGTTCAATTCCTGTGTTACCGTAATCTCAGCGTTTGCAGGCATCTGCCCGAATTTAAATTCCGTTGCTATTGAGTTTTGCTGCTGTGGCTCACCTGTGTATAAATCTCTTATTTTTTCATAGAACAAGCCTGGCACTGTAAAATTCCATGCTTGTCCAGGAGCAAAGCGAAACTCACAGACCGCCTCTTCTATTGGTGGATTAAAATACTGACGGCGTGTCATAAATTACCCGAATGCGGCATAACCTCAAGTTTTTAGTAAGCTACAAATTTATTTAAGACGAAAAATAACGATTCCTGTTTACTAATCTTAAGATATCTAAGTCTGTCCTTATAAAAAGTTTTTCATAAACTCACAACCTTGCCCCCACAACCTGACCCCGTGACATATCGTTGCCTCGGAGTTTTGGTCAAGAGAGAATTGGTTTTATCCTTGCTAGGTTAAGCCAGAAGCAAGTAATTTTTCCTTGGCTTTGATGGTGGCAGAAGTAGAGAAAAGAGCGATCGCAGCTAGCACACCCCTAACTGGTATTACCAAACAGCAGTTAGCCATTGAGCCATTGAGCCTTGAACCTGTAAAAGCTGGCTATTATCTAGCTGATTTGCGCCGTAAGCAGTTTTACTATTGCTTACGTAACCGGAAGGCGTGAAATTGCAACTGCGATCGCTTGGCATTGGGAAAGACGATCCAACTGCTCGTTAGATACTGACACAAACCCTCTTGAAAAATTTTTCAGGAGGGTTTTTTTGATTTGTTTAGAGCGATAATCGCGCAAGCTCATTGCATTGGTTAATTCAAAGCATCAGCGATCTTAATACCAAGGTGCTGCAATGTCTTTTCTTTCACAAATTCCGCTGCACTACGAGCTGATTCCGCCAAAATAGTATCAGTGTTTGGAGTAAGCTTTAGCGCTCCTCCCAGGTAGCCCAAAGCTTTGCAATAATTATCAGTCAGGTTGGTTGATGCCAGCCTCTTTACAGTTTGATAATCGCCACTCTGAAAAGCTGTTAGCGCTTTGTGGTGTAAATCGTTTTCTGGTTTTCCTAGTACTTCAAGAATTGCGTTCACAGCTTTCTCAACTTTTTCTTGTGTTAGTTCTGTAGATACAGTTGCTTGCATATTTATCTCCTTTTATTCATGAACTCGCAAGTTGTCGATAGCGTTCTTGAACTTCCCGAATCGAAAACAAAGTTTCAAACTTCAACCCTGCTGACTGGTACAACTCACCTCCCCCTTGCTCTCTGTCTACCAGTGAAATTACTTGATTGACGGTATAACCTGCATCTTTAAGACGTTCAACTGCTTTTAAAGCAGACTGCCCAGTTGTTACTACATCTTCCAAAACTACTACTTTTGCGCCCTCTGGTAAACTGGGGCCTTCTATATAAGCTCTTGTTCCATAACCCTTGGCTTCCTTGCGAATAATCAGCGCTGGTATTGGGCGGTTTTCATAAACTGAAACTATACTTACTGCTGTCACAATCGGGTCAGCCCCCATTGTTAAACCACCTATAGCCTGTGTATCTACAGGTAATAAAGGAAATAGTAACCGTCCAACTGCCAAAGCGCCTTGAGGATGGAGTGTTACCTGTGTTTTATTGACGTAATAAGAACTACGCAGCCCAGAAGAGAGGAGAAAATCACCCTCTTGATAAGCAAGTTGGCAAAATAAATCTAGTAGTTTGTGGCGCAAAGTGGTTAACTCAGAAGTGGTTGCCCAAATATCTGAGTGGGTAAGAGTTTCAGTAGGATACGTCATTACAAAACATTAAAAGTTGTGCTACACCAAAGGTTGAACTCATCAGAGTTCTGAACTTCAGCATAAATTAAGATTCGCCCAAAGCAAAAGTTGAGGAGTCAAAAACGTGCGTATAAAATTTAAAACCTTTGGCGGTTTGTTGGTACTACTTGCTGCTGGTATTGCTTTTCCCTCTATTGCATCTGCCCAAACGGCAACACCCAATTCTGAAACTACGAATGATGTATTTGAACGAGCTTATTTTCGTCACGATCGCAATTTCTACGAAAATGGCAGCCTCAAGCGTCAGCTAGACTCATTTCTCGGATCTGGTACTGGTTTCGGTGGTTCTTTCCCAGAAAATGAGATTGCCCGCGATGCCGAGCTGGTTAATACCTTATATCATGATGCCCTGACTCAGCAAGTTGGCAACGATCCTTATATTCGTACTCCTGATTTACCAAATCCTTATGACACATCGCTGCTCGTGTCTCCTCGTTATAGCAACAAACTTAAAGTAGGAACTGAATTCCGGTTTGAAACTTTACCATCTCGGTAAGATTCGGGAGTGGGGAGTCAACAAAAGAACAGGATACAGATTATTCCTTATCACCTGTCACCTCTCCCCTAATCCCAATGCCTTTCTATTAGTAGTTTTTGATGATTCAGTGCGCCCTGCTGGAATCGAACCAGCCTGAAGACGAATTATGAGTTCGTTGCCTCCCCAATCGGCCAAAGGCGCTTGTTTTGTAAGGTTGTGGGTTGCTACAAGTTAATTACTTCAATTCTTAAGTCAACCTCATTTGCTAATTTTAGAGTGAGAAAAATACCTCACGCACTGAGTTTAGCCAATTCCATGAATATAGCACAAATTTACCACGTGTGAATACTGGACAATAGTTTACTAGATTTTTATACTACATAATTTGATCATAGATATAGTGCAAACTAATATTGATTGAGTTCCTTTAAGGATTGAGGTCAAAAGCTTCATTATTCTTAAATAGACCAGCATTCTATTGTGATAGCTTGTCAGCGATGAAAATAAATTCTACTGTACTTCTTACTTTGATTTTGTTAATTCTGATGATGGGAGCAGGTTCTGTGAGCGCTTTTTTGGGCTTTGAACTGGGGAGTTCAGCACTTAAAGGCGTGACTACACCAGATGGACGTCCCACAACCAAATTTGCCAGCAATAAGGCAAATAACTCTCAACAGGGAGGGCTGGTACTATTAAAAGAGGAAGAGATTCTAAAAATTGTCAAGGCGCGAATTGAGGGTAAGACCAAAGCCGCTAAATCGGAAAAGCCAGAAGAAGATGATGAAGAAACCAATAGCAGCAAACAGAAGCCAGAGGAAAAACCCCCAGAAGTAGTTGAAGAAAAGCCCCTACCAGGTTTTCCGGTTACAGCCCAAAGTCAGGGTGTAACAATGACTGTGCAATCTGCTCGCTACTCTGGCGGTGATTTACTACTAAAAGTGAAAATGCAGAACAAAGGTAAGGATTCTGTGCGCTTCTTGTATAGTTTTTTAGATGTTACCGATGACAAAGGACGAACCCTGAGTGCAAGTACAGAGGGTTTACCAACAGAATTGCCTGTAAATGGGCCAGCATTTTCAGGTACAGTGAGCATTCCTACAGCTTTACTTGATGATGTCAAAAAAATATCACTTGCTCTCACTGATTATCCCGCTCAACAATTAAAGCTAGAGGCATCGAATATTCCTGTAGAAAGGTAGAAAGGGCATTGGGCATTGGGCATTGGTAATTATCTGTTATTTTTTACTATTCCCTATTCCCCCTAAATGGAGGACGTGAGTTTTACACGAGCTTTGGCGGTGAGTGGTTTTCCTAATTTAAGTTTGATAGACGTGGTGCTGCGGTTGTTGTCAGTGTTACTACTGATTGCTATAAATGCCTTTTTTGTGACGGCGGAATTTTCGATGGTAAGCGTGCGGCGATCGCGTATTCACCAGCTAGTTAAGGCTGGGGATATTCCAGCGATCGCTGTAGAAATTTTACAACGTAGTATTGACCGACTGCTATCTACCACCCAGCTAGGCATTACTCTCTCTAGTTTGGCACTGGGATGGATTGGTGAAAGTACAATTGTCGTGCTGGTGAATGCCTGGTTAAGATCCTGGCCTTTACCCAGTGGGATGACTACCTTCCTCGCCCATTCCCTGTCAATTCCTATCGCCTTTTTCTTGATTGCCTATTTGCAAATTGTGATCGGAGAACTATGTCCCAAATCCTTAGCCATGCTGTACTCAGAGCAGCTAGCGAGGTTTTTGGGGCCTCCGGTAAAAGCGATCGTGCGTTTTTTTGGCCCCTTCATCTGGATTCTTAACCAATCAACTCGTTTTTTGTTACGGATTTTTGGCATCCAATACACAGGTCAAGGCTGGCGACCGCCTGTAACTCCCGAAGAATTGCAACTGATCATCTCTACAGAATGGGGGTCTACTGGTTTACAGCGTGCAGAGCGAGAATTACTTAATAATGTCTTCGAGTTTGGGAATGTCATGGCCCAAGATGTCATGATCCCCCGCACCAGTATTATCACACTACCAAAAGATGCTACTTTCCAGACATTACTCAGGGAAATGGCTTCTACTGGTTACTCTCGCTATCCCGTGATTGGTGAATCTTTGGACGATGTTCGCGGTATTGTTTATTTTAAAGATTTAGCACAACCTCTGGCTGTAGGAAAGCTCAGTTTAGAGACACAGATCCAACCTTGGATGCGTCCCGCCCACTTTGTTCCAGAACACACGCCCTTGAGTGAACTTTTGCCCATGATGCAGCAAGAGAAACCCGCTATGGTTATGGTAGTCAATGAATTTGGCGGTACTGTGGGACTAGTGACAATCAAAGATGTGATTGCCGAAATTATTGGCGATCCCAGCGAATCTGAAAGCAGTGAAGACTTACTGATTCAAATGTTAGATGAGCAAAAATTTTTGGTACAAGCACAAATCAACCTTGAAGACCTCAACGAAGTTTTGCATCTCAATTTGCCCCTAACCAGAGAATACCAAACACTAGGGGGTTTTTTACTGTATGAGTTACAGAAAATTCCTGCCAAAGGCGAAACCTTTTGTTATCAAAATCTTGAATTCACCGTGGTATCGATTGTTGGCCCACGCCTACATCAAATTCAACTGCAACGGTTAGAGGAAGAGGGGGGAGCAGAGGAGCAGAGGAGCAGAGAAGCAGAAGGGAAATAATTAATGCCCAATGCCCTTCAGGAGTGCTGAGTGCTGAGTGCTGAGTGCTGAGTGCTGAGTGCTGAGTGCTGAGTGCT
>NZ_CAXTTT010000084.1:0-34651 GCF_964247315.1 uncultured Nostoc sp.
CTCACATCAAGTTATGTAAATTGATTTTTTACTGCTTGTGAGAAATCCGGGTTTCAGCGACAGCCTGCTCAAAACCGAAGAAATTATGATTAACGGCAAAAAAATGCGTAACTTGCCTCGTCTGCTCAGAGAATTTCGGAAAAATTCAATTTACCATTCGATTCTAGAGCCGAAGTTCCACTCTCTGGTTATGGGCGATACTAATACGGAAAATATCAAAATTGGCAATATCGAGCCATTGTTGAGACATTATGACAACTTCTCTGTAACAAACCCTCCATTTACTGCTGAAGATATACAGATTTGTTTTTTCGATCCGCGTGCTATTGGATTTTATGAGAACGGTGTTGATACCAATGCTGACGATCCAATGTACGACAACAAGCCTTGGCATAACAGTCTCGGCAACTATGATAAGATTCACGGCGAACATTTTGATCTTGCCTACCAACTCCACAGAGAAATACCCCATATTTTGCTCGCCTTTGATGAAGAAAACCCGTATGAGTTTTCATACAGTGGCATAGAAGAATACTTTGCAGAAGTCATGACTGCTGCTTGGCAGTTGGATAATCCAGATTCAGATGTAAATCAGAACGATCCTAACTGGCTCATACGTTTTGTTTTCCTTATGGGTACCCACTTTATGGCAATGCCCCCGTACCACTTCAGTAAGAACAACGATGGTGTTTTGCTCGACAATGCTCATCAGCAAAAGCGTCCATTAGCAATCTACGTTGAAGGAATTAAGTGGCTTAATTTAACTCTAGATATGCTCGAAGGAAAAATAGATGAATTCCACGGCATTCCGGTTCCTAATTTCAAAATTTTCAACGATGAACCAGTAATAGAAAAAGTAGCTTTAGATTATGCATCTCCCGAAAATTTCGCTGCAAATTAGTCAGACGATTGCTTTGCGCCAGTGTTTCAAAAGACTTCTAAATGAACGGCGGGTTTTTCCAACCCCTTGGCACTGGTGCGTTCACGGCTTAGGGATTGGGCAGGAACCAACAGGCTTCGATCCAGATAAATCGGATCGATTGCTCAAAATAAGTCTTGCCCTATCTCGAAAAACTAACACTAGTTATCATACATTTATACATCATTTGCTTAATGGCATCCTGGCAACATGTGAAGCTGTATCGTCAGATAATTGGCTCACCCAGCAGCGAGCGCATGATGAGTTTAAAAAGGCGATCGAGCAGTTACCGAGCGAACCTTGGCAGCACGCACGTGCTTGTGCTTTATTAACAGAAAGTTTAGTCAAAGTCGGTCAGCTTCAACCCTATCGGGATGTTGTTCGTTGGCATCTGGAAAGAGCATTACAGCAACTAGCGAAATTAGATTTATCCAGCGACAAACTTCGTTATAAGAAATTGCAGTTGTTCGCTAATCTGTTCTTAGCTGTAGGGCAAGCAGAGTTTACGGACTTGCTAGAATTACAGCAGCAAAATGGCGATACATATATCGATAGCGCTTTGCAATTGGCTACAACTATCTCCGATCTCTTTTACCGTGGTAGAGGTTCCGCGATTATCTTTTCCGTTTTAGCCATCATCGGTTGCAAAGAGGAAGTATGTACTGGACAGCAAAATCATCTTCAGACTCTTTTAGATATTTTTGATTCCGAGTTAAATAATTCATTAACACGAGATTCGGATGGAGTTCATGAGGGAGCAGATTACTATTTATTTCCACTTTCGCTGATACTCAATGCAATTGCTGTGTTAGATTGTCCTGATTATTTAACTTATAAAAGGGACTGGGTAAAACAAGCTGTATCGCTTTATAATGCGCTCTCGCCTGCTTCACAGGCTTCACAAATAACATTTTTTATCTATGCATTAGATAATCTCGGAGTACTTGATGCTTATGTGCCCGATCTAATTACATTTTTTCATAAATGTATGGAAGCATATATACAATCAATAGATGTCTTCCGAGTTGATAGTTATTTACGATGCACTTACTTAATTCATCTGGCTTGTCATTTAGGATGCCCCGATCTACTTCATCCATCTATTTGGTCAATATTCTCGAATAGTGCAGTACAAATATTCGGTTCAGACCATTATCTTAAAAGTAATTATGGCTCTAGTTATATGGTGATGGCGTATACATTATCTGCATTCGATAGAATAGGCAAAATGGATATATTGTTTAGTCCAGAACTCGGACTACCGGATGCGATCGCTCGTTTTCAAGATAATTCTGAGTCAACCGCAATAAATTCACCAAAAAGCATGTTTGCACTGATTGAAACTGGGTTGAGAATGCGTCCTATTGGCTCTTGTGACACGCCACTTTTCCAAAAAGCTCACCTTGACAAGTGACAGTTTAAAAAAGCATATTCATAGTTCACAATTTTGATAATTGCTGCAATCAAATTACCAATATTCCAGAAGCTGTTAAAGAAAGGTTAATGATTAACATGGGAACTATAAATCTAAAGGTAAACGGAGAAGATAGAGAGGTTAATGTTACAGACGACACTCCACTTCTATGGGTGCTTCGGGATCATCTTGGGCTAAATGGTACTAAATTTGGGTGTGGTATGGCACAATGTGGAGCTTGTACTGTACATCTCAATGGTATTCCTATACGTTCGTGTGTAACACCAGTTTCGGCAACTATAAATCAACAGATATTAACTATAGAAGGACTCTCCGAAAGCAGCGATCGCTCAGTTCAACGAGCTTGGACAGAACTTGATGTACCGCAATGTGGATATTGTCAGTCGGGGCAGATGCTTGCTGCTGCGGCGCTACTTTCTGAAAATCCTCAACCTACGGATGACGATATTGATGCTGCGATGTCTGGGAATATTTGTCGTTGCGGTACTTATCAAAGCATACGAGCTGCCATCCATAGAGCTTCCGAGTTGTTAAGCCAGCAAAGTTAAGGAGGTTCGCCAGGATGGAAAACAATACAACTACGCGGCGCAGTTTTCTCAAGGCATCTGGCGCACTGGGAGCAGGTTTGTTTCTTGGGTTTTATCTGCCACCGTCCAGCCGTGTGCAGGCTGCCACCTCTCCAGCTAATCAAACAAAGCCCCTGTCAAAGCCCAACGCATTTATCCGTATCCTACCGGATAATACCGTAACGATTATTGTACATAAAGCTGAAATGGGGCAAGGGGTTTATACTTCTTTACCGATGATACTCGTTGAAGAACTCGAAGCCGATTGGGACAAAATTCGCATTGAATCTGCCCCAGTGCATCCCAACTATGACCATACAGTGTGGAAAAATTATCAAGGTACTGGTGCTAGCACTAGCATTAGCTCGACTTGGGAGCAACTGCGACTAGCTGGCGCTACAGCACGAGAAATGTTGATCGCTGCGGCTGCCATAAAGTGGGATGTATCACCAAACAGTTGTATTGCTGAAAAAAGTTATATTTTACATCCAGCTAGCGATCGCCGCTTATCTTTTGGGGAATTAGCCGATCGCGCAGCCCAAATGCCAGTGCCAGAGAACGTTACACTCAAAAAACCAACTGAATTCAAACTCATTGGTAAACCAATAAAGCGCTTGGACACTGCTGACAAGGTTAACGGTAAAGCAGTATTCGGGATCGATGTTCAAGTCCCCGGAATGCTGATAGCACTGATTGCGCGTCCGCCAGTGTTTGGCAGTCGCTTGAAGCATTTTGAGGCTGAGGCAGCCAAAGCCGTTGCGGGTGTGAAGTATGTAGTAGCACTCCCTATAGGTGTAGCAGTTGTAGCTGACAGCTTTTGGGCAGCAAAAAAAGGGCGTGATGCACTCACAATCCTATGGGATGAAGGGCCCAATGCCGAACTTTCATCAGAAGGCCTGGTGCAACGATATGCCGAGCTGGCAAACACTCCTGGACTGGTCGTCAGAAAGATAGGCGAGGTAACGGCAGCATTTGATACAGCAGCTAAAAAGCTGGAAGCAGTTTACGAAACACCTTACCTTGCCCATGCTCCGATGGAGCCATTGAACTGTGTTGCTGATGTGCGATCGCATAGTTGCGACATCTGGACTGGCACACAGATGCAGACTACCGATCGACTGGCGGCATGTGAAATTACTGGACTCAAGCCCGAACAAGTTCGGATTCATACAACTTTACTGGGGGGTTCCTTTGGACGACGCTCTAATCCACACGCCGATTATGTCAAAGAAGCAGTACAACTATCTAAAGCCATTGGCAAACCGATAAAAGTTATCTGGACTCGGGAAGACGATATCCGTGGTGGTTATTACCGTCCATTGCATTACAGTAAAATTACTGCAAGTCTAGATAAAAATGGCAACATTATTGCATGGTCTCATCGGTTGATTGGTGAGTCAATTGGCAAGGGTACTCCGTTTGAGAAGATATTGATTCATGAAGGCATCGACCACCTTTCAATTGAAGGGGCGGATCATCCTTATGCAATTCCTAACCAACTGGTAGACCATCACCCTGTTGATAATGGCGTACCAGTGCTGTGGTGGCGTTCTGTTGGTCACAGCTTCACTGCCTTTGTTGTCGAGTCTTTTTTGGATGAATTGGCCGCGGCATCTGGACGAGATCCATTAGAATTTCGGCTTTCCATGCTAACCGAACAGCCACAACACCGAACCACTCTGGAACTCGCTGCTGAAAAAGCAGGTTGGGGGCGCAAACTCCCAACGGGTATTTACCAAGGGCTGGTCCTACATAAATCATTTGGCAGCACTGTTGCCCAGATTGCTGAAGTATCCATCAACAGCGACGGACAGCCCCGCGTTCACCGGGTAGTTTGTGCAGTTGATTGCGGTATTGTTGTCAACCCCGACACTGTGCGGGCCCAAATAGAATCGGGCATTGTCTATGGCTTATCCGCCGCATTGTATGGAGAGATTACGTTTAAAAACGGTCGCGTACAGCAAAGTAATTTTCATGATTATCCTATACTACGCATGAATGAAATGCCAAAGGTCGAAGTTTATATCGTTAATAGCACTAAAAAACCTAGCGGTGTGGGTGAAATTGCCACGCCACCGATCGCACCTGCGGTGTGTAACGCAATTTTTGCAGCAACAGGCAAGCGGATTCGGCGATTACCAATCAACGCTGAAATATTACAGCAAGCATAAATTTTCTTAACAGCAAATTAGGAGGCAAAATGGTCGCAACCACAACCGCTGCTGTAGTCCACGAACCTCAGGGGCAATTTACATTTGAGACTATTGAACTCGACGATTTACGCAGCAACGAAATATTAGTTCGTAATCAAGCAAGTGGTATATGCCATACAGATTTTGTGGCACAAAATCTGATGAAACTGCCGATTGTGTTGGGTCATGAAGGTGCAGGAATAGTAGAAGCTGTGGGATCGAGAGTTAGCCGAGTTAAACCAGGCGATCAAGTAATGATTTCTTATCCTTGGTGTGGTAATTGTTGTGGGTGTTTGAAAGGTCAGCCTTATTTTTGCGATCGCCACATTTCCTTGGGATTTGGCGGCACTCGTTTAGATGGCTCCCACACCATGAAGTTGGATGGAAAGAGTATTTCCGGCGCATTTTTTCAGCAGTCCTCCTTTGCTACCCACTCGATCGCAGTAGAGCGCAATGTCGTGCCAGCGATCGGTGATTGGGCTGCCGAGATGTTGGCGGCTATTCCCTGTGGAGTGCAAACTGGTGCGGGTTCTATTTTGAATACGTTTCAAGTCGGTTTAAAAGAAGGACTGGGGGTTTTTGGTGCTGGCACTGTAGGTTTAAGTGCAGTGATGGCAGGCAAGCTGGTTGGTGCATCACCATTGATTGCGATCGATCTGGTGGAAGAACGCTTGAATCTGGCGCTGGAGTTAGGAGCAACTCATGTCTTAAATGCCAAAGACGGGAGAGTTGCGGAACGAATCAAGGAGATTGCGCCCGACGGTGTTCGTTATACTCTGGAAACCTCAGGAAATGAGCAAGCGCTCAACGATGCCATTGACTGTCTCTCCACTGGTGGCGAATGTGGCATGGTGATAGCGCCCCATTTTGGTGAGAAATATCCGTTTTCGCCAACGCAAATCTTTAAACGTGCGGCAAATTTGCGGGGAATTATTCAGGGGTCTTCCGTACCAAATACATTTTTGCCGACATTGCTGGAATTAAATCGGCAAGGGTGCTTTCCCTTTGAACGTTTGATTACCGTTTACGATTTTCAGGATATCAACAAAGCTGTAGAAGATACTAAAGCGGGCAAGGCGATCAAGCCAGTCCTGAAAATATCATAACCAGCTATCTTTCACGGTTTTTGAAGTTAATAAAAACGAAAAGGAAATCTCAGTCATGCAATTTATAGTATTTCTATTAGCTGCTCTCTTGATGGGAGCCATTACCCCCATCTATTTGCCAATGAATAGCTCGGTGGCTCGGTATGTAGGTTCGCCAATTCTAGCTAATATAGCTTTCTTTTTCATAGGTCTGGCCACCACCCTTATAGCTTTATCGATAACCTTGCTTTTGACATCAAACACGGATGAGTTGGCGATCGCTTCAAAATTTAGAAATGTTCCGATACATCTATATCTCAGTGGTGTCTTTAGTGCTTTGTTAATCTTGGGAACCACCACTTTGATTCCCCGTTTGGGAGCTAGTACCTTCTTTGTTCTGTTTGTGTCGGGTCAGGTAGTGATGGCAGCAGTAGTCAGCCATCTAGGCATTTTAGAGTCTCCCAAAGACCCGATTTCGTTCCAAAAAATTATCGGTATCCTCTTCTTGGTCGCAGGTGTAGGGCTAGTCACATTTTCTAATGTTAAAGAAATCAGTTGGCTACCTACTGTCTTCAAGAGCTTTCGTGCCAGCCTTTAACGAATATAGCCACGAGCAGCAATAATTTTACCCATCAACCAAGACTTATGTTAGGCACAGTTTAAGTAAAACGACTTGAAAAAACCAAACTATGTTAACAAAGATGAAATAAACTAAAATCCTCTTCCCTCCTGCCTTCTGCCTGAAACTGATGATAAATATTCACACCAACCTACTTAGTATAAGAATGAAATGCTAGTAAACGTTACAACCAGTTCTGTAATCAACGCATCAGTTAAACAAGTATGGGCAAAAATACGGGACTTTAATAGCCTGCCTGATTGGTATCCGTCTGTAATCGATAGCCATATAGAAAATGGTGAGCCTAGCGACAAAATAGGCTGTATCCGTAGTTTTAACCGTGAAGATCAGCTGACCTTGCGAGAGCAATTACTAGGGCTTGACGATCGAAAACATATCTGTACTTATTTGCTGCTGGAACCCAATCAGCCGATGGAAGACTACATTTGTACTATACGGCTGTTACCAATTACAGACAGCGATCGCACTTATATCGAATGGTTCGCAGATTTTAAATGCTTACCTGAAGAAGAATCCAAATTGCGCCAGCATCTAGAACAGGTGTTCCAGGTCGGTTTTGACAGCTTGAACAAAATTTTCAGCAGCTAATACTGTTTCCCTTTCGGGTTGATACAGTCGTAGTCACACAGGTTAGGACATTTTGAAAGCATGAAAGCTAGGAATAGTAATACTTTTACCTTCTGCCTCCTGCCTTCTGCCTCCTGCTATACATACAGCAGTTTTCTTTTGGATGAAGTACAAAGGTGCTTTTCGGTATTTAAGGAATAGTGATGGATTTTAGCAAACGAGCTTTTTTGAAAACAGTAATGGATCTTTGCGTTGGTGCGGTGATGAGTCCGTTGGCTACAACTGCATCTCCACTTACCGATGATACTACTAAGTTGAGCAAGAGTGTGTTCAAGAAAATTGCTATTGAGGAGGCTTTTGCAACACCAGAATTATTTGAGGAGTGGCGCAAACTCCTCGTCACCGATGCCGAAAAAGAACCGGGATTCCAAAAATTGTACAAGCCGTTTCTGAATAGCCCTGCAACTAAAGAGATACGCGATCGCCTCATTAATGTGGGAGCCAGTCGCATTCGTGACATGGATCTATATGGAATTGACATGCAGATACTGTCAATCACCTCGCCAGGGATTCAAGTATTTAGTGCCGACAAAGCAGTATATCTTGCCAAAAAGAGCAACGACCAACTAGCCGAATTCATCTCGGCTTACCCAGAAAGGTATGCTGGACTTGCCGCAGTTGCGCCCCAAGCACCTAATGAGGCCGCCCGCGAGTTAGAAAGAGCAGTAAAATATCTCGGTATGAAAGGTGCAATAATTAATTCCCACACTCAGGGGGAGTATTTGGATAAATCAAAATATTGGGTATTGTTTGAAGCTGCCCAAGCATTGGATATACCAATTTACCTGCATCCGAGAACACCTTCTCCAGAGATGATAAAACCTTTTCTCTCCTACGGTCTCGAAGGTGCTGGTTGGGGCTTTGCTATCGAGACAAGCACACACGCAATGCGTTTAATCCTCAGCGGTTTATTCGATCGCTTTCCCAAGCTTAAATTTGTTCTAGGGCATTTAGGCGAAGGAATACCATTTTGGCTTTCCCGTATTGACAGTCGTTTTGCTAATCAAACTTGGATAAAAATGGATGATTCAAGTCGAGTAAAACAACTGCAAAAAAAACCAAGTGAATACTTCATGGATAACTTCGTTGTTGCCACTAGTGGGGTAAACTGGACTCCAGCTTTGATGTTTGCCCTTTCAGTATTAGGTTCTGACCGTATATTGTTTGCGATCGACTATCCGTATGAATCGATTGCTTTAGCTGTCGAAGGTATAGATAATACACCTATGAGCGATGCCGATAGAAAAAAAATATACCATCTGAACGCAGAAAATTTGTTTAAATTGAAAACCGATGTCACGAAGAAAGGTGTATTCGCGCCATTTCCCTTTTGCCCTTAACCGATAAGTATTGCCTCATCTCCTATCTTCTACACTACAGATGAAAGAACTTCAAAACATACTTGCAGCTTTTGAGCAAACTCAAAATAAAGGTGAACTCACTGCCCTAGCCACCGTTGTCAATACTAGTGGCTCTGTCTATCGTCGCCCCGGTGCTAGGATGCTGCTGACTGAAGCAGGGCAAATGATTGGCTGTGTGAGCGGTGGTTGCTTAGAAACTGATGTGTTTGAAAAAGCCCAAGCCCTAATGTTTGCTGATGGAGTTCCGGTTGTTGTCAATTATGATACTACTGCCAGCGATGACATTGTTTGGGGATTTGGTCTTGGTTGTAATGGTGTAGTTGAGGTACTCGTGGAACCGCTTTCTAACCAATTAGCCAAAGGTCAGTTGGATTTTATTACTGAATGTCTGCATGGGCAGCAGTCGGGGGTAATGGCTACCGTTTTTAAAGTGACTAGAGAAACGATCGCCAAAATAGCATCTCGATTCTTCTTAAAGCCAGATGGTACTGTTATTAGTAATATTCAAGATGAATCACTTGTGCAACAGATTTTGGTAGATGTCCAACAAGTACTCAAACAAGGACAATCGCGGGTAAAGTCTTATATTCTTCCGAGTGGTATCGTTGGAGTCTTCCTAGAAGTTATTCATCCTGTTGTTCCTTTGGTAGTTTTTGGTGCAGGTCATGATGCGATTCCCGTCGTCAACCTTGCCAAACACCAAGGTTGGCACGTCACAGTTGTCGATAACAGACCAGGCTATATAACCTTTGAGCGTTTTCCCAATGCAGATCGAATTATTTTTAGCGAACCTCAAGTAATTCAGAACCACCTCAATCTCAATTCACGCACAGTTGCTATAGTTATGACTCATAGATATGAGAGCGATTTGGCACTGCTACGAACTTTGTTACCATCTGCTGTATCCTACATTGGTATTCTCGGCCCTAAAAGCCGCACCCAGCGATTACTACAAGACCTTAAGTCTGAGAGATTTGTGGCAGAAGATGCACAACTGCAACGTCTTTACGCTCCTGTAGGCCTTGATATTGGTGCAGATTCACCAGAAGCGATCGCGCTCTCAATCGTAGCAGAAATTCAAGCAGTGCTGGCAAATCGTGCTGGTGGAATGCTGAGGAGACGACTTGGCTCAATTCATGGAGAGGAAATTACATGTCTGAAGTCGGCCTAATTATTCTTGCTGCTGGTGCATTAATTCGTATGGGAACGCCAAAACAACTTCTACGTTACGGCGAACAGAGTTTGATTAGGCATGTAGTTCAAGTGGCGAAAGCTTCAATATTTTCAAATTCCCAATTAAAAATTCTACAGTAGATCCCAAAGTTATCTGTTTACGCTGGGTGCAGTGGTATAGGGATGTTTAAAACCCTTACACCCAGTCTCAACAGGCAACCTTAGTACGTAAATGCTGTTATCAAAACAGAATACATGCGTCAGTCGTCAGAATTCATTCTGAATTCTCTTGGCGGAGCGTCTCCGGCTCGCTCCTGAATTCTGACTTCTGACTTCTTCTTCAAAGCGATCACGCTTACTCTGGCTTTCTACCAGTGACAATACTCCAGTAGCCAAATGTCGGTTTAACTTCAATATCAATAAACCCAGCTTCTGCCAACATGATAGATAACTCTAGGTCTGAATATTCTTGCCCGCCAGCGCACCAAATCTGCATGATTACGTTGAACCCTGCTGTGGCTGATGGTCCTGTCCGGCGATCATTAAATAGCCATTGATGAATAATTATCCGTCCACCAGGCTCTAGACTATCAAAGCTTTTTTTTGTCAGAAAACGATTTTTTTCAAGGTCGTAATTGTGATAAATCAGCGAGTAAAAATGCAAATCAGCAGAGGGGAAAGGATCGTTCCACATATCGCCAACTTGAGTGCTAATTTGCTCTCGAAGTCCATATTCAGCAATATACTCTTGGGCAATTTCGCAGACTGGCCCTATGTCCAAAATCGTCGCTTTCAAGTTAGACCACTTCAGGGCTGCACCGATGCTGTGAGCACCAGAACCCCCAGCAATATCCAACATATATTTATTGCTAGATAAGTCTAGAGTTTCCGGCCACGCCAAAGCAGGAGGAATACCAATGCAATGCATGGCTTTTGTAAAAGTGCGAGTTACTCGATCTTTATCTTCTTGTTCGTGAACTTCGTAGAGAGAATCACCCTCATAAATAATAGGAGCATCTGTCAAAAGAGCTTTCTTAACTCCCACGTAAGAAAAGGAATCGGAGTTAGCAATCATCAAGTCCAAGTATCCACAAAAAGAAGTAGGGCTAGTTTCTAGCAAATACTCTTGGGCAACAGTTGTAAGAGAGTAGCAGCCATCTTTTAGTTGGATAAAACCCAGCGATGCACATACAGATAAAAGCGTCCCTGTTGCTCGTAGTGCAAGATTAAGACTCTGGGAAATCTCTTGTAAAGTGCGTGGTCTTTCTGCTAGTAAGGGAAACAGTTTTAGTTCATGAGCAACTAGTAAAGTTGGGTAATTGTACAGACCAACGATCACATTCCAAACCTGTGTACCATCTGTTTGTGGTTTGTGAAGCTTGTTTATTGTAGCTTTAGTTATTGCTTGGGTCATTTTTGTTCTCCTAGTAATTGCAAAAATGGGTAGTGGTAAATATGTAGTAAAAACGCAGATTTACTAACTTACGTTTGCGTTGTTACACGAATTCGGGAGAATGGTAAATTTTATATATCACCATATTCCGTTGCAGATTCAGTCTGACTATAAAAACCAAAGCCAACTACAGAACTATATAGGACAGACTCCTATTTGATTTTTGAACAAAACTCCGTACACTTTTATTCTTTCTTCTCTGTTCTCTGTTAAGAGTTCCCTGCCTACGCAAGTAATTATGGCTATGCCACGCTGCGTGAACAGAAATCAAATCGGATTGCTATAGATATAGATGAGACACAGCAGTGATGTTTTCACCACCGTGACCTTGCTTGATAGCTTCCGCAAAGACACGCCGAGCTGTCTCCACTATTGGCACTGACGCACCATTTACCTTGGCAGTGTCGAACACATAACCTAAGTCTTTTTCCACAAGCTCAACAGGAAACATTGGGGCGAAGTTACGAGCCAGTATTCCAGCCGCCGCTGCCTTCGCTGCCGGACTACACACCGGAGTTGAAGACACAATTTCCATCACCTTGGTTTCATCTAGTCTGCAACGTTGCATGAGTCCAATCAACTCGCCTACAGTTGCAACTTGCACGCTAAACAGCACATTGACGGCAAGTTTGACTGCTGCACCGCTACCACTTGGCCCAGCATGGTGTACTGCGTTACCCATAGCTTTTAAAACTGGCTCTGCCTTTGCAACAGCATCGGCATCACCACCAACAAAGTAAATTAACTGGCCTGCTTTTGCCTGCGGCCGAGAACCAGCTACTGGTGCATCCAAAAAGGTAATTCCATGTTGAGAAAAGCGCTTTGCAAGTTCCTGCGCCCAAGCAACAGTTATTGTTGAGCTTTCAATAGCTAGGGAGTTTTTGGACAAGCCAGCCAGTGCGCCAGTATCAGGATTTAACCATACAGACCTTGAAGCGTCGTCATCTCGCACCATACAGATAGCAAAGTCTGCTTCCTTTACACCTGCACGAGGTGTATCAGCGGCTTGAGCTCCCATCTCCACAAGAGGGACTGTCTTGTCTGGACTTCGGTTCCATACCCTAACCTCATGCCCTGCCTTTAAGAGTGCTGCGGCCATGGGTGACCCCATTGCACCCATACCGAGTACAGCAACTATAGACATAATATTATTTCCTAAGACATAAAATTGTTTTCTTGGAGATTAGACATCTCCAGAAATGACGTATCGACTCTGACTGCACAAAGCTTTTATCGTCTTTTTCGGAGATGTCTATTAGCTTACTTGATCTATCAAATGCTATCAATAGTTGCTATTGCATCATATTCATGGCATTGTTGCACGAATAAAAATTCAAGTCTCCTGGTTACATGGCAAATTGGCAATATATATCTCTAGGGAGCAATGCGATTCTGTGAGGTCGGCTAAGGGACTTCCAGAAAATAAACTATTCCATCAACAATTTTGGTAGTTCTAAAAATGTTTTTAACCACTCATACTTCGCAAAGCCATACATCTCTATTGCCACCCAACTATCCGCCCCAGATATTACTGCACACACGGCAATGCTGATAATGTCAATTAACTTGTGACGCTTAGTGCGATCTATGCGTGCATCTTCCATCTGTGCAAAGTGGTCAGCAATCGTGATTTTCGGCTTGAGTTTCACGCTTGTGTGTCTTTATTCTACTTTGAAGATGAGAATATCATGGTTGAGCGATCGCACGCAGCAAATACTCCTGATGTTGACCTTTTTACATTGCTCAATCAGTACAAAGCTTCATCATTTCCTCCTGATGCCCGACAGGCAAAATTCCTCACCTGACCCGTCTTCTAGTTTATCCGTACCACTTACTTTGTCACAATTTAGATGCGTTTGCCCTGACCACAATTAGTGTTCGTCAAGTTAATACCTTCAGTTTTGGTTCATATTGAAAATGACGAAATGGTAAGTGCAAAGAAATCCGACTTGTTCTATTTAGAATAAAGCGATCGCTTTCATTAAAATAGCCGGAAATCTCGAAGATTTGGAAGCTCAAGGCTATTCATTTGGAACAGGGTTCGCACCTTTGATTGAACAGCGTTATCGAGTGGTTGCACCAAATCTCTCGTGAATTTTCCCAAAATGGGAATTTTACCCACTGCGATCGCATTCCTCAAACCCATGACCAAGTTCATCCTTGATAGTCTAGGTATTCTGAGACGGACATTAACATCTAAGAAGCAGCACAGCAAGATACAGGGTTCTGCCATAAACCATGAGGCGTGGTGGGTGCATTCGCTGTAAGTTCCAACTCCCCTTTGGCATTTATTACCCACCCAGTAGCTTCTACAATGGGTTTTGGCGTAGCAGTAGTAGATTTGATGGTAACAGGTGGACTTCTTGCCTTCTCTGGTGCTGGGATTAAGAATAATCAAATCTCTTGAACTGCATCAGTGTTGAGGACATCGCCTGGGTTAGGAGGCAAGCCGCCGCGTCCAGTACTTGAGGCGCCAGAGGAAAGTCTCCTGGTTGATCTGTCGGTAGACCCCGCAAGCAACGAATTCGCTTTCCTCTTGTCAAAAAAACCTTTAACAAGCCTAAGAAAGTATCTAAAAATACTGCCTAACGCTTTTGATCTCACTTGCTCCTCTGGTTATTCGACATGAAGTCAAGAGAATCTACTGTCGAGCTATTTTCGCTTGCTTTAGTCTAAACTCCAGTATCATAGTAAAACTCTGTAGGACAGTAGTTTTACTTTTTTAACTTCATTGATAATCTGTGACGTGGAAAAAGTATTTGCAAAACAGAGTTTGTGGGATAAAGAAAACTGAGTTCTTAATTTTGGATAAAGTCGAGCTAACAGCAGAAAAGTTTGTATCAATCAAGCAGTCAGTACACCAATTAATTTTGAATAACCATCATCTAATTCACAAATTATCTCAGCTTTTTATTGCAAGCGTATAGATACACTACCTGCATGGGCTGGCAAACCTTCTGTTTCTGCTAAGGTGACAGCTGCTTTGCCTATTGTCTGTAATGATTGTTTGTCACATTCTAAAAAAGTAATTCGTTTAAGAAAGTCGAACACACTCAAACCAGAGGCAAAGCGGGCAGAACGGGCAGTTGGCAGTACATGGTTGGGGCCTCCTAAATAATCGCCAATCGCTTCTGGAGTATAGCGTCCTAAAAACACGCTGCCGGCACACTTAATTTGATCGGCAAGCAGTTGCGGGTTGTCTGTACACAATTCCACATGTTCAGGAGCTAGTTGATTGAGCAGTGGTATACTCTCGGCTAAATCACTTACCAGAATCACGGCTGCATAATTTTGCCAACTAGCACTGGCAACTTCTCTGGTGGGTAAATCGGCGAGAATTTTCTCAACAGCTTTTATTACTTGTTGCGCGAAGATTTCGGAATCAGTAATTAAGATTGATTGGGCACTAGGATCGTGTTCTGCTTGCGATAATAAATCCCAGGCAATCCAATCTGGGTTGTTCTGGCTGTCGGCTACCACTAAAATTTCAGAAGGGCCAGCGATGCTATCAATGCCAACAGTGCCAAAGACTTGACGCTTGGCTTCAGCAACATAAGCATTACCAGGGCCAACAATTTTATCTACTGGAGCAATGCTTTCTGTACCATAAGCTAATGCTGCGATCGCTTGCGCCCCACCAATGCCATATATTTCTGTAACACCAGCAACTTGAGCAGCAGCCAATACGGCGGGATTAATCTCACCGTTAGGCATCGGTACTGTCATGACAATTCTTTCAACACCAGCAATTTTGGCTGGTAAAGCATTCATCAACAAAGAACTCGGATAGCTAGCTCGTCCCCCTGGTACATAAATTCCCACTTGCGACAGCGCTACCCAATTCAATCCCAGTTTTACCCCGACTGCATCGGTGTAGCCAATATCTTGTGGTAGTTGTTTTTCATGGAAAGCCACAATCCTTTCAGCAGCAAATTCCAGCGCCGCCAAGACATCAGCAGGACATTGCGTTGCGTGTTCGGCAATAAAGCTTTCGCTTAGATGCAAAGACTGAAGATTGTTGCGATCGAAACGGCTAGTATAGTCCTTGACTGCGGCATCACCACGCACTTTCACATCAGCTAGAATCTCGCGTACTGTCCCACTAACATCAACTGTAACTTCCCGGCGATCGCTTACCAGAGTTTTGAATTTCACAGAAAAATCTTTGTCGGTAGTTTGAAGTAGCTGCATGGACAGTACCTTAAAAGCAGTGAGGTCAATAATTAGTTTAACTCCTGATTAACTTGCTCGATATGACTGTGTTATGTGCATCACTCTTTTTCAGATGTAAGCTAAAAGCACAAAAGATTATGAGTTAATCATCCTATGCAGCAGTCCACAAGAGGCAATTACCGGGATATTTGGCGGCAGCTTGTTACTTTGGCCGCAATCTTTGGTGCTTTCTTTATCAACGTAGTATCGAACGTTTTTCCGCTCAATGGACTTAGCATCGGGGAAATTTCCAATACCTTGTTTAAAAATGTCCTGATTATCCCTGCCAATTACGCCTTTGCTATCTGGGGGCTGATTTACCTTGGGTTGTTTGCTTTTGGGGTATACCAAGCTCTACCTAACCAGCGACATGAGCCTGATTTACGTAAGACAAGTTATCTGTTAGTGATTGCCTGTGTTGCTCAAAGTATCTGGGTGTATCTGTTTTTGTCTCGGCTTTTTGCTCTTTCTGTAATTGCAATGTTTTTGATTCTGTTGGCGCTAATTGCTGTCTATGTGCAGTTAGAAATTGGCAAATCGCGTGTATCTCGGCTGAAAAAATGGTGTATCCACTTTCCTATTAGTATTTATCTAGGCTGGATTAGCGTGGCGACCATTGTCAACGTAGCGTGTGCCTTGGATTTTCACGGGTGGAACGGTTGGGGGATTTCTGCTGTCATCTGGACTCTCTTTATGGTATTGATAGCAACAGCAGTTGCAGCAATTATAGTTATCCAGCGTCGAGACATTGCTTATACAGGAGTAACACTCTGGGCATTGGTAGCGATCGCTGCGCCAACGTCTGCGACGAACGCACTCAAGCATTCTGATAACTCAATGCTTAGAAATACTGTATTGGTTTTAGCAATTGTCCTAGTTTTAATCGCTACGATTAACAGCTTACGCACTCAAAAAGAACATATTTAAGTGTGATAACATACCCGCCCAACGTCTCTCAAGAGATAACTTTTAGCAAGCGTTCGTTAAGCACGCACAATCATGGTCGGTTGTTACACACACCAGTCTAATTGTTATTAGCCAGAATAGTTAGAGCCGTAATCGTCTGAAAAGTCCAAAATTTATAGAAATGAAAAATATTATCTCGATTGGTTGGAATAACTGGTTAAAACGGCATAAAGAATCTGTTTTATTATTTGACTCAATTGCTGCCGCTAATGACATTGCCCTGATGCTTAATGGTCAATGGGATGGCTGCAATGGTGTAATTGTGGCTTCTAGTGATGAGGTAGCTGTTGACACTGCTGCCAAACTATTACAAGCTACATGGTGTTATCAAGGCGCATCAAAAGCTGTTTTAGACAGAGCAACAACTGATGAAATTTTACGCCGTTATGCAATCGGAGAAAGAAATTTTGTTAATGCTAATTTGAGGTGTGCAGTACTTGCATCAGTGAAGTTAAGTGAAATTAACCTAAGTTATGCCTCCTTGAGTTGGGCGGACTTAAGTCAAGCCAATCTCAGTAAAGCTGATTTAACAGCAGCAGACCTCAGTCAAGCTAATTTAAGTGGAGCCGACTTGAGTAAAGCATACTTGATGAGGGCAAACCTAAGCGAGGCAGACTTGCAACAAGCTTCACTTCCGGGGGCTAACCTAAGTAGTGCTAACTTAAGTGAAGTCAACCTCACTGGTGCAGATTTAACAGGAGCTAATCTGTCACTAGCAGACCTCAGAGGGGCAAAGTTTCACTCGTGCAATTTGAGTGGGGCTAACCTAACAAATGCCAAGTTAATTGAAAGTGACTTGGCTTTTGCTCAACAATATCCGAACAAATACTAAATTTAATCCAATACGCTTGGGTTAGTAGGTTGGGTTGAGGAACGAAACCCAACATTTCCGGGGCTTTGTTGGGTTAAGCAAAGCGCAACCCAACAAAGCAATTTTTCACAAACCCAAGCGTATTGAAATTTAATCTAGTCAGGACTTACGCAAAATAATGGAAAAACGTAGACGCGCCAGCGGCTTCTTGCAGGGTATCGCAAAGGACGCAAAGGAATAAGAGTTTAAGAGAGTTATTGCGTAAGTCCTACTATAAGACTCATATTTGATTGCATAAAAAAAACTCAGTACACCTTTATTCCTTCTTCCCAGTCCCCAGTCCCTACGAGTAATTCAGGAATCAAATCGGAGTTTTATAGTATTAGATTTTAGTAATTAATTGGGGAAATTAAAGTTAGAGTAATTACTGAGAATTACCAGTGACTATAAGTGACCATATATCAGACTGTAACCAAGCTAGAGATGCACGCCTGTTACGTAACATCGCTCAGGGATAAGATAAAATCCTGATGCTATTAACCCTTCATCTAAATGAAGGGTTTTAAAATCTCTCAAACTTTCAGTTACCCTGAACATTGAAACACTACTGAAAGATTATTAGCTGGCATTTGGTAAATCTGTTGCAAGATCAGATTTTGTGCCTTAGCTACTGCTATGACATCATCCAAGTTACGCACACCCCACTCTGGGTTTTCAGTGCGTAAATATTCGTCAAAAGCTGCATTACTCGCAGCTGTATGTTCTCCACCTTGTTTGAAGGGGCCATATAAATAGAGGATACCTCCTGCTTTTAGGATACGACCTGCCCCTGCCATTAACCCCAGACAGGCTGACCAAGGTGAAATGTGAATCATATTGATGTTGACGATGGCAACGATTGGCTTCGTATTCAGCCAATCAAATCCACCATTTTCCACAGCCCAAACTGGTTCTTTTGCATCTAGCTCAAGCGGTGCATAAACGTTATCACATACATTGTGTTCAGTCCATGAAATAATGCTGGCTCTTGATTGTGGATTTACATCGGTTGGGAGCCACTGATAATCTCTGAGCCTGGATGCAAAAAAGACTGCGTGTTCACCAGTACCACTTGCTATTTCTAAAATAGTGCCGCTCTTTGGCAACACTTGTAAAAGTACTTCTATAATTGGTTCGCGGTTACGCTCGGTTGCCGATGCGTATTTTCGTGCATCTTGTGGTGTCATCTCGATCGTTATATTTATAATTAATATTAATATGAATATAAAACTATAGCCATCTTTCAAATATCAAACGAAGAAATCGACAAATTAAAATATACTCCAATATTAATAACTGTACGCAATCTGAAATGTTGGAGTGCATTCAATACTTATCGCTTTGTGTATTTTTGATTCGGAATCAAGTTTTGGGAAAAGAACAAAGGGTAAGAGTTAATGTACGCTGGGAGTTTTTGAATTTGTTTAAAGTGCGATGTCTTCTCTACGAGACGCTCTGCGAACTACGGGCTGCGCCTACGCTTTGACTCTGAGTTTGGTGGTAGGATTGCCAAGCTATGGTAGCAAGTACTGGCTCGTTCCATTCTGAACCACACCCTGAACTTGCTAATTTGGCATGAATGAAGAGAGAATCTATCAGTCAAGTCAAACTAATTTTCCAAAACGCGATAGTGGATGTTACCGAATTAGTCAAAGTTTCAATTATTCTCTTGCTCGTTGCTACAGGTGTAGCTCTGCTGTCCCGACGGTTGGGAATTCCTTATGTTACGGGTTTAGTATTAGCGGGTTTGCCCATCACTGAGCTATTATCTCGGCCAATTGGTTTAAATCCAACCCTTGTTTTGGATCTTTTTCTGCCAATTCTCTTGTTTGAAGCTGGAATTAATACAGATGTCAGTCGCCTACGCAGCACCTTTAAACCAATTGCCCTTCTAGCTGGGCCAGGGGCTGTGCTTTCCAGTGGTATTATTGCTGTCCTGTTGAAATTTGGACTGGGATTGAGTTGGATACCTGCCTTATTTGTAGGAGTAATGCTGGCAAACACTGATACAGTTTCCATGATTGCCATCTTCAAAGAGATACCGGTGCCTTCCCGGCTTTCCACCATCGTTGAAGGAGAAACCCTATTTAACGATGCTGCTGCCCTAGTTACGTTCAACCTGGTTTTGCAAGTATATTCGACAGGTTCACTCACCTTACTACAGGGAATCCAACAATTCCTATTTATCTCTCTAGGAGGCTGCCTCGTGGGGTTAGTCTTAGGCTATTTGAGCATACCTGTATTCGCCCGTTTGGATGATCCCCTTAGCAGTCTATTACTGACGGTAGCAGTTGCATTAGGCACTTTTCAGGCTGGAGAATTTCTAGGTGTATCAGGTGCTGTCGCCGTAGTTGTAGCTGGATTAATTTTCGGGAATTTAGCGCTTTCTCGCAATACTTCTGCTTCTAGTCGCATCACCTTGTTGAGTTTCTGGGAATATGCCGGTTTTACCGTCAACACCTTTATTTTTCTGCTGATTGGTGTAGAAATAGACCTGGTAACGCTCTGGAGGACTTTACCTGCAATTCTACTTGCAGTTTTAGCTTATCAAGTCGGGCGAGTTCTTACGGTCTATCCACTGCTAGCAGTGGTTCGTTGGATTGACCGCCCAATTCCATTGCGTTGGCAACATTTACTGTTTTTAGGCAACATCAAAGGTTCACTGTCAATGGCTCTGGCGTTGAGCTTACCCACCACATTACCAGGGCGAGAAGTCCTGATAGCTATAGTTTTCGGCTGTGTGCTGGTGTCGTTAGTGGGACAGGGTTTAAGTTTGCCTTGGGTGGTAAAACGTTTAAAATTATCTAAATTTTCTGAAATTCAACAACAAGTTGAAGAGTTGCAAGCCCAGTTGATGACGGGTAAAGCAGCACAAGATGAATTAGATAGCCTGTTGAAATCAGGAGTATTACCAAAAGCCGTTTATGAAGAGATGCGTTCGGCTTATCAGGTACGAATTGCTGGTGCAGAAAAAACACTGCGGGAACTATATAATCGTCGCCCTGATGAGGTGGAAGGTAGAAGTGGCAAGAGCAGTAAACTTGAAGCCATTCGCCGACGTTTACTGCTGGCAGAAAAAGGAGCGCTCAATGAGGCAATGCGGAAGCGTATTCTCTCAGAAGAAATTGTGCGCGGGCGGATACAAACTCTTGATGAACAATTACTGAAATTAGAAGATGATTAAATATGAGGATTGGGGACTGGGGATAGTCTGAGCTTTGTCGATGAACCTCTGAGCTTTGACTAATTAGAATCTGCTGCCTCTAATACAGTACGGCGTAAATAAACCACCCATCAAAACCAATGAAATGCTTACGCTATATTAATTTTGAATTTTGTTAGCGCAGCGTTAGCGAGTCCGCAAGCGTCATTTTTAATTTTGAATTCCGCCTTGCGGTACTAGTTAGATATTGAGTCAGAGACTCAATAAATGCATTCCCATACGGAGCGTGGGAACGAAGAAGGAAACGAAGAAAAACTTAATTACGAATTACGTTAGCGCAGCGTTAGCGACGCAGGAGCGTCATTACGAATTACAAATTATTTTAAAGGCGATCGCTTATCGTTATTTTGACTTTTAATTACCCTACCAGGACTGATAAAAGAAATTCCTTGTTGAAAGTCAGTGCCAATCATGACTGCTTCCACTATCGGTTCGGATATTTCTGTTTGGGCTACCCACTCGACAATGAAGTTTGCGCCTAAACCTCCACTGCTATCATTTCTATTGATAAAAAAATCTGTAGAAGCTAGCGCATCAAGTTGAATAGGGTGCTCCAAATACTGTTTAACTAGTTTCCCTTCTGAGTTATAGTAGCGCACAGAAGTAATAATAATCGGATTGGTCAAATCTGTATTCCGAACACTAAGCGTAACTGCTAACTCAAAAATCTCTTGGCGATTGTGATGATAGATATGAGAGTAGACCGGGACATAAAGAGTTTGACCGCTTGCTATCTTAAAATTATTATCCAGCGTCACTGTTTTTTGCAATGGGGTTGCTGGAATGGCATCGGGTTGTGACTTGGGTGTTGATTCACAAGATGCAAGAATCATAACAGCGATCGCTAAATAAATATATCGATACGGCTTCATCAAAACTCACCAATTTTTTTATATGTGTAGCTAACCCTACCTAATAAACAGTTAGGTAGGAACTGCGCTCAACATCTTTGTTCAATAAAATCAATGACTTGATGTAAAGATCCTGGTTTAGTCACAATCAGCACAGTTGAATGAGGTTCCAGTATTGTACTACCGTTAGGAATCATCAAATCTTCGTGGGGATGGGATTGATAGCCAATAATTAGCGAACCAGTCGGAAATTGTGGATCTTGAGCAATTTCAGCAACGCTACGACCAGCAACATAGCAATTGTTGGGGATGGAAAGTTTCAGAACCTCAATCTGTCCCTGCTCAAAATGCATCATTGATTCCACTTGGGGATACTCAATGGCGTTCACCATTGTTGCAACTGATAGCTCAACAGTACTGATAATATGGTTGGCTCCAACTATCCGCAGTGGTTCGGCAAAGTCGGGGTGGCGCATCCGACTTAAAATATGGGGGACACCGTAATGTCTAGCAAGAGTTACCATTGCTAAGTTTAAGGCATCACTTCTTAAAACTGCTGCCAAGGAACCGGCTTTGCGAATCCCAGCTTCTAGCAAGACTTCTGTACTCACAGCACTGCCTTCAAAAGCCATTGCTCCTACTTGTTCGCGGGCGTAGCGGCAAGCGATAGGATCGATGTCAATTACAGCAACAGTATGCCCTAGTTCTACCAGTTTTTGCGCTAAACTTAAGCCCACTAAGCCTGCTCCACCGATGAGTACGTACATCACTCTTCCTGATATTATTTGAATTTTTACTTCAGTTTACAGGTTAACAAATGGGCATTGGGCATTGGGCATTAATTCTACTTCCCCTGCTTGCACAGCGATTCAATGTTTTTTTATTTGAAATCCTTTAGCAGCACTGGAAATCACAAAATTATTCGAGCGGAGGTTTTTTTAATTGCAATTTTTAAATTGGTATTTTTCGAGTAACTCTTTAACTTGAGCAGCCACTAAAGGATGTGGATCTTTTTGTAACTGGGGGAGGATTTGCAGGAGAACGCGATATGAAACCATATTTAAATATGCGATCGCAGCTTCCCTAACAAAGCCGGTGGGATGACGCAAACTCACTAATATCTCAGAACTGGTTAGTCGGATGCGTGTCACTTGAGCATAATGAAAACAGCAAGCTAGACACCAGTCAGAAAGTAAATTACCTAACATCAGCAATCTGTGGAGGCGATCGCTAACTATCATGTTCTCATATTCTACGATCTTGGCTTCGACAAGATATTGTAATTTTTCTGCCTGTGGTCGGTTATCTAAAATATTCAGTAATAAAGACTTTGAAGACAAAGTTACGGTATGCTCTAAGATTTCTAAGCCCCGCGCTAAGTTTACCACTGAGAGCGATCGCAGATTGAAGGATGCTGCCTGCATTTTTTCTGGCGAGTACAGCAGTCTTAGCAACAGTAGCAGCCGCTCTTTGACATCTAATTCCAATTCTAGAAGGGCGCGTTGCAGTAATTCAGAGACAATCACAATCCTCTGATTGGATTGATGATTTTCTTTTTGGTCTAGTGTTTGGAAGTCAATGTATGCAGCGTAAATTTCACCTAAAAACTTTAATTCCTGCTTAATTAAATTTTCTACCCGACTTTCATAAAATCGATCTACTAAACCTTTAATTCCTGGTTGTTTGTGTATTTTTAGTAAGCTGCGGAGAATATGATCCCTAGTAGTACCCCAGGATGTTTCCAACTTTTCCCATAAAATCTCCAATGCTTGCTGTGTGCCGACTTGAGCAATGGTGCGCCAAGCGTACATCCGCACTACTTCTGGTTTGTAAATATTGGTCGCCAACCGCAACAGCATTTCTAAAGCTTCATTTTCTAGCCGCACTAGGGCTGACATGGCTGTGCTGCGGGTTGATTTGTAATAAAGTGCTGCAATCAGTGCTGAATAGTACTCTTCTAAATGGGTGGCTGCAATCATTTCTAATACGGCACAGCGCACCCGTAATGACTCATCTTGTAATAAATTCGGGATGTGAATCCGCAATGCCTGCAAATAAACTGCTTCTCTCAGCGCTCTAACTCCATTCATCCGTTCCCGTTCTTGCTTATGAGTTAGCATCCGGCGCATGGTTTGAGTAGCTGCTACCTTTTGCATAGGCGTTCCCTGGCGTAAGACTAAAGCGGCGGCGGTAGCGCGGATGAGTGAGTTTTGCCGAGGGTGTAAATATCCTTCTAAGAGGCTTAAATTGGGATTTGGTTCAGCCAGCCAAACGTAGCGCAACGCTAAGGCAAAAACTTCGGGGTTAGTTTCTTGGGATTCTTCTAACAAAGGACGGATGGCGGCTAGATAAACCGGATTTACACCTCCCATCAGCATCACTTCCAAACTTTGACGCTGCAAATCTGGGGTTAACTTCAATAGCAGAGGTGCTAAAACTTCCGCAGCTCCAGGGGAATCAATTTGGGCTAAAAGTTCAATACAAGAGCGTTTATCAGCCTCAGAGCCTTTTTCTGCTAAAGCTTTGACTACACCCTGTTTGAAAAATCGTAAGCCGACATTGGTTGCACTCAAGTGACCCCGTGCCACACTCAAGACTAACAGTTCCACATAGCGCGATCGCAATTCCCAAACTACTGTTAAACAACTGCCAGTTATCAGCATTGTTTCTGCTACCAACACCCATTTTTGCAGTGGTTCGGGTACAAACCGCCCACAAAACAAGATAGTCACAAAAATTAGCGCTCCTGTCAAACCTGTAGCGATCGCTTCGGCAGTTCCACCAGATAAAGTCTGCATTCGGCTGCGAATTGCCTCTGGAATCGGTTGATACAGGATGGGGCCGCTACTCATGACAAAGGTGTAGCGCAGAAGTTCATCGCAGAATTTGACAATTATCAAACCCCAGAAAAAACTTTGCGATTGGATGGCTGGAATCAAATGTAGCAATACCAGCACTCCTGGGAGTGAAAAGCCGACGGTGATTGGTAAAAGCGTCGCAGTGAAAAATACCCCCATCCGTTCGATGAGTCGGCTGGAAATAAACCACTGCAACAACAACTCACACAGTCCCAACATCCCACCAAAAAGACCCAAAAAGCTCGCAAGTTCTCGGTCGTTCAAATTGGATTGGAGTTCGCGTAAATACTGAAAATCTATTAACAACCCAATAACTTGCAACAATCCTACAAAAGCAAACAACTGGCAAACGTACCGCTTCAGTGGACTTTTAATGAAACGCTCTCGTGAAGCTTGTTGTTCGGGAACTAGTCTTTGTGGAGTTTCAGGAAAAGCTGCTCGATAGTGATGAGTTAAATAGAATAGAATCCCCGATCCTAATAAAATCACCATACAGGCGATGAAGATGATCTTATTCAGTGTGGTGTATTGCACAAGCCAAGGCAAACTAAAGCCACTGATCACATCTGCTACTAAAAGCCCACTACTCACCAGTGGGTAAGTCCGTTTAATCTCCCGAATATTAAATATTTGGTTGGCGACAATGGAGGTGTTGAGGTCATTGACCACATAAAGGGCATCTACCCACAGCCGCAGTAGAAATGCCGAAATCACTGCCAGGTAGGAAAATTGCGATCCCCAACGTAATACAACTAATAAAACTAATGGCATCAACATACAAGGTGCGATCGCCACAATTACCCGACGTAAAGGAAAAATCTTTTGCAGCCAAGAGTATAAAAATACCAGTCCAGCACTCATTGCCGCACTAGCAATATACATCCACGGTAATAGATGAGTACCATACTCATCCAAAAACAGCGCCACCGTACTGTCTTCTGCCCACCGCAATCCTACACATACAATTGTGTAAAAAAGAAACATTATCTGGGTTCGTTCGCTCTCCTCTGGTCGGAGATTCACCCACTGTAGTAGTCGTGGTAAAGCAACTTTATTTACAGCCAACCAGTGATTTTTCAGTTCCATGCAGTTTTATTTTCTGGTAGTATCACCGCGCAATGGGCATTGGGCATTAGTTATTTACCCTCTGCCCCTCTGCCTCCTCATTCCCTGGAAATAGCAAAAGTCCTGAGCAACTGAGTATTATGTTTCCCACTCAGCGTTCAGGACTATCGATTTTAGATAAATTTAAATGCTTTCGTAGGAGTGCACAGCTAACTGTGCGCTCAAAGTGCATATTGCATCCAAATGAAAGATGAAAAAATCCCCTGACTTATAGCCAGGGGATTTTCAAACTTGGTCTATTAAACAGTTAGAGAATTATTTTTTAGGCGAGATCAGCATCATCATGTTTCGTCCTTCTTTTTTAGGCGCTTGTTGAAGCTCACCAAAAGGCTCCAGATCTGTTGCCATTCGCTTGAGCAAATCTTCTGCTAGGTCGCTGTGTTGAATTTCTCGACCCCGGAACATCACAGTCGCTTTGACTTTATCGCCATCTTTCAAAAAGCGCTCTGCTTGCTTAACACGCACGTTGTAGTCGTGTTCTTCTATTTTGTAGCGCATCTTAACTTCTTTGACATCAGCCGTATGCTGCTTTTTCCGGGCTTCCCGCGCCTTTTTTTCCTGTTCAAACTTGTATTTCCCGTAATCCATAATCCGACAAACTGGCGGGTCAGCTTTATCGCTGATTAGCACCAAATCTAGCTCTTTTTCTTCTGCTAGTTGTAGTGCTTCCTGTGGGGGCATAATTCCCAGTTGGCCACCGTCAGTGTCAATGACCCGAATTTTCGGGAAGCGAATTCGTTCGTTAATTTGGGGCAGATCGCGAGTTCTTTTCTTCTCAATCACAGCCATTATGATTTGTAGGAGCTCTTAAATGAGGGATTTGGTGTGGTCTAAATTGGTATGCCTCAGAGGCAAAATACAGAAGTAACTCAGGACTGAAAACATAGTCTCCAGTTCTAGGGTAACTAATCTATAAAATAGTTGCCTCGTTGTATTTGTCATTTTACTCAGTCTGAGAGAATTTCTTTGCAATAGTTAATCTAAATTAGACAACCTAGACTCATATTAAATATTATTACAATTATTTAGCAAGGCTTTTTGCGATGGCGTAACCGCCCACCGTAGGCGATCGCATTGAGTCACATAATCAGGACTAGCCCTTGAGCGTTTTGTGAAAGAAAGTCCAGTATAGGCGGCGATGGTTCGTGGCGTTTAACTGTTCTGATGTTAATTTTGGCATTTCGTCAAACTTGCCAAGTCTGGCGAAAATACCCCCTTGCGCCATTACCTAGCAAGACTACACCGAAAAACACTCTGCTATTTTAAATCTGTGAATATACTTAAACATTCAATTCAATTATTACTTTATTATTTAAAGTATAGAGAAATAGCCGTGTTTTTATGATTTGACTATAAGTGAATAGACGATAAACTTATCCGTTGAGATGACAAACCTATAATAAAACTCTCAGTTAAATACTTTTTAATTAGCCGACCAAGAATCTTAATTCCATGTTCAATATCCTCTGGTGTTTGGCAAAAGTTCAAGCGCATTGCTGGATACCCTTGTCCTAGAAAAAATGCAGCACCACTAGCAACAAGGACATTATGAGATAAGGCTTCAGAGCAAATTGCTTGAATAGGTAAATAGTGTGGCAGATGAGTCCACAAAAATAAACCACCTTTCGGAATTGTCCAGGTGATAGCTTCGGGAAAATAGCTTTCCAGAGCTTGCAACATCACATTGCGACTTTGCAGGTTATTAATACGTAAACGATTCAAGTGACGGCGGTAATGTCCCGATGCTAAAAATTCACTCACAATTACCTGAGATACTGTAGAAACATGCAAGTCATTGAGTAATTTCTGCTTTACCAAAGATTGATGATGCTCACCTGTCACCACCATATAACCAACTCGTAGTCCAGGCATTAAGGTTTTTGAGAATGTACTAATGTAAGTGACCAAATCATAACGATCGAGTACCTTGATGGGAGGAGGAACAGGTTGAAAGTTTAACCCTTCGTAAGCATTATCTTCCAAAATAAAACACTCGTATTGTTGTGCCAATTTTAATAAATCTTGCCGATGAGTTTGAGAAGTTGTAATACCTGTTGGATTATGTAAAGTACTGATGGTGTAAATTAATTTTGGTCGGTGACTTTTGAGATACTGCTCCAACAATTCTAGATTCATTCCCTCCACCGTCATCGGAATTCCTATGACTTTGGCCTGTAAATTTTCGAGGATTCCCAATGCTCCATGATAGGTTGGTGTTTCTACAATCACCCAGTCATCTTTTTGTAAGTAATATTGCATAGCTAAAGATAAAGCTTGCTGTGAGCCAGTGGTAATAATTATTTCTTCAGGAGAAACCTCTAATCCTTGTTGAACTAACATCTGAGCAATCAGTTGCCGCAGCATAAGTTGTCCTTGAGGGAAGTCTTCTCTAAAAAGGATATCTCCTGCATTAGCCAATGCTCGTTTTGTAACTCGTTGCAGGTTATCTGAAATGGAACTAGAAGGAAAACCGGAACTGAACTCAATAATATTTTGCTGTCGTCGAGCCTGAATTGAAGCTGTATATTGCTCGAAAAACGATCCTCCACCTTGTGAAATTATTACCTCTTGAGACGGGGCAAAGGTTGAACGCAAAGTTAGATTAGATAATACTGTAATTGTACGGTTGACAAAATAGCCTGAACCCTGGCGAGCATGGATGAGACCATCAGCTTCTAAGAGACTGTAAGCCTCAATGACAGTCAACTTGTTAACTTGAATATTTGTAGACATCACCCGAATAGAGGGAAGTTTTTGTCCATCTGATATTTTGCCAGATTGAATTAGACGACTGAGATAATTGCGAATCTGGAGATATATCGGGGTTGGTGAGTGCCGATCTAAAGGAATATTCACTGTGAAACTCTTCCTTCAGGATGATGTAAGGATTATAGGCACTATAAGGGATTTTTTTGTATTTGAACTGGTACAGTTGAGTGCAATTTGACTAGAACAGTTGTAAATACTGTGACTGTACCAGTCAAAATTGGACAAATCTGTACCTTCTCATTGGTATTTTTCCAAGCGAATCTAGAAAGTATCTGATGCTCGATTGAGCCAAGGAAACAATCCTTATGAAAATAGTTGATAAATGGTTGCGACTAAAATCAAAATTTCAAGAATCTTGGTATAGCTTAATTACAGTAATAGCAAGCAGTTCTCAGTTGCAAGTTTGGCAAAATCACCTTGCCAATGGGGATTGTTCTTGGCACGCCTACGATCCGATGACAGGACGTTCTGCTTGTTTTGGCTCTGAAGCTGAAATGCGAATATGGATTGAAACCCAGTATTATACCAAGTAAGTCAGCATGATCCGAAATTCAAATATTTACGGCATTAATCCAGAAACACTAGGACTAGGTTGTGGCTTTTTGGGTGTGCTGGGATTTAGCCTTACCTTACCAGCAACTCGTGCTGCCGTTGCTGACTTAGATCCGACTTTTGTCGGACTGGGACGTGCAGTAGTTGCTGGTGTTCTGGCAATGATTGTTTTGTGGATAACTCGTCAGCCTTTACCACTAAGCAAACACTGGGGGAGCTTATTAATTATTACAGCCGGAGTGGTTTTGGGGTTTCCATTACTATCAGCTTGGGCAATGCAGCAACTACCAGCGACACATGGTGCAGTAATTATAGGGCTTGTTCCTCTGGCAACTGCTATTGCTGCCACACTCAAAGGTAGAGAGCGTCCTTCCCAAAAGTTTTGGTTCGCTAGTATTTTCGGTAGTACAACCGTTGTTTTATTTGCTTTTACCTCTAGTACAGGACAAATTCAGGGAGCAGATTTGCTTTTGTTGGGCGCAGTGGGCGCAGCTGCTATTGGCTATGCAGAAGGAGGATGTTTAGCTCAGATTTTAGGAGGATGGCAAGTTATTTGTTGGGCTTTAGTCATAGCATTTCCGATTTTGCTTATACCTGTAACATACACAGTGTTTCAGCACGGATTAGTTGCTTCACCAACTGCTTGGTTGGGTTTTAGTTATGTCAGTATTTTCAGTCAGTTCCTAGCTTTCTTTGCTTGGTATCACGGGATGAGTATTGGTGGTGTTGCAAGGGTCAGTCAGATACAGTTACTACAACCGTTTTTGACAATTATATTTTCTAGGCTATTACTAGGTGAACAAATTACGCCTTTGATGCTAATAGTCTCTGGTATCGTAATTGCTAGCATAGCAGTAGGAAAACAGGCATTAATTGAACGCAAGATTTAACTAAGTTATCAAAACAGAATTCAGGGGTCAGGAGTCAGAATACAAGATTTTCTAATTGCCCTGAAATAAGAAGTTTTTCTCAACAGCCTCACGGCTCTATCAAATATATTAGCAATTAAGATGCGATCGCCAGAGCGATCGCTATCCAAGTTACCATTAATAATTATCCAGTTGGAAAATGTGCAGCCATCCTATCTGTTGCAGCTACAGTACCAACCAAAGTACCGTATATACTGTGCTTTATATAGAATCCTTTGTGAGTCAGCTTTTTGAGACTTAACGGGAAAAGTTAGATCCGACTCCAAGAGGGATAGTTTTGAACTTTAGTTCTAGGTATAGAGTTTTGTCGAACTCACATCAAGATACCGTTACAATAGGGTGCGTTAAACTAAAGTTTAATGCACCCTATTAGTAAATCAAGTGTCTCTCAAAAGTGCTTAATTTACACCAGCAGGGATCTTTTGAGTTTGAGTAATACCCGCTTTGCCATTCTCTGCCTTAATTTCTGCTACTTGCAGATGAGCTTCTAAGAACCAGAGTCGTTTGTCAATGGTGCGGGAAATTTCGGTGTAAAGGTCAGCAGTATCGAGGTCGCCTAATTCATCAGTTTTATCGATCGCTTGCCGGAGGTGTTTAGCATAAGATGCATAGCGATCTGCCAAGGCTGTCACATGGTCTTTGCCATCCAAAATATCTAAAGGATATTCTGGCAGGATGGAATTACTAGCTGCGGCGCGGACTGTTCCGAAAGCGTATCCACCTAAAGCTGTGACGCGTTCAGCTAACATATCGATGTACTCTTCCAATTCCCCAGCAAGTTCATCAAATAATAGATGTAACTGGTAGAAGTCAGTTCCTTTTACATTCCAGTGCGCTTGCTTTGCTTGGGTTTTTAGATCCGAAGTAGCTGCCAAGCTTTGGTTGAGAAGTACTACAATCTGTACTCGCGCTTCAGCGGGAATGTCAATACGAGTGGGGTACAAACGTGATGTAATAGTGTTGTCGCTCATAGTTCAACATTAATGCCTTTTGCATCTAACTTTACAGATTTTGGTTGTCTGTGCGAAACTCTCTGACGGCAGATTATATTAATGGCTGAATGTGTTACTGCTTATGACTATTAGTCAGATCCGATGGTTTTCTATGGTATTGAATGTACCACCAAAAAGGCGATCGCGGATATCATTATTCTGCAAAAAGTCATGGGGAAAACCCAGTTCAATTTGACTCACTTCATCTAATCGTTGCAGATGTTCTGGCGAGAGGCTGACATCAAGGGAAGCTAAGTTATCTTGAAACTGCGTTAACTTACGTGCCCCAACGATCGGAATAATCACACCACTTTGAGCGCGTAACCAAGCTAATGCTACCTGTGAAGGTGTATGGCCAATTTCTGTCGCAACTTCACTGACAACTTGCGCGATCGCTAAATTCTTTTCAGAAACTTCTCCCCCTAAACTCGCTACTCGCCCTTGTTCGCCACCTTCTTGACTGGGTTTGTTATACTTTCCTGTCAGCACTCCACCACCCAAGGGCGACCACGGCGTTACTGCTAAATCCAAAGCTTTTGCCATCGGGATCAAGTCCCGCTCTGGTGTTCGCTGAATCAAACTATACTCAATTTGGAGAGCGACAAACTGCGTCCATCCTTGATAATGAGCGATGGTATTTGCTTGGGAAACAATCCAAGCGGGTGTGTCAGAAATGCCGATGTAAAGTACTTTACCTTGACGGACTACATCATCAAGCGATCGCAAGACTTCTTCAATTGGTGTTGTGAAATCCCAAGCGTGCAACCAGAATAAATCAATGTAATCGGTATTCAGGCGTTTGAGACTACCTTCCAAAGATTGAATTAAATTCTTGCGATGGTTTCCACTGGCGTTCGGGTCGCCTTTCTTGTTATTCATCTGCAAAGGAAAGGAATATTTTGTTGCAACTACAAAGCGTTCCCGTTCTTTAGCAATCAACTCGCCGACAATTTTTTCACTGCTACCATCGGTATAACCGTTGGCGGTGTCAATGAAATTTCCCCCTGCTTCTACATAGCTATCAAAAATTTTCCGACTTTCGTCAACAGATGCACCCCAACCCCAATCTTCACCAAAGGTCATGGTTCCCAAAGAGAGTTCAGAGACTCTTAACCCACTTTTGCCCAAGAGTTTGTATTTCATAAATATTTTCTGATTAATGAAAAAACTAAGCAAATACCATTCCAAAAGCATGATAACTGGAAATCGACGGAATATTTGAGGACAAGTCTTTTAATATTTGTCTTGTCGTGCTATTTGAATGCAACGGTCACTTTGCAATACTACTCGATTAAGGCTAAAAATTGAAGAAGTCAGAATTCGGAATTCAGAATTCAGCAATCTTTCAGTGGGGGATTCAGACCCGCCACTGAATTATTGCACCACCAAATTTTCTTGTTTTATGGGGGTCTTAAACTCAGTTATTCAGACGAGCGCAGACTTGCTTGCCGTCGGCGCTATCCGCTTTTCGGTCAGAATACAAGAAGGGTATTCTGACGACTGACGCATGTATTCTGTTTAATAATATGAGAACATTGAAATTGAATATTTTTCTATAACTAGGTTTTTAAATTTACGAAACTCGGCTTCTGAGTTTTTTGATGTCTGCTAATGGTGCCATAGTCCATCTAGCTATGGCACCCGACCCTACAATCTAAAATTCAAAATCTTCTAGGTGATTACTTCGATAACTTGAGGGCCGTTAACGCCGTTTATTTTAGCAATTTCGACGGGGCCAAATTGCGAACTGCTACCATCTTTGTCGAAGAATACAGTCGAGCTACTAATGTCAATTCTAAAGCGTTGGTTAGGATTGGTGAAAGCACTACCGAGAGTTAATTGAGAACGTTGTAATAGCCCTACTACGAGTCCACCTCCGAATCCAGATGCAGAAACTTGGATTTTATCACCTTGAGATGCCTTTAAGTCATTGATAATATCGCCACCCTCTAAAGCACTGTTGTAACGGAAGATATCAGCTCCTGCTCCACCAGTTAAGATATCTCTACCCAATCCGCCAATTAGAATATCATTACCATCTCTACCATCAAGGGTGTCATTGCCCGAACCACCGTTTAGAGTATTGACTCCAGCATTCCCTGTCAAGCGGTCATCTCCATTCAGTCCATTGATTACATCGTTGCCAATAGTAGCGTTAAGAACATCGTTTAGAGGAGTTCCAGTGATATTAGCCATACTTGTTTATTAGATAATTGGTGTTTTAAGATACAAAGTCTGAAAATTAAGGATATACTTACATGTCGCAAGCATCCAGTATTTTCTTGTGCCAATGTGTGTACGAAAAAAGACTATATATTAAATAGGAATCAATACACAAGATTTTTTTGTTAAAAAATAAGAATACTAATTATTTTTAGTGGCGAGAGTAATTTATATATAAACATTTTATAGTCCTTGTTTGGAAACTATGATTGTAGGACTTTTCTGCTGTACAAAGGCATCATGATGTGCATTAAAAAATGGATTGTTTTAGGATTTTCTTAATTATCCTGCGATCGCAGACCATGCTGTAGGGGCATAGCAATGCTGTACAATAAGCCTACGTCAAGTCAAAACAAGACATAATGACCTACACCTCGCCCAAACTACTTACCTTCGAGGAATTTATAGCCCAATATGGTGACAATACACGCTACGAATTAATTGACGGACAACTAAGAGACATGGAACCTACAGGGCCACACGAAGCTGTTGCAGGTAGTATTACTGGTAGAATCTATGTCGAAATTTTTAATTCTAATTTAAACTGGCTAATTCCAAAAACTTGTCTGATTAAACCACCGGCGGCTGAAGCCACAGCACTGCGTCCTGATGTAATTGTTTTAGATAAAGCAGAACTTAGTAAAGAACCACTTTGGCAAAAAGAACCGATTATTTATAACGGCAATACAATTAAACTTGTTGCTGAAGTTGTGAGTACTAATTGGCAAGACGATTATGCAAGAATTATGGAAGAATACGCTTTTCTTAATATCCCTGAATATTGGATTGTGGACTTTCGTGGTTTGGGTGGTTTGCAGTTTATCGGCAATCCCAAACAACCCACCTTCACCGTTTGTCAGTTAGTTAATGGTGTGTACCAACAGCAACAATATCGCTTAGGAGATACTATTTCTTCTGATGTATTGACAAATTTACAACTTAAGCTCGACGACATTATGTATATTTGAACTGGGAACTAGTTCGGTAAGGCAAGAGCGATCGCTACAGTTTTCTAAGCTAGAATACCAAAGTTGTGTTTAGACACATCCGACAATTCAATTGCCAAAAAGCCTTTATTTTTATGAATTACTACGTAATCTACGACGGAAATTGTAATCTCTGCGTTACCTTAGTGCGATCGCTAGAAACCTTAGACCAAGGAAAGCTGTTTCGCTACGCTCCTATGCAAGATGAGCAGACACTTTTACGCTGGGGAATTTCAGCCCAAGATTGCGAACAGGGGATGATTTTAATTGATGGCAATCAACCTCAAAGACGTTGGCAAGGCAGTAATGCAGCAGAAGAAATTGGGCGGTTATTGCCAGCAGGAAGTATATTTGTAGACGCTTATCGAGCATTACCTGGGATGAAATGGGCAGGCGATCGCTTTTACGAACAAATCCGCGATAACCGCTACACCATATTTGGTAAACGTTCTAGTACTTATGAATCGTCATACTGTGTGGATGGTAGCTGCAAGCCGTAGGTAGTACAGCTGAGGGTATTCCCAGTCTGAAGCAGGAGGCAGGAGGCAGGGAAATGTATTGGCTTTGAGACAAATACGGATTATTTATCGTCGCACTTTCCGTTCAAAATAAATATTTTTCGCTTGAGCATAAATACATTTATTAGCTCGTAACCCTTGACTGT
>NZ_CAXTTT010000085.1:0-34369 GCF_964247315.1 uncultured Nostoc sp.
TTTTTTTTTTTGTGTCATTTGTTTTATCTTTTCTGTCTTTTGTTTTTTGATTTGTGTATTTTGTTTTTTTAATTGGTTATTTTGTTTATTGAATTCGGTCGATCGTTTATTAAATTTGGGCAGTCGTTCATTGAATTTGGGAGATTGTTGGAGCGCAGACTCTTGGGCGCAGGCGATCACTCCAGAGCGCTTGTTCTTCATCTGCCCAACACGATGTCTGTTGACTAATCAACCAAAGATTAACATGGCGATCGCTTCTCACTACTTCAGTTGTCGTACTGGTGCCACACTTAAACCCGTTTTCTGAGCGATTGTTTCCTCATCTAATTAATCCAGTAGCGATCGCTACTATAATAAATACTCAATCATAATACCTGAGTACGTCTGTGCTAATACGTACCATTTGGTGTATACTCACAAAATCATTCGGCGGCGATCGCAAATAAAAGAGTCAGGACTTACGCAAAAATTGCCAAAAAGGTTAATTTATCGAACCGCCTTTTCTATGAGAGGCTTCCGCCAACGTGCAGCGTCTCGTTAGAGAAGAACGCCAAGAATTCATAGAGTGTGCGTAAGTCCTGAAAGTATAAAGCTGATAGGGGTTGTTGCACGAGTAGAAAAAAGATAAATTATACCTATCACTTATCGACTAACTGTTTTGGGACTACATCAAAAACGTATTGAGATTCACCAATATTCACCAATTTTTAAATTGTTCAGAATGCATTTTGGACGTAATCTACTTTGTTTATACATTTATTTACAATTATAAAATAGTTCTTATTCAGTGATTATGGCATAGACAATATTTATAATACATAGCTAATAATTGGCTATGTATTGTACTTCTAAAACAATTTTTTCTTTACCAGTCGTTATTTAGAACAATCACTATCAATTTAATTTATTAATAAAATCTTATTTTCGTTAGATGTACGCTAATAAGTAGTTTATATTTATTATTAAAATGCTGCAATTTATTCATTAGAGAGTTAGCTCGTGACACAAACAACTCAATACGCACACTATATGCAGGCTGACCAACGCCCTAGTATCAAGGAACCTATAGAACTCTCACCTTTAGTTGGTAATTGGATCAATACTAAATCGGATACTAATTATTTGGTGCGAGTGGTTCTGACTGAACAAGACGGTCGCCTTGCATTTCATGGTTATGGAGCCAACAAACCCTCCCCAATCGATTGGGGAGAGGTTGAGGCAGTGCCTTACGCTGTAGGAGACTCACTTATAGCAGGAGGATTCCACGCTTTTTACAAGCTAGACGGGATTGAGACACATCTGGTGGCAAACCAAAAATTGGGAATCTTGGTCATTCAGTCCTATACCCGCTACGTAGATGGTAGTGGTCGAACTGATCATTTTGCCCGTGAGTTTTTTCATCGCTAGTAAGAAGAGGAAGATTTCAAGATGGAACGAAACGAAATTTACGGAAACCAGCCCAAGGACACCGTGATTGATTTCACGCCTTATTTAGGAACCTGGATAAACTCCAACACCAAGACTACATGGATCGAGAAATTTACCCTAACCAAGCATAATGAGCAAATTATTATGCACGCTTATGGTGCCGAGTCCGTCAAAGATTGGGGTGAGACTGAGGTGACACCATTTGTAGATAATATCAATGAGAAGGCTTTCTGTGCACGATACGATCGCGATTCAGTGGAATCCTTGTTGGCAGCGAACATGAACAAAGATTTGTGGGTTATTGCTGCCTTTCACAAGTTCAAGGATGGCAGCCAACCCAATTTTCTGTGTCGGGAGTTTTACTATCGCCCAGACTAAGATGAAGTTCCTCTTTGCATTTGTACTAAAAAAGCTCATAAGGCTTGCTGTACAAAAAGTCTAGGGTTTAATACCTAAGACACTGTACCCATGTAAACGCTGGAACTAAAGGCTTTGTCATTACCAACACTTTTTAAGGGACTAGGCGAAAAGAGATTCCCAAAAAATAAAATCCTCAGCAAAGAGGAATAATAATTATTGTAGATAGTGGGGAGTCAGAGCTGCGATCGCAGTCCTGACTCTCATTTTTGTAATAAATTCAATTATACATAGTTCAAGTTTTTGCGTATATAAACATTGCTCTGCAAAATTAAACTGTATTGTACAGCACTCGACCTAAGGGGACTTAAACATTTTTGAGGCATAAACAAGCCTCAACCTCATACAGGGCAAGGAAAATATACCAAATGCTCAAAAATGCTTGAAACCCAGATATATCAAGAAACTAGGCAAAACGATGTCAAAGTTTCTCTGCATATAGATTTGAGGCTTTTTTCGGGCTACTTTTTGTCTAAGTCCCACTAACAGTTTCAGAAGCAACGGCGGAAGCTTTTATAATGTGACTCGAATCAAAAAAGGCTGAAGTTAGTATGGCTGTAGAAGAATAGCGTGTTCTAGCCTCAAAATTCAACATCCAAAAAAACAATAAAGACCTTGTTTTTTGCTGCTAGCTGTGTGATACTTTCGTTTGACTTATAAAATCACATAAATCTATTACAAATAGCAAAAAAGGATGATATTTAAGAGATTTAGAACGTGGGGTTTATTGAGTGGATTAGCACTATTGACGTTTGTATTTGTAGCTTGTGCTTCTGGTAATCAAACTGCTTCACAAGTACCAGAAAAAATAACAATTGCTTATCAACCTGGAATTAATTACGCGAATCTACTTATAGTCAAGCAACAGCAAATTTTAGAAAAACAATTTCCTAAAACACAATTTGAATGGAAAGAATTATCGAATGGTGCAGCGATTAGGGATGGAATTATTGCTAATCAAATACAAGTTGGTGCAAGTGGCCCTGGAGCGTTTCTCGTAGGTTGGGATAAAGGCGTGGGCTGGAAAATATTAGCTTCACTTAACTATAGTGAGTTTTGGCTAATAACGAAAAACCCCAATATCAAAAGTCTCAAAGATTTTAAGCCAGGAATGAAAATTGGTTTACCATCTCTAGATGGAGTACAGGCAATTGTACTGCGGAAGGTGGCACAAAAAGACTTAGGAAATCCCACAGCACTCGATCAAAACCTGCAAGTGATTGCTCACCCTTTAGGGTTGCAGTCTCTGTTAAACGGTCAAATTGATGCACATTTTACAACGCCTCCTTTTGAATTTCAGGAAGTTGAAAAAGGTGGTAGGGTAATTATTAAAAGCTCTGATATTTTTGGTAAGACTAGCATAGCGAGTGTATTTACGACTGAAAAATTGTACAATCAATATCCTGAGTTTGGGAAAGCTTTGTATACAGCAATTGCGAATGCTACTAAACTCGTGAATGAAAAACCTGATGAAGCAGCCAAAATTCTCTCAGAAATAGATAGTGGAAAAGTTTCCCAAAAGCAATATAAAAAGTGGCTCACAAATAAGGCCGTGGCATACGGAATTGAGCCAAGAGCCTTCCTTAAATGTGGAGCATTTATGCATGAAATCGGTATGTTAAACAAGCAGCCAAAATCAATTGATGAATTGATTTTACCACCGCTTAAAGGTGCTGGGGGAGATTAAATTAATGGTTAATTTAGAATCGTTAATATTAGCAAAAAATGTAAACATAAGCTACAGCGAAGGTAAGAATAAATTTACGGCTGTAGAAGATGTCAGCTTTGCTGTCAAACCAGGAGAAAAGTTTGTAATTATTGGGCCATCGGGTTGTGGAAAGAGTACCCTGTTAAGGGCGATCGCTGGTTTTCAATCTATCAGTAGCGGAGAATTACTGATGGCAGGTAAAGGTATCTCTGTTCCTGGCCCAGATAGGATCGTTGTCTTTCAGGATTTTGAACAACTCCTACCTTGGCAGACTGTGGTGCAAAATGTTGTTTATGCCCTTGAGACTACAGGCAAAGCTGTTGGTAAAGCCGCTATTGCTGAAGCTGTAAGATATCTCGACTTGGTGGGAGTCTCAGCAGCTATCAATAAGTATCCCCATCAGTTATCAGGAGGGATGAAACAACGGGTAGCGATCGCTCGTGCTTTGGCTGTAAAACCTCAAGTTCTTCTGATGGATGAGCCTTTCGGCGCTTTGGATGCGCTGACGCGGACTCAACTGCAATATGAACTTAATACTATTTGGCAGAATACAGGGCTAACAATTATTTTAATCACCCATTCCATACAAGAAGCTGTTTACCTGGGACATCGAGTTTTAGTGATGACACCAGTACCTGGAACTGTCAAAGAAATTGTTGATACCGCACAGATTAATGACATCAACACTCATAAATTTGTCGAAGTTGCTGCCTATTTAGAAAGTTTACTGGGCAATGATTCCCGTTGTGAGGCTTTTCGAGTATGAAATTTGTGACTCGAACAACAGCAAATCCCAATAAATTTGAGAAGATATATGCTTCACTAAAAGCCAGTAGTACTTTCAGACGCGGAATAATCTTTTGCGGTCTATTGATTTTTTGGCAATTGTATGTCTGGGTTGCCCAAGTTCCCGCCTTACTCATTCCTGGCCCAATAGCAGTCTTAGAAGTACTGTGGCAAGACTTATTGAGTCAAAAACTGCTGCAAGCGACACTCAATACTTTGTCCGTGTTATGTATTGGTATGGTCTTGGGTTTGATTCTGGGTACGGCTTTAGCAGCTTTCGCCAAAGTTTCTCGTTTTGGTCAAGATTTGCTAATTGTGATCAGTTCGATGCTGAATCCCTTACCTGCGATCGCTATTTTACCCCTAGTGATAATTTGGTTTGGGTTCACTCCTATTTCTATGATCGTAGTTACTGCCCATGCTACAACTTGGCCTATTGCCCTGAATACAGAAATGGGACTCAGTACCATCAACCCAACGGTTCTTATGGTAGGAAAAAACCTGGGTCTAGATGGTTTCAGACTGATTCGAGAAATTATGCTCCCTGCTGCATTGCCTCACATCTTAACAGGCTTGAGAACTGCTTGGGCTTTTGGTTGGCGCACCGTGATTGGATCTGAGTTAGTGTTTGGTTCAGGGGGTGCTACCAGCGGTTTGGGATGGCAGATTAATAATAGTCGCTACTTTCTGCAAACTGATCGCGTATTTGCCGGATTAGTGGTGATTGCAATTTTGGGTTTAGCTGTCGATTATATTTTTAGATTAATTGAAATCAAAACAGTGCAAAAATGGGGTATGAAACGTAGTTAAACTATCACCGAACAAGGCAAAAGAACTTTACAAACAGTATTTGTAGTTACAATTACTCATTAGCTAGAGAGTCTCAGAAGCCAATAACTGCACTTTTTATGTTGTTTTGAGTTGAGCAATTATCGCCAATTTCTTCAAATGAAACATCCATAATTAACAGAGAATTTAAATCATTCATCTGCTCATACATAGTTAGAATAGTCTGTCTATTTCCATTACTAAAAATTTTATTTTTATTATAATAATTATGGCTTTTAATCTAGACAAAACTGTCTATTCATAACTGCTTTTACGCTTGAGATTGCAATATTTATTTACATATTTGTTATTATTTTTACTATTATTAATTACAGTTTTTGTTAGGATTTTTAAGTCAAGAAACTCAAATAATTTTTATTCTAAGAATAAAAAGCCTCGAAGAATCTTTATTGTGTCGCTTAACAAATTAAACGATCATTTGCCAAATTAGTGTCAATCTAGAGCTAAAGAACGATCATCTTTGCGTTCGTGCTGTTAGTAGCAAAAACTATACTTATTGAGATACGCGCTACTCGTATTAAAGATTTCAACTATTACTTATGTAGAGCAGATTTTAGGCTAATAAATAGAACTAACAAATAATTTAGCAAGCCACACCGCGCCTTCTCACACCTAAATCTTGACTATTTTGTATTAATCTTCAGTACGACGAAAGGCATGAAAAATACTCAAGTAACAATCAACGAACCACTCAACGAAACAGCTTGCAAGCATAACCAAAAAAAATTGAGTGACAAGAAAAAACTAACTTGCACAAAACCACCACAACCAGGTGCAAACCAAGGGAATTGTCCTTTAGATGGAGCGATGGTTTCTGTCGGAGCTATTACTGATGTTGTTCATTTAGTACATGGTGCTGTTGCTTGTACTCATAATCCTTGGGCAACTCATGGTAGCCTCTCATCAGGCTCTCAATTATACCAAACTGCTTTTACTACTGATTTTGGTGAGAATAATGTCGTTTTTGGTGGTGAAAAGAAACTGTACAAAGCTATTCTCGATGTTGCTCAACGCTATAATCCTGCGGCTGTTTTTGTCTACGCTACTTGTATTACCGCTTTAATTGGTGATGATATCGATAGTATCTGTAAACTGGCTGCACAGAAAATTGATATTCCGGTTGTCTATGTAAATTCGCCTGGATTTCTTGGTAGTAAAAATGTAGGTAATCGCATCGGCAATGAGACTTTATTGAAATATGTAATCGGAACAGCAGAACCAGAATTTACCACCCCTTTCGATATTAATATTGTTGGTGAGTACAACGTTGCTGGTGATTTGTGGAATGTTTTACCACTGTTCAAGAGATTGGGTATACGCATACTCTCCAAAATTACGGGTGATGCCCGCTATAAAGAAGTTTGCTATGCTCATCGTGCCAAGTTGAATGTAGTCATTTGCTCAAATGTAGTACTGCCAATGGCGCAAACAATGAAAGAACTTTATGGAATTCCTTATATTGAAGAATCTTTCTTCGGTGTGGAAAACTTAAACCATTGCTTGCGAAATATTGCAGCAACATTAGGAGATAAATATCTTCAAGAACGTACAGAATGGTTGATAAGAGAAGAAAATATAGCCCTAGATATTGCCCTAGCTCCCTACCGTGCCCAGTTGAAAGGCAAGCGGATTATTCTTTGTACTGGTGGTGTAAAAATTTGGTCGATTATTTTAGCCGCCAAAGATTTGGGAATGGAAGTTATTGCTACCACTAACGCAAAGACTACAGAAGAGGAAAAAGCTAAAATTAAACAATATCTTGGTGAAGATGGCATTGTTTTGCCCGAAGCAACTCCGCAGGTTTTATTGCAGGTAATGAAGGATACAAAAGCTGATGTGTTGATTACTGGGACTGGCAATAAATATACAGCACTCAAAGCACAAATTCCTTTTTTAGATGTTAATCATGAACGCCATCATGCCTACGCTGGTTATATAGGGCTGGTGGAACTGGCACGAGAATTGTATAAAGCCTTGTATAGTCCTGTGTGGGAGCAAGTCAGCAAACCTGCTCCTTGGGATGAAAAAATTAACTATGATGTCGCTTGACAAATTATTTGGCAAGCGACACAATCGCACGACCGATCTTTTCTACCACAAGTTGCCTCAATCTATTTAATGTTATTTTTATTGCTAATTTTTACTCCGTAAGGTTTTCTTGGCGATTTGGGTGGGTGTTAAAATAGGCACGATCAAAGGATTGCCCTAGAATCTCCTGACCAATTGAGGACAAAACGCGATCGCAATTATCATGCAATACGTAAAAGGATAAATCTCGCAATATTCGCTCCACAGGACTCGGTTTAATCAAGGAGCGAGCTCCACAAGCGTGTATGCAGTCGTTCACCGTTTCCAAAGCCAGTTGTTCAGTTATGTAACGGGCGCGATTGCCTGCTTGTTTTGCTCCTAAAACTTGGCCTGTTTCCCAAAGAGTGGCTACCTGCCTCAGCCATAAATGCATAGTATCTATATTAATTGCTGCCTTAGCAATTCGGTGTTGTACGTAGGGGTCGTGTCCTTTTTCCTGTTTGTTGATGTATGCTAAAGCATAATCATAGGCTCCTTCGGCAGCTCCGAGAAAAGCAGCGCCATACAGAGGCGTAAACCGCGTCTGCCACTCCTGTTGGATGTACTGTCCTGGATAGCCAATCAAGTTTTTTTTAGGGATGAAAGTACGTTCAAAGCGAACTAAGTAACTCACTGTACCTCTCATCCCAATTGGCTGCCACCAACTATCATCAAAGCTAATACTGGGGTCGGATAAGTTGCAGGCTAGCAACAACACTGATGTCGGTGAGCCATTGCTATGACGCGCTCCCCCAGGCCCTGCTGTGTTGACCAAAAGAATTGCCCACTGTGCTTCTGGCGCACTGGTGGCGAATACCTTTGTGCCATCAATGATGTATCCCTCATCTACCACTTGAACACTTGTGCCAAGGCTGGCTTTTTGACCTGGAATCTGAGACTGAGGTTCTCCACTCCAAGCCGCCCATTTCTCGCCACGCTGGACAATACCCTCAAACCAGCGCTTTTTCTGAGACTCATTAGCCATAGCTGCTAGTAAAACTTGGGCATTTGCGTGTCCTTCCCAGCAACGGGCTAGGGATAAATCCACCTTTGCCAGTTCTTTAGTCATCATCCATAGGGTAAAGATATCGCTATCATGTCCTAACCCTAGACCACCGTATTCAGTTGGCACAACAGGCGCATTGAGACCTGCTTGAAAAAGGTCTTCAAAATCTTCTCTTGGAAAGCTAGCATTGTGGTCATAATCAGCGGCGCGAGAAGCGAACTTATCGCGTGCAAGCTGGCTAATCCGCTCAATCAGAGTTTGCTTTTTGAGATTTAAATTGAATATCATTTAATAGACATAATCGACTTGTTTTTAGTTACTAATCTTACATTTTGCACTAGTTTATTCATGGCAATTTTTCTAAGTAGGTTATTTTAATGCGGTATGAATAATAATTGTCTTGGCAAATAAAAGCAATATGTTAATAAGCATAAATAAGAACATAATTACATACTGTTTGCCTTTTCTCGTGTGGACTTGAAACTGATAAATCGAAAATTAACCACCAATAAAAATGATGTTACGCTTTTGCACGCTTTATTCATTTACTGTTAGTTTTTTTCAGTGGGTGCAAAATATAAGTAAATAAATCATCAATAACTCGATTAGCTGATAGATAGCTACCAGTGAGCCAATAAAAATCATCAACTACATAAACTTTACGCTGTCTGACAACATTAAGCTTTGACCACAAAGGTTCTGCCATGAGTTTATTGACAGCTATCTTTGACTGTGCAGGGTCTTTGAAGCCGTAGCGCACTATAAACAAAATATCACCATCTATCTGTGTGAGAACTTCTGGAGAGATATTGTAGCCAACGAGGTTGCCCGCTTTCTTTTGAGTTGCTTTAGCATCCAGATTTTGCGAAAGAGGACGGATTAAGCCAGCATCCTCTATGATCACTCCAGAGAATGCACCCTTGGTTAACGGGTTAATCGTCTCTGGGATCAGGCGCACGACGGAAACTAAAGTTTTTTTGAGTCGGGAACCCATCTTTTGTTTGAATTCAGTTAAACGTAGGTTGTAATCGTCCATTAAACGTTTTGCCGTCTCGGTTTTCCCCAGAGCTTTTGCTGCTGGCATAAAGGGTTGTTTCCAGTCTCCATTGCTTTGCACCTTCAGCAGAACGGTGGGTGCAATGTGAGACCATAAACTATAAGTATCCCGGTTCCGAGTCGTGCCCAAGATCAAGTCTGGCTTGAGAGTTATAACCTTCTCCATGTTCGGTGGTGTCAGAAGCGCACCAATGTCTTCAATGCCGGGGTGCTTATCCTCTAACCCTAGCCCTTGGAGAGTTGAAGCCAGACCTGGAGCACCCACCAGATTGGCTCCAAGAGCTAGAGGTATTTCCACTAGCCACGGATCTATGACGACAACTCGTTGAGGATGCACGGGAACTAGAGTCTGACCCATTGCGTGTTGGACTAGGTGGACGGGCACAGGTGATGTTTGGCTTGAGGGAACGACGGCTATATCGCGGGTCGGTAATTGACGACCAAAGGAGCTGCAAGCAGAAATCACCAAGAACGTAAGCAGCACAACAAAGCAGAACTTAGGCATATATAGTCAAGCAGATACAGGTGATGTTAGAGCGATCGCGAAAAAGGCTGTACAAGAGTTAGCTCTTGCTTGACTAGGTTACAACCAAAACTGACGCAAACACTCGCTACCAAACTTGGCAAACACCCATTGCACACACCCCGATAGTTGCTCATTCCACTTTCCTACCAATTTTTGTGCCAATATTCTTTAGTCTGGCAAGTAAAGCTTACATTGCGAAGTATAAGCAAGATTGAGTCGGAAATCAACTATTTAAGCTGAACTTCCCTCTGCAAATATATTTACATAGACTCAAAAGCTTATCATTACAACGATTTCAATTGTTGAGTCAATATTGTGTATCATTGGCATTCTATTAAAGGAGGGGCAATTAAACGGCCCTTTTTTAATGTTCTACTACTAAATAAAAAATATTCAAATTGCTTTTGAATCTTTAATCTTGTGAATATTTATGAGGTTGTCGTCTCAAAGGTACACACCAAGGTGTACCTGTTACTGGGTCTGGCACAATTCGACAAGCCAATCCAAACACCTCCTGCACCATTTCTTCTGTCATGACATCTGCTGGAGTTCCATAAGCCATAACAGCGCCATCGCGTAAGGCTACTAGGTTATGAGCATAACGACATGCCTGATTCAGGTCATGCAACACCATGACAATTGTTCGCTCCTCAAGTTGATTCAAATCCCCCAGCAACTCCAGCACTTCCACTTGATGAGTTAAATCTAAAAAAGTTGTTGGCTCATCTAATAGTAGAATCTGCGTATCTTGCGCTAAAGTCATGGCTATCCAAGCACGTTGCTTCTGTCCACCAGAAAGGGTATCTACGGCTCTATCGGCTAATTCGTTGAGGTCTGTAGTTGTTAGTGCTTTGCGGACTTGACGTTCATCTTCAGTTGTCCAAGATTGCAGCCAACTTTTTTGATATGGATAACGACCTTGTGCTACCAAATCCCGCACAGTCAATCCTTCTGGTGCAACTGGCCCTTGAGGAAGAATACCGAGTTGTTGTGCAACTTTGGTCGTTGACTGTTGAAAAATATCGGCACCATTAAGATATACAGTACCAATATGAGGTTTGAGTAATCTGGCTAAACCTCGCAGTAGAGTAGATTTCCCGCAGCCATTGGGGCCAACTAGAGCAGTAATTTGTGCAGTGGGAATTAACAGGTTAAGACCAGATATGATGGGTTTGCCATCGTAAGCTAGGCTCAGATGTTGGGTTTCAAGGACTGTGTTGTCCATAAGACTTTCTGATTGCAAGAATAAGTGGTCTGAAAGTGCGTAGCTGCAAAGCGGCTTCTGCTGGCACGCATTGTTGCCTAGTGCCTTGTTGTAAACGCTTTTGAATCCAATAAATAATTGTTGGCAGGGGAATGACCAAAATCCGATTTTTCAAGCTAGTCAAAATCCCAAAGAAGAGTATCTTATGGGTCATTCTTTAAAGTTAGCGATCGCCTTTCAGGATAGATATTTAGATCGCATTACGATGATATTACCAATAATATTGGGTACTTAGTTCTGCACTTGATAAAAATACCCTGACATCAGATTCTCATCTCTTACTCATCTTTGCCGCCTTTGATACAGTAAATAGATAAAATAAGGCGCTCCTAAGGCAGCAGTTAGCAAACCACATGGCAATTCTATCGGAGAAAATAAAGTCCTACCCAAAAAATCTGCTGCTGATACCAACAATCCTCCGATCAAGGCGGCAACTGGTAGTAAATTTTTATGTATTGACCCCACAAGTCTACGTGCCAAATGGGGAGCCATTAATCCAACAAAGCCAATTGTACCTGCGATCGCCACACTTGACCCAGCCAGCGCCACACTCACTAACAATAATTTGCTTCTTTGCCATGTGACTCGGCTACCGAGTCCTTTAGCTACTGCATCACCCAGTTGCAAAGTATCAAGTTCTCGCGCCAGCAGTAAAGCAAAGGGAACGAAGATAACTATCCAAGGTAGCAGTTGCCAGACTTGCTCCCAACTTTTACCAGCCACACTACCTGCCAACCAGACTAATGCTCTAGTAACGTCGGTGATTTGACCGAAAGTCAACATTAAAGTCGTGAAAGCTCCCATAATTGCTGCGAGTGCAACTCCCACTAAAACTAAGCGCAGAGGTGATTTTTCTCCCGTGCCAGCTAGCAAGTAGATCAGACAGCCCACAATAAAAGCACCACCAAAGGCAGCAAAGGGCAAATACATAGTGGGTACAGCCGGAAATAGTACAATCAAAGTCACAGCTGCTAAGGCTGCACCTGCATTTACCCCAACAATACCAGGGTCAGCTAAAGGATTACGTGTCAATCCTTGTAAAATTGCACCCGCAGTTGCCAAGCCGACTCCTACCAACCAGGAGATTAACACTCTCGGTAAACGCAGGGTAACAACAACAAAGCCAGATTCTGGGTCTTGAGTTGGTAAACCAAGAACAGCTTTCACTATGTCTGCTAGCGGCACGGGGTAATTCCCCAAACTGAGGCTCATCCCCAAGATAACGAGGGTGAATAATAGCAGTAGTAACAATACTCTAGTTACAGGCAAATTGCCGAGTATTGAATTTGGAATTTGGAATCTGGAATTTGGAATTGTTGTCATCCTCTCTTCACCCGCCAACGCACTAAATACAACAAAAAGGGCGCACCCAAAAGGGCTGTCATCACACCAACAGGCAATTCTTGGGGTCTAATTAACCAACGGGCTGCTAAATCTGCCCATACTAGTAAACCTGCACCAAACACAGCTGCACCAGGCAATACCCAACGATAATCAATACCCATGACTCCCCGCGCCAGATGGGGAACTACCAGACCAACAAAGCCTATAGGCCCTGCTAGTGCGACAGCGCTCCCTGCCAATATGACAACGCTCGATGCTGTTGCCAACTTGATCCAACCTGTTTGCTGACCTAAGCCTGTGGCTACCGATTCTCCTAAACTGAGGACGTTGATTTGTCTACTTAGGGCAAAAGCTGTTAATAATCCTACTACCATCCAGGGCAGCACAGTCAAGAATAGATTGAAGTCTCGTCCAGCCAGAGAACCTGCTAACCAGAAGCGGACTTCTTCTAAAGTGCGATCGCTTAAAATCAGTACACCTGTAGTAATTGAAGATAGCAAGGCAGTTAAAGCTGCACCAGCAATAGTCAGATTCAATGGTGTTGAGCCTCCTTGTCCAAGAGAACCAAGGGAGTAAACTGTTAAGGCTGCTATTAAGGCTCCGAGAAATGCTACAAGGGTAATCAGGGCTGGTGAAGATGTACCCAAGCCAAAAACCACTGTCACCACTGCTAAGGCTGCACCTGCATTGATCCCCAAGATTCCTGGTGCGGCTAAGGGATTTTGAGTCAGTCCTTGCATTAACGCCCCAGCTATAGCCAAACTAGCACCGACCATACTTGCAATCAGTGTACGCGGTAGGCGCATCGACCGGATAATTATGTGTTCGTTAGAGTCATCATAGTTAGTGAATGCAGTAAGTATTTTGGCAATGGGAATGTCAGCTGCACCGTAAGAAATGCTGGCGAAAATACCTAACAATACCACTAAGATACCTATGCCTAAGCTGAAAATGCGGATATAGTATTTTTCAGGGTGAGAAATATTTGTGTTCATGGATTTATAACAATAGTTAACTTTATACCTCTGCTTTTTCTAAATTTTAAGCATAATTACTAATTGACAAAAGTAAGTTTATCTAAGTTTCTCGCAGATGATCAAAGAATTGTGCGATCGCGCTAAAAAAAAGATGTTATGCTTTTGCACGCTTTATTCGTTTACTCCTGGTTTCTTCCAGTGGGTGCAAAATATAAGTAAATAAATCATCAAGAACTCGATTAGCTGATATATAGCTACTACCTTGCCAATAAAATCCATTAATTACATGGAATTTACCCTGCTTGACAACTTTAAGCTTTGACCATAGAGATTCTGTCATGAATTCATGCACAGCATTATTGGCTTCGGTAGGGTCTTTGAAGCCGAAGAGCGGTATAAATAGGACATTCCCATCTATCTGGGCGAGGATCTCTGAAGATATATTGTAACTAATAGGACTGCCCCATTTCTTTTGAGTTGCTATGGCATCCAGATTTTGCAAAGGAGGACGGATTAGACCAGCATCCTCTATAATCACTCCAGAGAATGCACCCTTGGTTAACAGGTTAATCGTCTGTGGCATGAGGCGCACAACAGAAACTACAGTCTTTTTGAGTCGAGAACCCATTTTTTGTTTGAACTCGGTTAAGCGTGCGTTATAATTGCCCACTAAACGTTTTGCTGTCTCGGTTTTCCCCAGAGCTTTTGCGGCTGGCATAAATGGCTGTTTCCAGTCTCCACTGTTTTCTATCTTGAGTAGAATAGTGGGTGCAATGTGAGACCATAAACTGTAAGCTTCCCGGTTTCGCATCGTGCCTAAGATCAAGTCTGGCTTAACAGCCATGACTTTCTCTATGTTGGGTGTAAGAAGCGCACCAATGTCTTCAATACCAGGGTGTTTATTTGCTAATCCTATCCCTTGGAGAGTTTTAGCCGGATCTGGAACACCCACCACGTTGAATCCTAGAGCCAGAGGTATTTCTACAATCCACGGGTCTAAAACGACGACTCGTTGAGGATGGGTAGGAATTAGAGTTTGACCCATTAAATGTTGGACTGCATGGAAAGCGACAGGTGATGTTCGACTTGAGGAAACAACGCCTATGTTGGGGGTCGGTAACTGACGACCAAAGGAACTGCAAGCAGAAACCACTAGGAGCGTAAGCAGCACAACAAAGCAGAACTTAGGCATATACAACAGTGAAAAAGACACAAGTTATGGTAGAGCGATCGCGTCTTGGTTATGCAAGAGGAAGAAAGGATATATACGTTTTAAAAGAATACTTGTTAATTTGTCAAATTTTGAGAAACTAGTTGAGATGTCAGCATTGATTGTAGATGATATGGTTGCCATAAACTCAACATTTTTTCGCCTATTTGTTGAGGATAAAAGTAGTGAAAAAAATGATAACCTTTGGGATATTCCCACAGATTATCTTCAGGCTTAAACTCTTTTAACCAGCCTTTTAATGCAGGTGAATCAACAATGGGATCGTTCTTGCTCCCACATACCATCAGGGGCATAGAAACCCCGCCTTTAGGTAACTCAATTAACTTGAAAAGAGAGTGTAAAAGAGGGGATTGTTCTAAATCTCTACATAACACAGCCATTAACATTTTACTAGTATTATGGGGTTGTTCACCAAAAAGATGACGAACACAGCTTGCTAAAACTTGCTCACGACTCATAGTAAATAATTTTCTTTGTAAATAATAGTGGACATGCCAAGTATTAGCAGGTTGAGCAGCTACAGCCAATAAGACCAGCGAACGCACTTTTTGGGGATAGCGACGAGCAAAAGTTAAGGCGATCGCACCACCTGCACCATGACCTGCTAAATGTATAGGATGAGAATATTGTGCTAAGAATTCATACATCAAATCTACAGCTTCATCTATGGAACTACCTTCATCTTTATGGTGGTGATATTCCCACTTAGCCACATTCATATACTGCGATATGTATTGTAGTAATGGTAGATCAAAACGCTGCAATACATGACTAGAACTGATCCAAACAACATCGGTATTATCAGACATAAATACTCTCAAACATCAAAATTTGGAAATAATCAATTTTTCAAGCGTGCCATTTCCCTATTGCCCTATCAAAACTTCCAACTCACTGTCCCCTGCACCGTAAATGGATCTTCAGGATAAACAAGTTGGATAGTTCGAGGGGTGAAGTACTGAACATTGAACAGATTCTTGAAGTTGAGAGCAATGCCAAGGTGGTCTCTTTGGTAGTACACAGCTGCATCAGTACGTAAATAACTGGGTACACTGAATGCGTTGTCCAAATCTCCCTGCCGTTCGCCCACATAAAACAAACCCAAGCCAAACCCTAATCCTTGCAGGTTACTCTTGGAAAAAGTATAAGTCGTCCATAAACTCGCGCTATTGAAAGGGACATTCGGCAGTCGATTGCCAATGTATCGCTCGTCCTTTGTCACCTGTGCATCCGTGTAAGCATAGGAGGCAATCACATTCCAGCCTGGCAATATCTCCCCCGTCACATTGAGTTCAATGCCTTGGCTGCGTTGTTCCCCTGTTTGGATATTAAATGTGGTGGGACGATTAGGATCAGGCGTCAAAACGTTGGATAAAGTCAGTTGATACAAAGCAAGGGTTGAAGATAGCCTGCCGCTGAGGAAATCACCCTTGACTCCCACTTCGTATTGAGTGCCAGTACTGGGTTTAAATAAACTACCCCCAAACGTGGTTCCAGGATTTTGGGAGAAGGATTGACTGTAGCTGGCATAGAGTGAGATGGGTTGGATAGGTTGATAGACAAGACCTACACGAGGACTAAATGCCTGGTCAGGTTGATTTCGATTGGCACTTGCATTTAAAAAGTTGGTAACTTTATTCTCGACAAAATCTCCTCGTCCGCCGAGAACCAACTTCAGGTTAGGAGCAAGCGTTACTAAATCTTGAATATAAAGGCCGATGTCATCATTGATCGTTTTTTGATTTTGATTAGGTGTAGGAGTAACAGCACCAACCGGCTGACCATAGACGGGGTTAAATAGATTAATCGGACCAATTTGACTCATAGTCCGATTGAAAATATTGAGTTCTCTGTACAAGTCAAAGCCTGCGACTAATTCATTCTGAAGGCCGCCGATTTTAAATTTACCTGTCAGATGATTGTCTAGAGCATACTCGTTATCCACACCTGGCCCTCCTATATCGGTTTGCTCTGAGCGTCTCAGGGTCCGACCATCGGGTTGTAGAGCGACAGAATTAGCACTATTTCTTAGAAAGCCAACAAACCTAACCTTAAAAGCATTCACCCAAGACCAGTTATCATTAAAGCGATGTTCCAAGTTATAGCCCAACAGAACAGAGCTAGTGTCGTTTTTGGCGTTCACATCCAATGTGTTAAGACTAAGCGGAATCTTTCCATTTGGGTTCGTCGATAAAACAGTTCCTACAGCAGGTAGCCCTGTTCTCGGGAACTGGTGCTGGTATCGGAACTCTGTTTCAAAAGTCACTTTTGTTTTGGGATCTATTTGCCAACTAACAACGGGCGCAATTAGATAACGCTGGGAGTTAAAAAAGTCAACAAAGCTTTCTGTATTGAAGTAAGAAACATTTAACCGATAAAGGAGCGTTTTGTCAGAATTAAGAGGCCCAGAAATATCTAAAGTTGGTTGATACAAATTATAACTACCGACAGTCATACTGGCAGCGAAGTAAGGCTCACTCAGGGGCTGCTTGGTGATAAAATTAATCGTGCCACCTGGATTGCCTTGACCGTAAAGGACAGAGGCAGGCCCCCTCAAAACCTCTATCTGTTCAATGTCATTGAGTTGAGTTTGTCCCGTTGTAGCTCCTCCTACATAGTCCTTAAGACCATTGTGAAGGATGTTAGTTGTCTGAAAACCCCTAATTGTGAAGACATCACCATTGCTCGGCGAATTGAAAGCCTGGATAACACCAACGCTTCTTAAAGCATCAATAGCGTTAACGGCTCCTTGAGCCTCCCAACTCTGCCGAGGAACGACTTGAATCGACTGAGGAATGTCGCGTAGTGGTGTTGGTGTTTTTGTTGCTGTAGTCGCGTCAGGAATATTATAGCTTCCTGACGGCGCGCCAATTACCTCTAACTCAATGGGTTGTTGCTCTGGTGTCGGTGTTGACTGCTGTGCCGTAGATGCAGTACTTGTCACCCCAAACACTAAACCTTCACTTTGACTATCAAATAACTCCACCGCAGGCGTACCCTTTTCCCCAACTACTGTCACCCGCAGCGTGTTAGCGTCTGCATTGGCTACTGTAATTAGTGTAATTCCTGCTACTGGCTTTGATTGTTGAAAACTCTCCCCACTTGCCAATTGCAACTGTGCATTGGGTATATTCACAATGTAGGAATTACCTTCAGTTTTCCCAGAAACGGACAATTTCTCAGAATTGGGCGTAACTAAAATTAACTCTATCCCTTTATCTGTGTTATTCACCTTCACATCTTTAACTGACACTACATCTGTTCGGGGTTGACTTAATTGAGCGATAAAGTTCTTTACTCTGTTAGCCTTCAATACATATGATGTGCCGCTGAGGGGACGTTCTATAGAATTGAGTTGGCGAACTTCTGATATGGGTGTTTGCTCACGCTTCGCTTTCCAGTTGGTGACTAAAGCAGATTGAACAGAAGTTTTTCTGACTACCGATGCGTAGGCGTAGCCCGCCGCAGGCATCGCTTCTTTTTTGACTGGGGACTGTGCAAGAGTTAGCTCTTGCTTGACTAGGCTACTACCAAAACCAACGCAAACACTCGCTACCAAACTTAGCAAACACCCATTGCACACACCCCGATGATTGATCATTCCACTTTCCTACCAATCTACGTGCCAATATTCTTTACTTATGCAAGTAAAACTTACATTGCGAAGTATAAGCAAGATTGAGTAGGAAATCAACCATTTATGTTGTTTTCCAGACAATTATTATGATGAGAAGGATTCTTGACAAGATGCTAACATCTGAGTTTTTACCCAGTGTGGCATTACTTTAGACGAACTTGACGTAATAGAACAAATGTTCTGGTATGGCTTTAGACCGCTTCGTTTGAATCGTTGTGAAGTAGTTTAGAGATGCTTGCTGGAATGCGATCGCAGTCTTCGAGCAACTGCGATCGCAATAGGTTCGTGTGTCCACGATGGATTTAAGAATAGCAACCGGAGGCATCCAGGCAGCCCTAGATATTAAAGGAGGCTATTCTCCTGGCATTAGTAAGCGGTAAAGGAAGTTTTTACTTACTTGGTTTTGTCTAGCCATTTCCAGAAGGAGTATATCTCCATTTTTGAGGAGGACAAAAAAGCATTGAGCATCAAGGTAATCTTCGTTGTGTAATCCTTCATCAGCTACCTTTGTTTCCTCTATCTCTTCATAGTTCAAGTAATGCTCTTTATCCTCAACATCTACTACATTAAATACGATTGGCATTGGCTTTCAAAGTATAAGAGTACATTGTCGAGCATAAATCGTATAGTTGCTTCAAGTCTGTTGGTTTAGTTGCAAAATATAACCCTCTTGGGATGTCCTGCGAGGGTTCTCAATTAGGCAACTTGGAACTAATCAAGGCAACCAAAGCACGCTTCAAAATTTCGATTTTGCGTTATCGATATGCACCGAGATTTGCATCCACTTCCGTGAAGGTAAACTTGACTCTATCAACCATGTGTCGCCACTTTTTTCTCTGCTAACGCTTTTGCTAAAACAGCAGCAGCTTCAAAAGAATCATATAAACCTTGACTGGCTACCCTACCTTGAGCGTCCAATGGAACTAAACCCGATTCCCTTAACAATTCGGCTGCCAGGAAATTTAATAGCAAGAGCTTGTCAGAGTGAGATAATTCTTTAAGCAAAGGTACAAGTTCAGCTAGAGGCATAAGTTCTTTGATGAACTTGGGTTGCATCTATTTTAGAGTCTTTTTTAGCATACTTGCGATCGCAACAGGAAATAGAGCAAGCAAATAATATTTTCCTACGATTGATTGCCTTAGAATACACACTAAACCTTGAAGTTACAAAGCAAGCGATGAGTACTAAGGACAATTTTCCAAGGTCGGATAAGTCGTCACCAGATTTAGTATCTGTGACAGATGAAGTGGTGCAGGTATTTGTTATAACGTTCACGAAGTGACTCTGCAAGAGTATTGCTCATCGCAGTGAGGCGTATGAACCGTGAGGTTATCTGTGGCAGGTTAAGCGGAAGTTGCCTAAGTCTTAATAGCTATCTTCCACACAAAACCTTTGACCACAAAGTATCATTGCCAAACATAAATCAGGACAAACAAAACAATCCAGATGACATCAACAAAGTGCCAGAAAATAGAAGTGGCATCTACACCAAAATGACCTGTGTCGTAATTATCAGGAATGAAAGAGCGACCAAAAACAAGTATCTGCAACAAAATGCCAGTAAGAACGTGTAAACCGTGGAAACCTGTCAGTAAGTAGAACATTCCACCAAAGACACCTGTGGTAAAGCCAAAAGAGAGATGGCTCCATTCGTTCGCTTGTCCGACTAAAAAGTAAGATCCCATTGCGATCGAAAGCATTAGAAACTGACGAAATGTTATCAAGTCGTGGCGTGCAAGGGCACGTTCTGCCAAGTAAATGACAAAGCTACTAGAAACAAGAATTACTGTATTAATTGCCGGATCTGTGACTTCCAGTCCAGAAACACCAGCTGGTAGCCAGTTAGGATTTGCTGTTTTATAGACAATATATGCTGTAAAAAAACCGAGGAAAATGAAAGTCTCTGACAGCAAGAAGACAATGAAGCCGAACATCTTGCTGCCTTCATCATCATGGGTATGCTCGTGTGAAGGATGATTTGATTCTTCTGAAATGATAGAACTGTCCATTGCTTGAAACTCCTATATATTTATCTCACGCAGAGGCACTGAGAAAGAAAAGAGAGTAAAGTAGTAGTTTGCGATCGCCTAATCCCTCATCTCAAACTCTCTGCGTCCCTTTGCGTTGAACCTCTGCGTACCTATGCGTTTAAAAATCAACTATTTGGCCTGCTCTCTAATGCTCGGCTACCAATGGTTCAGATTTACCATAGCCGTAGGGTTCACCCACAACAACTGGAATTTCCTCAAAGTTCTCGACAGGAGGTGGTGAAGAAACTAACCACTCAAGTCCAATTGCTCGCCAAGGATTCTTCGGTGCTTGCTTGTCATGTATCCAAGAACCAATAATATTCAGAATGAAGGGCAAAGTGGATACACCTAGTAAAAATCCGCCGATACTGGCGATAATATTCCAAAATTCATACTCTGGGGCATAAGAAGAAACTCGACGCAACATTCCCTGTAATCCTAGTGGGTGCATTGGGAAGAAGTTGAGGTTAGTGCCAATGAACGCCAGCCAGAAGTGCAACTTGCCCAAGCCTTCGTAATACATGCGTCCAGTCATCTTGGGGAACCAGAAGTAAATAGCAGCAAACATCCCCATTGTTACCGTGCCATATAGAACATAGTGGAAGTGACCCACCACATAGTAAGTGTTGTTGACATGGACATCAATGGGAACGGAGGAAAGGGTGATGCCAGTGATACCCGCAAATACAAATAATATTAATGCACCAAACGCAAATAGCATTGGTGTATCAAATCGGAGTTTGCCACCCCAAATTGTTGCAGTCCAGGCAAATACCTTAATGCCAGTAGGGACAGAAACAAACATGGTTGTAACCATGAAAAACACCCGCATCCAGCCGGAAGTACCGCTGGCGTACATATGGTGTACCCAGACTATACCGCTAACTCCAGCAATCAGGAGTGATGAAATAGCAACAATTCTATAGCCAAACAGAGGTTTACGAGCAAAAACAGGGAATATCTCTGAAAAGACTCCAAAGACCGGCAGAATGATTACGTAAACAGCAGGGTGGGAGTAGAACCAGAAAAAATGCTGAAATAGAACTGGGTCGCCTCCCTTGGTGGGGTCAAAAAAGCTAGTTCCAACTGTTAAGTCGAGTAAAAGCATGACTGCACCTGCTGTTAAGACAGGTAGTCCAAACAGTTGGATAATCTGGGCACTGAATACATTCCAAACAAAGATGGGTGTACGAAAGGGTGTCATACCAGGTGCGCGCATCTTGACAATCGTGGTGACAAAGTTAATCGCCCCCATAATTGAGGAAACACCTGATATTGCTACTGCTAGAAGCCAGATTACTTCACCATTGATTAAGTTTCCTGTCGGGTTTTGCAGGCTGACAGGAGGGTATGACCACCAACCGGCTTGCGCTGGCCCGCCAGGTACAAAGAAGCTAGCCATCAGTAGGATAGCAGCGATCGGTATCATCCAGAAGGCAACAGCATTTAGTCTGGGAAACGCCATATCTCGCGCCCCAATCATCAGAGGTACAAGATAGTTAGCAAAACCCGTAAGTATGGGGAATGTCCATCCAAATAGCATCACAGTGCCGTGCATGGTGAACATTGCATTATAAACACTACGGTCAACGAGGTCTGATTCTGGGGTAATCAATTCCCCACGAATGATCATTGCAAATAGACCGCCTACTAAAAAGAGAATGAAAGCGGTAACAATATATTGAATACCGATAACTTTGTGGTCTGTACTGAAGCTAAAGTATTGCTTCCAGTCTGCTCTCGGTTCCTGTTGAGGTGCGTCACCTGTAATGTCTTCAACGGAAATATTTGTCATTGTCTTTTATCCTTTATTCTTTTTAATTTGTCATTTGTCCAAAACTAATGACCATTGTACAGACGCGATTAATCGCGTCTCTACGACTAATTGCTGTAATTAACTACAGGGGCTTGTGCGGGTGCTACCGTAACCCAGCCTTTGATTAATTCTTTTGATTCTTGGGCATATTCGGAAGCTGCTTGATTATTTGCAGTACATGGTTTACGGTTTGCTGCCTCTGTAAGCCACTTCTTATAATCTTCAGGGGACTCAACAACGACATCTGCTCGCATGGTTGCAAAGTAAGTGCCGCTGAATTCGGAATCGGTCAATTGATATTTGCCAATACGGATGGGGGTGAATTCCAAGTCAATGTTGCGGTTGGGAATAATGTCTTGCTTGACTCGGAAAGCAGGAATATAAAAGCCGTGGAGAACATCCTCGGACTGCATAGCTAGACGAATGCGATGATTGACGGGTAAATGTAGTTCGGTGCTGGTGATTCCTGTTTTTGGATAGCGGAAAACCCAAGCCCATTGCTTGGCATTAACTTCAATGTCTTCAAATGGCAGGACATTAAGATTCTCCACGTCCCCGCGTCCCCGTCTCTCCGTGTCCTCATTTATCGGTGCAGCAGATGCTGATTTCATCAAGACTGGAATATGAATATGCATAGCTTCCATTGGGCCTTGAATCCCCATTTGCTCGTAGATTTGGTAACTGTAAGTGGCAATCCAAAACACTAGCAATACAGGAATTGCAGTCCAGACAATTTCTAGTGGGATATTTCCTTCAATCGGGGGGCCATCGCTAGTATCATACTGCTCTGCTCGATGGAAAATCCCTGAATACATAAGTGTTCCTGTGACTCCAAGGAAGATAAATGCTCCTAGCGTGATTAAGAAACTAAACAACTTATCGACAAGCTGCGATTCTGCTGCGGCTTGAGGAGGCATCCAGGAATACGTCCACTGCCCTATCCAAAGACTAACAGCAGTTAAGGCGATCGCGATCGCACTCAATATCAAAATATTTCGGATTTTCATTGATTACCTCAGCAGTAAGTTGGGGTTTTTGCCCAAGCGCAACAACATATCAGCAGTATTGTGAACTCCAAACTCAGTAGCTAACTGCGCTCCTAGCGTACCGTGGATGAACATGATGAACATGATGAACAGTCCAGAAACTAAATAAGTCCACTGCACTTGTTGACTGTCATCCTGACGCCAAATATAGCGCTGAAATCCTCTCCAAATAGCCATCCCAAGAATCAGCGCTAGTAGAAAAACACCACCCATACCATGCCAAAGCATTGTTTGCATAGCTTCCAATCCCCAAGCACTCTTTACCCCAGTGAGTGGTTCTGCCAACATGATTTCATAAAAACCTGCTGCTACCGTAAAAATTGTGATGAGTGCCGAACCTAGCATATTGTACCAGCCGGCATCAAAAAAGCTGGAACGAGTGGCAGGAACTGCTAAAAACTTGAAGATTGGTTGTTGTAGGGGGAAGAACGCACCAATAAAATCAAAGGTAATGCCAAGGATGAATAAAGCTAGAGTGAGATGAACTAAATTTGGATGAATGGGTATAGTGTAGGGCAACCCATTTGCTCCCATCTGAGTTTTTAATTGCTCAATAACTTCAGGGTTCATTACAGTAAGCCCTCCTTTATGGCTTCAACAACTGGTACAGTGTGCAGCCCATATACCCAAACCAATTCATCTCCGAAATAGACTTGTACGCCTACCAAAACAGTCAAAACTAGACTCGCTGCTAGGTAATAAACTGATATCTTTTCTGGAGTGCGGCAATGAATCACGTAACGCCAAGCTGTAATGGCTGCCAGAATTCCTGCAAGTGCCCAACCAAGAATCATATGTAAATTAAGTACTCGTTCAGCTGCGTTATAAGGTTCTGCCAAACCTGCTTCAAATTGACCAAAAATAACGGCGACAAAGATGGAGATTGTAGCGAAAAACATATTCCACCAACTCACCTCGAAAAGACGGTAATTACTAGTAAAGTATCCAATGACATCACACAAGAAGGCAAACAACACCATCGCAATCACAAAATGGACAACGATCGGATGTATCGTATCGGGATACGGTAAATTATGGTTATTCAGAAGCTTCTCAAGCATGGTATTCTACTCATGTGTTAGTTAGTGTTTAGTGCTTAACAATCAATACTTCACAATCTTTTGATTTCTACAACAATTTAGATTGCACTTAAAATCCTTCTAAATAACAACAGCAATTCTTATAATGAGAATTCTTTCACAGAGTAGCTTGATTCTGATACGCAAAAGCTCGCTGGAATGAATATAGAATAGCAAGTTATCGAAAAAGGTTTTACTCGTTGGTAAATGCTGATGAACGAGTTACTACTTTCCATCTGTGAAGTAAAACAATGTATGAAATATAAACACAAGGATATTAAATCTCCGCAATATCGCTTGGAATCTGATACATTTGACTAAATAGGCTTTGGACATAATAATATCCAAAGCTGATAATGAGAATTGCTGGTCTTGGAGTGTACTTTATTTTTTTGAAGAATTTTGTACTTTTGATTCTCCATATATAAAGAATATCATACATCTGTTAAAAATACTTGCGATCGCCAACTAATTTTCAAACAGTATTTGTAGTTACAATTAATCAGAAGCTAGAGAGCTTTTATCCAACAGTTGCGTTTTTTCTGTTGTTTCGGGGTGAGGAATTTTGACCTGTTCCAGAAAACGAGATATCCAAGGTAAAGCCACCATAATTCCTGTTAAAACTACTAGAAATACAGCTATTCCAAAAATTTGGTCACGGGGAATTTCGAGAACACCGCGTAAAATTACCTCTCTTAAAGCAGAAACAATAGTAATTTCTACTGCTGCGGTCACGGATGTCCGCTGTTGTTGTAGATGATCAATTAACAGGCGGAACAATTCTACTAAAATCAAAATGAATAGGATATCAGATGTTACTTGCCGCAAATCCAAGGGATGCAAAAAGGATAAGAACATATCTCCCAGTCGGATCAGCATCACACAGAATAGACCAAGGCAGAGAGAAATGATAATAAAATCTTGAAAAAACTCTAGGTTCCGGACAATTTTATTTCTTTGTAACCAGTTATTGAAGTTTGAAATTAGCCCCTTGAGCATGGTATTTCCTGACAATTAGATTCATTGATCTCCATAACTGAAACAGTGCTGAGTATCTAGCATCGATTACTCAGCACTCAGTACTGTATTCAGGGCGGCCGCATCATGTCAACAAAAGGATTGTATTTTCAATAAGCTCCCAAATAGTCGCATTAATTGTTGCTTATTGACACAGGTTGAAGCGATCACTTTGAGCTTGGGAAACTAAACCAAACGATAAATGCTGATTTTTTCGTTGGTTCTTAACCTTGGTTGTGATCAAGAGTAATTTAGATGCGTTTGCCCTGGTACTGTATTCAATCCCCATTATTTAGCTATGGGGTTCCACTCAGCCCGATTAAACTATTTTGAACCGTTCAAGTCACCTTGTACGGTTTCTACGGTTTTAATTTTGGATACTGCGGTTGTTAAGTTATTCGCAGCCTTAATAATCTCTTGTAAGGTTTCGTTTATCACTTTCTCATCAAGAGAGGTTTCTAATAAGTAAGTTTCTACGAAAATCTCTACTCGGTTAACAATTATTTTGGCTTGAGAGCGTAGTTTGTTGAGGTCTTTGGTAGACAATTCAGTCATATTCATTGTTTGAAGCTCCTTTAGTTTCACAGGGTAAATTCTACATTTTTGGTCAGCAATTCTCAGTCAAAGAGCGATTCTTACAGGTCAACCTTTTTTTGAAAGATAAAGCCTGCTGGAATACCCATTTAATTGGTTTGCCTGTTGACTGCTTAAATGGCTTGAGACTCCCCAAATTAGTACAAAGGTTTCAAGCAGGAAAATTGCTAGGGGTGGCGAGTTAGTAGGTCTATTTATTCCTTAGGACTTACGCACCGAAATTATCTTTTGAGACTGGGTGTGGAGTGTGTAATTTTGGGTATGTAAGGATTTTGGGTCTTTATCAAGCAATAACAAGTCTTCTCCTAAGCAAAGATACCAAAGGCGAACGGTGGAGACTTTTATAGCAACTTGAAGCCGAAGTTGTTGAGAGTTTCCCGCAAATACTTGCACCCTTTTAAATAGTCTAAAGTGGCGATTCGCTCGGCTGAGTTTTGCGACCAATCAACAGCAGCATTCATCTGTTGTTGAGTGTAGAATTCTTTCATGATATCATTGTAGTGAGCGATCGCTTCATCTTGCTCTGCCAATTTATAGATTTCCCGGTGCAGTATAGCTGACTGGGGTAAACGCGGCTTAATAGCAGGTTGTACTTCAGGATTGGGATAACCCACACACAATCCAAATACGGGGAACACAAAAGGTGGCAAATTTAATAGTGTTGCTACCTCTTGGGTGTTATTGCGAATTGCGCCAATATATACCGTTCCCAAACCAATAGATTCAGCAGCTAGAGTCGCATTTTGCGCTGCTACCGAGGCATCGATTACTGCTTTAAACAACAATTCTATGTAATCCAGAGCCACATGAGGTAATCCGCGACTGTCAGCAATATGAGCCATACGACCTAAATCTGCTAACCAAACCAAAAATACAGGAGCCTGGTTAACCCATACTTGGTTATTAGACAGCTTGCATAATTCTGCTTTGCGCTCTGGATCTTCAACCGCTACCACACTCCAGGTTTGCAAATTAGCTGAACTAGCAGCAGATTGAGCGGCTGCAACTAGCCATTCTAGGGTTCCTGGTGGTAAAGGGTCAGATAGATAAGACCGAACTGAACGGTGAGATAGTAGCGTTTGTAGAGAGTCGTTCCAGTCAATTTCGTAGTTGAAGGGAATCTCACCGTAGCGCGATCGCAATAGTTCTGTAGGATTGGTCATAGTCAACTTTTGAACTCCAACACTTTTTTACGTTTTCAAAGAGACTCTTAACGACGAAAAACAAAGAGGTTGATTAACTAACAAAAATCGATACGATCCTTATTCTGTCAATTTAGAAAAGCAAGACAGTGTTAATCAAGGATTTCAGCTTGGTTAAGTTTCACTCGTTAAGCCCATCGATATCTGATGGATAAAAGCCTTTTGAAATATGAACTTCGGAATTTTCTCTGACGGAAGTAACAAAAGGAGGATAATACTCTATCATTTGAAGCTAAAGTCCCTTTGCCCCTCCGCCCTTGAAGCAACCCTTACACAGGGTACTATACAGTTTAACTTAGAACCATTCAGACAGAATGTTCGTGAAATCATAGAATTATTTATTCGGTGTTGCAGACAAAGCAGGCTGATTTAGCAATTGATAAAATCTCCCCTTACTTACCCCAATTCATCCCGCTGTTCTGCAACGCCCTTTATTCATCATTAAGCCTCTATAGAAGAATACTTGACTTTTGACTTTTGACTTCCCCGAAGGGGCTGACAAGCCCCTAAATTTATTTATGGGGATTATTAATTTTGACTTTTGACTTTTGACTTTTGACTTCCCCGAAGGGGCTGACTGCTACGCAGCTAGCTGGGTTTCTCCAAAATCTGAAGTTAGGCGATTATTCCGAAAAAAAGCAACTCGTAAAGCTAGCCGAGACTCAGATGCAGGACAAGTCAGCGGAGTTACTGTATGCCAAGAATTGTCAGAACGCGCGATCGCAACAGAGGAATCACTAAGGGGTAGAATATCTTGGAAGGCAGATTCCGGTTGGGAGTCTTTGAGAATTCGCAAACAGCCTCCCCAGTCTACAGACCATTGTTGATTGAAAAATAACAGATGAGTTAAAACTTTGCTTGGCTCGTCTGTATGAGGGTGATGCAGATGTCCTGAGTTATATCGGCGAAATCCAATATCCATCACACAGTCCTTTAGTTCCAACCCAGACATTTCGGCTATTGCTGCGCGGTAAGAATCTGTCCACAGCTCTTCTATCAACTGTCGCCAGACTTTACTAAGATGTCTCAAGTCATAAGTAAGTCTACCTTGTGCCATCCGCTCTCGCCAGCGATTATCGCTAGATTTGAGCATCAAGGAAATATCCTCGCTAGTGGCAAGCATCTTTCCCCAAGAGTATCCGTATCCCTCTCCCTCCGACAGGCGAAACTCTTCATGGGGAAAACTCGCAGTTAGTTCTAAGCTTGCTTCTGGTGAAAGCAGGTTTTTGATCAAAGCCCAGTTATATGGGACTTTTTGCATTGCTGTGGCACGAATAGACTCAAAATTAAGCATGGTAGAAAAAAATGCTTTAGTAGAATTAACCAATCCTGACTACCCTGAACATCAAGTGGCATTGAAGCATTAACAATCGATTTAGCTCTGCATCAAGAAGCTTTGCTCAAGCTGCAGAAGTTTCAACACCAGAACAATTAGAGAAGTGTTCCAATCAATTTCGTAATTAAAAGGAATTTCACCTGACCGCAATAATTTTGTAGGATTTGTCATAGTCAACTTTTGAACTTGAACGCTTTTTTACGATTTCAGAGGGATTATCAACCTCATTACAAATTTCTTTGGCTACAAGACAACTGGCTTTAAAAATAGCGATTCTTCACCACTGCTCAAAGTAGGTCAAGATCAACCTCTTCAGAATCAAACTGCTTTCCCTCTTGTTTGAGTAATTGTGCTTGGAGACTACGCAATAGGGAGCGCAAAACATCAGTCTTAGTCCGTTGGAACTGTTTGCAGTGCTGCTCTAGAAGTTGCCGTTCTTCTGGAGACAATTGAAAAGTGATCCATCCTTGCTCTTTTCTCGGCATAGCCAATACCAACATAATTGGTAATATTTTAGCAGTTAATATAAGAATTGCGATCGCCAACGGAGACGGAATTGTTATGTGTTCTTAACCAACTTCACTTTTGATTCAAGTCTTCTGGGTAAAAGCACAATGCAACTTACAGCGCTTTTCAAGTAATTTAACTACACCATTCCTTACTCCCTACTCTGCATTCCCCGTTTCAGTCATGGGCTAAATACCTGAAAACTGCTGTAATGTTTCGGTAGATGTGTGCGTTCACCCTTGGGGAACGAAACTCAGGAGTTCTTCAACCGTGAGACTGCGCTTTACTTTTACTGACTGATGCTTTACAGCATCCAGCACTGATTGAATTTCTGGTTGACTGAGTGTGATTCCATGTTCTTGTAACACACTGAATATCAGATGCCGACCGGAATGTTTGCCTACTACCAAGCGACGTTCCCAACCAACATCTTCCGGCGCAAACGGTTCATAAGTACCGGGATTTTGCAACACACCGTGAGCATGAATGCCCGACTCATGTGCAAAAGTATTTTCACCCACGATCGCTTTCCAGGGAGGAACCGGCCAATTGGCAGCTTTCGCAACTAACCGTGACAGTTCCAGTAACCGTTTTGTATTAATACCCGTTGGGATGCCGTAGAGGTGTTTCAATGCCATCACCATTTCTTCCAGCGCCGCATTACCTGCGCGTTCGCCAATCCCATTTACAGTAGTGTTGACTGATAGCGCCCCTGCTTCAATACCAGCTAGCGAGTTCGCCATTGCCAGTCCAAAATCATTATGCGTGTGCATTTCTATGGGAATAAATAAATGATGCACAAGGGAGCGAACTTTACTGTAAGTGTTCAGAGGATCGAGAATTCCTACAGTGTCACAAAAGCGAAACCGGAAAGCTCCCAATTCTTGAGCATAATACGCCACATCCAATAGAAAAGATGGATCGGCTCTGGAAGAATCTTCTCCGCCAACAGATACAGATAAACCGCGATCGCAAGCGAAATTAATCGCATCCCGCAGACGATCCAGCATTACCTGCTGCTTACCCCCAAACTTGGCAGCAATCTGAATTTCTGAGACGGGAACGGAAATATGCACCCGTTCTAAACCACAATCTATAGATGCCTGGATATCGGACAAATTAGCACGGTTCCAGCCAAGTAATTGGGCGTTTAATCCTAGATTAGCGATCGCTCGGATCGACTCTGCTTCTTCTTGTCCCATTGCTGGAACGCCAATTTCTAATTCTGGAACACCAATGGCATCAAGAAAAGTGGCGATCGCAATTTTTTCTTCAACATTAAAAGCTACACCTGCTGCTTGTTCGCCATCTCGCAAGGTTGTATCGTTAATCTGAACGGGATGTTTGTTCATAGTGAAGTGATGATTCATAATCAGCTAACTTGTTGTGTGATTTTGATTTGCTTGAGTAATTGACGCCGTGTGCAACTTTCTTCAGACCTAACCCCCAACCCCTTCCCTACTAGCGTTGGGGAGCAAGAATCAAAGATTCTCAGGAGTGGGGGAGAGGAATAGCAGTGTGATTCTAAAGATAAGTTGCACATCGCGTTAATTAGTAATTGAAATACAGAGCAGCTAACTTGAGTTGTGGAAAGTAAAAGACATATTCCTTTATCGTGCAGTAATAATTACGAATTACGAATTACGAATTACGAATTATGAAATATTTGCTACAACTTCTCCAATATTGCTAGTGTCATAGCCACCGAGAATCTCTAATTGCGATCGCACTAGCTGATGTCCAAAGATACTGAGAAACTGCTTTACGGGTTCTTCTTCCAAGTATTCTTTAATAATCACCAAGTCATATCGCGCACGATGAAGGGGGATAAATCCCAACCCAAAGGCAGCAGCTATAGATGCTGTACTGATACCTGCATTAGCAACTCCTGAGACTATAGATAAAGCAACATCTTGATGGCTGTGAACGATACGATCAGATCCTTTAACTTTGTGCAATGGTACTCCTTCTTCTTGGAGTTTCCGTTCTAAAAGCATCCGACTGCCAGAACCCACTTCATGGGTGACAATAGTTGCTCCAAATTCTACTAAGTCGGAAACTGTTTTAACTCCCATCGGGTTTCCTGGTGGGACTAACAAACCTTCTTCCCAAACTCCAAGGGTAATCAAGACAGCACTCTTATCTGTTAAGGCTTCTCGCACAAAGGGAATGTTATGTTCCCCAGTTTGGGGATCATATAAGTGCATTCCTGCAATGTGAACTTCACCTCGGCACAAACTACGCAATGCAGCCTTGCTATGGGCAAAACGATAATGAACTCGCAATTGCGGATGCCAACGTTCAGTTGCTCTTGCCAAGAGGGAAAGCACAGGTGTACAACCAGCAATCACAACTGTATTATGCAGTTTATCTATATCATCCAGAAGCCGAACCTGGACTTTATTTGTACCGATCTGGCTTTGTACTTCACCCTCCGAGTGACGTTCGTTACCAGCTACCTCGGTCACTGAGCGTAGCCGAAGTGCTGACGCTAATGGCAATTTGCTAATGCGGGGAAACTCTTTCACCCTTACGGATGACGCTTCTACGGACGCTTGAGTACTCGCTACCGCTTCGCTTGCGCTAATCCCAGTCTCTACAATGGGGTGACTCATCGCAACTGTCTCACCATCGGCTGGAATCATTTCGATCCGAAAAGCATCATTCCCAACAAGGGGATAAGCTATCCATTGATTCCCAACCCGCGCTAGACTAACTCGTGATTGCTGTTGCTTAGGGCCTGATCCCGCGAGAATTGCCTCAACTTCTGGTAAATCTTCCTCAAACCAGAATAAGTCCTCGACTTGGCAACCAAGTGCCTTGGCTAAACGTAGTGACATAGCAACAGAAGGAGCATATTGTCCCAATTCCACACCACCAATACTCTGACGAGTTACGCCAGCTATATTAGCTAATTCTTGCTGACTCATGCCCAAGCGAGTTCTAATTGACTTCAGGTTGTTGCAAAGATTCACATCCAGTTTCATGAGGCTGTATCTCTCCGTTAGAAAAAGCCGCAGCACACAAACTTAAATTTGTTGGGTCAATAGCAAGGTTTTCTAGTGTTTGCCGTTTTTGTTGTCAGACATCTTGATGTTTTGACAATTTCGCTTATTTGCTGCAAGCATAACATGCATTTTGCTAAAATACTTGCGCCTTTGGATACTATTTAGCAATTTAGCGATCGCTGTAGGCATCGCTTTTTCATCATCTGCTAACCAAGGCGATGCCTGCGTCACCAACAGAAAACTTAGTCCGAGTGCGGTAAATCTCGATCTAAATGCCAATTACCTTTTTTAGTTGGTACTGCTACCCACTGGAGTTCCAACCATAAGATCGGGTTCTTTTCCTTCAATCTTGAGACGGGATCGCGGATAATGCGTGTGGCATTTATGCAAACAGCCTCACATATCCCCAAATCTTGGGCAACGCCTCTAAAAACGTCTTTGTAGGCATTGACTGAGGCAAACAGCATATTAGGATAAAAAATAACAAAATGTTGTATGAGTTTTGGAGGGCATCCCCAGTAAGAGTTTACGAGTTCGACGTGGCAGTACTGGAGCAACTCGCCGACTTTGGCACAGCGTCCCTTGACTACGGTAGTAAATTTTTGAACTAAAACCTCTTCAGTCAACATAATGAGTTCTCCTCCTTCAATGAGGTAGACGGATTTTGGCGTGGTTCAGAACGCCGATTTCTCAAATAGTGGTAAGAAGTTTACGCAGTTTTTTCTGCTTTTTCGAGTAAGAGATTGCCAATTGCTCCAGACACTTTGTATGAGGGATAACCTCTACTGCATTGTTCTAGTCAAACAACCCAAACTTTACCAGCAGTTCCTCTAGCTGATCGTTAGACATAGATTTCGGAGTGACAAAATCTGTATTTTGGTCAATTGCCATTGCCAGGTTGCGATAATGCTGTGCCTGTTCAGACTCAGGAGCATACTCAATCACTGTCTTGCGGTGGAACTCTGCCCGTTGCACCATGTTGTTTCTGGGTATGGAGTAGATCATTTGAGTCCCCAGTTTCTCTGCCAGAGCCTCGATTAGATCGTTTTCTTGATCGACTTTGCGAGAATTGCAGATCAATCCACCCAGACGTATACCGCCTATAGGAGCGTACTTTTGAATGCTTCGGCAGATGTTGTTGACAGTATACATTGCCATAATTTCCCCAGAAGTGACAATGTAAATTTCTTGAGCTTTGCGTTCACGAATGGGCATGACAAATCCACCGCATACCACATCACCCAAACCATCATAAAATGTATAATCAAGTCTAACTGCATCATCATAAGCACCAAGTTGTTCCAGCAACCCAATTGATGTCAGAATGCCTCTACCTGCACATCCTACACCAGGTTCCGGCCCACCCGATTCGACACACAGCGTCTTCCCCCATCCCTCCTGGCGGAAGTCTTCTAAATTCACATCATCTTCTTCTTTACGCAACGTATCAAGTACAATCTTCTGGTGGAACCCCCCCAAAAGGAGCCGGGTGGAGTCTGCTTTCGAGTCACACCCTACGACCATCACCTTACGACTCATATCAGTGAGTCCAGCTACTACGTTTTGAGTCGTTGTGGATTTGCCAACTCCCCCTCTTCCATAAATAGCGATTTTCCGCATAAAAACCTCGGTAATGGCGCAGACTTATTGATTCGGCTCCAAAATTCAATTAGAGTGTTGAATTAAATTGAAGTTGTCGTTTTTGAAAGTATTTACTACCTAGTTCTTGACTGCATTTATGCTGTTAGATAGTGGAGATTAGCCGTCTATTCAGCACTATAAATATTGCAGTTATCTGCTAAAAGTTAAACAGCTTTTTACAGATATGGCAGTAAATATTAGTAGGATGCAAGATACAACAAAAGTGCTAAAAATTAGTTCCAATCCTGTCACCAAAAATTCAGAAAACTTCTATACATACGGTAGGTGAATGAGAAATCTTTGCTTACTTACAGCAAGACAAGCATTATTTTCCCTGGTAGGAAGATACATAAAAAAATCAGTCCAGCCAACGCTATGGCAACAGCTTCGCCAAACGAAAAACCGATTTTTAGGCGATTTTGCTCCACTTCGATTAACGTTATGCCGTCACCAATAACTGATGAGGCTGGTCTGATACTCACTTCAAAGCAATCTAAGGAGTTTTTGTTCTGGTATTAGATTCCTTATAAATAAAGAATATCATACATCTGGCCAATTTACTTGCGCCGACAAACTAATTTACAAACAGTATTAGTGGTTACAATTACTCATCAGCTAGAAAGCTTAAAAGCAAACAATTACATTTCTCCTATTGTTTTGATTTGAGTAAATATCGCCGATTTATCCAACTGAAGTATCTGGAATCAGAATACCAATTAAATCATTTGTCTATTCGTTTATAGTTAGAATAGTCTGTCTACTTCCTTTGCTAAAAGTCTTATATATAAAAGGATTT
>NZ_CAXTTT010000086.1:0-34334 GCF_964247315.1 uncultured Nostoc sp.
ACGTTCACCCTCAGAAGCTCAACTTCCACCTTCAGAAGCTCAACGTTCACCCTCAAAAGCTCAACTTCCACCTTCAGAAGCTCAACGTTCACCCTCAGAAGCTCAATTTTGAGTTATTGAGGCTGAACTTTCAAGTTCTAATGCCCAATGCCCGATGCCCAATGTCCAATGCCCAATACCCAAAGTCAAAAGTTGCACAATCTGATCTCACAATTCACAATGGTGATCGATCGCAAATTTTAAAGGATACTGCCAGCAGGCAATTTCTGAACAAAAGAAGCGCCAGCGAATGTATAGAGTATACGCTTTGCCAATAGTCAATTAGTTTAGTCTTGAATTTACAGTCTTTTGATTCTCATTAATTAACTTAGAACCTGTTGATGGAAGCTTCCGAGCTGTTAGAAACAATCACATTTTTGATTTACCAAGCCGAGCAGGGGGAAATCGATCCTTGGGATGTCCAAGTGATTGAGGTGATTGACCGCTATTTAGAACTGATGGCACCTGGGGCAATAACAAGAGGCTATGAAGCGGACTTATCTCAATCTGGACAGGCATTTTTATCAGCATCAATGCTGGTATTGTTCAAAGCCAATACCTTGATGCAATTGTCAACAGTAGGAGATGCACAAGATGGTTTAGAAGATGATGCCCTATTGTCAGGTGAAGACGGTGTATCACATCAAGGTCATCGTCTACCCTTAGAACGGCAATTGCGTCGTCGTCCAGCAGCAATGCCGCCACCAAAGCGCCGGGTGACTCTGCAAGAGTTAATCGAGCAATTGCAGATTATGGCTAACCAACTGAAACTGGTAGAAAAAGTCAGCAAACCTATCCGTCCCAGGCGTCAACCTAGCGTCCAAAGTATGCGGGAAGCGCTGGAGTTAGCTCACCAGGAAAATCTGACAGAAGTCGCTGGGGAACTGGAGCAAGTGTTGAAATTGTCGGCAAGAGAGCTAAGTTTAGAACAAAATTGGTTGAACTTAGAACAGCTTGTAGAATTGTGGACTAAGACAAAGCTTCTCAACCAAAATGGGTCTGGACATGAGTCTAAACACAGTAACTTAGTTAGCGTTTTCTGGGCACTACTATTACTCTCGGCTCAATCGAAAGTAGAGCTATTTCAAGAGGACTTTTACCATGAAATTAAAATTCGCTTAATTAGAGATTCAGCTAATATCGGTAAAACTTTTGAGCATCCGATGAACTAAGAAAGTCAAAAGTAGTGCAGACAATTTCTCTAAGAAAGGCAGGAGGTAGAAACAAACTCGTTTATATCTGATGCGTGAGTCCTGTATTTGTACCTCATCTACTTGCAAATTTCTATATTGTTGCTCTTTCTAAAAAAGTGATCCTCTTGTATCGCTAACGGAGCGTCGGAAATCGACGATTCGACTTTTCACTCTGCCACAGGTAATCAGCGCCTTAACCTAAATTTTATGTATGGAAAGACAAAACGATTTAATCTAAAGTGCTGGCATCAAAATTTCAGGCTTTTTTGTTAGAAAAATAGGAATTTATTTATGAGGTTTTCTTCTTGCCTCCAACATAGCTGCTTCCTACCTTGTCATAGATTTTTGATTCAGCCCCAAAATCCGAGTAAATTGAAAAGATAAGCGATCGCTTGTCATCTAAGTATATCAATGGTTGTAATAACCACTAAATTCCTGTTATCCCTATTCTGGGGGATGACTTAGAGCAGAAATAAAAACTGATGATTAAGTATCACTCGATGAAAGTAAACTGGCTTGTGGTTAAGGAATAAATTTTTATGAAAGCGATGATTCTCGCGGCTGGCAAGGGTACTCGCGTGCGTCCGATTACGTACACTATGCCCAAGCCGATGATGCCCATCCTGCAAAAGCCAGTGATGGAGTTTTTGCTAGAACTGTTACGCCATCATGGATTTGACCAGATTCTAGTCAATGTTAGTCATTTGGCTGAGGAAATAGAAAACTATTTCCGTGATGGTCAGCGATTTGGGGTGCAGATTGCCTATTCCTTTGAAGGAAAAATTGATGACGACGGTAAACTGGTGGGCGAAGCGATAGGTTCAGCTGGAGGAATGCGGCGCATCCAAGACTTCTCACCGTTTTTTGATGATACCTTTGTGGTTTTATGTGGTGATGCTTTAATTGACCTGGATTTAACTGCGGCTGTTAAATGGCATAAATCCAAAGGAGCGATCGCTACCATTATCACTAAATCTGTCCCCAAGGAAGAAGTTTCTAGTTACGGTGTGGTGGTCACTGACGAAGAGGGGCGTGTCAAAGCTTTCCAAGAAAAACCTTCAACTGAAGAAGCCCTCAGCACCAACATCAACACAGGTATTTACATCTTTGAGCCAGAGGTTTTTAACTATATACCCTCTGGTGTCGAATATGACATTGGTAGCCACTTGTTTCCCAAATTGGTAGAAATTAAAGCTCCCTTCTACGCCATTCCTATGGACTTTGAATGGGTAGATATTGGTAAAGTCCCAGACTATTGGCGGGCGATTCGTGGTGTGCTGCTGGGTGAAATCAAAAATGTGCAAATTCCTGGTCATGAAGTCGCCCCCGGCATCTACACTGGCTTAAATGTTGCCGTAAATTGGGACAAAGTGGATATCACAGGCCCCGTTTACATTGGCGGGATGACGAGAATCGAAGACGGAGCTAAAATTGTCGGGCCAGCGATGATTGGCCCCAATTGTTGGATATGCAGTGGTGCAACAGTGGAAAACAGCGTGATTTTTGAATGGTCGCGCCTGGGCCCTGGAGTCCGGTTAGTCGATAAGCTGGTATTTGGACGTTATTGCGTAGATAAAACTGGCGCTGCGATCGATGTTCAAGCGGCTGCTTTAGACTGGCTGATTACCGATGCCCGTCAGACAGTGCCATCACATACACCTGTTGAGCGACAAGCGATAGAGGAATTGTTGGGGACAAATACAAATTAGGGAATAGGGAATAGGGAACAGGGAACAGGGAACAGGGAATAAATCTGTAACCTGTAACCTGTAACCTGTAACCTATTCCCTAACTATTTAAGTACGTGTATCTTCTAAGACTTTGCTCGTAGGTTTGCAGTAGTCGTTGAGATTCTGCTAGGGTGATGCGATTCTCTTCTAATGCTTTCTCGCAGCGCTGGCGAATGTTTTCGACCATATCTTCGGAGTCATACTGAACGTAGCTTACTACTTCGCTCATGGTGTCACCTTTGACAACGTGTTCAATTTGGTAGCCTTTGGGTGTTAATTGGATGTGAACGGCGTTGGTGTCACCAAACAGGTTGTGCAAATTGCCCATGATTTCTTGGTAAGCTCCATTCAAAAACATCCCCAAATAATAGGGTTCTCCCGGCTTATAGGTGTGCAACTCTAAAACCGATTTGACATCACGTAGGTCTATAAAGCGGTCGATTTTACCATCACTGTCGCAAGTGAGGTCTGCTAAAATTCCTCGCCGCGTTGGTTCTTCAACCAAACGATGGATTGGCATGATCGGGAATAGCTGGTCAATCGCCCAGCAATCTGGTGCTGATTGGAACACTGACATATTGACATAATAGATGGAAGCCATAATTTTTTCTAGGTCTTCCAGTTCATCGGGTACGTATTCTTGCTGTCTAGTAATGTTAAGAATTTTTTGACAACAAGCCCAATAGAGCCGTTCAGCTTTGGCTCGTTCTCTGAGGCGTAAAATTCCTAAGTTAAACCGACTGATGGCTTCTTCTTTGAATTGGGCAGCGTCGTGGTATAACTCTTGGTAATTTTCTTGGTTGATGGATTGAAAGCTTTCCCAAAGATAATTAATAATTGGGGATTCTCCCTCTTGTGGAGGTTCTGGTGGATTCAGGGGTACATCACTGGTACTGAGAACGTCAAAAATCAGCACCGACTGATGGGAAGCGATCGCTCGTCCACTTTCACTAATCAGTGTTGGTACGGTAATCTGCCGCTCTGCACAGGTATCTTTTAACTCTGCCACGATGTCGTTGGCATAGTTCTGCATATTATAATTTTTCGATGCATAGAAGTTGGTTTGGGAGCCATCATAATCTACGCCCAAGCCGCCACCAACATCAAGGTATTTCATATCTGCTCCCAGCATTGCCAATTCTACATAAATGCGGCTGGCTTCTTGGATAGCATCTTTAATCACATTAATGGCAGAGATTTGTGAGCCGATGTGGAAGTGCATCAGCTGCAAAGAATCGAGCAGGTTAGCTTCCCGTAACTTGTCAACAGCCTCAATTACCTCAGGCATTGTCAAACCAAATTTAGCGCGATCGCCACTAGAGGCTCCCCAACGTCCCATGCCTTGGGTACTGAGTTTAGCACGAACCCCTAATATTGGTTTAATACCTAACTGACGATTGGCATCAATCACCAAATCAACTTCTTCAATCTGTTCTAAGACGATGATTGGTGTTTGCCCTAGTCTTTGGGCTAACATTGCCGTTTCGATATATTCTCGATCTTTGTAGCCGTTGCAAACTAACAATGCTCCTGGTGTATCCAATACAGCTAGAGCAATCATTAATTCTGGCTTGGAACCGGCTTCTAAACCAAATTGATGGGGTTTGCCAAATTTCACTAAATCCTCAATCAAATGCCGTTCTTGATTGCATTTGACGGGAAACACGCCACGGTAAACACCAGGGTAATTATAGCGAGCGATCGCTTTGGCAAAACAAGCGTTCAACCGCTCAATCCGGTCTTCCAAAATATCGGAAAAGCGAATCAACATGGGAAGTCCCAAGTTGCGCTGCTTCATGGCGTTGACCAATTCAAACAAGTCAAGAGATCCCCCGCGATCGCCCTTGGGTGCTACGGTCACGTGTCCAGCAGCGCTAATGGAAAAATAAGGTTGTCCCCATCCTTCAATGCGGTACAAGGCTTCGCTATCCTCAATTTTCCAGGAGCGAGGTAAATCTTCTGTGGTAGGACTAGGTGGTAACAGCTTTTTTTGCTTGTGATTTTTCACTTCTTTTTGTCCATTGGACGGTACTTGTACCACCTCGTCAGATGTAGCAGTTGAGTCAACACCCATTTCTTCCTAACCTCTGTTTTTCACCCACGAGTTAACAATTTAGCGCATTCATATAGGAACGTATATGCACCCAAGGATAATTTCTGAGATAAACTCTGATTGGTCAAAAGTCGTATGTCATTAGTCATTGGTCATTAGTCATTAGTCATTTGTGCAAAACTCTTGGACAAAGAACAAAGGACAAAGGACAATTGACTAGATAAAAACTTTATTAAGCTTTGGGAGATAGCAATGGAGCGCACATTCTTAGCAATTAAGCCTGATGGAGTCCAGCGGGGATTAGTGGGAGAAATTATCCGTCGCTTTGAAACTAAAGGTTTTACCCTAGTAGGTTTAAAGTTACTGAAAGTCAGTCGGGAATTGGCTGAACAACACTATGGTGTTCACCGAGAACGTCCTTTTTTTGGTGGTCTAGTGGAATTTATCACTTCTAGCCCAGTGGTAGCGATGGTATGGGAAGGTGATGGCGTTATTGCATCTGCCAGAAAGATTATTGGTGCGACAAACCCTTTAACAGCAGAGCCAGGAACGATTCGCGGCGATTTTGGACTAAATATTGGTCGCAACTTAATTCACGGTTCTGATGCTCCAGAAACCGCGCAACAGGAAGTAGCTTTATGGTTTAAGGATGAAGAATTGGTTAGTTGGCAACCACACTTAACGCCTTGGTTGCACGAGTAAAAATTAGGGAATAGGGGATGGGGGATTGGGCATGGGGCATGGGTTATTCTCCTCGTCTCCTTGTCCCCTTGTCCCCTCTTTTTACTTAGAGACTTCGCTTTTTTCTGGTTCTACTTCGGTCAATTCAGTATCAACACGTTTAGAAAATCCCCAGCCTAAAATCAGGAAGATGGCAGCAATCATGATCCATTCGGGTGGAACTAAACTATCGTTGACCACTTTTAACAACAAGCGTAAGCCCACCAAGGCCACAGTTACATAGCCTGCATCTTCTAGGTTTTCATATTCGTCTAGCCAACGGATAAACAATCCCGCCATGAATCGCAGCGTAATAATACCAATTGTTGCACCCGTTAGCACTAGCCATTTTTCTTGAGAAACTGCGATCGCAGTTGTCACGCTATCCAAAGAAAATGCCAAATCTGTAAATGCAATCACTGGTATCGCTTGCAACAACGAATTAAAACGCGGCCCGTGATGGTGTTCGTCCTTGGATTCTTCTGAGGTAAAGTGTTGGAATACCAACCAAAGCAGATAAGCAGCGCCCAATAATTCAAATTGCCAGAATTGTTGTACCCAAGTGGCAGTGAGAATCAAAGTGATTCGCAGCACATAAGCAACGACTAAACCAAAGTTCAAAGCTTTACGCTCAAGTTCTTTGTCTTCCAGCCCCCTAGCGATCGCAGCGAGAGCGATGGCATTGTCGGCAGATAACAGCGCCTCTAAAAGCACCAGGATCGCCAGAACTATAAGGGCTTCAAGGCTGAAATGAAAGTCGAGGTAATCAAAAATTTGGTCTAGCATTCCGGGTTTCTCAAGCAGAAAAAATTAAAATTTGACAAGAACAGAGATTTGCATATTAAAGAAGCGCAATAAATTGCTACTCTAATTCAGCTTAACGTGCTTGCGGTGCATTTTGAAGGGGGTTAAATGGATGCGATCGCCGTGGAAGTGGGGTAATTTGCGTATAAGTCAATACACCAAAAGTTTTAACATCTAGTTTAGTGCGATCGCAATGGACTGCTCTCAGTTCGCATCTAAAATTAGAAGATGAGAACAAAGATATCTTAAGAGTTTATGAATATTTCCTTAACGACCGAGCTTGAGCAGTTCATTCAAAGTCAGGTTGTAAGCGGTAAGTACACCTGATCAGAAGAAGTGATTCTTGCAGGTATTAGGCTGTTGGAGGAACGGGAACGTATTTACAAGCGTCGGTTTGAGGAACTGCAAAGAGAGATTGCGATCCGGGTTGAGCAACTCAATCGCCAAGAACGACTCGACGCTAGAGAAGTAATCGAGCAACTGCGTCAAAAGAACCAAGCTTTGAGAAAGACTCAGGCACAATAATGAGTTTATATTTTCTCTCGCCCTCCAAGCACTATAACCTCATTAGGTGAACGTAACTTTTCTGGATTATTGACAGCATGGATAACACACTTTTACAACGCATCACTCATAATCCAAATATCTGCCACGGTAAACCCTGTATTCGAGGACTTCGTTATCCAGTTGAGTTTATTTTGGAACTGCTCAGTTCTGGTATGACTACTGAGGAAATATTGAAAGATTATGACGACTTAGAATCTGAAGATATTTTGGCTGTCTTGCTATTTGCTGCTCGACTCAGCCAAGTCAAAAGCATTCATCGAATTGCCTCATGAAATTTCTTGTAGATGCTCAGTTACCAGTTCGTCTTGCCCGTTTTCTCAAAACTTCAGGTTATGGTTTTATTGCGATCGCACTAGCTGTGATTGGTTCCAAAATATCCTACCTTATCCAGCGACATCTTCACTGATGTATACAATAACAGATGTTTAGATTCCAAAAAGATAGAGGCTAATCCAGTTTCTCTGGTGAAAGTCGGGTTTCCCTTTAAAGGGAAAACTTTCAACGTTATTAACCAAACTTTTAACCTGAGTAACAATTGCTTGAACATTCATAAGAAAATATTTAATCTTTGTAAGAAATGCTTAAACCTTTCTTATAGATGTTTCAATTTGAGTAACAATTGCTTGAACATTCATAAGAAAATATTTAATCTTTGTAAGAAATGCTTCAACGTAAGCAACAGTTGCTTTAACATTTGCAAAAAATGCTTAAACCTTTCTTATAAATACTTGAACGCGAGTAATAATTGCTTCAACATCCATAAGAAACATCTAAATTTATAATTATAAGCATCCGCAGCCTTCGCTCATCCTACCTCGCCTCTGTGCGAGATTTTTATCCAAAATCTGCGTTGACAGACTATATAGGACAAATGTAAATAACGTCTAGAAGCAATTTACTACAATTTAATTCTATATTTCACAAAATCTCTGTCAACTTTTCCACCAGAGTATTTGCTAAATCCAATAACCTGATATCATCTGTATCAATAATATTTTCACCACCAGCTAAGAGATTTTTGACAGCAGATAACCTATCATCTACTTCAGAAATTCTCCAAGATTCTTCTAAGTTTACTGCAAAATCAAACAGCGATCGCTCTCCTAAATGCTGTCTTACTTTTACAGCTACACTATCATTACTTACCAGAAATTCTTTAATAGTATCTAATTGAAAATTACCTAATATTTCGTCATGTCCCCACGTTTCTAGCCAGTCTCCCTCCACATCTTCAACGTAAATATTGACAAAATCAACGCCGTAAGTTAACCAGTTTTGCTGCATTTGTCGTGCTGTCGCTAAAGCTTCAGCAAATGTATCTACTTGATTGTTGCAGTGAGTTTCTCTTTTATTAATCATAAAAGCTCTAATTAGCACGTAAGTATATAGGCTAGACACAAATCTGAAATATCAAATTCCTGAAAATTCACGAAAATTTTAAATATTTGCCACCAGAAAGGTAATCACTGTTATACAGGGCCACGTTGACTAACTGGTTGACAAAATTAGCATCCTTGGGATTGTAACTTAAGAACAGCCCCCTCTCGATTTCCCACGATCGCAGTGTATTTTGCCAAGCTTCGTACTTTTGATGATTAAGTTCTTCACTAACACTGGTAATTTGAATACACAGTGGTTGATTGTTACGACTAACAATTAAATCTGTTGCCATAGAAAGGTCGGCTATATAACGCTGCCAAAAACTACCTTCTCGCTGAACAATATCTTGGGCTATTGATTTAATGATATCATCATCTACCTGATTAAATTCGCCTGCCATCAATTTTTGCTTCCAAATATAAAACTTGGAGTCACTTGCATTAAACCATCTGGGAAACAGATAACCATACCAATATCTCTCAATCGGCGTCATCAACTCGAACTTTGCTTTTTGTTCTTCTTCTGAAGGTAAGGATTTGATTATCAACCATATTGTCGAATCCGTAATTACCTCTAGCAAAAAGGCTGTAACAAAAGGTTTTGCAGTCAGAGAACCTGGCTTAATGTCTTTTACCCAACGATTGATTTCATCTAATCTTCTCGCTAAATTACGATCTATCGAGGAGGCTTGCTCGATAAGGGACTTTAACCGATCCTTAATTTCGTGTGCTTGCAATCGATGCCCTACTTTCAGAAGATTACGCTTTTTTTACACATTGATAACTAGATTTTAACTTGAAAATGTCTTTAATTAATTTCCTGATGTGATCAAATATTCTCTAGGTCGATGCCCTGTGTACGTAAAGCCTCCCGCAGTCGAGCAATTTCTTGCTCTGCTTGTTGGGCGCGTTCTTCTGCTTGTTGGGCGCGTTCTTCTGCCTGCTCGGCACGTAAACGTTCTTGTTCAGCTAACTCTTCTGATGATAGTATTAATTGATTTTCAGTAGTGAAGAATCTTAATTTACCTTCATAAACTCCCAAATAAAGTTCTAACTGCTGACTCCACAAACGTCCATCAGTGGTTAATTGAATTTCTTGATACTTCCCATCAACTAAATGAAATCCCTGAAGTTCCATTGTTACAGGATCAAACCAGAAATAATCTGGTGTACGGAAGGTATCTTGATAAATTTGCTTTTTTAAACTTTTATCAACTGCTGTGGTTGAACTTGACAAAATTTCCACAATCAGGTTGGGATATTTGCCGTCTTCTTGCCAAACTACCCAACTCTTACGGTCTTTTTTCTCGGTTCCCAAAACTACAAAAAAGTCTGGGCCGCGGAAATATTCTGATTTTTTCTGGTTAGGACTGTAGTAAATCGTCAAATTGCCAGAAGCATAAAAATCTTCCTTATCTCACCACCATAATTTAAGTATGCGAATCAGCAAATCGATTTGGTCGCGGTGCAGGTCACTTTCCAAGGGTGGTTCGTCACTCAGTATATCGCCAGGAGGAAAAATAACTTCGTCTTCTGAAATACTATCAGCGATCAATTTTACAGTAGCAGGTTTAGACATCAGCGATCGCTCCGCAATTTATTTACTGAAAATTTGGTAACTTACAAATGGCTGTGAAAACTTGCAATAACTCAATTGCATCTGGAGATTGACTCAAATTTAATAATGGCATTAACTCATAAGTTGACTGGTTGTCATGTCTTAGATAAATAAATTGATAAAGCTGTCCATTAGTTACCAAACCCCAAACTGATGGTTGTTGCTCTATACTCTTAAAAGCATAAGTAAGTAATTGAGGTAAACCCTCAATCACATTAACCGAACTATTTTTCGTTTCAATTACTAGAACCCAAAAAGGAGGCGCAATATTACTTTGAGGACTGTTGATTGCTAAAATATCCATCCGTCCGGTAATTCTTCTGTCTTCATCTTCGACTGCGATCGCAATGCTATCTTCCATTGTCAACCGAATCGGCACATCGTAAAATCCTGCTAACCGCATTAAGGGTGCAATCGTTATAAATTTAACCAAACCTTCAGAAATTTTCCCTGCGCTTAAATAACGACGGAAGTCATTTCTGATTCGCAATAAATCGTGCTGTTCAAACTCAGAGAGTGGTTCTAGACTTAAGAAATTTGTGAATGAACCATTGGAAAGTTCTTCTACTTTGAGAAAGCGATGAACATCGTTGAGAGATAAACTGCTAGCTTCAACAGTGAGCGTCATAATTTTAGAAGATGTTTGTCAAGACTACTTACATTTTGCAACATTCCCAATAGACAGGTTGTAAAACGTCTTTACATTTCTTGATCGCTCGCTTTTGCTAGATGAAAATCAATGTAAACTAAATAACTCGGCAATTTCTACCTAGCTTAACGAAAATCTAAACAATGTCTAGCACAACTGGGCTAAGAATAGTTTTTAGTAACAATAGCGATCGTACTCATAACTAATCATGTCTCAACCAACTATAGAATCAATCCTACAAGAGAAGCGGCTCTTTCATCCTACCTCGGAATTCTCGCAGAATGCCCATATCAAAAGCTTGGATGACTATCAGCGTATCTACGACAAAGCCAAAGCCGATCCACAGCAATTTTGGGCAGATTTGGCGACAACAGAATTAGAATGGTTCCAAAAATGGAATACAGTATTAGACTGGCAACCGCCTTTTGCTAAATGGTTCGTTGGTGGTAAAATTAATATTTCTTACAACTGCCTTGACAGACATCTCACAACCTGGCGCAAAAATAAAGCAGCATTGATTTGGGAAGGAGAACCAGGTGATTCGCGTACCCTCACTTATGCCCAACTGCACCGAGAAGTTTGCCAGTTCGCCAATGTATTGAAGCAACTGGGTGTACAAAAAGGCGATCGCGTTGGTATTTATATGCCGATGATTCCCGAAGCAGCGATCGCGATGTTAGCCTGTGCCCGAATCGGCGCACCCCACAGCGTAGTATTTGGTGGTTTTAGTGCCGAAGCTTTGCGCGATCGCTTAATTGATGCTCAAGCTAAACTGGTAATCACGGCTGATGGTGGTTGGCGCAAAGATGCGATCGTTCCTCTCAAGGAACAGGTAGACAAAGCTTTAGCTGATGGTGCTGTTCCCAGTGTAGAAAATGTCCTAGTTGTCAAGCGCACTGGGCAAGAAACTTATATGCAGTTGGGCGGACGCGATCATTGGTGGCATGATTTGCAAAAAGGTGTGTCAGCAGATTGTCCCGCCGAACCAATGGACAGCGAAGATATGCTGTTTGTCCTCTACACTTCCGGCAGCACGGGTAAACCAAAGGGTGTAGTGCATACAACTGCTGGTTATAATTTGTATACCCACATGACCACCAAGTGGATATTCGACTTGCAAGACACTGATGTATATTGGTGTACTGCCGATGTCGGTTGGATTACGGGACACAGCTACATTGTCTACGGCCCCCTTTCCAACGGTGCAACCACAGTGATCTATGAAGGTGCGCCCCGTACTTCTAATCCTGGCTGTTTCTGGGATGTGATTGAAAAATACGGTGTTAATATTTTTTATACCGCTCCTACGGCAATTCGGGCATTTATTAAGATGGGCGAACAACATCCCAACGCGCGAAACCTGTCTTCGTTGCGTTTGTTGGGAACCGTTGGCGAACCGATTAACCCGGAAGCTTGGATGTGGTATCACAAAGTAATTGGTGGGGAACGTTGTCCAATTGTGGATACTTGGTGGCAAACGGAAACCGGCGGTATCATGATTACACCACTACCAGGGGCAATTCCCACCAAACCCGGTTCCGCAACTCTTCCCTTCCCTGGAATTATTGCAGATGTCGTGGATTTAGAAGGAAACACTGTACCCAATAAAGAAGGCGGTTATCTAGCGGTGCGACATCCCTGGCCAGGAATGATGCGGACAGTCTACGGCGATCCAGAACGCTTCCGCCGCACCTACTGGGAACACATCCCCCCCAAAGATGGTAACTATATTTACTTTGCTGGTGATGGCGCAAGACAAGATGAAGACGGCTACTTTTGGGTAATGGGTCGTGTAGATGACGTATTGAATGTATCAGGACACCGACTCGGTACAATGGAAGTAGAATCAGCTTTAGTATCGCATCCAGCAGTTGCAGAAGCGGCGGTAGTGGGTAAACCGGATGAACTCAAAGGTGAAGAAGTAGTTGCTTTTATAACTTTAGAAGGCACTTATCAGGGAAGTGAGGAACTGAGTAAAGAACTTAAACAGCACGTTGTCAAAGAAATTGGTGCGATCGCGCGTCCGGGAGAAATCCGCTTTACAGACGCTTTGCCGAAAACGCGATCGGGTAAGATTATGCGGCGCTTGCTGCGGAATCTAGCTGCGGGACAAGAGGTATCTGGTGATACTTCGACCTTAGAAGATCGGAGTGTCTTAGATAAATTACGGGAAGGCGCGTAGTAATTTTTAGAAAGGCATTTTCTCTATTGGAGATGCCTTTCTATGATTTGATAAATTATTGAAAATCTTTTTTAATTAGATATTATACTCATTGATAAAAACGAATATTTAATGACACTTTTTCTATCTGACCGAGAAGCTGACTCCACATTACCTTCAACAGGAAAAACTCCAACTTCTTGTCCTCAGACTACTGAATGCAAACTTATCTTGGAAGACCCGAAGCAGCAGAGTCAAGGATATCGCCAACGGTTCGAGTTCGCCTCTGGATTATCACTGCTAATTGATTCCTACAAGTTGCATGAGAACTTATTAGTTGAAGCAGGTGGTTACGAAGGACACCCAGAGCCGGATTTTGAGTTAAGCTTTACGCTGACAGGAAATAATCAGACAGAAGAGGTTTGTTCTGGGCAAAATTTCATTTCTACACAGATTGATCAGCCAGAAGGGAAAGAGTTTCTTTGGCGATCGCATCAGCAAATACTTAAAATTGATGTGCATATATCACAGAAATTTTTCCGACAATTTGGTTGTGAATTTTTAGAAGCGTCACCCCTGCCTTTACGGCAGTATACCGAAGCAGATTGCGAAGATATACCCCAGCTTTGGCATCAGGAGCGAACAACGCCAGCAATGCGCCTGATTTTTGAGCAAATGTTCAATTGCCCTTACCAAGGAATGATGAGACTAATTTATTTGGAGGGCAAATGTTTGGAACTGATGGCTTTGCGGTTAAATGAAGTCAACGCAGGCGATCGCGAACGTAGGCAATATTGTCTTCTAAAAAAGGATGACATCGACCGTATTTACCAAGCCAAGGAGATTCTGATCAGTGATTTGAACAACCCACCTTTGTTGCTGGAACTGGCGAAAATGGTGGGTTTAAATGACTACAAGCTGAAAATCGGCTTTCGGCAAGTATTTAACACAACTATGTTTGGGTATTTGCAAGCATACCGCATGGAGCAAGCCAAAAACTTACTCATCAGTGGACAGATGAAAGTGCAGGAGATTGCTAGTTTGGTTGGCTATGCTAGCCCTAGTCGATTTACAGCAGTATTTAAGAGACATTTTGGAGTGTGTCCCAAAGACTTGCCAAAAAAATCCGGATTGAGCTAGAAAATAATCCGCTTCGGCACAGATGCGATCGTTTTTCATCTATCACTTGCTGTAATCTTTGTTGATATAGATTTTCAATTGCTTTAAGTCTTTGCTGTGGAAAGTGGATTGCGAGATTCCCGACTTCTACCCTCCGGGTGTCTACAAGAAGTCGGGAATCTAACTGCCTGTAACCCCGCACAAAGCAAGCAGCATCATTAAGTGTGAGGATGAAGATGAAATCGATAATAGTGCTAAAACACCTGTGGCTCATAGGTACAGTTTTTGTTGTTTTGACAACTTCTGCATTTGGTGCGGAACAACCAGAAGTTAAACCAAAAAAAGAAATTCCTCAACTCAGTGAGATCCAGTTTCCGTCAAGAAGTGTACGGGAGCTAGTTCAGTCGCCAACACCCAACACGTCGCCAGCAAATGCAGTCATTGAAGTTACCGAAGTCAAGGCAAATCCTAGTGACAAAGGTGTGGAGGTGATTTTACAGACAGCCAAAGATCAACAATTGCAATTAGTAAACCGCAGTGCTGGCAATAGCTTTATTGTTGATGTTCCCAACGCACAATTACGTTTACCCAGTGGCGATGCATTCACATTCCGTTCTGAAAAACCAATAGCAGGTGTTACTGAAATAACGGTAACAAACTTTGATACCAATACCATCCAAGTCACAGTGACGGGTGAGATAGCGTTACCACAAGTCGAGTTGTATGACAGTCCAGACGAGGGTCTTATCTTTTCTGTGGCAAGTGCAGCATCCTCCACACCACCGCAGCAGCCACCTCAAACGCCACCAACCAGTGAAACCCAAACAGAGAAACCTTCATCTGAGGGTGATGAGCCGATTGAGTTGGTGGTGACGGGAGAACAGGATGGGTATCGCGTGCAAAATGCTACGACTGCAACAAGGACAGACACCCCTTTGCGCGATATTCCCCAATCGATTCAGGTCATACCGCGACAGGTGCTAGAAGACCGCAACGTGAGAAGTCTGACTGAGGCAGTGGAAACAGTTAGTGGCGTTACCAGTGCAGATACCAATTTTAACGCACCTGGAGGCAGCTATACTATCAGAGGATTTGAACAAGCAGGAAATTTCCGAAATGGCTATCGAGATGTAGGTAGTTATGGTTTGACACCAACTGCATCGATCGAGCGAGTGGAAGTTTTGAAAGGGCCTGCCTCGGTTTTGTTTGGAGCAGTAGAACCCGGTGGAATCATCAACGTTATCACTAAACAACCCCTCAGTGAACCTTATTACAATCTTGAATTTCAGGCAGGAAACCGTGACTTATATGAGTCCAGTATTGATTTTTCAGGCCCATTGAATGACGATAAAACCCTGCTCTATCGCTTAAACGCCAGCTATGAAAGTTCAAACGGGTTTCAAGATTTTGTCACCTCACATTTGACTACGATCGCACCCTCAATCACTTGGAAATTGGGAGATAGGACAGACCTAAATCTATATTATGAATCTACTAAATTCAATGGGATTCCTGAGAGTTTCGCGACTGTTTTCAGCGATAATACCTTCAAGCTGCCTCGAAGTCGTTACTTAAGTTACCCTCTTGATGGGCAACATTATACCAGTCAAAAATATGGCTATACGCTAAACCACAAATTTAGCGATAACTGGCAGCTCCGTAATAATTTTTCTATAACTGCTTTTAACGCTATCGAGGAGTATACGGTACCAACGAATCTAGTGGATGATCGTTTCTTAGAGCAATTTGCCGCAAGACGTAACTACATGGTAGACAACTATTTTGGACAGATCGACTTGGTTGGTAAGTTTAATACAGGCTCGATTCCACACCAACTAGTATTAGGCTTTGATGTCAACCGCAATGTGATAATTTATAATCCTACTTCTCTCTCTGTGCCTGCTCTAGATGTCTTCAACCCAAACTACAATATTCCAATTACTACTCTTGAGACTTCTACTAGCTATGGGACTGTTCAATCTTATGGGTTCTACCTTCAGGATCAGATTAGCTTTCAAGATAACCTGAAGTTACTGATTGGCGGGCGTTTTGATTGGATTTCACAAAAAAGTGCCATAGACCAACCAGAACAGAATGATAATGCGTTCAGCCCCCGAATCGGGTTGGTGTATCAGCCCAGCAAATCTGTTTCTCTCTACGCCAGTTACAGTCAATCTTTTAACCCTAACTCAGGATTGAACGGTGATGGTAGCCAGTTCGAGCCAACTAAAGGAACCCAATATGAAGCGGGCATTAAAGCTGACTTTCTAGAAAACAGACTTTCGACAACATTGGCAGTCTATCAAATCACCAAGACGAAGATTACAACAGACGATCCCAATAACGATGACCCTAATTACTTAGTTCAGATAGGAGAGGTAAGAAGTCAGGGGATTGAGTTGGATATCACAGGTGAGATTTTACCAGGGTGGAAGGCGATCGCTTCCTATGCTCATACCAATGCAGAAGTCACCGAGGATAACTTGATTTCTGTAGGCAATAGATTAGAGGATGTACCAAAGAATCAAGCTAGCCTTTGGACAACCTATGAACTCCAAAATGGTGATTTCAAGGGTTTGGGATTAGGTCTGGGGCTGTTCTATGTAGGTGCGCGGGCGGTAGATTTAGATAACTCATTTGAAATCCCCGATTACTTGCGTACCGATGCGGCGATTTACTACCGTAGAGATGCTTTAAAGGCTGCTATCAATATCCGTAATCTATTTGATACCGAATATTTCGTTGACAGCAATGGAACAAGAGCAAGGGTGAAAACAGGTGCGCCCTTTACAATCATCGGTTCTATCAGTTGGGAGTTTTAACTCGCTCTCCTGTGTGCAATCGGCTGAATAATTTGCCGCAACACAGTTTTAAGCTCTGGACAACCTACGAAATTCAACGAAGTCCGTTGCAAGGCTTTGGGGTTGGTACGAGATGCTTTTTTGTAGGCGATCGCCAGGGAGATTTAAACAAGGGAACTCCAAAAAATAAATTATCCCAATTTCTAGATTCAACACGACTGTTCCTCCCCCTGCAAGAACTGCCCTAAATACGTTCGCGTAGCGTCCCGCAGGGATGGGATATTTTTTTAATTGGAAGTCCCCAACACATTTATACCAATTCTCTAAAATGAGGCAACACATTCAAACCCCCAAACCTAGATTCAGTCTAGCTTTCTTAATTACGAATTACGAATTACGAATTACGAATTGGTATTATTGTACCCAGCTATTTCCGCACAGATGCTGCCCTCTTTTATAAGCGAGATAGATTCTGGGCACAGGTCAATTTCAGGAATCTATTCAACGTTGACTATTTTGAGAATGCCTCTAGTCGGTTGGGGGGTTAACGCTGGTGAGGCATTCACGGTGCTGGGAATGATTTCGTGGGAGTTATAGGTAAAAAACAATCAAATAAAAGCAACTGATTCCCAGTCTGTTGCTGACAAGTGCAATGAACAACTACTGTAATCTAGTGTTGAATTTAATTTGACACGTTTGTTGGTGCGTTAGGCATTTACTAACGCACCTCAATTTATCATGATAATCAGGACATTATTAAGGCATTGAGGACAATGAAACTGAAAAAGCAATACAAATCAGTATTTGTTCAACCTCTTAGCTGCATGATGCTGAGTATCATAACTGCAATTGGCATATCATCATCAGTATTAGCGGTGACGGGAATTTCTCTGCATTCGCCAGAACAGTCTGCACACAGACAACCACAAAAAATAGCACAAGCTTCAGGTACAGATACACCAGAGCGATCGCAGTTGCTACAACAAGCCAATGGTTTATTTAGTCAGGGAGACTTAACAGGTGCAGAAGAAAATTTACGCAAATTAATTAAAAAGTTCCCAGAAGATGCCTTCGGACACTTTCAACTGGGAAATGTGCTTTTTCGGCAAAAGAAACCAGAAGATGCAATTAGCTCCTATCGAGAAGCCATTCGCCTCCGGCCAAAATACGCTCTAGCTTACAATGCGATCGGTGTTGTTTACGCAAGCCAAAGTCGCTGGGAAGAAGCCATTACTGAATATAAAAAAGCTCTGGAAATTAATCCTAATTATGGCGAGGGGCTGACTAATTTTGCAATAGCATTGTGGCAAACAAATAAAAAAGATGAGGCACTATCTTCTTTAGAAAAAGCTTTAAATATTTTCAAACAACAGAATAGAGGTGAAAAAGTTAACCAAGTAGAACGAATTTTAAAAGAGATCAAAACTGCTGATGAGCCTGGTGTTTCCTGAAAATCATATTATTCAGTGGATAAAAGTTAAGAAGAGTTGCTGCGATCATCTTTAAGGATGCTTTGCCAGAAATGCGATCGGGTATTATGCGTCTCATTACTGCGGAATTTAGCATCTGGTTTGTAATTATTTTGGGGTGGGCTAGCCCGCCCTCTAAAAAGTATCAAAATAGAATAATTGTATTGTCATGCATGAAATATTTCTGTTAGCCAGAGAAACAGTTAAGAGTAATTTTTCACATGAATGGGGGATATACAAGGGTAGTCTGGGAATGTTCGGAAAATACTGCATGGGCAGGCATAGGATGGATTTTTGATATACTAACTCATGTAATACCATACGATTTACGAGCAATAGGTTATCGTTTTATATTGTCTATAGTTAAGTCGAATATGAATGATTATGAGGATATAGAAAATATCCGCAGTAATCGAGATAGATTTTTTCATATAGAAAGATTGATTGTTTTTGTATAAGTAGCATCTAACCTAGTAGCGCGTCTATTCAAAAATAGTAAAATAGCAATTTACAATGAGAATTAGAAAACCCATTGGTTAAAGTCTATGACTTCCTTATCGGCATTAACTTTACCGGATCATACTCAGTTACCAGACTCAGATGGTACATTTGTGAAAAATCTTCAGGAGCATCCGCAAAGCATTTTAATTACAGACTCAATTAAACCTGTTTTAGAGAAACTTCATCCTGACGGTCAATATTGTATTGGACAAGATTCTGGTATTTACTGGCGATTGACAGATCCTCCTGAGAAAGGGGCTGAAGCACCAGACTGGTTTTATGTACCTAATGTACCACCGACACTTAACGGTAAAATGCGCCGTTCTTATGTACTGTGGAAGGAGTATGTTGCACCCCTAATTGTGATTGAATTTGTCTCTGGAGATGGCTCAGAAGAACGAGATAACACACCGCCATCTCAAGGGGAAGGTGGAAATGTTGGTAAATTTTGGGTTTATGAGCAGGCAATTCGAGTGCCTTATTATGGAATTTATGAAGTAGCAAGAGCACAGGTTGAAGTGTATCACCTAGTCGATAATACTTATCAGCTGATGCAACCCAATGAACGAGGACATTACCCAATTGTTCCTATGGGTGTAGAGTTAGGAATCTGGCAAGGATTTTATCAAAATGCAGAGCTACCTTGGTTACGGTGGTGGGATGGACAAGGAAATTTACTGCTAACGGGTGAGGAACGTGCTGTGATTGAGCGACAAAAGCGGGAGAGAATTGTAGAGAAATTGCGATCGCTCTCTGCTGAACAACTCAACGCTTTAGGAATTGACCCAGAAATGTTAGATTAGGAAATATTCTCATCTATCAATATTACATCTTCATATATTTCTGCGATCGCACAACGAAAATCAACGCTACCTAAATGCACTTCTTCCCCTTTTTCATAAGGGTAAAGTACCCAATGTCCTTCCTGATTGCGGCGGAAGCATTCTACACTCATTCGGTCTGGTGAAATTAACACATATTCTTGTAGTGATTCTAAGTGTCGATAACTAGCAAATTTATTTCCTCTGTCATAGCCTTCAGTTGACTCAGAAAGCACTTCGATAATTAAGCAAGGATAGCACTTAAAATATTCAAATTCTTTATCTCGTGCATCGCATGTCACTATTACATCGGGATAAAAATAGCGATTTATGACCTCGATTTGTGCTTTCATGTCTAACATATAGACACGGCAACCACTACCCCGCAGATGGTTTCGTAGCAGTACAAACAAGTTTCCTACTACAGTAACATGAGCATCACTTGCTCCTGCCATTGCGTAGACTTGCCCATCAATATACTCTTGTTTGATTTCACTTACTTTCTCGCCTTCTAAATATTCTTCTGGGGATATATAGTACTCACTTTGGCTAATGACCATTTTAGTACCTTAGTAGTTTTATTCAAACATTTTAACTGATACAACAAATCTAATGAGCGACAGCGCCACCACTTGACTTCACCTTTTTGAGGAATAAAATAGCAATCCCACTAACTAACAAAGCAATACCAATAAAGTAGAAACAATCGTTAAAAGCCATTACAAATGCTTCGCGACGGACTATATTAGATATAGATGCGATCGCTTGATTTTGTGCTGTACTTAAATCTGCTCCGCGACTAATAAAAAACTGCGTCATTTGGTCAATTCGCTGTTGAGTTTCTGGATTATATAAAGATACTCCATCACCCAATCTATTCGAGTGAAATTGTTCTCTATTTGCCAATAAAGTCGCTAAAGAAGCAATTCCGATAGAACCGCCCAGGTTCCGCATCATATTAAATAAACCACTTGCCGAACCTGCTTCTTTCGGACTCAATCCACCAGTGGCAATAGAACTAAGCGGCACCATAATTAGGGGTTGTCCCATTGCACGCACAAATTGCGACCAACGTAATTGATCTAATCCTGTTTCATTAGTCATTCCAGAGTTCATAAATGCACTGATGGAAAACAAAGTCACACCAAAAGCTACCATTAACCGCACATCAATGCGTTGCATTAATTTCGGGATGAGGGGAATAATAAACAGTTGGGGAATACCAGCCCAAATTAATACTTCACCAATTTGCAGAGCATTGTATTTTTGAATTTGGGCGAGATACAACGGTAAAATATAAATTGAACCATACAATCCTACTCCCAACGACACATTGACAATACTGGCTAAACCAAAGTTCCGCCTAAGTACAAGCCGTAAATTAATAAATGGTTGTTTACGAGTTAATTCTATAAAGAAAAATATCGCCAAAAAAATTACTGCAATTACACTTAAGCGCACAATCAACGCTGAACCAAACCAATCTTTACGGCTACCTTCTTCTAAAACAACTTGCAGGGAACCTAAGCCAATAGCCATTGCAATAATTCCCCACCAGTCACCTTGTTTGAGTAAATTAATTTGGGGTTTTTCTGGCTTAATTCCGTACCAAACACCAGCCAGCATTAATGCCCCTGGAATTACATTTATATAAAAGTTGTATTCCCAACCAAAATTTTCGGTTAACCAACCTCCTAATGTTGGGCCAATTGAGGGTGCAAAAACTGCACTAAACCCAAATGCTGCTAACCCAACTGATTGTTTTGATTGGGGTAAAGTTGTTAAAACAACTGTCATAGCTGTAGGAATTAATACTCCGCCGCTAAAACCTTGTAAGGCGCGAAAGAAAATCATGGAATTAAGATCCCACGCCCAACCACAGCAGATAGAAAAGAAGATAAATAGTGCAGTATTGACTAATAAATAACGTTGCAGAGAAAATACTCGTGACAACCATCCTGTTAGAGGAATTACCACAATTTCTGCTACGAGATACGCGGTAGAAATCCAAGAACCTTCTTCGAGAGTTGCTGCTAAACTTGCTTGAATATCTTGTAGGGAAGCATTAGTTATTTGAATATCCAATACCGCCATAAATGCACCAAGCATACTGGCTAATACACCAATCCAGGTTTTTAGCGGTACACGCTCTGGTGGTAAAGCAGGATTTTGCCCTTGCTGACGAATTACACCTGTATTAGCCATAACTTTGTTCCATTTTCAAGGTTAAGTAGCAAAAAATGTTCTTATTAAATCTTATGCCAATATCTTCTTTGCCTCTGCGTGAGCTTGAATCAGCAACGCTAAAAATTAAAAAAGAATTGCTATAGAAAGCTCCATTAAGATAAATCTCAATTTCACTGCGGTTATTTATCTTAAACTTCTTGAGTCGTAATAATCCCTTTTTGCTCATAAATTGGACGCATTATTTTTCTTAAAGCAGGCAACTGTCTGCTAAAAATAATTGATCCTAAAATACAAGCTATCCCATCAATCATTAAAGTGTTAGGAGCGCCAATATAACTTGCTAATAAACCTCCTAATAAATTACCCACGGGAATCATCCCCAAAAATGACATTGTATATAAGCTCATCAATCGCCCGCGTTTATCGTCTTCGACAATGGTTTGTAAAAATGTGTTGCTAGCAGCAATCTGGAGAATTGTTCCTAAGCCAACGAATAACATTGTAAATAAAGAGAGTGGTAAAAATCGAGACAAAGAAAAGGCAATTAGACCAGTTCCTAAAATTGCTGGAGCTAAGGCAATCAATTTCCCAATTCCCAAGATTGTTTGGCGCGTAGCTAGATAAATACCACCAGTTAAGGCTCCAACTCCAGATGCCGCCATCAAAAAACCCAAACTTTCTGCACCACCTTTGAGAATTTGTTCGGCAATAACTGGGACAAGAATAGTATTTTGCAATCCCATCAGGCTGACTAAAGCTGATAGTAATAAGACAGAGCGAATCGGTGGGAAACTAAAGGCATATACAAATCCCTCTTTGACTTTTTGTAAGGGATTACCCTCAGTTACCAAATTTTTCCAAGGTTTAACTTTCATTACCAATAAAGCGGCGATTACAGCAACGTAGCTCAAACCATCAATTAAAAAACAATAGCCAGCTCCAATGCCAGCAATTAATAAACCGCCGATCGCAGGGCCAATTAATCGTGCACCGTTGAACATCGTTGAATTGATAGCGATCGCATTGGCTAAATCTCCTCTGTGTTCAACCAATTCTGGCACAAAAGCTTGACGGGCTGGCGCATCTAAGGCGTTAATAAATCCTTGAAACAAACTCAAGGCGATGATCTGCCATACCTCAATCACACCAGTCAGCGCCAACACTGCTAATGTTAACGATTGAATCATCGCCAAGATTTGCGTACCAATTAAGGTACGATACCGAGAAAAGCGATCTACAAATACTCCGCCAAAGGGAGCTAAAAAAAAGTTAGGAATTTGACTCGAAAATCCCACAACTCCCAACATTAATGGGGATTTTGTCAAATCATAAACTAGCCAAATTGTGGCAAGTTGCGTCATCCACGTCCCAATTAGGGAAATACCTTGTCCAGCAAAAAACAGCTGGTAGTTTCTTGACCTTAAAGCAGGTAGTAGCGATTTTTTCATGTCAGGCTTGCTTTATACCAATCTGCTTTCATAGATATCATCTCACCTGATCTCTATACGCCTCTCTTTAGATGTAGGAGAATGTCATAAGTAGAAAGAGGTTTTTCATCTGTTTTAAGCCGATTTGGTATTACTTGACTTCCACCGCAACTTCCGCAGACATCCCAGGAGTAATCCGTGATTCGTATCCTTGAATGCTCTTTTGGTCGAAAACTATTTTAACCGGAATGCGTTGGACAACTTTAGTAAAGTTACCTGTAGCATTATCGGGTGGCAATAAGGCAAACTGAGCGCCGGAAGCTGGCGAAATACTGTCAACACGACCAATAAAGTTGTGATGAGGGAAAGTATCCAGCTTGATTTCTACTGGCTCGCCTGGACGCATTTTTTCTAATTGAGTTTCTTTGAAGTTCGCAATTACCCAATACTCGTTATCCACGATCGCCATTAATGGTGTTCCCGATTGGACTCGGTTGCCAATTTCGACGTTTTTTCTACCTACCCGTCCAGCACTGGGGGCAGTAACATTGGCATAAGATAGTTGCAATTGTGCGTCTTTGAGCGATGCTTCTGATTGGGCGAGCGCCGCTTTTGCCGCTTCGTATTGGCTACGTTTGACTGTGGTATCTTGTCCACCTGCGGTAGCTTGTTGCAATCCTCCCTTAGATGCTGCCAATTTAGCTTGGGCGTTGGTGACATTTTCTTGCGCTTGTGCTAATTGAGACTGGGCTTTGGCGACACCAACTTTTGCAGAGGCTAACTGGGCTTGGGCTTGTTGTACTCCCTGAATCGCGGCATTTTTCTGTGCTTTGGCTACATCATAAGCAGCCTTGGCTGTGTCTAGTTGCTGACGAGGAATCGCACCTGTTTTATACAATTCGTTGTAACGATTGTAATCTGCTTGGGCTTTTTCCAAATTCGCGTTTGTTTGCGCTACCTGCGCTTGGGCGGCGGGAATCCCAGCTTGGGCTTCTTGTACTGTTGCTTGGGCGGCAGGAATCCCAGCTTGGGCTTCTTGTACTGCTGCTTGGGCTGTAGAAATTGCTGCTACTGCACTACTGACATCTCCTTGTGCTTGAGTTGTCTTACCAGTAGTGGTTTGTGAACTCAAAGCAATATTTGCTTGGGCGGCTTGCGCCTGACCACGAGCATTTTCTAGGGCTGCTTGTGCCTGTTGCACCTTACTTTGATAGTCCCGTGGATCTAACTTCACTAACAATTGTCCTGGTTGCACCAGTTGGTTATCATTCACAAGCACCTCACTTATAGTTCCGGGAATGCGGCTACTAACTTGGTGAATGTTTCCGGCAACGGTGGCGTTGTCTGTTTCCTGGTGGGTAGAGGCGTATTGCCAGTAGTGAAGACCAAAAGTACCTGCGGCGATCGCACCCACACCTAATCCTGCCAAAATTAAACCAGTCGGTCTTTTCCGCTTCGGTTTCGCTGGAACTTCTTTCTCTGTCTCAGGAATTACAACAGGTGCTTCTGCTGTTGCGGATGTATCTGCGGTAACAGTTTCTAAAGTCTCTAAATCGGGAATCACTTCTTTTTCTAAAACTGGGGTTTTGTGTCCGTTGCGTCCGTTTAAGGTATTAGCACCCATGATTGTTAACTTCCTTGTGCGTTCAATAACTTGATTGATAGTCGTTTATTTAGAATGCGTAGTTTTTTCTAAAAAAAAAATTCTTATTTCCTTAGTATGCGTAATATTATCTCAAAACATATCTTTACACTGCCTCCCCCGGTCGGGTGATTATAAAATCATCTTTAAGAGAGATTAGCGATCGCCCGGTTCAAAATTTGGGAAAACAGTTCTCGGTCAGCGAAGGAAATACCGTCCATTGCTTCATCACGCACTGTTGCCGCAATAGGCGGTAAGACAGCTTCTAGTTGCTTACCTGCATCCGTGAGCCAGATCCGCCAGATGCGGCGATCGTGAGTGTCGCGTTCTCGACGCACTAAGCCGCGTTCTTCCATCCGATCTAGTACGCCTGTTAAAGTCCCTCCCACTTGTTTGAGTTTGTCACCAATACTAGAAGTAGGTAAACCATCTTCTTGCCAAAGACAGCACAACACCAACCAGTGAAATGGGGTAAGTCCAAAGGGTTCTAGCTTCTCAGTAAACTTGCGACTCAGCAGTTGTGAGACTAGTTTGATTCTGTAGCCCAAATTATATGGTGCGAGATTTTGCTGCCACGACTCTAAAGGTGGGGAGTGATTAGATGTATAAACCATTTAAGAAAATACTTAGTACACGTACTATTATACCTAAATCAATATCATTTAACAATACTTGCTTTGCATCCGTCTTAGGGAAGAACTTGAATCAACTGGTACTCTTTTACTGTACCGAGAACGTGGTGAGTCCGAGATAATTTAGGGGACTGGTAAGTATAGATCAAAGCATAGCTCAAAGCTGGTACTTGGGAAATAGAAACTACTGCTTGAGGGGGAATAGGAAGATAGAAATTAAGCAGTACTTGGATTTTCTGGTCTATTTGCACAAGGTAGATAGGATGAGATTGGATAATTGAAGCGATCGCACTTTGTTGTAAAAAAGTTCTTAAAACAGGATTATAGTCACTTAAAAAACCGACGCTACCCATCGTTGCCAAAGTCAGCCAACAGGTAATTAACCATCCTGCAATCCAGTAACGTGCTGTGAGAAACTTCTTGCCAAAGTGGTAACGACTAATCCACACCACAGGTAAAATTAACCAACCCAACCCCATAGCTAAGGTAATAGTTGCATACTTGCGGATGTCAGAACCACCGTAACTAATAATAACAGTACTTGCTATTACAAGAAAAATACCTAATCCACCAAAGCCATAACTGAGGTTTCGAGAAAGATTATTCCTTGCAAAAAGGTTCAATATATTTTTTTTACCTTTTTGAAGAGGGAATTGTGGGTGAATTTCTGTCTGGTAAATATTGCCTAACCAGCTTAAACCCACAGATGCCAACAAAGCTATAAACGGATAAAGGCAAAGACTATAGTGAGGTAAACGAGTGCTAAAAATACTCAATTCTACAAATAAGACAAGTGGAAAACCAACTAATATTAACTGGTATAGAGGAATAGGACGACGGACAGTTAAAAACAAACCTAAAAGTCCGAAAAAAGGCCAAGGAAATGCTTTTAAAGGAATATTCCATACATAGAATAGCGGCCCATTATGCTCCCGATCTTCAGAACCTAGCTGTACAACAAACTTAAGCAACTCCTCAAAACTCTGATTTCCATAGTGCAGCCAGCTTAACCACAGCCAAATGCCAGTGGGTATTAAACCTACGAAAAAGCCTAGATATAAAATTGGATTAGTAAGATGACGATGACGATGATGTTCCCAAATTAAATAAGGTAATAAAGCTATAATTGGCAAAAAAATCATAAAGCTTCTGACTAAGAAGCCTAAACCTAAACTTAAACCAGCTATAAAACTCCAAAAATAGTGATATTTAGGATATAATTCTGTTTTTAATAAAGAAAAAATAGCTAAAAGTACCAAGAAAATCATCGGTACATCAGGCGTACTTAAGCGAGAGTATTGTAGCCAGAGAAATTCCCCACTTAAAATAGCAGTAGCTAGCCAAGCTAATTTTTTGCCTAGCATAATTTTGCCAATTTCATACACCAGCCATAAGCTAAAAATGCTAGCAATCATACTAGGAAGACGCGCACTGGTATCACTGATACCAAACAACTTGTAGAAACTGGCGATTAACCAATAAGATCCAGGTGTTTTATGATGTGCCGTTTCCCAAGGAGTTATCCAATTACCAGAATCAAACATCAGACGGGCACGCGAAGCGTAAAGGGCTTCATCATGTGCCATCAGGCTATTGTGCCCAGAAGTAAATAATAATAAAGGTAGCATCCAAAGGAATAAACTTAAATAGGGTAACGATTCTACCAGGCGGATTTTTCGCAAAATATGCTGCCAGAAGTGTAGTTTATGGAACATTGAATTGATAAAATTGAATGCTGCTATTTAGACTCGTTTAGTGTCCTATTGTTATTAAAATATGTTACATAGTGTTTTTTGAAAAATATTTGAAATTGTTGCAATTTTCTAAAAAAGTACTCTAAAACAGAGATTTATGCAGTTAAGACCGAATCAACGCCTGAAATTAGACGATACAGACGATAAGCTGTTCTATGCCTATCCTCGCTTCGTTACCCATGTGGATGAAGGATTTATTCAACAGCTAACGGATTTATACCGCGATCGCCTCAAACCCAACACCCGCATTTTTGATATGATGAGCAGCTGGGTGTCTCATCTACCAGAAGAGATGCAGTTTGACCATGTGGAGGGACACGGACTCAACGCTGAGGAACTAGCACGTAATGCCCGCTTAAATCATTATTTTGTGCAAAATATTAACGAAAATCCCCAGCTACCTTTACCAGATGAAGATTTTGATGCTGTTCTCAATTGCGTATCTGTGCAATATGTGCAATATCCAGAAGCAGTATTTTCCGAAATGTACCGCATCCTAAAACCCGGTGGTGTTGCAATTATCAGCTTTTCTAACCGGATGTTTTTTGAAAAGGCGATTCAAGCTTGGCGAGAGGCTTCAGAAGCACAGCGAGTCGAATTAGTCAAAGAGTATTTTGCCTCAGTTCCAGGATTTACAACCACAGAAGTTATAGCTCATAAATCAACATTACCGAATTTATTACAGTGGTTGGGTGCATCTGGAGGAGATCCGTTTTATGCGGTTATAGCATATCGTAGTTAAGCCAAATATTCACTAGTACAATGTCTAAGCTAGTGCAAGAAAGCTTGTAGTAAAACTTTAGTGCTTAGAAAATAAGGACTAAAGTCCTTACTACGAACTTACTTAGCTACTCAAAATTAAAATACTTTTGTATATACATAATTTCTGTAGATGAATTATTGGCTAATGAAATCAGAACCAGAAGCCTATAGTATTGCTGACCTTCAACAGCAGAAAGAGACTATCTGGGACGGTGTTCGCAATTATCAAGCTCGCAACTTTTTGCGCCTTATGGATGAAGGAGACTTAGCTTTTTTCTATCACTCCAGCACTAATCCTCCCATTATTGCTGGGTTAATGCGTGTGGTGAAAAAAGATATTGCTGACCCGACGCAGTTTGAGCCAGAAAGTAAATATTACGACCCAAAATCAAGTTCCGAATCCCCTCGGTGGCAAACAGTTGTAGTGGAATTTGTTGAGACTTTTTCTAATCCCATCTTGCTATCAATACTAAAAGAGAAGTTTAGCGCCGAAGAGTTAATGTTGGTGAGACAAGGAAATCGGTTATCAGTGATGCCCGTCCCTGAAGCAGTAGCTTTGAAGATTCTAGCGATGAAAACCTCCTAGTTAAAATAATTCGTAATTCGTAATTCCTAAAACATTTTGAAGGAAGGTTGATAACTGAATATAATGTGATTTATCCTTGACCACTTACTTCACACCCATTGCACGGGATCTAATTGATAGTAACGTTGTAGTTGCTCATAAAGTGCCGGATGCTTAGACAGCAATTGGTGCGGTTTTTCAAAGAATGTCTCAGTCGCTACGGCAAAAAATTCTGCGGGATTCGTTGCGCCATAGCTATCCATTACCGTCTTTGCACCTTGCAGAACATCATTACAAAGTTGCTGATATGCTTCTGTCATTACTTTAGCCCAAATAGGATAGTCTGAATTGCGTTGCAGTATCGGAACTCCTTCAGCTTTACCATCTTCTTGATCCAATTGATGGGCAAATTCATGAAGCACAACGTTACGTCCATCTCTCCAGTTATTAATGTCTTGTTTCACTTGTTCCCAAGACAGTACTACTTGGTCATTTGTCCACGATTCACCTAGTCTTGCTACACGCCTTTCTTCAACAACATATTTTCCGACAGAAGTTGTTTCCTGAACAAAATAAGCGTTGGGATAGACCAGAATTGAACGAAGTCTGGGGAAGTACTGCCCACGTTCATTTAGTAGAAGTAAACAGGCGACAGCCGCAAGGGTCAGTTTCATTTCCTCTGTCACCTGTAATCCTCTACAGCCAATAAATTGCTTTTCTGCTAAAAAAACTTGAATATGTCCCTGAAGTCGTCTAATTTCATCGGGAGAAAGATAGGGATAAATGGGAAAACTATTCTCGACAATGGCACTCCAGAGTGGGGGAAAAGGACGATGTTTAAGCCGATTTCTTCGCCTTTTTACTAGAATCGGATTGAATAAAATCCCAGCGATAATCAGCCCAATGATAAAAAAGAAAACTATGATTTTAATCATTGACTTTTGAGCAGCTTACATATTGAATTCACTAGTAAGCAGAAAATTTAGAATAATGTTATTGTTGTCGCTCACTAACTACCGCTATTGGATCAGAATTATACAAGATTGAACCTTGGTAGAAAGGCTTGTTTGAAGTCCTTGCTCAACTTTGACAATCAATTTATCAAAAGCCTCTTGATTTGCTGTCAGTTGTTCTTGAAGAACTTTCTCTAACTCAGGCTTTATTTGCTCACACATATCCTGAATTTTTTTGTCGCTCAAAAAATTAGAACGAATCCAACTAGGTACATCTACATTTGTCTTAATTACTTCTTGAACAGTCTTACGATTTAACTCCATTCCTGCTGCCATCACTGAAGCCCCATATACTAGTGCAATCGGCCAAGTTAAATGTCCAGTTAGTATTAGAGTGATAATGCTAGCCACAGCACCTCCACCAATTACTACATTGACGATAAACGCTACTGTCTCAGCCAGGATAGCATCTCCAATTTGTAACTCTGGGTTAACAAAATTTGGGTCAATACTATCCTCAAACCTTAAGCTGCTTCTAGGTATCTGAAACTTTCGACATATTGGATCGGTTTGTGCGGCTAAATCGGGTTGGATTTTATTGCTAAACCAAGAAGCGCATTGATGATTAATTATCTGCACAGCGCGATCGCTTTTGAGCCACTGTTCTGCCCGACCGATCAAAGCTGTTTCTAAATCGGCTAAAGTCCGTATTTTGTTTTTTTGCCAATCTTTTAAAGCTGGTTTAACTGCGTTGACAATCAAACCATCCGCCAAAGGTTTAGTTAGTGATTCGATTAACTGCGGGATATGCCTTTCAATCAAACCTTTAAGCTTGTTCGAGGTAAATAGTTTGTTTACTTCTTGTTTAAAAGCAGCAGCACGCAGATCCCATCGTCCTACTCGTGCTAAACCCATTGCAATGCACCGTTCCGGCTCTGGATCGGGGCGAAGCAGCGTTTCTGGTTCGGGAAACATTTCCTGACAAAGAATGTGCGTAAACTTCATGCGAGATGCACCGCCAGTCATCAGCACAAGTTTTGGTACGATTCCAAGTTTTTCCAGCTTTTCTTTTGCCTCGGTTAAAGAGTCACGAAATGATTTAATCCAACTATGATGCTCCAGTTCCGGTAAGGGCTGGTTTAAGATTTCCTCCATCATCAATTTATTGACTTGGGGAATAAAATAAATCTGTTCGTTAATCGACTCGAAGCCACGCGCAAAGGATTCAGGATCGCTATATAGCTGTTCATTAGAAAAGTAATCTTCTTTAGCTTTGCGGCAAGCAAGTTCACAACGAGCTTGGTGATGGGGATATTCCTGAAATACTTTTTCGAGTAATGCTTTTTGTTCGTGGTTGGCAAGAGTCCGGGCAAAAATAGCTTTGTCAATTAAGGATGCTCCTAAAGTATTACTCCCAAAATCTATCGGGATTTCTTCTAAGCTTTTAACCAGAGTAAAATCTGTGGTTGAAGAACCAATATCGACAATTAGCACCGATCCAACAAGTTTGTCATACTCCAACTTCCCGGCTTCCTTGGCTTGCATGAAAGCAGCCCGCGATTCGGGTACAACATTTAGTTGGGGAATGCCAGCTTCTTGAAGTAGCTTTTGGTATTCGGTGCGATCGCTAACTGACCATCCTGAAGGACAACCAATGTAAAAATAGCTACCTTCTTTGCCTTCAACTTGTTTACTTTCTTGTAAAAGGCGGTAGTAGGTTGCCACAAAAGTGCTAATTGTTTCCCGATATTTGGGATCGTTGTTGGGTTTTTGCTTGAAAGAGATTGTCAGTTGGGTAACGCCAGCTTGAATTAATGCTTGTTCGCCGACAAGATAACCGAGTTTGGGATGCCAGCCAAGGGCAGTAATTTGGTTCTTCTTGTTATTAATCTCCAGCATCTGGGGGGGTTCGATGCTTTCCACTATCGCTTTAGCTACAGCCGTTTCACCGTGTCCCAAATCAAAACCGATTGTTTCTAAAATTTCCATACCCTTATTGTCTATTATTCTCTAGCAGAGGAATATGCTGGCTCAATTACCCTACCGCGTCTAATCAAGCGATCGCCTTTCAACAAAGCCGGAGTTAAAGTCACGTGATCTTTGGTATCGGGGTCGATACTTGGCTCAAAGTCAAAATAGCCGCGATCGCTGTGCGGGTCATTTGGTCGGTAAATTTGAGTATTAATTCCCTGAGACATTAAAATTTGTGGCAAAAGTTTCGCCAGTTCATGAGCCATTTGGGGTTTATCAAGTTTTGATGCGCCCATTAGCCTTTGCAGAAAATTTAATAGCTCTGGTAATTCTTCTATTGCTAGGTCGCCTTCATGTTTATTTGATTCTTCTACTCTAGCTACTGCTAGGTCGATAGTGTTGAGAGCATCGCCAAGGCAATCTAGAAATACTTTGCTATCAACTCGGAGAATCGGTTGAGGTAATTCCAATAGCCCTTCAGATATAGAATTATTTTGCTGGTTATTTAATTCGAGTTGAAGTACAATTTCTAGTCCTATAAGTAGAGAAGTTAATAAGATAGCCATCCACGCACCTGGGGTAGTTTTACTTAAGGAAAACAACGAACCTAAGACGCCGATATAAACTAGTCCCTGTAGTAGTTTCAGGATTAATCTGCTCGAAAAAAACTTTGTACTTTGGTTAGTAATTTGCCTTTGCTCTGTTTGAGCCGCTTGAAGATAGTTAGCTGCTGCAAGAGTGGCGATAGACTGCCGCAGCGTATCCAGGAAAAACGAAGCTAGACGAACTTGAGCCAAATTAAGCTTTTCAATATAAATTCTTTCGAGATTATCGAGTCGGTTTTGAACCAGTTTAACTATTTGCTCAATGCCGATTGTATTATCAATATCTGTCTGGAGTTGGTTGCGTTCTTCGCTAAAAAGTGAGGAGATTGTTTTCATTGCATTGATTAAGATTTTAACGTTATTAATTAGGAGTGAAATCAACACTCATTTTTTCATTTCACCCTGTAATCACATAATGGCGGAATAATTCATAATTTCTAATTATGAATTAGGTTGATTGCAAATTACTACCCATCAAAAGGAGGAGCAGAATGTTTATCTGCGTCATTGCAGACTACGGTACAGGAGATCCGGCATTTACTGAAGTCACACAACGTCTGCTGATGGCTTTTCCCCATGCCCAAATTCATTTGCTTTCGGTTCCAGCATTTAGTACCTTAGCAACGGGATTCTGGATTGCCCAACTGGGACTCAACCCTGGCCCTAGCGATCGCTTAATTTATCACAACTGTGCGCCTCGTCAGGACGATCCTGAAGCTCGTCGAGACAATGAAGGTGAAGGACTAACTTATGCCCTTTTATCTAATGGTGTAAAAGTCGTAGGTGTGAATGCAGGCTACACCCTCTCCTTTATCAAAGACTATACAAAGGAGTTGCGAGCGGTCAACGTTTCTCGTGGTGGTTCGCAGTTTCGCTCACGCGATGTGTTTCCTCCGGCTGCGGCTGCCATTATGAATGAAGATTTTAGCATTTTGGGAGATAGCTTGAAGAGTGAGCAAATCCCAGATGTTCCACCAGATCGAATTGCCTGGATTGATGGCTACGGCAACATCAAAACAACTATCGGGGCCCATACACTTAATTTGGAGCCTCAAAGCAAGATCGTGATCCGGATTGGAGATGTGGTCAGCGATGCAGTGTATTCTGATGGTAGTTTCAAAGTATCTGAAGGAACTTTGGCCTTTGCTCCTGGTAGTTCCGGTTGGTCAAGAGGCGATTCAGGAGAACCATTGCGCTTCCTAGAGCTATTTCTGCGAGGAGGGAGTGCTTGGGAACGCTTTGGTCGTCCCCGTGTAAATCAGCAAGTAACTCAAATTGCCTAAAATTGCTTAGTTGGCTTTATCGAGTCGTCCTGACCAAAAGCGATTAGATTTGTGCTGTGCCGCTATTGACGAACAATTCGATGCCAGTGATGTAACTGCTGTCGTCAGAGGCAAGGAAAGAGACTGCTTTGGCGATTCTGTCGGGTGTGCCTGGGCGACCCAAAGGCGTGATAGTAGCGGTATCCGCCTTTATTTGCTCAATTTGCTCGTCGCTCATGCCGAGTTCAGTTTTGTAGGCAGGTGTAATTACCGTCTCAGGACTGACAACATTGACTCAGATTTGGCGGTCTTTGAGATCGACTGACCACGTGCGTGCGAACGATCGCAGTGCTGCCTTGGTAGCAGCATAGACGCTGAAAGTTGGTATACCCTTGATTGATACCATCGACCCGTTGATGACGATCAACCCACCAGCAGGCATCAGCGGCAATAACCTTTTAATTCATGTTGTCAAGTGAGTTTTATACTAGAAGGTATGAAAATAGAAAAATCTCATAGCGATCGCTTTGACCAACTTCGTCACGACCGTTAACGTTGACATAGCAGTCCAAACTGCGGGCGTGTGATTGCGACGAGTTGCCGAGAGAGCTTTGCTTATAAGATATCCATTAGACTTATCCGCCAGACGTACAGAATCCATACCGAATTCTGATTCCTGAATTCTTTCTTATTAAAGTAGTAATTATTACTAATCATTACTAATTATTTTTTGAGGCTTTATAGCTTCTTAATAATATTTCAGAAAATATATCGATGTAATTAATATCTGCAATCAGCAAAATAACAAAAGGAGAATGATTCTTCTGTTTTAAATTTCTTGATGAGAAAAAATCAAATTGAATTTTCAATAAATAATTTATGGATTATGCTCTTATCCTTAAATCATTTAATAGACCTCTTGCATAAATCAAAAATAAAGAACCCCACCC
>NZ_CAXTTT010000087.1:0-29524 GCF_964247315.1 uncultured Nostoc sp.
ACATTTTACCAGTTTTAACCTCCGCTTTTTTCTGAGTTTGTGAGAAATTCGGGATAATCAGCAGCACCACTGGAGGCTGGGTAACTCAGATTCCGAAATTGATTAAACTGAAAACGTTCTAGCGATCGCACAAATTGTTGTACCTGTTGCTCAGAAATGCGGCGAACACTACGTTCAGAATCATTAGCATCACCAATCCGCACGCGAATCAGTCGCCCATCTTTGAGTAAAACAGTCTCATAGGTTCTGCCAGCAAAACCCCCACTGGATATTTGGCGAAATACTATATCTCGATCTAACGGTGGTGGTAACTCACTAGCTGGAATTTGCACAGGGCCCAATGTAGTTTCGTTAGCCTTTTGATTCAGCCTGAGTGCGGAACCTGTTTGATTGGTATGATAAACCAAGGTTTGTCCAACTCCGCCGACAACCACAACCACCCGCCAGCCGCCTCCCATAGCCTCGGTACAGTTTTCATCAGGACGTGGTAGATTCAAACAGCCATTACCCCAAGTTTGCCATTGAGCCTCAATAATGGTTAACTGATAAATTGGCTGTTGCAAACGTCTGGATGCGGCTTGTAAAACAGCATTTTTTACAGATGTAGGTAATTTCTTTGGCAGATTTTCTGAGGGAGTATTTGCCGAAGCTAAACGTAGCGATCGCCCATTATTATTGGTATGATAAACCCAGTTTTCTTTGCCATTAGATACCACAATTCGCCAACCAGGAACTAAGGCTTGGGTACAGAATTCATCAGCTTGAGGCAGTTCCAAGCAACCATTGCGCCAAGTCTGTTGATTGTAGTCAATAATTTGCAGTTGTCTAGTAAAAATTCCCTGCCTGCGGGCTAAATCTCGCAGTACCGCATTAGCTACTGGACGTGGCAAGCGGTTTGGTTTAATATTGTCTTTAAGAACTTCATTGCTTGTTTCTATAGATAAATTCACAGAAGCGCCCGTCGCACCTTTGACAAGTGTTAAACCGTTAGCAACAGACAAAATTCCAGTCAAAATCAAAGCAGTGAAAATTCGCCCTTGATTAGTGTTAAAGTAGTTTTTCAGCATAATTTTCATAGTAAAATAGAACTAAAAAATAGTATCCAGTCACTAAGTAGACAATAAAGTATATAATTCCAGAACTTCAGCACTTGGAATTAGTTTAGTATTTGTGTTTTAAGAGAGATATAGAGACAGACGCTGATGTACTGATTGTTTGTTCCTTAATATAAATTCTGGTTGAAGAAGAATTCAGGAGTCAGAACAATCAGTGGGGGATATACTGCGGGATCTTGCTACAGACCCACCACTGATTGAAAACCACTAAATCTTCTCTTTCGGAGACGTTACGCGAATGATTTAGTGGGGGTTTTAAACCCTCTTGTTCAGACGCTCGCGGACTCGCTAACGCTACGCGAACGTGGAAGCAAGCTACGCAAAGCGTCTGTGACACGCTGCGCGAACGTAGAAGAAGTGTCGTATAGAATTAATTCTGAATTCTGACTCCTGACTCCTGAATTCTGTTTGATAAATCCATCAAATTTGCCAGCTTGTAAACTACCCGCGCTCCAACATTACCATCCCACTCCGCATCACCAACTTCGCAGATATCAAAGCCAATAATTTTTCTTCCACTATTGACCAATTCCCGGAACAGACAAAAAGTTTGCTCTAATTCCAACCCACCTGGAACAGGAGTACCCGTACTCGGACAGAGTTTTGGATCTAAACCATCTACATCAAAGCTAATATAAACATACTCAGGTAAATGACTGATAATTTCTCGGCATAAATCAATCCAAGTTGTGCCAGAGTAAAGCTTTTGCTTAATAGCGGGATCGTAATAAGCAATAATGCGACTATCAGATTGGTCAATCATTTGCACTTCATCATGACTAATATCACGCAAACCTACCTGCACTAACTTAGAAATTTGCGGTATTTTCATCGCATTAAACATAATCGATGCATGGGAAAACTCAAATCCCTCATAAGCATCGCGTAAATCTGCGTGGGCATCAATGTGCAAAATGCCATAGTTTGGGTATTTAGCTGCTAATGCTTGGAAATAACCTAAAGGCGAACTGTGATCTCCACCAATGACTGCAACTCGCTTACCATTATTAATTGCTGCCTGACAATTTTCAAAGAGCCATTGATTAACTTGTTGACCAGCCTGATTTATTTCTGTCAGCACAGATGTTAAATCTGGTGTATCTGAAAGTTGTTTACCTTGGGCTAATCGCCCGATAATTTTTGCTGCCAAAGCGCGGTAGTATGTGTTCTTCTCTAAAATATCTTGGGGAATTTCTTCCATAAAAATTCCCTGTTTCCAGCCATCAGGGCGATCGAAATCGAACAAATCTAGTTGAGTCGAAGCATCTAGAATTCGCTGTGGGCCATTAGCAGTGCCAGCACCATAGGAAACAGTGACTTCCCACGGCACACCAAAAACAATCAAGTTTGCAGACTCATAATCGCAGGGCAAACCTAAGAAATTGCCATTTATTTCACCTACGCCGCTGGGATTGTAGTCTTTCAATTGATTATTCATTGAGTATCTTCTGGATTTACGTAGATAGACAGCACGCCGCCTAGTGAACATCTGCATTGTAATCAAAATTTTTCACAGGCGGTAAACTAGTGGTTTGTCAAGTTTAAATTGATGGGTAAACAAGCTTGTAGTAAAGACTTTAGTCCTTATTTTCTCAGCAATGAAGTGCTTACTACAAACCTTCTTGCACTAGCTTAGACATTGCTGCAATACTTCAATATTTCCTTTCTTTCCAACTTCCATCTCCTATGAGCCACTTGAGACCTCGAAGATTTCTGTCTTAGTATCGTGATAGTGTAGTGAGCTACCTTGCGATCCGGGTGGCAGTTCAAACCGGAATTTTACATACTCCCCATTGTTATAATTAGTTGAAACCAATACAACTCTTAGAGAGGCTGCGCCAACAACTACGCTCAGTACAAGTGACCAATGACTAACTATTTACTCAACCCGCTTAACTTCAAATCCCCGTAACCCTTCCGGTTCCTCATATTCAACCACAACATCTTGAACCACAGCAGCAGGTGGCCCAGAGTGACACCAGCGAACCATGTCATCTACAACCTCTCGCGCCCCTTCAAAAACTGCCTCTACTCGATTATCGGGGAGATTCCGCACCCAACCGGTTAATCCCAATTGCCTAGCTGTATCGACAGTGGAATAGCGATAACCTACTCCTTGGACTCGGCCAGAAATGAATACATGGGCGCGGATAATCTTTGGCAGTGCTGTGGAATTCTGCATAGACTGGTCTAATCTTTACGATTTCCAGTCTACCTAGTTTGTGTATACACAATCTGTTTTTAACTCCAACTCGCGAAATTAATCCCGTCTTTCTTAATACCTACTAGTTTTTGTATATTTCCAGCGCTTTTCTAGTAATAAAACTATCCTACTCCTAATTTAAGTCCTAGTCTAAATACCTGAAAACTGCTGTAATTTAATTAGTAGTCAGTTTTTTCATTTGGAATTTTGAATTGTTTATGTCTAACCTGCCACCACTTAATACAGAAACAATTTGGGCAATTCTTGACGATAAACTTGATGATGCCACAGTCAACCAGTTGCTATGGCATTATTTAGGCTATCGCTATGACTCCTCAATTGCACAATGGGACGTTAACCAAGTTGCACCAGAATGGTATAATGAATACCCACAACCACCAGATTTCATTCAATCTCGCGCCGCAACTGTCAAGTTGACTCGTTCCATTCCTGTTGAAAATAAACAAATGCTAAAAGAAAAACTGGGTTTCAAAGGTTACAAAATTGGAGAATTTGGGCCTCGGCAAACTCGCAGAGCAACGGCGGCGAATTGGTTATTAAGTTATCTACAACAACAAGTTAACAACAAAAAAGAGTAATTTGGCAGTAAATATTTGGTAAGAAAACATTGTAACTTTTACCGAATATCAGCTGTATTTTAATCTCATACAAACAATCGTTTGATTTAATGACTTTTTGCAGCTACACCAATTTGTAAGTAAATAAGATACAAAATTTAAAATTACAAATCAGATAGAAACAGTTTCTACCTCTACCTCCTGCCTTTAAACCCGTAGCTTTGTACTTCATTCATGTAAAATAAAACTGCTGTATATGTAATAGTGTTAAAAACATATAGCAATCATAAATGAGATTGTGAAAATTTTTGTTATGTCGTCCTTGGTCATTTGTGATTACATAGGACAAATAAATAATGACTAATACAGCCAATAGAAAAATATTTCATATATATTATTTTTATACGCGATATTTACTACACAGTAAATCTGCATTTTAGTCAAGAAACAAATACTATAAACAGTCAATAATCAAAAAATTATAGTTAAGTTTTATAAATAATTCATAAATTATTCCTGAAGACAGAAGCACTCCCGATTGAATTATTTCTCTAGAGCGATTTGCAAATTATATTGAGCATCAGAGAATATCTCTATCAACCCTTGATATTACAAACACTTCTATGGCAAAGCCAATTGAATTTAATTTATTTGCACCTTATAACAAAGGAGCAGCATTAATTGGTTCTTTTTCTGATTGGCAAGAAATTCCAATGGAAAGAGGTGATGATGGTTATTTCCGCACAAGTGTTGAACTAGAAGACGGCGTTTATAAATATAAATTCCGCGTTCAATCAAATTCATGGTTTTTTGAACCAGAGCAATGGGTTGATGTTACAGATCCTTATGCAACTGATATAGATGAACAAAGTGGAAATGACGATGGTGTTATCAGGGTCAAAGATGGAAAAAGGATTACCGATACTTATATTTGGCAACATGATGATAAACCTTTACCTGCTGACCACGAATTAGTAATTTATGAATTGCACGTTGGTGACTTTTCTGGTGGCGAGGACGATCCTTATGCACGAGGTAAATACAAAAACGTCGTTGAAAAGTTAGACTATTTGTGTGAACTAGGAATCAATGCTATTGAGTTGATGCCACTTAAAGAATATCCTGGTGATTATAGCTGGGGTTATAATCCCCGCCACTTCTTTGCAACAGAATCAAGTTATGGTTCTACTGCTGAGTTGAAAAATTTGATTGATGAGTGTCATGGTAGAGGTATTCGTGTAATTCTTGACGGTATTTATAATCACTCAGAAGCATCCGCTCCCTTAACACAAATTGACCACGATTATTGGTATCATCACGAGCCTCGTGACCCTGATAATAACTGGGGTCCTGAGTTTAATTACGAACATTATGATGAAAAATTAGATATTAAACCAGCCTGGAAATTTATTGGTGAGACAATCCGTTTTTGGATTGGAGAATATCATCTTGATGGTATTCGCTATGATGCGGCGCGGCAAATTGCTAACTACGACTTCATGCACTGGATTGTTCAGGAAGCCAAAAAAACTGCTAGCATGAAGCCTTTTTATAATGTTGCCGAACACATTCCTGAAACTACCAGCATTACCAATGTAGATGGGCCAATGGATGGTTGCTGGCATGATAGTTTTTATCACTGCATTCTAGAACACATTTGCGGTGATACATTTGATTTAGAGCGTTTAAAAGATGTGATTGACTGCAAACGCCAAGGCTTCTTGGGTGCCACCAATGTAGTAAATTATCTCACCAACCATGACCATAATCATCTCATGGTTGAACTGGGGAACCGTGAGATTTTTGACGAAGAAGCCTTTAGGCGGGCTAAATTAGGAGTAGCCATCCTCATGACTGCTGTTGGTGTACCTTTGATTTGGATGGGAGAAGAATTTGGCGAGTATAAACCTAAACAATCTGAATCAGCCAAAATCGAATGGACACTATTAGGGAATGATTTAAATCGTAGTTTATTTGATTCATACAAAGGCTTAACCAACCTGCGTAAAAGTAATCATGCCCTCTATACAGAAAATATTGATTTTATCCACGAAAATCCTGAAGCTAAAGTATTAACTTATACTCGTTGGAATGATGAAGGTTCTCGTGTAGTCGTAATTGCAAATTTCTCAGAAAACTTCCTAGCTGAGTATCATGTTCCTAACTTTCCTAGTGCTGGTACATGGCACGAGTGGACAGGCAATTATGATGTCGAAGCTGGTGATGATGGTATCATAACTGACTTAGGGCCATACGAAGCCAAAGTGTTTGTATGGCAGTAACGATCTACACTACTGCTTAGTCAGTAGTCTAATAGCAAAGAAAAGGGGGAAAATATTTCCCCTTTTTTAGTTATGATTTTACTTTCCTACAGTTTAATTAGAAATTTGTCAAGCAGAAAATAAGCTATTTTAAAATTTCATAGGTTTGTGTTACACTTTTGAGTTGAAGTGCGTCTATAGAATTGCCAAAGCATCCCCATGCACAACAAATTATTTAATACTAATATTGAGAACGATCGCATCTTATTAACTCCCAATGAAGTAAAGTCAAAATTACTTTTGACACAATTAGCAGAACAAAGAGTTTTAGCATATAGACAGGAAATAGAAGATATTCTGGATTTTCAGGATCGCAGGAAATTTATAGTAGTTGGCCCATGCTCAATCCACGATCCAAAAGCAGCGCTCGAATATTCTGAGAGATTAAAAATATTGTCCGAGCGAGTCAAAGATAACTTGCTACTAATTATGCGAGTTTATTTTGAAAAACCAAGAACAACCGTAGGCTGGAAAGGTTTAATTAACGATCCAGATATGGATGATTCTTTCCATGTAGAGAAAGGTTTATTAATTGCACGGGAGTTACTATTAAAAATTACAGAGTTGGGATTACCTGCTGGCACGGAAGCATTAGATCCAATTATACCTCAATACATCAGTGAACTGATTACATGGTCTGCCATTGGCGCACGCACAACTGAATCACAAACTCACCGCGAAATGGCAAGTGGGCTTTCGATGCCTGTAGGTTTTAAAAACGGTACTGACGGCAATATTCAAGTAGCTTTAAATGCCCTACAATCAGCTGGAAACCCACATAATTTTCTGGGAATTAATCAAAAAGGACAGGTCAGTGTCTTTCAAACTAAAGGTAATGACTATGGTCATGTAATCCTAAGGGGTGGTAGTCAACCCAACTTCGATCCAGCAAATGTCAAACTGGTAGAAGAGAAATTAAAACAGGCAAATTTACCACCGAGAATTGTTATCGACTGTAGCCACGGCAATACCAATAAAGATTACAAATTACAAGGTGCTGTCTTAGAAAATATTATTCAGCAAATAGTGGATGGTAATACATCAATTGTTGGCATGATGCTGGAATCGCATTTGTATGAAGGTAGTCAACCAATTACTGGTAAACAAGAAGAATTAAAATATGGTGTTTCTGTAACTGACAAATGTATTAGCTGGGAAGAAACCGAAAAAATTATTTTGGCTGCTCACGAAAAACTTAAGTGAGAAGTTAAAATTCAGAATATACAGCAGTTTTCTTTTGCATGAAGTACAAAGTTACTGGTTTTGAGGCAGGAGGCAGCAGGTAGAAACTATTTTTATCTGATGTTGAGTATTGCATTTTGTACCTCATTAATATTGAATATTTTTATGTAAATTTTCGGTAGTTGCCCGAATTCAATCAACGACTGCCCGAATTCAATATAAGTAAGTAAATTGGCACAATAAAACCAAACTATGTGAAGAAAGATAAACTAGACTAAAATCCTCTTTCCTCCTGCCTTCTGCAAGAACTGCCTCATCTCGACTACAAATATTTACGCCTTTCTAGTTATTTGCACTGTTGCGTCAGTTTCCTGCCGAGTACGAGAGTTTAGCGATCGCAAATCAGTAGGAATCGAATCCCCAACTGAAGAACTACCATTTGCTTCTTTGAAGATATGCCTAAGATAGATGTAATAGTATCTAATATGTGCTATTGACTCAATACTACCAACTGAAGGATTGAAAATTAGGATTTTTCTACATAAAATAAAAAATCTAAAATTAAAAATTGGTAACACTGATGGTTAGGAGTGTTAGAGTTTCAAGAAATTCACCGAAACTTTTCAGCGGGTATTCATGCTGAAGAAACTACAGAAAAAGCAAATTTCGATAATTGCGGGTGCAGCACTGTTTGCCTTCTTAACTGGGGCAATGGTATCAGCACCTGAGATTGGTAAGTCTCTGGGAAAATGGCTCAAACTGAGTCACAATCAAGGAGAGCAAAAATCGGACGGGAGTGTTGCTCAATCAGCCGTCTTTGGGTTGATATCGCAATCGCTGCCAGAACGCGCGGCAAAACTGGCTGCGATAGCTCAAGAATCGCGATCGCCAGATCGGAATCGCGCTCGTTATCTTTTGGCGAGTGATTACATTGAAAGAACCCAAGGGCAAAAAGCTCTGGTTTTACTCCAAGGACTAGAAAAAGACTATCCCATCCTTGCCCCCTACATTTTGCTCAAACAAGCCCAGGCAGAGGATTTGCTGGGCGAGGACGGCAAAGCCTCGGATCTCAGGCAAAGGGTGCTGAAACTTTATCCCAAAGAACCGGCCGCAGTCAAAGCGCTATATCTGATTGCTCAACCAAAGCAACAAGAAACTGCGATCGCTCAATTTCCTTCTAATCCTCTAACTTGGGAAATTATCCGTAAACGCTTGCAAGAAAACCCCAATCAGCCACAATTACAGTTGATTTTGGCTAAATATGCCTACGATCAACCAGGTATAGTGGGCGTTTTGGATCAGCTAGTAAAACAGCCTAACCTCAAACCCGAAGACTGGGAACTAATTGGTACAAGCTATTGGGAAAATAGTCAATTTCCCAAAGCGGCGAATGCTTACGCCAAAGCACCCAAAACATCGCGCAACCTCTACCGTACTGCACGAGGCTTACAGGTGGGAGGCAAAGATAAAGAAAAAGCGATCGCCACCTATCAACAATTAGTGCAGCAATTTCCCAATAATGAGGAAACTGGGACGGCACTACTGCGGTTAGCAGAAACCGCAAAAACACCTAAAGATGGCTTACCCTATCTTGAGCAGGTAATTAGTAAATTTCCCAAACAAGCTGGTACTGCACTGGCACAAAAAGCTAAAACTCTCCAAACTCTTAAGGATCAAAAGTCAGCTAGCGCGGCGTGGCAATTACTCATAGCTAAATACGGTAACTCTGACGAAGCCGCAGAGTACCGTTGGAAAACCGCCCAAGATAAAGCCGAAGCCAAAGATTACGTCGGTGCTTGGCAATGGGCAGAACCAATCGCCACTAATAACCCCAATAGTATTTTGGCTCCAAGAGCGGGCTTTTGGGTAGGTAAATGGGCAGCTACACTGGGGAAACAGCAAGAATCTAAAACTGCTTATGAATATGTGATTAGCCAGTTTCCTTACTCTTACTATGCATGGCGAGCCGCGACAATGTTGGGGCTAAATGTCGGCAATTTTGACAACGTGCGCGTCATGAACCCGGAAGTAATCGCACCCCAGCGTCCATTACCGCCTGCTGGTTCTGAAACTTTCAAAGAATTGTATCTGCTAGGTCAAGACCGCGATGCCTGGTTACAATGGCAAACAGAATTTCAGAATAAAATTCAGCCAACGGTAGCAGAGCAATTTACTGAAGGGTTGATGCGGCAGGCTAGGGGAGAAAATCTCATCGGAATTGATGAAATTTCTAAATTGGAAGACCGGGAAATACCAGCCGAACTTGCCCAATATCAGACTCTGAGCAAACAAATCACCTACTGGCAAGCGCGTTATCCATTTCCCTATCTGCGAGAGATTCAAAAGTGGTCTATTGACCGTAAACTTAATCCTCTGCTAGTAACTGCTTTGATGCGTCAAGAGTCACGGTTTGAACCAAAAATCAAATCTGTCGCTGATGCTACTGGTTTAATGCAACTGTTACCGAGTACGGCTAAATGGATTGCGCCACAAATCAAGGTGGATTTCAAAACAATCAACTTAGAAAATCCCAATGATAACATCATGCTGGGTACATGGTATTTGGGTCATACCCACGATCAATATAACAATAACTCCTTGCTGGCGATCGCTAGTTACAATGCTGGCCCCGGCAATGTCTCCAAATGGTTGCAAACTCTAACTACAAAAGATCCAGATGAGTTTGTTGAAGAAATTCCTTTTGATGAAACTAAAAACTATGTACGGCAAGTATTTGGCAATTACTGGAATTATTTAAGGCTTTACAACCCTGAGATTTCTGGCATTGTAACAAAGTACTCGACTACACACCCACAATTACCGGCGCGATAATCTTAGAAAGTTATGAGTTGTGAGTATTGAGTTCAAGCAATTTTTTAATTCAAAGTTCACAACTCATATAGCAATCCTAAATGAGATTGTGAAAATTTTTGTTATGTCGTCCTTGGTCATTTGTCCTTTGTCATTTGTGATTATAAAGGATAAAGGACAAATGACAAATGACAGCTAACTCTAAAAATATTTCACAAATGATTTAGGACTACTATAGTGATATCTATTTAGCTAATTACTAATAGGTATTACCTTCAATGCTATAGCAACCGCCAAGATGGTTAGGACAAACAGTATAATCTCTAATTAAAGTAATATTAGATACTTATTATATCTTCAGTATAAGAACAGATTATGGCAAAACCGTACAGTTACAACTTACGTCAGAAGGTAATTCAGGCAATTGAGTTAGACGGGATGAACAAGAGTGAAGCGGCTCAAGTTTTTTCAAATTTAGCGTACACTTTTTCCGGTTTGGCACGGTGACGCTTGTTGTGACGGACAACCCAGTTTATGGGCGGACAAACAATCCTTATGATCTAACAAGAATAAGAGTAAACCAGTGAAAATGCCTAATCAAGACCATAGTAAGATTAGCCCGACTGCCAAATTGGTGGCTTATTTCAGGCAATTTTCAGATATCCCCTTTGCCGCAGACGTCGCGGCGCTGATGCATGCAGAAGACGTTTTTAACGAGTTCTTACAAGGAACGGACCTTACACCAGAATTCCTGAACTGGGCAGCTCCTCTTGCTGAGGCGCGTTATAAAAGTGTTGTCAGCGCGATAAAAAGAGAGGGCATTACACAAGTTTTGGAGTTGGCCAGCGGGCTATCGCTTCGTGGGCTTGCCATGACTGAAGACCCGGAGTACACCTATGTTGAAACGGATCTTCCAGGGATCACCGAAGAAAAGCGACAAATCCTGTCAATAATCAAGTCGAATCTGGCGCTAAGAGAGCGCCAGAATTTATTCTTTCATGCTGTAAACATACTTGAGTTTCCTCAAATTTCATCAGCCATCCGTCACTTTGAGCCAAGTCGTCCAGTGGCCGTCATCCACGAAGGGCTTTTTCAGTACCTTTCAATGTCAGAAAAGGAGACGGCGGCGCGCAATATCCACTCCGTTCTTTCCCGCTTTGGTGGCGTGTGGATCACTCCTGATTTTGAGACAAAAGCTGAGGTTGAAAGACGTTCACATCCTCACTCACAGCTGCAGAAGATCGCGCAAGCAGTCACACGCGCAACACAGCGTGATCTGTACAACGCGGCCTTTGATAATCAAGATCAGATCGCGGACTTTTTCTCACGCTTAGGTTTTCAGCTCCGGAGCTCTCCGCAAATAGACGGGAGTTATCAGCTAACTGCAATGCAAAACTTGGGCATACCTGAAGCTAATATAAACAACTACAAATCCTACGGCAATATTTGGATATTGAGAGTGGGATAGCATTTCAAGCGCGCTCGTCGCCTTAGCTAAGATGGGGTCGGTAGTGTTTTATATTTGTTGGTCTACTTGGCATGAAGCCGAGATATGTGTAAAAACCTGCATTCCGGGTCTGAAAAACCTTATCCTGTTGCTATTACAGCCATAAATGCTGTGTTGGCAACAGTGTTATAAAACACAATTTTTGGAAAGGCGATCGCGAATAGCTTGAGTTGATTGCACCTGTGGCGTTAATATATCTTAATGTATTCAGTATTGCTTTTTAGCGCCCCAATAGAGTTAACCTCAAAAGAATTTCAGTCAGAACTGATATTAAATGCTTTAATTGGGTTGAAAGACACCAAAGTGCCAGTGTTAATTACTATGTTCGCTTACTGGGGAGTAGGTCTAGGTGGGGGCTATCTGATGGCATTCACTTTCGGCTGGAGTGCTATAGGTTTATGGTTGGGTTTAGTACTAGGGCTACTTATGGGTGCAGTGCTTTTAACTGGGCGTTTTTATCTTTTGACTTCTGAGATTGAGTCTACTTGACTGGAGACTTAAACTCTTACTCTCAGTGCCTAATTTACCGCCGTAGGTATCGCAGTAGTTCTTGCGTAGGGCAGTATTCCTCTAGCTTCCTGCTCTACACAAGAACTACCTCTTTTGTTAAATATTTGTTGAATGACTAGAGTCATCATAAAGATTTGGATAAATAGACTGTTCGTCAGGCTTTTGAGACTGCAATTCCCAGATATCGCGTTTTTCTAGTTCTCGATCCACTAATAACTGTAGATGATCTGGTAATTTAGTTGTTTGCCAAATAGACCAAATTTCTTCACCAAATAATTCTTTTTCAATTTTTCCAGAAAACATGATTTGACCTCCATGAATGTTCAATTTTAAGTTTAGTAACTTTTAATTTAGGAAAGATGAAGTAACAAAATTGTCATTCTTCATTCTTTCGCTATCTTTAAAATACAGGTACTATTCGTTCTGAATACTGCTTGTTAAGAAAATCTCTAACTTGTGCATAGTTAAGTAACTTTTCATTACGGATATTGCGATGGGGTCGCTTCCTGTGAAGGCAATAATCCGTTGAAAAAAGGCGATCGCACGAGCATCATCATCAATTTGTCTACTCAAAATTAAATGCTTTCTTAAGGTCAGTGGGCAATTTGTTGCGACCTATAAACATTTTGGCTGACTGTTCTCTAACACCAAGCTTTACTGAGAAAGGCATAACCACTAGTAGCAATGACAACTGCTCCGCTCGAACTGTCCAGCGTTCACGAAGTGTACCCGCAGGGGGATTCGCCTGTTTGGCGACAAATTCCTTTAGCACCTGCCACTACACCTTCTTGTATACCAGCAGTTCTAAGGCTGTACTGTGGTCAAGTATTTTCATGCTTGCTCTAGTAATCTTTTTCTGCATCAAGCGCATATAATCATCAGCTAGCTGTAGCGATCGCCGATGAGGACGCTCTGAAAGAAAACCCCCTGAAGTCAAACTATTACCTGACTCAGATTTATATGTACTCACGATTACATCTCCTAAAAAGTTTACTTAGCACTAAATTTTGAGTTTATTGGCTAACTCATCTAATTTTTTAATAAAGTACTGTAAATCAATCAATTTACTGTATTATATAGTTATGAGATTTCCATAGATTGTGCTAAAAAACAAGAGGCTATTAAAATTTATTGATATTACTTTTTAATAAGATGCAGTCTGTAGCGAAAAATTTCTCAAAAAAATAAAGGACAAGAACTATACTTGTCCTCAATGGTTAAAATAGTAGATCCTACGTCGAATAAGAGTTATTTTAAATATCAACGATTTAGGCTTAGTTTTAGCAGAGGAAAAATTTTGGTTGCTAAACCTGGAAAGCTAATGGATTAAAGCTTATAGCATACCAGAAGACTAGCCCAGGAGTAAGCGGCTTGCCAAAAATCCCCAGACGCGATCGCATCCTCACAGCCAAAGGTACACCATGACCAACAGTAACAGCAGCCGAGACAACGAAACTGGAGTTAATCAGGTAGCTCTCTCTTGGTCAGATAAAAATTACGCATAAGTTCATTAGATGAAATTGTCCCAAAGATCGCATTCTTTCCAAGATTACAATGAGCCTCTTTGTGCGGTGTTGGCGACTCAACTTTTGACCGTTATCGCAATGACTTAATTGAGGTGAAAGTGTCAAGTCTGAACTGTATTGGCTTATATTTTTTTTGCAAAAAGAATTGAGCAACGAGATTGTAGACAATCTCGTTGCTCAATTAAAACTTAACGAAATAAGTATTTGTTGGCAATTTTTGGGCAGTTCCTATATTTGTAGCCAAGTCATTTATATTACCTGTTTTGATGACTGCAAACTTATCAGTAAATAGCAATACTTCACCATTTCCCGGTGTTACCCAAGCGTGGCGAGTCATTAGGTTTTTGGAGACAACTAAAAAAGATGCATCTCCACGGTAAGCCGAGATCGGTTTACCCATGAAGGTTTGATTATCTCTATTGGCGATCGCATAAGCAGCAGAGGAACCCACAAAAATTTTACTGCCATCTGAGTAAATAGTTTTAGGAAAATTGCTACCGCCGTCTCCCAGCCCCGCAGTTGTAGGCCTTCTTGGAAAACTTAGCTGTCCGCGCTCGACAGTAAAATTAGTCAGGTTAATAGTTCCTATATATACCTTTGTTTCGTCACGAGTCTGTGCAGGATTGGTATAGGTGTCTGTAGTAATCAAAGTCTTTGTTAATAAGTCTTTACCATTCCACCTGTAGATTGAGTTACCTCCATAAACTGAACCGAGGACATAAAGCTTGTCTTCAAAAATATGTAATCGGTTAAGTCTTGTGTCTGCCATATCGTTAGCAAGATCAGCAGAATTATAGCCCCAAAGCTTGCCTTGGTTATTTCCTGCTAAATTTGCCAAAGCAAATATTTTTGCTCCATCGAAAACCATCCGGTAAAGAAAAGCTATCTGGACGGGAATACCTAACCTCTTTTGTTGCTGGTAGCCACTAGTGTAAAGATACCCATTTTTATACTCAAAATCCATTACCTCAGTTACGCCATAACTCTGTTTGGCTTTAAAGTTGAGGTTTTTGTCATAAATTGACAAAGTATTTGCAGACTGGTAAATAATCCAATTTTGCAAAAATTTAACTCGTGCCTTTAAGTTGGCTGGGTTGCTAACTATTTTTTGGTTAGTTCCGTCAGTTTTTATTTTTACTAGTCCTGTTGGAACCGCTAAGACATAAGTTTTGCCGTCAATTGCTACAATGTCACGAGCATCATAATCAGAGTTTGGAATTAGTTTTTTCGTCCCATTACTGTCTACTTCCCATACGCCTTCAGTATTGATGACTGCAACTTTGCTGCCGTTAGTGCAAGCTGCTATTGGCGAAGAAATATTAAGGTATGTAGCTAAAGCGGGGGTAGAATAATCAAACATTGTACAGTTCAGATAAAGTTGACTGAAAAATATTGCTGCTCAATTAAGAAAAGAAGTTTTGGGGATTTTTGCGCGTTTTTAACCTAAACTTGTCTTCAAAAGTAAAAAAAATCTCGCCTACGGTAAACTCAAACTCAAAGGTTGAGTAATCCGCAAAATATGCATATCTGCAAACATCGGTAAAATTAGAATTGAGTTGTTTGTGGTTATGTCGTAGCGATAACCTGTTAATTGGGGGAAAGTAACTTCAATTAATTTGCCTCTCAGCCTGCTTTCTAATTCGACAAATACTTCACTGACACTTTCTGCCCAAGATCGCCCATCTCCTCTAGTATCCCCTCAATCTTTTGTATAGCTAGAGATGAAGGCTTGGTATGTCCTTTCTCGCAACGGTTTACCGTCGAATAAGTTATACCTAAACATGCTGCAAACTGTTCTTGGGTAAGACTAGTTATGCCACAAAGTTCACCGATAAGCTGTCCAACTTCCGGTTGCTTAATTAGCAAAAGTTTCTTAATAGTCATTTAGCTCAGAACGCACCTGTTAATCTGGTGAGTGATATGTATTCCGCTACATCCTATTGGGGCTAATGCTGAATTGATAGGCGAAAATATACTAGATTTTTTATACTTTTTTTAATTTGATAAGTAAGCAATTACACGTCCGTAGATAAAATATTTCCTAATGCAATATGCTTGGGTTAAGAACAATAGTAGGTTGGGTTTAATCCAACAAAGCCTTGATAATGTTGGGTTTCGTTCCTCAACCCAACCTACACCAGTTTTAGTTTTTAAGCTGCAAATTCTGTGAGCTAGGTATTTTCGCAAAATTGGGATGTTCCCCCTATTTCAGCTATTACCATTGTGAAAAAGGGTATTTTACTAAATTGCTGTTGAAATATCTGGAGTCATCAGAAACTTCTTGTCCAATCCAGGTTGGTAATTCAATTTGCTGATTTTCATCACTGAGTTCAACTTCTGCTAATATCAGTCCTTTATTAATACCATCAAACTCATCTATTTCCCAAATCAAACCACCTGACTCTATTTTATATCTGGTTTTTTCTATAAAAGGACGTTTACATAATGTCTCAAGTATTTCTTGAGCATCTTTAACAGGAATAGGATATTCAAACTCTAATCTCGAATATTTAATATTAGGGCCTTTAATGGTCAAAAAACTTTTTTCTCCGACTATACGTATACGTACAGTCGCTTTGTCTTGTGTAGCAATGTATCCTTGACGATATACACTACCTTCAGCTAATCCTCTCCAACTATCTCCTTTCACTAAATATTTCCGCTCTATTTCTTTCGCCATTTTATTTACCAAATTATTGGCTTTTTTATATCAAAAATAGTATAGCAATTCTAAATATTTTCACAAAAACGTGTGTGCAATTCTTGCAAATCAGAGTAAAGTTGTTGAAGTATTGATATTGACTAATTGATAAATAGCGATCGCTTCTACTATAGTACGATAATTTACATACTGACGACGATTTGATGCTATCTGCAGTAAGCAATTGCAACTAGCAGTAAATTCGTCATTTTTATCCCACTTATTTTAAAGTACAGCGAACTGGAAAAACTTTTAATCCTCCATACCCTATGCTCAATTACTAATCCTGAATTCAAACATTTGTTAGATGTAAGAACTCACCAAATTTTCTTGTTTAACTTGTTCTTTTGCTAAAGCTAATGCTTGATGAGCATTTTTAAACTTTGTTGCATCTGTAAATTTACGATCAAAATGCTTTAAGTAAGCTTCTAAATACCGAATACGTAAGTGCGGATCGGTAGGATTCTGAAGAAAAGGGAGGTCAGCTTCAACCATGAACCGGATAGCTAACAAGGGGATAGGACTACGAAGTGGACGAAATTTTGGATTGTGTAAACCAGGACTTTCATTACGTTTATGAAATTCTCCTATCATCAATCCTGACTCAACAAACAAAGGTTTAAGTTTTTGCTGAACACTATCTATTACTTTAGGAGCATCTTCTATATCGATGTCAGGAAAAATAAGTAAAAAAGCTCTATAAATTGCTAATTCCGGCTCTTTAACATCTATTTTCAGAAATATATCTCGATAGCGTCCGACAATCTCTTCTAATTGTTCTGGATACAAATCTTTTGTGTGAATAACTGTTAGACGAACACTGTTGGATTTGAGAGAGTAAGGTACAAACGGGCAAACTGCACCAGGTCTACCTAAGTCAGGATGAGACCTTCCTAAAAATTTTTTCACCCACTCCATAATTTCAATTAAGGCAGAAAGGTCTTCGTGTTGCTGGAGTTGTTCGATTTCACGAGTTGTATAGAGTTGCATAAGCTTGAGTGAAATGGAATAATTGTTTAATTCTGAATCCCAAATTAGTTTGACAATACACATGTAGGTGAAACTAATTATTTAAGTCAACAAAACAAGCCTTGTGTTGGTTATTTTTGGTTAATCTGTGGCTTGGAGAAAATAACAATTTTTTACCATTTTGTTTTGTGAACTTCAAGTAAGTTATCTCAATACAACATACATACACAAACATATTTTCCATAAAATAAATTGTTTTTATTTTTTTTGAAATTAGTTTGTAATATGTTATTTACAGGACTAATATTGAGTTTTGAAATACATGTAGGACGTGCTACACTCTGCTAACAGACCCTACAATGACTTGACAGATTTTTTCAAGGACAATTTACGATTCCTATAAGATACGTATGTATCATCATTATTCGGCATTTGCTCCTAGTTTTTTACACTCTTAAGCTTCTGTTATTTTTATGAATACATTATAAATTTTATGTCTAAATAGTTATTTTTACTGTAAAATTTTGGTATAGATTTAACAGCAACTTTAGGGCTACTATCAAGGTAATATACTTTTAGTAAGTAAAAAATTTATATATAATTTGGTATAAGGCAATTTTATAAGCTGGATATTACTTACAGCAGATTACAAATTAATAAAGTACACTCTCCCAAATAGATTAGAGAGGATGCCTAATAGGGTGGGGTAGTTACTCCACTTAGATGAAAAGTACTGTATTTTCGATTAGTTGATCTCAACGTCAAGTATTTGCAGCGAATATCGGTAGTTTAGGCTTTATTTGGTCTAAAAAGAAAAATTGTAGGAGGAGGCAAAATGAGCGGCGACTTCTAGCATTCCCTATAACCCTATTCTTAAGTAAGCTACTCACAAAATTAAATATTTTAGGACTTACGTACTATACCAATTAACCATAATATGCATTCAGCAAAATGTAAGGATTCAGGTGCTGATTGCAACCCCGATTTTGTTGCATATTTACTGTTCTGGGTATTAGACATGGCTCAAAACCCCAAAATTAGTATAGTCAATATGTATGATACGTAAGTCTTATATTTGTTTAATTGGAAGTCCTTTATTTCTCAACAAATTCTTTCACCACTGCCATAGCATCAGGCGGAATCTGCGTAATTAGACGAAATGGGAATGCAGCAGTTGAAGCAAACTGGGCATAGTCTGGTGTCAGGAAGATAGCATAGTTTTTAGCTTCTGGAGTCATTTGTGCAGCAAAGGCCAAGGTTAGAGCTTTAACGTACTTGCGAACATCTGCTGCTTGTTTGCCGACAACTTCACCACCACTAATCGGTGTATTTGGTTGTCCGATCTGATCTAATGTGGTGCTGGGGTCTTTTACACTTAGATGAGTACCCCCAATTATACCAACTAGCGATTTTGGGGATGGGATCTTTTCAAATCCTACAATCTGTTCAGTTAAAGCTGGGGTAGTTTTATCGGCGGAACCTGCTAACACTATGGTAGGAACTTGTATTTTTGTTAACCCAGTTTCGCCAAAAATCAGAGAAGTTGTCGGATTGAGAGCGATCGCTTGTTTGATTCTGGGATCTCGTAGTTGATAGCTATTTTCTGGTAGTTCTTGAGCGATACACTGTACATTTTCTCCCAAACTCAAAATACTCAAGTTCTTTTTACAGCGTTGTTTGAGATGTTCTAGTTGTAACTCGGCTCCAGCAAGTGCTAAAGCTGTACCACCACCAAAAGAATAGCCAACAACCATCGCGTTCGTGGTTGCAAGTTTCCCTTGTAGGGGATGATTAGCCGTTTGGTTGAGCTTTTCTAATTCGTCAAGGACAAAACTAATATCTTGAGGGCGATACAAAAACTCCTGAGGCTTCATGACTCTGGTTTTGCCTTGTAATGTTAGGTTAGCATTTGCCTGATTACTACCGGGATGTTCTAAAGCTGCTACTACGTAACCGTGGGATGCTAAATGTTCTGCTAGGTAACGCAAGTCCGTGCGGACTGACGCGAAGCCGTGAGAAAAGACAATAACGGGTTTGTCGGAAGTTGCAGCAGTTGACCAGTAAATATCAACTGGGATTTTGCGGTCGCGCTTTTGATCGTTCAAGCTTAAATTGAGGATTTTTACTTGAGCGCTTCCTGGTTGGCTGGGATCAAAAGGGAAAGCAATCTGCGGTGTTCCCGGCTTTGCTGTTATTGGGTTGAGTTGGGGAGCGATCGCTAACATAAATTGCTGGGTGCGCCAAAAAGATGTATTTAAATTTCTTGCAACAACCCAAGCCTTTGGCAAATTAATTTCTAAGCGTTTACTGGGATAAGCAGCAATAAAACTTAGTATAGAAAGACCCTGTGGTGCAGTGGAACCTAATACCAATCCTGCTCTCAGTGCTTGTACTCCAGCTTTATCCTTTCGGGCTAAGGCTGTAGCAAAATCATTAATAATAGTTGTACCAATCTGGGTATTAATTAACTTATCAAGTGTGACAACATTCATGGGTATATTCATGCCCAGCGCTCCCAAGAAGAAGCGGCGTTGTTCTTGGGATAATCCTTTAGTGTAAGACTGTAAACTCCCAGGCAATTCCCCAGTTTTTGCAGCCTTTTGCAACTCAGCAAGGGAGATGGATTCTGTAAATAAACCCAAACGCACAACAACTGTATCAGCAGCAATGGCCGAAGTATTTGCCCCGAACTGTGTAAGTGCGATGGCGCTAAATAAACCCGCAACTGTCTTAAGACTTCTCCAACTTTTTCCCATAAACTTTTATACCAATTGCTACTTACGGGAATATAACGGATATTTGTGTATTTGACTACCCCATTAATTGCTTAGAAATAAAAGTAAATTTTTTCTTAACTTGATAGCGATGTCTACGATGGGGTATTCGGTGTCGCTGCAATCTCCTCAAAGCATCTGCTGATGCAAACAGAGCCACATTACAAGCATAACAAAAGCAACGAATTGTAGAATTCATCACAGCTAAAAATTTGAGCATAAATCAGTGTTAACAGCCACAAAAGCTTAATGATTTCTCAGCTAGGTTTAGTACTGTAACGGAGCTACTAAAACAGGATAAGCGATGCATCTACAATCTGCAATTTTTTTGTGACAACAAAATTTAACCGACTGCTTAATGTTTTGTCTTTACCCTTTAAAACGTTTTGCAGATGTGTTGCAGGTGAATAGTCTGACTGCTGTAGCTGCACTATCATTACTCATCAAATTTTACCAGCCGCATCAACAATTTTTCTTGGCTTTATGCGTCGCAGACTCCCATATATTTTAATTGTACTGCTCTCCCTGAGTATTATTACGCTGTGGTGGCCTGTGAATGATTCTGATTGCAATTTCGAGGCTTTTATCGCATCAAAAACTACAAAATTCCAAGTACACGCTACTAAAGTTATTGTTCAGCCGTGGCGCGGTCGTCACCATGTATATGGAATCTTTATGATTCCTGATGAATACAAACAAGCTCCATTTTTTGTATTAACAGTCCAAGGTGCTGGTAGTTACTGTTCAAAACAATTTGGTCATAAACAAAACTTTGATGATATCTTTGCTGAACCAGGAACTTATCTGGTAAAGAAAGCTATTAGAACTCGAAAAACTCTCCGCCTCATTCTCCAAGGTTTGTATTCTCAGGTCAATAATAAAAATAATTGGACGTTGACTTTCCCCGAACCAAAAGCTAGTCAAGATAATTCATAATTCATAAGTTAGCTTGGTGCTTGAGTTTCCAAAACCTGGTTTTTCTGTAACAAGGCACTAGTAGCCTTAACTACAATTTGTGCTGCTCCAGTGAAGAACGATCGCTCGATAGTCGCTGGCACATCACTAGGTTTATGATAGTGCGGAGTGCGTAAATTTGCGGTATCTGTCACCAGCACAGCGCCCACGCCCTGGTACCAAAACGGTGCATGATCGCTGCGTAGGGTGTCTGGTGTCAGTAAACCTTTAAAAGGAATTGGTAGTGTTAGAACTGCTGGTAAAGTTGATTCCTGTTTATTCAGTGCGATTGAGGGGATGTTCTGTAAGTTTTGAAAGGCATTTAACAAAGGCAAATGTTCTGTATCACCGACTACTGCCAAAAAGTCGCCCTTGTCGCTAGGTTGTGTAACAGGCAATCCGGTAGGGTATTTCTGACAACCAGTAGTGTAACAAGCGTAACCTACCATATCCATAACGATCGCTCCGCCTAAATTTTGCAAGCGTGCTGTCTTACTCACAAAAGCCTGACTACCCAAAAGTCCTGCTTCCTCTTTGTCAAAAAAAGCTAGCTGTAACGTCCGTGGCGTAGGACGGGAACCGAGCAATCGGGCTATTTCCAGCACTACAGCTACACCACTGGCATTATCATCAGCACCAGGGGATAAGGCAACAGTGTCGTAATGAGCTGCTACAAGAATTGCTTTAGCGGCTTTGTTAGTTCCTGGACGTTCGGCAAAAATATTCACACCATCGGCGAACTTTTCTAATTTAGGTTTCCAGCCGACTTTTTTCAGTTCCGTTGTAATATAAGTGCGAGTAAGCGATCGCTCTTTTGTGGTGTAGCGCTGAAAATTCAACTTTTGGATATGGTTTAGCAGCTTGTCAGTAGACACTTGCGGGGTTATGTCAACTTCCTTTGACTCTGGCTGTGCTTCGGTTGTTTTTACTGGAATCTGCTCAACAATTGTCGGTGAGGGACGCTGTTCAAAAAACGTACTACCTCTGCTACCCAACACCGCAACTGTCATCAGCACCAATAGCATCAGCCAAATCCATTTTCTCATCTGATTTATCCTTGGCTTCCTGACTTAGGGTAGCGCAAATTCCCAAGCATCACTTTCCAGGATCGCTAGGAAGGGTTTCAATAGGGTTCAGTTAAGGTTTTTTGATGAAAATTCTAGATCCTAAAGACGCGATAAATCGCCGTCTCTTGCGTTAACCGAGATAAATCTGGGCGATTACTGTCGTATTAGCTCCTGACACCTAACATTTGTCTTTTAACAAGAGCATGGCCAGATTGCAGATCAAACCAGTGAATATCTTCAGGGGGCAATGCTAGTGTAATATTTTTGTCACTCCAATTTTGGTCTATTGGCAACAAAGCACGTACTGTAATCGCTTCGGTTTGTGAACCCTCAATCCTGACACTGACCAAATAGTGCATACCCAAGTTTTCTACTAAAAATACTCGCCCTTGGATAGTCTGGGTATCACCTGGTTGAGCAATGCGGACATTTTCTGGGCGGATTCCTAGAACAATCTGCGGTGGTACAGTTGGTATATCTGGCAGAAGCACTTGGAAGTTACCCAGAATGGCGTATTTTCCCTTACAAGGTAGAGTCAGCAAATTCATTTGTGGACTACCAACAAATCCAGCCACAAATAGATTTGCTGGATGGTTATAAATGCGGTCAGGCGGATCGAGTTGCTGCACATAGCCATCGTTGAGTAATGCAACCTTTGTGGAGAGCGTCATCGCTTCGGTTTGGTCGTGGGTGACGTAGACAACTGGCACTTTTTGGGCTGCAAAAATTTGCTTGATATCGGCTCGGACTCTTTCCCGCAGCAGTGCATCCAGGTTACTTAAAGGTTCATCCAGCAGGTAGACATCGGCATTACGCACCAAAGCCCGACCGACAGCAACCCGTTGCCGTTGACCTCCAGACATTTGCCCAGGCTTGCGGTTCATTAACTCTGCTAATCCTAAAACTTCTGCCACTTCTGCCACTCGCTGTTTAATTTCTGTAGGTGGTACTTTTTTCAGCTTCAGTCCAGAAGCGAGGTTTTCGTACACCGTCATGTGGGGATAGAGTGCATAGCTTTGAAATACCATTGCAATATTGCGATCGGCTGCTCGTTTATAGGTAACATCTACCTCGCCGATCTTGATTTGACCATCAGTAGGTTCTTCAAGACCTGCAATCATGCGTAGGACGGTGGATTTACCACAGCCAGAAGGGCCAAGTAAAGTGAGAAACTCATGGTTATCTACAGTTAAACTAACGTCTTTGACAGGGACGACTTTAGGATTATAGGTTTTATTCAAGTTTTTGAGTTCGAGTTTAGCCATTTTGATTTTTATCCTTTAACAGCACCAGCGGTAAGACCTTGGACAATCCGGCGCTGGAAAAACAAAACTAGTAAAATTAAGGGTAATGTCCCGATGACAGTAGCAGCAGCGATCGGGCCATAGGGAATTTCATATATTGTCGCACCACCCAACTGAGCAGCAGCAACGGGAATTGTCTTCAACTCTTCACGAGTCATAAACGTTAAAGCGAAAATAAACTCGTTCCAAGCAAAAATAAAGGTGAGGATTCCAGTAGTCACTAAAGCGGGAAGGGTCATGGGTAGCACGATTTGCCATAGTAGTTGAAAGGTGTTGTAGCCATCGACCCTAGCAGAATCTTCCAAATCTTTTGGCAATTGTTCAAAAAAGCTTTTAAGTACTAAAATTGTTAGCGGCAAATTGATGGCAGTATAGGGTATAATCAGCGCCAGATAATTGTTGCCCAATTTCAGCGCCTGGATAATTTCTAACAATCCTAAGAACAACAGAATTCCAGGAAATAAGGTAACAATCAGAATGCTGGCGAGGATAACTTTTTCACCCCAGGGGCGTAACCGTGCCAAAGCATAAGCCGCAGGTGCGCCGATCGCTAAAGCTACAGCTGTGGAAGTAATCGACACAAAGGCACTGTTAAAGATGTAGCGCCAAAATGGACGACGGGTGAATAACTCAATGTAGTGATTGAAAGTGAATCGTGTGGGGAAATAGACAGTCGGAACGGCGGCAATATCGTCATTTACTTTAAACGAGGTCAGCAATTGCCATAGAGCTGGCGCGAGGCTAAATAGCAGTATTAATACAACTATGATGAACAGCAAGATTTTTTTCAGAGAAAACTTGGTTCCCTCTGTTCGTTTTGGAGTCGTTGGAACTGCTTGTGGAGTTACACTCATGGCTTAAATGGCTCCTGATGTTTTGGCACGGTATTTGTTCAGCAAGAAACTAGCGATCGCCACCGCCGCAATCAATATTAAAAATGTCACTACTACAAGGGCTGCTCCATAACCAAAATCTAAGTAGCGCATCACCGTAGAATAAATATACAATGACACCACTTCCGTCGCGCCACCAGGCCCACCCCCAGTCATCACAGCAATCAAATCGAAAATCCCAAAAGCTTGAGCAAACCGAAATAGGACTGCAATTAAGATTTGCGGCAGCAGCAATGGCAGGGTAATATTGCGGAAACTTTGCCAAGCAGTTGCTCCATCAACTGAGTAAGCTTCATAGAGGTCTTTTGATATCGACTGCAACCCAGCTAGCAACAGGATACTGATAAACGGCGTAGTTTTCCAAACATCAGCAAAAACCACTGCGATCATCGCCAGCGTTGGATCTCCTAACCAATTAATCCCAGTCTTAATCAGCCCCAACCGTTGCAAAATATCGTTCACAACCCCAAACTGGTCGTTAAAAATCCAAGACCACGCCAGACCAATCAAAGCAGTAGGCAAAGCCCAAGGGATAATTGCAGTTGTACGCACTATGCCCCGCCCAAAAAACGCCTGATTAAGAACTAAGGCAATCCCTAATCCTAGCAGTAGTTCTGAGATTACTGATGCTGTTGTGAATACGGTTGTCGCCCACAAACTCTGCCAAAAACGACCATCACCCGCCATCCGCACATAATTCTCTAAACCAGAGAATACAGGTTGTAGCTCTGTTGCCAAATTTTTAGTAAATACGCTTAACCAAAATGCTCGTAAAATTGGGTAGGCAAATACAAACAACAACAGCAGCAATGCGGGTGTTAGTAAGATCCAGGCTGTCTGTTGTTCTCGACTTTTGAGTGTATGTAAATTTGTCATTTGTTATAAGGGATTGGGGATTGGGGTTTTGAACTCCATTAAAGAGTCTTTGAACTCCATTAAAGAGTCTTTGAACTCCATTAATGAGGCTTTGAACTCCTTTAATGAGTCTTTGAACTCCATTAAAGAGTCTTTGAACTCCATTAAAGAGTCTTTGAACTCCATTAATGAGTCTTTGAACTCCATTAAAGAGTCTTTGAACTCCATTAATGAGTCTTTGAGGTGGATGAATGAGTATCCGAGGTGGATGAACGAGTCTTTAAGCCAATGCTTTAATTTCTAACTCCCCCTGCTCCTCTGCTCCCCTGCTCCCCTGCTCCCCTGCTCCCTGCCGCCAGCAGTCGGCGCGTTTCAGCAGCAGCAGCTTTCATTGCTCGTTCAGGATTCATCCGACCGGATAAGGCGGCGCTGAGATAACGCTGCAAAATATCTGATGTCTGAGGATATTGTGCGATCGGCGGACGTAAAACTGCATTGTCCACGACCTTCAATAACTGCGGATAGTGGGGGTATTTAGCAACAATTTCTGGGTCTGTAAACAAATCCCGGCGACTTGGCACATAGCCTGCATTGAAAATGAATCGGCGCTGTGCTTCCCGACTGGTAAAATACTGAATTGCTTTCCAAGCTTCTTCTGGATGTTGAGAAGATTTCGCAATCCCTAAACCCCAGCCCCCTAAACAAGCCGCTCCCGTCTTACCAGGAGCGTGAACCATCGGTTTAATCGCAATTTTGCCCCGGATTGGCGAATTTTCTGCCTGGGCTAAAGGCCACGCATAGGGCCAACTGCGTAAAAACGCTACTTGACCACTTTGAAACAAGCGTCGGGTGTCTTCTTCCTGATAAGTCGTGACTCCAGGAGGAGAAATGCCTTCTTTAACGGTACTACGCAGAAACTCAATCGCTTGTAATGTTTCTGGTCGATCTAGTCCAACTTCGAGCGTCTTGGGATTAACCCAGAAGCCACCAAAGCCATCGAGGACTTCCGCAAACATCGCCACAAGTCCTTCATATTGCCGACCTTGCCAAAGATAGCCCCAATTTACTTGGTTTTTCTTCTGCAAAATTTGGGAAATTCTAATCAAATCATCAAAGGTTTCTGGCGGTTTCAACCCTGCTTGTTTAATTAAATCTTCCCGGTAGTAGAGCATTCCCACGTCGGAACGCACTGGAATGCGGTAAAGCTTGTTTTGGTAACGTCCCCCTTCTACATCCTGGGGTGAAAATGCTGCCAACTCTTTTTTAGAAATGCGATCGCCTAAGGGTAGCAACCATCCAGCAGCAGCAAACTTGGATGTCCAGATCACATCCATATTGATCAGGTCATAAGGGGATTCACCCAAGATAAAAGATGAGGTATACAGGTCTTCGAGCAAATTTGTGGCATTGGGCCCTTCAACTAGGTTAATGCGAATACCAGGGTTCTCAGCCTCGAAGTCTCTAATTAAACCCTGCCTCCAAGGTTCGGCATCAGGAGCAGTCATTAATATATTCAGGGTAACTGGTTGCTGCGAGAGTGCTACCCAACTGAAAAATATAATGCTCAAGAGAGTTGCCAGGAAAACCCCTATATGCAAATAACTTTGTTTTTGGATGAATTTTTGTAACTTGTGAATTGGCTTTCGGTACAACATTATCAATGTAGCGATCGCTAGTGGTAATTATTAAGAAATAAGAACATAAAATATCTAAAAAAAGATTATTTTGTATTATTTTTTATCAAAATCCTTGAGTTTTGAATGCACTTCGCAATGGCTTATTTGAAGGTTCGGTAGTATTAGTCATTGATGGCAAAGGCTCTAGTACCGCAAGGCGGAAGTCAAAAGTCAAAAGTCAAAAGTCAAAAGTATTATGGAATGGGTTTTTTAGGGATTTTAAATGGTTGCTCTATTTACGCCGTGGCCTACTAGTTGAAAAATCGGCAGCAGCAAGTAGGGAAAAGATATTTTTCTTTGCAAGTACCTAAACATAGAGCTTGATAGCTGATAAATTTCTGCCTGTTAACTCTGTCATTTGTTAGAGTAAACGATTGTTCTTGTTGACTAGGATGTGAGTGCTGTCCTTAGTTCCTATACATGGAAGAGAGCGATCATGGCTACCCTTGAACAATTGCAAGCATGGCATGAATTGGCGCAACAACTGCGGATTGATAGTATTCGTGCTACCACCGCAGCCGGATCTGGTCATCCCACCTCCTCAATGTCAGCTGCTGACCTGATGGCAGTGTTACTTGCCAAGCATCTGCGTTACGACTTCAGCAATCCGCACTCCCCTAACAATGACCACCTGATCTTCTCAAAAGGACACGCATCACCGCTGTTGTACTCAATTTATCGAGCGGCGGGAGTAATTGACGATCGCGAATTGATGTCCCTGCGCAAGTTTGGTAGTCGCCTAGAAGGGCATCCAACCCCAGCATTACCTTGGGTAGATGTAGCAACGGGTTCATTGGGACAAGGACTGCCGATCGCTGTTGGTATTGCTTTAGCTGGAGAGTATTTAGACAAGCTGCCTTACCACACCTGGGTTTTGTTAGGGGATAGTGAAATGGCGGAAGGTTCTATTTGGGAAGCCTTTGAACACGCTAGTCACTACAAACTGGCAAATCTAATTGCCATCCTCGATGTCAACCGTTTGGGACAGCGAGGTGAAACAATGTTAGGCTGGAACACCCAAATATATTGCGATCGCGCTCTTGCTTTCGGCTGGAAGGCAATTGAAATCGACGGTCACAACCTAGAAGAAATTGACGAAGCTTATGCAGCAGCTATCGATAACCCCAACTGTCCGACACTGATTGTGGCTCGGACAAAGAAGGGCAAGGGTGTTGCAGATTTAGAAGATGTTGGCGGTTGGCATGGAAAAGCCTTGAAACCTGACCAAGCAAAAGCAGCGATCGAAGAACTAGGTGGTGAACGTCAGATTACCATTGCCGTTTCAAAACCTAATTTACAAATCCAAAAAACTGCAATTGGGCAAATTCAAGCTCTCCAGCTTCCTAGCTATCAATTGGAAGAAAAAGTGGCGACCCGTAAAGCTTATGGGGATACCTTAAAAGCTCTCGGAGCGTCTCGACCAGATGTAGTTGCCTTAGATGGTGAGGTGAGCAACTCCACCTACGCCGAGGAGTTTGCCAAAGCTTATCCTGAGCGCTATTTTGAGATGTACATTGCCGAGCAGCAATTGGTTGCCGCAGCAGTGGGGTTACAAGTGCGGCAGTATAAGCCCTTTGCTTCCAGTTTTGCGGCATTCTTAAGTCGTGCTTATGATTTTGTGCGGATGGCTGCCATTTCTCGCGCCAATATTAAACTTGTTGGTTCTCATGCAGGAATTTCAATTGGTGAGGATGGCCCTTCACAAATGGCACTGGAAGACTTAGCTTCTTTGAGAGCGGTGTACGGCAGCACTGTGCTTTACCCTAGTGATGCCAATCAAACCGCTAAACTTGTCGCCCAAATGGTCGATTGTGATGGTATTGTCTACCTACGCACAACCCGTGAAAGCACACCTGTTCTCTATAAAGCTGAGGAAGATTTTTCAATTGGTGGCAGCAAGGTCATCCGTAGTTCTGAGCAGGATCAAGCAGCAGTGATTGCAGCAGGTATTACGGTACATGAAGCTCTTAAAGCATATCAGCAGCTCAAGCAGGAAGGGATTACGGTACGCGTTATCGATGCTTATTCAGTCAAACCAATTGATGCTACAACCCTGCATCAGGCTGCCCGTGATACCCAGGGCAAACTCGTTGTAGTCGAAGACCATTGGCACGAGGGTGGACTGGGAGCTGCTGTCCTTGATGCTTTTGTGGGTACAGATGCTGCTCCTACCTCTGGTGGATTGCCACTAAACTTAATCAAACTGGCAGTACGGGATCTGCCTGGATCTGGTACTCCAGAAGAGCTACTTCATGCAGCGAAAATTGACGCTTCTTCTATTGTCGAGGCTGTGCGATCGCTTGTTAAACAACCTGCTTGGGTATCAACGAAGTGAGGTAACGCCGTAGACAACTTAATTTTTTTAAACCTTGATTCCATTGTGGGGTAGGCATCTTGCCTGCCCAGAAAGGACGACAAGATGTCATTGGTGTCAAGTTAAGGCAGAAGCCCAAATGTCAAAGGCATGTTCATAGAATTCGGAGTGTCGTTTATTAAATTCGGGCAGTCGTTTATTGAATTCGGGCAGTCGTTTATTGAATTCGGGCAGCCGTTTATTGAATTCGGGCAGCCGTTTATT
>NZ_CAXTTT010000087.1:29624-34194 GCF_964247315.1 uncultured Nostoc sp.
CGTTTATTGAATTCGGGCAGCCGTTTATTGAATTCGGGCAGCCGTTTATTATTTTTGTTCAATTTTAATTTGAGGATGATTTTCTCCTCACAGATTTCGTCGAATTTGACACACTATAACAATTTAGGTAAATAAGATAATGCAAGCAATTCGCGTTCATAACTATGGTGAGTCAGACGCGCTGACACTGGAAACTATAGCGCAACCCGAACCACAACCGAATGAAGTGCTAATTCGGGTTCAGGCGGCTGGAGTCAATCCGCTTGATTGGAAAATCCGGGCAGGCTACATGAAAGAGATTTTTCCAATGCCTTTGCCGTTCACGCCTGGAATGGATGTTGCAGGGATTGTGGAAGCGATCGGCACTGATGTCAAAGCATTCCAAGTTGGTCAAGCAGTTTATGGTGAACTGCGAATGGGAGCTTATGCCCAGTTCGCTACGGCTCCACAAGATGCGATCGCCCTCAAGCCGGAGACGCTGGATTTTGTGCAAGCGGCATCGGTGCCGATGGTAGCAATGACCGCCTATCAAGGGTTGTTTGATCGTGCTGATCTCAAGCCTGGTCAAACCGTCCTGATTCATGCGGCATCGGGCGGAGTTGGCATGTTCGCGGTGCAGTTTGCTAAATGGAAAGGAGCGCACGTCATTGGAACTGCCTCAGCCGCGAATGTAGAATTTATCCGCTCTCTGGGTGCAGATCAAGCGATTGACTACAAAGCAACACCCTTTGAAGAAGTTGTTGAGAATGTCGATGTAGTTCTAGATACGTTAGGTGGCGACACACAAGCGCGGTCTTATTCAGTGCTGAAGCCGGGTGGCATTCTGGTTGCAACCGCCGCTCCCCCTAATGCTCAAAAAGCTCAAGAACAAGGTATCCGTGCAGAGATGATGAATATGAAACCCTCGGCCTCGCTGCTAGAGGAAATTGCTAGTTTACTCGATTCCGGGCAGCTTAAGACGGTTGTTGCTCAGACCTTTTCTTTATCTGAAGCCCGTCAAGCTCAGGAATTGAGTCAGGGCGGTCATGTCCAGGGCAAAATCGTGCTTCAAATCAATGCTTAACCCAATGTGTACTCAACTTGTTGATCTATCTAGAAAGGCTAAAAATACCAAAAATCGGGAAAATTTATAAGTTGGAGAAATTTGCAAGCAATGGCTCTAGAGTCAGTATCAACTCTAGAGCCATTGCACCAGCTTAATCAAAGGGTGAAATTCATTCTTGTATTGTTTAACCAGTCTTGCCAAACTATCCTCTCTGGTAACTGTTTATCCCTCAAAATGTTAAGTACCGTTAACCAAAGCGATCGCATCTAAATTTGCCACGGGCAGTATTATTTTTTGCTTCTAATAAAAGCGATAGGGGGTTGATCTCATAGATAAGCGATCGCAGCTTGTCGATTCTAGTTCATCATTGTTCGCTCTTAAACAGATATATCCTTCCGTATTATCTTGTAGCCTTTTTCAGAAATCAAATATGATTCCTATATAGACACCCGTGCTGCTTTATGAGAATGATAATTTTTATCAAAAAGGGGGGATGTTTTATTTTTTGGAAGTCCCTAACAGCCGCATTGCAGATATTCACCTTTAGGAATAGGATTTCTTGTAAACATCAAGTTTGACGCTTTGTCTTTTGACAGCGATCGCAACTTCACTTACAGTTCCGCACTAGAGGAGTGTTGAGTACTGAGTAAAGAAGAAAAGAAAAAATTTCTTATTACTTCTTCAACATCTTTATTCGGACACTCAGGACTGATGACTCAGGGGTTTTTTATGGTAGATTTGTTGCTGATCGCAATCCTGGGGTTCCTGGGGAGTTTTGGACATTGCTTTGGGATGTGTGGCCCGCTAACAGTGGCATTTTCTTTGTCTTATCAGCCAAAAAGTCCACAAACAGTCTCCTTGGGACGGACATTAACCTTAGAAAAACCCGATACTTGGCAACAGCAATTAAAATTTCATATCCTGCTAAACCTGGGGCGGATGTTAAGCTATGCTCTAGTCGGTGCTGGCATTGGGGCGCTAGGTTCGGTATTGCTGCAAGGTGGACAGCTAGCGGGTGTTGGCAGCGACTTCCGACGCTGGATGGCAATTCTGACTGGTGTGATGTTGATTTGGTTTGGCTTAGGACAACTAAAACCCGATTTACTACCGCGTATTCCCGTGTTACATCCCCTATTGCAAGGTAGTTTACACGATCGCCTCAGCAGAAGAATGGTTAAGCTTTCCTTAAAAACCAAATGGTGGACGCCAATGCTTTTAGGGATGACTTGGGGTTTAATGCCCTGTGGTTTCTTGTATGCTGCCCAAATTAAAGCCGCTGAAACTGGCAATTTATGGATGAGTACAGCTACTATGCTGGCTTTTGGCTTGGGAACCTTGCCCACGATGCTAGGTGTAGGCGTTTCTACATCTTTGGTAAGTAAAGACAGGCGCAGTCAGTTGTTTCGATTAGGCGGTTGGGTAACACTCACCATTGGCATTATCACCTTGCTGCGGACTGGTGACACAATGGTAGATTACACCGGACATGCCGCCTTAATCTGCTTAATTTTGGCGTTAATTGCGCGTCCGATTAGTGGCTTGTGGGCTTCACCACTGCGTTATCGCCGCGGCTTGGGTGTGGGATCTTTTGTGCTTTCTGTGGTTCACACCTTCCACATGATAGAACACTCATTGCAATGGAATTTTGCCGCCTTTTCATTTCTGCCGCCAGAATTTCAGTGGGGGATGGCTGCGGGTGCTGTAGCATTGGTATTAATGTCCCCCGCCGCTTTTACAAGTTGGGAATCGTTGCAAAAATCTTTGGGCAAGCGTTGGCGACAGATTCATCTATTGGGTGTGCCAGCCTTGCTTTTGAGTGCCATTCATACTGTGTTGATTGGTTCCCATTACCTGGGTTCCTTGCAATCAACTTGGGGAAATAAATTAGCGGCAGTACTGATGGTAATTGTTACTCTCAGTGTCTTGCTAGTGCGTAGGGCGAAGCCCTTGCCGTAGGCATCGCGCTTTTTTTGGTCAAAGTTAGCCGTAGAAAAGTTTTATGTTCCCCCAACCAAATCGCGGTAAATCATCCTTATTTTCTGGCTCCATTCCTACGAGTCAAAAACAGAGGCGTTACCCCCTCAAAGGCATTTTCTGGAAGAATCAAGGAACAATAAAGTATTTATTATTCCTCAGTTGTTTAGTTATATCAATAACTAATCTTTACCCGGCTTTTGCTCATAAGGTAGAAGTAGCTGGAGATGTTGGCGGCACTCTCCACATTGAACCAAATGATAATCCCCGTGCTGGAGAACCAAGCCAAGCCTGGTTTGCACTTACCCGCAGAGGTGGAAAGGTTATTCCTCTGTCACAGTGTAATTGTCAGTTGGCTGTTTATGCCGAACCTTATGCAACCGGAGAGCCACCACTGTTAGAACCACAGTTAGAACCTGTAGCAGCCGAACGTTATCGAGGCATCCCAGGTGCAGATATTACCTTTCCCAAACCAGGTCTTTATGAGTTGCAACTAAATGGTAAACCTGTTTCTGGGGCAAGATTCAAACCCTTTGAGTTCAAATTTGAAGTGACTGTGGCAGGAGGCGGATCTACACAAAATACACGAAACCTGCGAGATGTCAATGGTGATTTAGTAGAGGGTCAATCTCAACAATTACCAACTTGGGCGATCGCACTTCCAATCCTCGGATTTATCGGCATCTTAGTTGTTGTACTGCAAAGTATGAGGAGGAGTGGGGAGTAGGGAGTAGGGAAAGGGGGAGATAAAGCAGGGGAACAGAGGGGAAGTTGTAATAAGTCTTTCCCCTGTGCCTCTCATCCCCCAAGTCGTCCTCTTGCGATAAAATGCCAACGCGATCGCTTGGCTGAAGCTACAATTAATAATCCAAGAATCAGGTCACACTCTATCTGCCATGACCACCACTACAAAAAAGCTCAACCTTGAGGAGTATCTAGCGTATGATGACGGCACAGATACCCGCTATGAGATGGTGGATGGAGAACTTGTAGCAATGCCTCCAGAAACGGATAGAAATAATTTAATTTCCTTGTATTTACTGTCAGAATTCTTTAAATTTGTGCCAATCCGCTTCATCCGTCATAAAGATACAGAAATTATAGTCACGGGAAATCGAGTGCGACTACCAGACTTGATGATATTGACTGAGGAGTTATTTACCACAATCGGGGGTGGGCGAGCAACGATTACTGTAGATATGCCATCTCCGGCGCTAGTGGTTGAGGTTGTCTCCCCTGGTAAAGCTAATGAAGACCGAGACTACCGCTACAAGCGCTCTGAGTATGCAGCTAGGGGAATTCCTGAATACTGGATTGTTGATTTCGCTAAACAACAGGTTATCGTGCTGACCTTGGTAGATGGACTGTATGAAGAAGCTGTATTTCAGAATAGCGATCGCATTACATCAGTATATTTTACCGAGTTGGCACTGACAGTCGCCCAAGTCTTGGCTTGTGGGGAAGTTTGATCAAACTTCTCCAGCAGTTATTAGCTGTTATATAGCGGTTCCTGATTGAGTGCAATACAGTATGGGATAATGGAGTATATTA